>JAIBAT010000165.1 GCA_019695055.1 Candidatus Sumerlaeaceae bacterium | reverse complement strand
TTTCAACCTCCCGGACACGCTGCGCAACTATACCCACGATGCTTACTACGGCGCACCCGGTGGGCGTGAAGGGGCGCTCAAGTCGCTTCGGAAGGAGGTGGCCGCCCTCCTCTCCGGTCCCACGAGCATCTATCGGGTCACCCTCACCGGTCCCAACGGAAACCTCGTTTTCGACGAGGAACAGCCGGGGAAGTTCCGGGCCATGAACACCTGGCAGAACAACCTTTTTACCCGCGATTTCTCCAACAAGACGACCCTGCGAGTCTCGGGTGAGGCGGACCCGGAGACACGCCTGCGCACACGCTGCCAGTTGACGGCCTATTACACGACTCCTCCGGGCTACCCAGCCATCACGGAACTCACCATCCGCTACCGCTGGTACTCCCTGGTCGTCGTGCTGGTGTGGTGTGCCATTTATTATTTTGTCTACAAGTACCTGCTTCGCCCCATGCAGGTGGTCACGGCCCACCTGGAAGACTCCAAACGCGGCGCCACCCGCCTCATTCCCCGCGCCACCAGTTTCCTCGAAACGTCCTACAACAACATCGCCAGCCAGGCGCTTTTGCAGCAACTTCAGGACCGCCTTGGCAACCTCGTCGGGCAGGATGACCCCGGTAAGCGCGCCACCACCATTGCCGACGCCATGACGTTTTGCTCGGAAGCATTTGGCTTTGAGTCCTTTGCCATTACCGAACTTTCCGGCGAGGATGGCCCGCTGACCATCGTGGAGCAGTACTCACCCGGCGGAGCCCCAGTGCCGCAAACCGCCGAGACGCTGGGCACCGCCCAGCATCTGGCCGAGAAACTGAAGAACGGCTATGGCGAGCAGGTTTTTGCGGCGCGGGGCACCACACAGTTCGATTTTCTCGCGAGCCTGCCCGACAGTTGGGCGCTGATGACGGGACGCCTGGACCGCCAGATGCCGGAGTTACGCTACCGCATGGAATGCGGCGAGCGCGTCTGCGAAACGTTTCGCCGAGGCTTCCTCACCTTCCGCGCCTACCAGCAGAATATTTTACGGCAGCGGAGCGAGGCCAACATTGTTCTTTCCCGCAACCTCGGTCACGACCTCACCAACATCATCGCCACCACCAAGCTGGACCTGATGGGTGTGCGCCAGATGATGAATTTGCCACGCGCCGAGCTCGATGGCCCCCGGGCCGAGCTGCTGCAACAGGCCGTGGAGGGGTTGCTGCAAAGCACCCGCTTCCTGCAGGAGATCGTAAACCTTTACCGCTCCTTCAGCTATGTGAAGCGCCCGCAATTCGAGCGCCACGACCTCAACATCCTTGTCGGTGAGTTTCTCGCGTCCTTCGAGCCTTCCGTTTCCGCCCGCATCGAGATTGTCCGCGATTTCCAGCCGGGGATCCCAACGCTCATTGTTGAGCCGCGGCTGCTGAAGCTCGCGCTTTTCAATGTCTTGACCAACTCCCTTGACGCCCTGAAGCGCAACCCGGTCTCCCAGGGAGCCACGCCCAAAATCACAGTGCGCACGCGCCACGAACTGGGCACGGAGGAGTTCCGGATTGAGGTGCAGGACAACGGACCCGGCATTTGCAGCCCCGACGGACGCCCTCTTGGTCGGGCCGAAATTGATTCAATTTTCCAGTACGGCTACTCCACCAAGACCGAGGCCTCCGAGGGTTTGGGCCTGAATTGGGTCAAGACCATCGTCCACGATTTCCACCAGGGCAGCGTCCATGCGGCAAACATCCCCGGTGGCGGGGCCATGATCACGATGACCGTAAAATCCATGGAAACAGCTGAAGCCCGCATCGGCTGAGCAAAGAAAAAGCCCGGCCCCCTTGCGGGAAACCGGGCTTAAATCTAATGCCTGTTGCTGGGACTACAGCTTTGCAGCCTTCTCCTTGAGCGTGGCCGCCATGTCCGTGTTTTCCCAGGTGAAGCCGTCGCCAGTACGGCCAAAGTGTCCGTAGGCTGCCGTCGGCAGGTAAACCGGTCGCTTCAGCTTGAGCTGCTCGATGATGGCCCGCGGGCGCAGGTCAAAGTTATCCTCAACCAGCTTCGTGAGGACCTCGTCGTTTAGCTTGCCGGTTCCCTGCGAATCCACGTTCACCGTGATGGAGACAGGCTTCGCGACGCCGATGGCATAGGCCACCTGCACTTCGCAGCGCTCTGCCAGACCCGCCGCCACAACGTTCTTGGCCACCCAGCGCGCCGCATAGGCCGCCGAGCGGTCGACCTTGCTGGGGTCCTTGCCGCTGAATGCGCCACCACCGTGGCGACCCATGCCGCCATAGGTATCCACGATGATCTTGCGGCCCGTGAGGCCCGTGTCACCATGGGGCCCACCCACCACGAAACGCCCCGTCGGGTTGACGTGAATGATGGTGTCCTTCAGGTTCCACCACTTGGCATCCACCACCTGCGGGATCACATGCTTGAGCAGGTCTTCCTTGATCTGCGGCACGTCAACGTCGGGAGAATGCTGTGTGGAAATCACGATCGTGTGGACACGCGTCGGCTTGCCGTCCACGTACTCCACCGTCACCTGCGACTTCGCGTCGGGGCGCAGGTAAGGAAGCTTCTTCGTCTTGCGGAGGTCGGCGAGCTTCAGCAGAAGCTGGTGCGCCACCGTGATGGGCAGCGGCATCAATTCGGGAGTCTCGTTGCAGGCAAAGCCAAACATCATGCCCTGGTCGCCGGCGCCCTGTTCCTTCTTTTCGCCTTCGTCCACACCCATGGCGATATCCGGCGACTGGCGGTCCAGCGCGATCATGACCGCGCAACCCGAACCATTGATGCCCATGTCGTCGGAGGTATAGCCGATGTCGCAAATCGTCTTGCGAACGATGTCGGAGTAGTTGACCTGGGCCTTGGTTGTGATTTCACCCGCCACTAAGGCCAGACCGGTGGTGGCCAGAGTCTCGCAAGCCACACGGCTGGAAGGATCCTGCGCCAGCAGGGCATCCAAAATGGCGTCCGAAACCTGGTCGCAAACCTTGTCGGGATGCCCCTCCGAAACGCTCTCCGAGGTGAAAAGCAAACGCTTGGCCATTGCGGCAAACTCCTGTTCTAAAGTTCTAAGTTGGTTTGGTCCGAATCAGACCCAAAAAGCACCGTCGCGGCGCTCAGGGGGAATGCAACAACTAACCGGCAGGGCCATTCGCCGGAAAATGCCGCCCTCCTTCCGCCCCGGACACGCAATTTCTATTGGATTCCCCGACGCGCTTGGGTCTGAATCCCTGTAAATGACCGACCAGCAGCCAGCCGTCAGCCAATCCGTGGGGGCGGGAACCCCGGATCCCGTCCTGACGATCGTCCTTCCCGCCTATAATGAGGCCTCCAACATCGGGCCCATGGCGGCCCGAATCAAGGCTGTCCTGAAGGACTGCCCTCATGCCTACGAAGTCATCTGGGTGAATGATGGCAGCACGGACGCCACCGCTACGGAACTCGATGCTCTGGCCGCCAGCGATCCGCAAACCTGCGTCCTGCACCTTTCCCGGAATTTTGGCCACATGGCGGCCCTGACCGCCGGCCTTGACGCAGCCTGCGGCACCGGCGCCGTCATCACCCTCGACGCCGACGGCCAGCACCCTCCGGAGCTGATCCCCACCCTCCTCGCCGAATGGGAAAAGGGCGCCGATATCGTCCAGATGATTCGCCGCAAGACGGCCTCGGCGGGAATCGTCAAAGAAGCCACATCGCGGATGTTTTACTCCGTGATGAACCGGCTCTCCGCCGTTGCCATCCCACCCGGCGCCGCCGATTTCCGCCTTCTCGACCGTCAAGTCGTAGACACCATCAACGGCCTGCCCGAGCGCGTCCGATTTTTGCGCGGACTGACCTATTGGGTCGGGTTTAACTATACGGAGATCCCCTACGACGCGCCCGATCGCCTGTCGGGAACCACGAAATACAGTTTTCGCCAGATGGTTCGCTTTGCGCTAAATGGCATCGCCAGCTTTTCCGTGCGCCCCCTGCGCATGGCGTTCCTGCTGGGGCTCATTGTGCTTTTCCTCGCGGGCATTTATGCGATTTACGTGCTCGTGTGCGTGGCCACCGGGGTGCACCTTGAAAGAGGCTGGGCCAGCCTGCTCCTTGTCAGTCTCTGCCTTGGCGGGGTGCAGTTGCTCACTCTTGGCATCGCCAGCGAGTACCTTGCGCGAATCTACGACGAAGCCAAGAAACGCCCCATATATATCGTTCGCAAACCCAGAGGCCAAACTCGCCCGTGACGAAGTCCCAGTCGTGCATCTGCTGTGAATCAGGAAACTTCGCCCCCCATTTCCCCGGCCTGCTGAAATGCCTGGAATGCACCCATGTGTGGGCCGATGTCTCCCTGAGTGACGACGAGCTTCGCGCCATCTACTCGCAGAACTACTTTAACGGCGACGAATATCTCGATTACGAAAAGGAGCGCCCGGCCCTCGAACGCAACTTGCGAAATCGCGTGCGCGACCTGGTTCGTCGTCATCCCGCCGGTGGACGGCTCTACGAGATCGGGGCGGCCTACGGCTACTTCTTGCGCCTGGCCTCGCAGCATTTCACCGCAGCAGGATGCGATATATCGGATTTCGCCGCTGATTTTGCCCGAACCAAACTGAACCAGGACGTCACAGCCGGCGATTACCTCGCGCTCAGTCCGCCCGCCCAGCCGTTCAACGTGGTATGCCTCTGGGATACCATCGAGCACCTTCAGCACCCCGAGCAGTACCTCGCCAAGGCTTACACGGAAATGGCCCCCGGCGCAACCTTGGCCCTCAGCACCGGCGACATCGGCTCCCTGCTGGCCCGACTCAGGGGCCCCAAGTGGCGCCTCATCCATCCACCGTCTCACCTGCACTACTTCACGGCAACCTCCATGACACGCCTGCTAACCCGCCTCGGCTTCAAGAATGTCGAGATTAGCCACCACGCCTTCTGGCGCAACGCCGACGCCGTCGCGTTCCGCCTGCTCGCCCGCCCCGCAAACAAATCCACCGCGGGTCTCTACAATTTCCTCCATCAAATAGGCCTACTCCGCTGGAACTTCCCATTTTACACTGGTGACCTACTAACGGCGACCGCCATCAAATCGTCTGCATCACATTTGTAAATTTTCTAGTGGTTTTTGATTGGCGCCTTCTTGACTTGGCGGCGAAACTTCGTTCTTACTGAGGTTCGAATACAGCCCACCGATTGCGCAACGCCGCCTCGATTCCAAGGCTCCGTTGTCCCGTGGTCCAGTACCTTTGCCTCCATTCCCAGAAATTCAGCGGGCGAATCGTGGTGCGGGGGGCTTCGACATATTCCTTCAGCGGCATGCCGCCGAACTTCGAAAGCAGTTCCCTCGGTGACATTTCCTCATGAATGAGCACGGCGACGCAGTCGCGCGCTTCCTCGGGACTTAGGGTGGGTTTTAGAATCCCTGAGGTTGGATTATCCCGCGCGGCAAGCCCCGCCAGCGACCCAATGCGTTCGTCGCCTACGCCGCCCACAAAGCCCACGTTTTTACCGGAATGCACCCACTCGGTGACCTTTGCAAGCACCTGCCCCTGGGTCCGTTCGTTGGCGACGCAACTATCCTGCAGGCTGCGGTGGGTCAGGGGCAAAGCTGTTAGAAAGTAGACAACACCCACCAGCGCCGCTCCGGATAAAAACCCAAACCCCATGCCACGCAAAGGCTGCCAGATGGAGACCGCGGTCGCAGCCACAACACCCCACCAGAACCAGTTCATCGTCGGCGCCAACATGCACGCGGCACCTGTCGCAATGGCAGGGATGGCAATCCATTCGCGATTCCGCGCCAATAGCGATGCCAGTTCAATTCCCGCCGCCACCGACAGGCCAAGCAGCGGCGTTAGCATATACCTGGGCAACAGGTGCGGCCAGGGCAAATAGACAGCCGTGGCGCAAGCCCACGCAGCCGCAAAAAACAAAATCGGTGTCTCGCGACGCAGCACATGTCGAAACCGTCCCCCTTCCGCCAGATCCGTCACATTCCGAAGCAGGAAAGAAACCGGCAACACAAGCGACAGCGGCCCCAACGCATCCCACCAGGAAACCCGGTGGAATTCCCAACCATTCTGAAACGCCGCAAGGGTCGGCGCGTAGTCGGCCCCGTAGTCATGCATCACCGGGCTGGCCGCCATAAATCTCTTGAGAGAGAACAGATAGCCCCCCACCACGGCCGCCCCCGCCAGCGCCATCAGCGCCGTGCCGCGCCAGCCGCGATTGCCCCCAAGCCACAGCAGTGCCGCGAGAACCCACGGTGGCCCCAGAAACGCGATGGCCGACGGCTTGACCGTGGTCATAACCAGTAGCAAAGCACCGGATGCCGCAAACAGCAGACCCCGCCTCATGCCACCCCTGGCACGCAACGCGAGCCAAAGCACCAGCCAATGCACGGCAGCCAGCACCGCTAGGGTCGCGTCCGCCGCATGGAGGCGATACCAGTTCGCCCTCAGGCACTGGAAATTGTGCCACCCCGTGACTTCCGCACCCATCAGCAGAAGGCCCGTAGCGCAGGCCGCCAGCCCCTTCCCCCACGCCCCCGTCCGCGCAAACATAAACGCAGCGCCGGAAAGAATCGCAATGAGCAGGGCAAAACCTGCCAACCGGATCCCATGCAACACCGCAGGCTTCCCCCCGGAAAGCCTTTGCCAGAACATATTCTTGAAGGAAACCCCCGGATTCGCCGAGCGCGCCCTTACCGAGAAATCCTCGCGGAGGGCCTCCGCAATCGGTTTTGTGGCGAGGTTGGTCCAAAGCTTGTCAGAATTCTGCATGACGACCATGTCGTCCACCAGCGAGACCGGCAACGTGATCGCCGGGCCGTAGAGAACGACAAAGGCGGTGAGCAGCACAATGGCGGAAAAAATGGCCGCAACAAGCCGGGGAGGCCGGAGCAAAGGATCGAGCAGGCCGCGCATTGCGCCCCCCCCGGCTACCTGGGACGCCTTGGCTTCGGCGACCGCGGCAGGAGCCGTTGCCTCACCCGCAGTCCTTTCGCTTCTTTTCGTTCTTCTGGCCATGGCAAATTTGTCCCATCACCGTGGCTTCGCCCGCCTCAGGCAACCGAAAGTTTTGAATGGGATAGCAGTTGCCAGCGCGGCCGTCCGTTGCCTCAATCCCTTCCCAATGAGCATAGTGGACAGCAAACCCACCAAAACCGTGCCGGAAACGGAAGATAATGCACAGCCCATGTCCGTCCAGTGGGGCTGGCGCGATTGGCTGGTCCTTGCTGTTTTTGTCGCCTTAACCATCGTGGTGGGATGGCCCATCATCCCCCTTTCCAAGGCCGCCAGCGAACTTCACCCCAACGACGCCACGATTTTCGCCTACATCCTTGGATGGGGTGCGGACAACTGGTGGCGCCACCCCCTCGATTACTTCAACTTCCCCGCATTTTACCCTCATATCATGGGGCTGACCAACACCGACGGCCTGGTGCTCCCGTCCATCCTCATGACCCCCGTCTGGCTGCTCAGTCGGAATGCGATCCTGACGTACAACCTCGCGCTCTATCTTTCCATCTGGTTCACTCTGGCTGCGTTCTACGCAGCTCTTCGCTTTTCCACATCGCTTCCCCGACTGGCCATCGCCGTGGGCGCTGTCTGCATGACCATCAACGCCAGCCGTTACTGGCGCTCGGCGGGCCACATGAATCTCGTTTGGACTGGCATCCTTGCCATCGGATTTCTGGCAGGATGGCAGCTCGCCCGGCGCCCGAATTGGAAGAGCGCCGTCGCTGCAGCCGCCACGGCCCTGAGTGCCCTCTGCTTCTCGTGGTATTTGCTGGTCCTGACCGGTTTCTGCGCGGCCGGCGGAGTCCTCGCCTGGTATCTTTCCACATGGTCCCTGCCGTGTCGTAATTTCTTTATCTGGACCGGCGCGGCCATGCCCCTTGCAGCCCTGCTCATCAGCCCCATTGCAATTGTTTATGCGAAGGCCGCCAGTGGCATCCCTCGCAGCCGCGGCGACCTGGCCGAGTGCCAGGCCTACAGTGCCTCCCTGAAAGGCTGGTTCCTGCCCCCGGACCAGCCCGGTCGCCTTGTCACCGCCATGGGGCCGTGGGCCAATGCCCCCTTCGCCCCGCCGGCCAAAGGCGAGGATTGCCAGTTCATCGGCTACGGATTGGCTGTTCTGCTCCTTGTTGAAATCGCACGACTGATTCGCAAGGCGGTCCTGCGAAGGATGAGCGCCATGGATAGATTGTCCATGTTTTCAGTATTTTGTGCCATCGCAGCTTTTGCCTTCAGCCTCGGGCCCTTCTGGGGGCCCTCCCAAACCCCGGCACCCTACTATTATCTGCATGAGTTGGTGCTGAGGCACACCTCTTTCTTCCGCGTTCCCGCGCGCTTCGCCTTTGTGTTCCAGTTCTTCTCGGCGATATCCGTCGCCATTCTGATGGCGGCCCTGCTGCGGCGATGGCGCGCCGCAGGTTGGATAACCTGCGTCTCCGTCGTCTTGATAATCTTCGCCGAGCACCGGCCGACCCAGTTCCTTTTCCGCAATCCCAGCACAAAACTGCCCGATGCAATTTCTCACATCAATACGTTGGACCCAACAGGCACTCAACCATTTGTTTTTCTGCCAGATCCGGGCGATTGCTCCGCGGGCCTTGCCGGCGCACCAGTCTGGCGGCCAATGCTCAATGGTTGGGCCGATACCGGCCTGTTCCCCGATTACGATATCATGATGAACATCCTGAAGGAGTTCCCCTCCCTGCGCGCCCTCGCATGGATCGAGAGCAAGGGGGTGCCATGGGTCGTCACCTCACCCGCCGTCCCACCCGAAATGGTTCGTGCCATCGGCTACATGGAGGAAGTGCGCCCCGGCGCAAACAGCACCCTCTGGAAATTCAAGAATCCGGGGCAGGCATCGAAGGATTGGGAAAACGTCCGCGAGGGAATCGCGCAAAAGGTCCATGCATTTCGCGAGGCCCACGCAAAAGACAACCCCATCGTCACGCTGGCGGATTACTCAAAGACGGGTGAATTTAAGGTTTGGCCAATAGACTCGGAAGTCGAAATGGTCCCCATGCAGGGGCTCATCGTCCGTC
Source organism: Candidatus Sumerlaeaceae bacterium (assembly GCA_019695055.1). Taxonomy (GTDB): domain Bacteria; phylum Sumerlaeota; class Sumerlaeia; order Sumerlaeales; family Sumerlaeaceae; genus JAIBAT01. Next base: position 30,495 of record JAIBAT010000165.1, on the reverse strand, counting down.
CGAAGCTGGCCGGCGGTGGTTTCGCGATGGCGCCCCTGCCGGGTCTTCCCACGGAAGCCGTGGACGAGGTGGAATTGACCCTGGAATGCGATGCGGACCTGGACGGCAAATTGCTCTACACCTACTGGCGGTCCATCGGGCAGGGCGACAGCGAGAAACAGGTTTACAAGGGCTTGCTCCAGAAAACAGCGACGCCCGGAACCTACGTCGGAGTGGTACGAGTCGCGGAGCACCCCAACTGGTTCCACTGCAAGACCATCGAGGTGTTGAGATTCAACATTTCCGGATATGTTCCATCACCGGACATGAAGATGATCATCAAAAAGGTGGCCGCCCGCCGAAATCCCGGAATGCCGAAGATTCCGTTGTAGCAGGTTACTCGGTCGCCTTCGCCTTCAGCGCCTCACTGTTGCGAGCACGGCCGCTGAAGAGATCCTTCAGGGTCAGCGCGCCGTATTTCACATAGTTCGCCAGTTCCTTCGGCGATCTCGCGCCCCGCAGGGTCCGCCAGATGTAGCTGGGCTGAAGGTAGATGCGCCGGAGCGACTTCTTGCGAAGTTTGGAGAATTGCTCCTTCGTCAGGTACAACCCGCCCATGGCCGGGTTGGAGTAGGCATCCTCAGGGATGTCTCCCTCCTTGAGCAGCCCCTTCTCGATGGCGATTTGCCGGAGCTTCGTGCCGGGGAAGGGATAGGTGTAAAAGATTTCCAGGAAGTCCGGCTGGATTTCCCGCGCCAGCTTCACGTTGTCCTCGATGGTCTCCGGCGTGTCCCACGGCAGGCCCATCAGCAGGTAGATGCTGCTCTTGACCCCCGCCTCGCGCGTCAGCCGCACCGCCGTTCGCGCCTGCTCCACCGTGGCTTTCTTCTCGATGTTCTTCAGCATCTCGTCGTTGCCGCTCTCGACGCCGTAGGCAATGATCCAGCAGCCTGCCTTCTTCATCCATTCCAGCATCTCGGCATTGATGCAATCCACACGACTGTTCGAGCACCACTCGATCTTCAGCCCGCGATCCACGATTTTCTTGCACAGCTCGATGACCCATTCCTTCTTCTGCGTGAAGAGGTCGCTGCGAAAGAGGAAGCTGCGGATACCGTAGCGGTTCACACACTCCTCCAGCTCCGCCACCACGTTGTCCGTCGAGCGATACCGGTTCTTCTTCCCGGACACCAACGGCGCCAGACAATAGATGCACGAATGCGGGCAACCGCGATTGGTCACGATCGTCGTCTGCATTTCCATCGTGTCCGGGCGGAAATAGAGTTCGTTGTGCGCCAAATGCCGCGCCGGGAAGGGAATCGAATCCAGATTATCAATGAACGGCCGGTCCGCGTTGCGCGTGATCACGCCCTCGGCGTTTCGCCACGTGATCCCCAAAATCTCCGCCAGCGGCTTGCCAATCCCCAGCTCCGCCGCCGTGTGCTCATACTCCCCGCGCACCACGCAATCCAACTGCGGGTAAAGCTCCATGGCCTCGCGGTCCAGCACGTTGAAATGCGCGCCCTTGGCCACCGTCACGATGGTCGGGTCAATGCTCTTCGCCAGCGTCGCCGCCTCCACGTCCTTGTGCAGCGACGGCGTCGTGATGGACATCATCATGACCTGCGGCTTGAATTCGCGAATATCCGCCTCCAGGTGCCCCCACGACCGCCGCTCGCCGGGGTAATCCACCAGCTTGCACTCGCAACCCGCCGCCTCGGTCGACCCCGCCGAGTACAGCAGGTCAATCGGCGGACGCAGCGCGATGGTCTTCATCTCCTCGATGGGCGTCTGGCACCGATCCTCGCGGATGTACATCCCCGTCGGCGGGACGATAAAAAGAACTCGGCGATTCGTCATGGGTGTCATCAGGCCTGATTATGGCCCGTTTGTCTCATTCCGTCACAAATGTTTGGGTGCTGCGCCCCGCGCCCACTGCACGCAAAGGCCGTTATTTCTGGCTCATCAACCACCCCGGATGCAAGGCATTCTCCACTTGCCGCCGGTTTTTGTTTGCCTCCCCAACCCCGAATGGCAACACCCTTCCCAACGTGCCACCCCTTGCCCTTATCGAGCGCCTCATCGCCTGCGCCCTTCTCCTTGTCGCGCTCTTCCCTGTTTTCCGGCTTGCCTGCACCCCAAACTTCCGCCTCAAGCTCCGGGCATTTCCCGGAGCTTCCCGGGCGCTCACCCTCGCCCTTCTTGGCGCAGTCGCCGGTATTCTTGCCCTCACCCTTTTCCTGCCAAACCTGCTGCGGCCCGTTGCCGTCGCGACGGCTTTGCTGCTCATTGCCATGTGGTGGCGGGCCAGGCCCTCCCATGGCCGCGCCCGCGGATTACCGCCGGGATCCCTCGCCCTGCTCCCGGTGGGGCAATGGACCAACCGGGACTACTACGAGAAGCAGGCCGCGCGGTTCGGCCCCATTTTCAAGGCCAGCCACGTCCTGAAACCCACCATCTGCGTCGTGGGCATGGACAATGCCGCCGCCCTTTTCCGCGAACACGCCGACGCGGTCCAGCCCGACCCCATCCCCTCCAGCCGCTTTGTTCAGCGCGGATTCCTTCGCTACATGAGCGACCCGGACCACGCAGCCTATCGCGCACTGTTCCGCGAGGCTTTTTCCCGCGAAGTTGTCGAGCAATGCCTCCCACAAATGACCGACCTGGCCCTCGCCGGTATTTTGCGTTTGGCTAATGCTGCGCCAACAAACGATGCCAATCCACAAACCCTTGGTGACCATATCCACCAAATCGTTTTTGAAATCATTACCGCCGTCTTCCACGGCGTGTCCCCCGATTCGCCTGAATTCGCCATCTTGGAAAGCACTTGCCGTGTCGCCGACGTCAATCGCGCCGCGCAAACGCCCGCAGCAGCTGTCCGCGAGGCCCTCGACCGTGCCTTTGCCACAATCCGCACCCTAGGTGAAACCATCCGTCGGGATGACGCCGCCGGGAAGATCCCGCAACCCTCCTTCCTCAGCCAGCTCCTAGACGCAAAGCCCGACGCCCTCGACGATCCGGCCATCCTCGGTAATCTCGTCTTCATTCCCATGACCGCGTCCCTCGACACGGCGGGAATGCTCACGTGGGCCATCAAACTCCTGTCACTCAATCCCCGGTGGATTGAACGCCTTCGCACCCCCGACCCGCAATCCCCCGGCGAACCTCTCGCCCGCCGAGTCATCCGCGAGACCCTGCGCATGGAGCAAAGTGAATATCTGGTCCGCATCCTCTCCCGCGATGTGCGCTTCCGCGGACACCTGCTGCCCAAGGGCTGGCTCCTGCGTATCTGCACCCGCGAAAGCCATCGTAATTCTGCGGATTTCGTAAACCCCGACACCTTTGATCCGGACCGCTTTCTCACGCGCGCCCACCGCGCCGCCAGCTACGCGCCCTTCGGCCTGGGCGCCCGTGCCTGCCTCGGCGAGCAGCTCACCCTTGCCATTGGCTCCATCTTCCTCACGGAGATGGCGGCGAACCTCGACTGGACCATTTCCAGCGACGGCCCCGACGAGTACAATGGTTTCCACTGGTGCCCGAGCCGCAGGTTCCGCCTCAAATTCGCGAAGCGACCTTAAATCCCTGCCCATCCATCCTTAATCCGGAGTCGCAACAACCACCGAAACCGCGTCCCCCTCCACGGGCAGGACCTGCTCCATCTTGAAACCTGCACTCCCCAGCACTTCGTTCCACTCCACGGCGGTGCGTTCGCGGCCGCCGGTGTTGACCAGCATGTTCAGGTCACTCATGGCGCGGCGCTCGATCTGCGGGTCCACACGGGTAAATTGCGACGGCAGCACAAACTCGATGACAAGCACCCGCCCATCCGGCGGGATGACTCCGCGCACGTTTCCGAGGATAGCCCGGATTCCCTCGTCACTGTAACCGTGCAGCACGTGCTTCAGGATATAGATATCCGCGCCGGGCGGCACGGATTCCTGCAGGTCTGCGCTCACCAGCTCGCAACGCGCAGACGCAGCGTCTTCCTTAAAGCGTGGCTTTGCGCGCTCGATGGACTCCGGCCTGTCCACCAGTATTCCGCGCAGCGCCGGATGGCGATGCAGAATTTCCAGCAACAGCGCTCCCCCGCCACCGCCAAGGTCCGCCACCACGCGACACCCGGCAAAATCAAACGCTGCGGCAATGGGACCATAGGCCTCGGGCGGCGCGGTCCCCATCACGGCGCGGAAAATCGCCGGGGCTTCCGGGTCCGTGGACCAGCGCGATTCCCCGCCCGCCGCCTTGATGACCTCCGCCGCGTTCCTCCCCGTGCGGATGCATTCCGTAAGGTGGGACCAGTTGTCGGCCAGCAGGTCGGCCCAGAACACCACTCCGGCCCATTTGGAATCCGGGCTCTTTGACTCCAGCCCCCTGCCGAGGGATGTCAGCACGAACTCGTCGGGCGGATTCTCCACAACGACGCCAAATGTCGCGAGGTAACGCAACAATCGCAGCACCGCGTCGGCATCCGCCTTGCAGGCCGCCGCAATCTCCGGTGCGGTGGCCAGCCCGGCAGTCATCGCGTCCCCCACCCCAAGTCTTGCCGCCGCCAGCAATGCACGCCCCCGAGTGAAAGCCTGCGCCATTTCAATGAGCGTCGGCGAAGAAATCGTTTCAGCTTCTCCCAAATCTGGAATCGCCCGATAAATCTCCCGGACCGCCAGCAGGATGCCCACAGCCTCGCTGCGCAGGCGCTCCTGATCCGGACCTTCCGGGAACTCATCCAGTTCCGCCGCCATGGTCTCCACATAGCCCAGCAGCTCCGACACGACCTGCTGCAATCGCACACGTGGGTCAGACGTCAGGTCGCCCGGCTCCTTCTTCAGGTGCTCCAATCGCGGATCATCCTCCCCGAGCACCGTCCGTGCCACCATCGAATCGGGGCACAGTTTCCTGATGGCGGCCACCTGCGCTGGTGTCAGTGGAATCTTTTTCATTGTGCCATCAATCTTTTTTCACACCTTTGCTCAGAAGGGCGGCAAATCGAAGGTAGCAGGTCGGCGAAACCTCCGCGGCGTTGGGCACCTCGAATATCTGCACCTCCAGCGGCCCGCGGTTCGCCCAGACCCGCCGCAGAAACTGTCGCACACTGTAAAATCTCCCGTGCCGGTTCCCCCATTCCCGGCTCGCATGAACCACAATGCCCCGGTCAAACCTCACCCCCGCCGGCACGGATAGCAGCGGATTCGTTAGGTAGAGCCGATGTTGGAATAGATAGAGCGGCACAATCGCGCACCGCCCGCCGGGCCGCAGCACCCGCCCCGCCTCGCGAATGAACGCCATGTCGCTCTCCCCCTCAAAATGTTCGAACGAGCAGTGCAGCGCCATCACATCCACTGAATCATTGGGCAGCGGCAGGTTCCCCGCGTCGCCCCCGATCTCGCGCCCGTGGATGCCCGCGGGAAAAGAGATGTCCTGGATCAGCGTCTCCACGCCGTAAAGCCGCCCATAGACCTCCGCCGCCACGCCGTTCTGGCTCGCCACATCCAGGTAAACCCCGCCCGGCTGCAGATCCAGGAGCTGCGTCGCCACGAAATGCTCCAACGATTTCTCCGCGATGTTCTCCGCATAATACCCCGGATGAAACCGCCCATAATCCGCCCGCGTCATCCACGCACGATAAGCCCCCACGTCCACCGGCAGCTCCGCAAACGCCAACGGCGAATGCCCCAGATGCCGCCGCACAGCCCAAATATCCAGATCCAGCCCGCGCCGAGTCTTCGGCGCCCGCAACCGCGCGAAAGCCTCCTCCCAACCGTCGGTCTTGCGCCGGAAAAGCCAGTTAAGCATAGCCTGACGAGAGAACCGCCAGCCTCCACGAATCACAAGGCCAAACTCGCCCCGCCACACGAACGCAGTCCCCATAACCTTTCCCCCCAAACTCAGGACTCCCCCCACCTTATAAGTCCCATAAGTCCTATACGTCCTATACGTCCTATACGTCCCATCTGTCCTAAACCAGAATTGCCTCCCCCCCATCTCATTAACCCCTTGATTCATCAAGGGGGGTGAGCACAGCCCCGCCCGCGACCGCTCAATCCCAGCCCTCTAACACCAAACCGTTGGAGTTCGCACTTTAGTGTGAACCGTCTCGCCAATGCCCCGCAGGGAGCGCGGGCGGCCCGCCCGCTTCGCAGCTCCACCTGCGACACCCGATCCCCCAGCCCCAACGGGGCGTCCTATCAAAGCCCAGGGCGCAAGCCCTGGGTAAACAATCCCCTCCCAACCAAGCCCTGAAAGGGCGCCCGGCCCCCCCGCCCGCAACCGCTGCGCTAACCAGCCTTCCTTCCTCCGAAGCCGCCCGCCCAAAACGCAACAAACCCCTGCTCCCATTCAGGGTTTATCCTTGCGATTTCAGACATCCGCAGGTCTATTGTTGCACAATATGAAACAACTCAGCTCCTCCATCATCGTCCTCGCCGCGGCAATCCTAATAACCGGCGGCGCGTTCCACCAGCACAGCGACACCCGGCTATTCCTCCAGCTTGTGGGCTGCGCAGTCGGTCTGATCGGGCTCGGCGGCTGGTTTGCCGGGTTCAGGCGGAAGTGATTTTGTAGCTTTCCACTGGAACGAGGGGAAGTAATGGCCAATCCCGCTATTTCGAGAACATCCAGACACGACCACAATAAAGCGCGACTACCCTAGTTACACCAACCATTTGTTGGAACAAATCATCTGCGTATTCTCCTGATACTCATATCCCCTGCTGCCACGCCCTTCTTAGTGGGGTCTTTGACAGCATCATGCTTGCGAAAAGTTGCCCCCGTCTCCGGCAGCACCTGGGCCGCATCGTAAACAATGCCCATTTGATAGTCTCCTGCCGGATTGATGGAGTCGAGCCCGATCGTGCTGAAGTAAATGCGCCCATCCGCCATGACCAGCCGGCCTCCCTCGTAACTTTGCCCATCCACCGAAATGGAGGCCAACATGCGATTCAAATCTGTTACAAACGTATGAAGCCCATCAGTGCTCTCCATCAACGGAAACGACGCCCTAAACATCACGGGCATAACGGGCGAAACACCATAGACGTCAACAGTCAGGTACATGACGGCTTGTTGAGGAGCGTTCGGTATGCAGAAATATTGAACGGGCGCAGGCGCATGGGGAGCGGCCCAGATCATGGTTCGCCAGGGGCTTCCCGTCGTGGTCACATCATTTAACAGAGCCCCATTCCGGGGAATCCCGGATGCAAACCGCAATTCCTCCGATAACGTGGTGAACGCCGATGACTTCAAGTCACGGCCTGTCCGAATCACAACATTCGCACTTTCTGAGGTGCCCTCCGTGGCAGGGTAAGGCACTTCCCAAAGAGTCAATGTGTCGGGCTTCTTCTGGATGACCTTCCAACGGCCAGGTGCATCAAAAGTTATTGCGTTAATACCCAGAGTTTCAGTGCTTCCAAAAGCTTGGGGATTGGAAATGGCCCACAACGCCACTCCTTGCAGGATTATGTATATCGCCCTGATGGTTGTGCTTCTGGATACTGATTTTCGCATGAGGAATGGAATGCATGTCACCGGCTCCATCGCAATGCCTTTCGCTTCGAATCTGGACCGGCGATACTGAACTTCCATCCAGGGGCCGGGGATTGAAAGGGCTCTGAAAGCCGCGTGATGGTGGCCTGCGCAGTCTGTCCGTTTCCCTGCCACACTACCGCCCGTTCGATTCCTGGGGGATCCACGACGTACAGTTCCATACCGGGGTAAAAGCCTTCGGGGGAATCCGTGGTCAGGGAAACCGACGTCACCTTTTCCATCCAGTCTTCGCGGTTGGGTTTGTACGTAACCCCCTCGACCTTGGAAATGGACGCAGAGAAATCACGAGAACGAAGATGCGCGGCGTACTCCGGAGGAAGATGGGTCGGGCCGGAGGTCAGCGCGATGGTTGTGTCATCCTCCTGACGCCTGAACCCTTGGACATGTTCCCAATCAAGCCCCGCATTCAGACAATTCACAAGCTGCGGTAAGGAACCCTCGCGAATCAGGTAGTCGCGCCCCTCCACCACCACGGGCACAAGCAAGTCAACGGGACAGGAGGTTGTCGGATTCCATTTCAGGGGAAGTTCCGGTTTCAGGATCAGGCGCCCATCCTTTTCCTCCACGCTTCCGTAATTCAGTTCGTAAACTCCAGTGCAGCCATAGGTAAATTGGGTGAATCCGGATCGCAGGGACAACGTCATGAAGATTCCAAGATCGTACGAATCGCTGGCCCCGTAATAGCCGTCCCACTTCGAACCAGCTCCTGCCTTGATTTCCGCATCAAGGCGCTTCTCGCGGGCCTTCCCCTCCGCAAACGTCTTGTCGTCGCGACCAGTTACGTTGGTTTCATCATAGGCCGTGCTGGTGGTCGTATCCGCCCCATGGGCCGACAATGCGGCAACAAGGACGACAGCAACTATCCAAATGGCAAGCCGGAGTGTCATGCTTGTCCCGACTTTCAGGTAAGCCCGCCGGAACTGACAATGGCCAACAATAACATTCGCAGCACGGCGCTCAACCAAACGCGATCTCCATCAATAGCTTTTCCAACCCAACCCCAAGGGGCACCAGTTGGTACTGGTTCAGCTCGCTGAACATAAATTTCTGGTCCGTATGACCAATCAGTAGCAGCGAACTCAAGTTCCTCGTCACACGGGCAATTTGGTCATAGGCCACCGAAACATTGGGACGCCCCTTCGAGTAAACAAAAATGATACGCTTCGGCGTAAGGGCCACACCCCGGGCGGTCTGATCGATGATCATGACGGGGAAATAGGCCTCGATGGTTTCGCCGGGGTCCAGGCCCGCCGCCGCGACCAACTCCGGTGTACACCATTTCTCCACGGCACTGCTCACCAGGATGCCATGTACCGGGTCATGGATGAACAAGCAGCGCAGGATCCGCGCCGTGAACTCGGGCAGGTTCTCTGCATCTGCATCCACCTCCCCTGCCGGCGAAGGCGGCGGTTTTGCTGGCACGTACGGTGCCAGCGGCTCAACGGTTTCGGAAGCCATCGGGGTGACCGGTGCCACGGTGAACTCCGTGCCAAACGGTTGGCTTACCCGAGATGGGGCGTCATGCACATCCGGTGACTCGACAGGTTCCGCCTCGCGCCTTCCCACCCATGAAATGGCATCCGACTCCGGTGGCCTCTCGGCCACCCATTTCAGGATTCGTTGCTTCTGGAACGTCACCAACACCCCGATGGCAAACAGTGCCAGCCCCATGGCCAGCGTCGTGATCGCTGGGTTTACCCATGCCGAAGAGGCGTGGATTGAAAAACCCACAATCGCAGCAAGTTGCAGTAACCCGAGGATTATGTAGGCGCGCTCGCGGACTTTATACCCGAGGATCATCAAAGCCACGGCTTCAGTGATCATCACGGTACCGGTCCAGATCACCGGCTCATACATGAAACGGCCCAATGCGAATATTATCATGGCGGTAGCGGCTGTGTACCGGTTCCTGCCAGAATCGCCAAAACGATGGGACAGGATCACGAGCCAGGCAAACACGCATTGGGCGATCTCGGGGGACCAACTCAACAGGGACTCGGTGCTCACAGCAAACCCAAGAAGGATCATGGAAAGCCCGGCAAAGAGCCACGTTATAAACGTCCGCTTGCGCCAAGCCAGCACGACGAACACAATGGTCACGATCAGCAACGCGACTGTGGGCTGGCTTGAAAAAACCGCGCTGAGGCGACTGAACATTTCGCCCAAGAAACGGAACGGAGACAGGATCAGGTTCCATGTCTTCCCGATGATGCCCGTCTTGTAAATGCCGTAGCCCACCGCCCCTGCGCACAGGATGCCGACCCGAACCAAAGCCTTGGGAAACTGCGTGCGCAGGTACACAACCGCATAGAGGGCAACAATTCCAAGTCCCACAAATACCACCGGCCAGCCAGCCACCAGGAACTCGGGGACGCGCACGCGCGTGACACCCATGGCCGCCTTTCCCTCGATGTTTGGATAGGAAAAGGAAATCAGCACGGCAAACACCGACAGCACATCCGAAAGCTGGAACAGTGGATCCGCATTTGCCCCCGGTCGCCACTGGTTCCACGCCATCACGGCCACCGCCAGCAGCAGGGGCGCGCCGTAAAACCAGTAGAACTGTATCCCGAAAACCACCGAGCTCTCAATGAAGTGCATGGCGACGATTGCCACCGGAATCACCACCAGCAGCCGCTGCAGGGCCAATGCCTGCCGCGGCGACATGTAGTCGTCCGTGGTGCCTGCGACCGTGGTCAAGCAGTTCCACGCCGCCGGCAGAATCGCGCATACAATCACGGTCTTCCAACTGAGACAGTAGAAGATCGCCTCTCGGCTCAGCAGCTTGACCTCGTAGTTCAGCGGCGTCGTCCCGAAATAAACCACCGCCGCGGCAGCCAGAATCCCCAGCCACAACCGCGGCGTGAACCTCAGGCGCAGTCCCCACTGCAACAGCGCCAGTTTCACCGGCACCAGCGCCAGGCACACTGCGTTCACGGCCAGGGGCCCGCGATCCCCCAGCGTGGGGATCATCGTCAGGAAGGAATTGCTGAAGAACGTCGGATCCAGTAGCAGTACCAGCTCGATGACAAGGAGCGAGAACGCATCGCCAAGGCGCAGGAAATGCCGGACGATCAGCATCGCCGTGGCAATCACGAGGATCTCATACGCCTGCAGGATCGTCAGCGAGGCCAGGGTCTTCGTAAATACCGGCCCCTCGATCACCGGCGACCGCATCAGCAGGTAACACCCCAGCATCATCAGGCAGGCGCTCAGGGCATAGAAAAAGTTATTCTCGAAGAACGCACGCGTCAGGGACACAGGCCGTGGTGGCTCCGGGCCCATCTCCCCCTGCTGATTCACCAGGTAGTTCTTGTAGTCGATGGTGTCACCCCTCACCGCAACGCTGTGCCAATGGAACCACCTGAGACATACAGACCAATAAGTGAGGAGGTCAAGGGATTAGCGCGAAGAAAACAGGTGTCGGGTAGGTCCTGGACGGGATTCAAAATGCCAGGCGCCTCCCCGGCATTCAGAGCCCGCGCCTCCCTATTTGGTGCTTTGGTGATTTGGTGGTAAAATTTATGGTGCCACAGAGGGCTGCAAGGGGTTGCAAGGGAATAGGCAAAGCCTTTTTCAGATGTTAGCTTCCTCCCACAATGATCAAGAAACCCCAATTTCGCCCGGCATCGCCGGCCGCAACCACGCCACGGGTCGCGCCTCCCATCACCCCGGATTCAAATCGGTTGAAATGGAAAATTGCAAATAATCGCGCGCATTTTTTACACCATTTTTCAAGATTGAAATCATTGGCTTTAAGGGTCAAATTTGCACAAATAAGAAAATACCCCCCCCTCCCCCTCCCCCCTCTGCCTCAAAAACGGACCGGAGGTGACCCAGCCATGAAGAGTAGGCCCGCACACACCAGAACCTTGGTGGCTCCTTCGAGCCTTCGTGTTAGGCTTCTGCCGCTAACCGCGATTCTCTCGCCGCGCCATTTCCTCCAGTGGCCATTCGGTTTCGTCGCTATCGAGCGGCAGGTCGACCCTGTCGCCGCGTTTCGCACTGAGGTAGGCCCCCAGCGCCAGCTCGCAGGTCGGCAGGGTGTTCGTCAGCCCCAGGATCGGTTCGGGGCCGCCGTCCAGCCACGCCACGAGGTCCGCGAGGAGGTGGTCCCACATCCCCTCCCAGTTGCTGTCGGGTTCGGTGTCGAAGTCCTGCGTGGTTTCCCCCGCACTGGTTTGCAGCACGAGCCGCTGCTCCCCCACGATGCGGATGGTGCCCGTGGTGCCGGTGAGGGTCATGTTGATATCGCCGTTCATGGCGCAGCCGCCATCCACGAGGCCCTTGCCGCCGCCTTCGAACTCGAAGTAGGCGATGGCGTGCTCCTCCATGGCGTGGCCGTAGCCGCGCTGGTCACGCACGCGGGCCTGGCCCATGACCCAGCGGAGCGGCGCATCGGCGTGGAAATGGCGGAACATGTCGAGCCAGTGGCTGCCCATCTCGCTGAGGTCCCACCCGGCAATGCCGGCAAAGCACAGCACCGGCTGGCCCACGGCGCCGCCGGTATAAAGTTCCCGTGCGCGGCGAAAGACGGGGAGGTAACGGCGGATGTGGGGGATGATGATCTTGAGGCCGGTGCGCTCGACCAAGTTGCGGATTGCGCGGCAATCCGCCGGGGACGGCAGGAAGGGTTTTTCGCAGATCACAGCCTTGACCCCCGCGGCGGCGCAGGCCTCGATCATTTCGCGGTGGAGGCCCATATAGGTGCAGATGCTCACGATGTCGGGCCGGGCCTCGGCGAGCATCTGGCGGTAATCGGCGAAGGGAGCCGGAACCGCAAATTTGGCGCAGAAGGCGTCGAGGTTTGCGGGCACAATGTCCGCAGCGGCGACGAGATCCACCCTTGGCGCCCCTCGGCGCAGCATGGCGCCATGGGTGTGGCCGATCTGGTGGCCGCCCCCCTTCACGCTGGAGGCCTCGGCCTTGCCCACGCCGATGACGGCGGCGGTATAATTCGCAAGTTTCGGGGTCACGGATTCCAGGGATCCTTCGAGGATCGAAATTGGTTCTGCCGGGTTTGCGGCGATAAACCGGGGTGCATTGGCGGGGGGCAAATCGGGGGTTTCAAGCCCGTTGAGGCTGTGCAGGCGCGGATGGGCAAAAAAATCGCCGGGGGGCGAATTGAAGCCCCGCCCGCGTGTTCAGACTTCGGCAGCTTTTGTTGTTGCACCACCACAGTCCGTGTGACACTCAGCCATTTCCTGGTGCATTCCCGGTCGAGGTTGGGCGGGGCACCACAAAACCGAAAGGAGGGCGTATGGGAAGCGTCGTCAAGAAGCGTCGCAAAAAGATCCGCAAGCACAAGTATAAGAAGCTTCGCAAGAAAATGCGCCATCAGCGCAAGTAGAGTCCGCTTCGGTCGGAACCCGGAGGGCGTTCATTCGCCGTCCGCGTTCCGGACCATGCGGCGGCGATTTCTCGCTCCTCCCCCCTTTCTTTTCTTCGCGCACCTCCGCGCCGGAGGCGGCCGCACCGTAATATAATAGCAACCAGTGACACTGGGGTGCCCGGCGAATCCGTCCGGACGGATTGGGGAATCGCGCAAATAGCCCGGTCCGCCGCCCTGTATTATCACAGGTTAACTTACGCTTCAAAAAGGCCGCATCCGATGGTTGGAAAAATCCCGTGCATGAGCTGCAAGGAAAAGCCCGCTACCGTGAAACTCATCAAGATGGTGAAGGGCACAGTGGAGGAACTGCGCCTGTGCCAGGAATGCGCCGCGCAAAACAGCCCCTACCAGAAGAAGGTGAGCCAGATCAGCCTGGACTCCATCCTTGCCGGACTGCTGGCCGAGCACCAAAAGGCCGAGGGCGCCGGCCACCCCGCCGAGGGCGAGGACCTGACCTGCCCCACCTGCGGCCTGCCCTTTGACTCGTACCGCAGCAGCCTGCTGCTGGGCTGCAGCGACTGCTACACAAGTTTCGAGAAGTACCTGCAGGCGGACCTGCGCAAGTTTCACGGCAGCATCGTCCACCGTGGGCGCACGCCGGAAAGCGGACCCGAACTGGAGGCAACGCCACCCGCGCTGCCCCCGCCGCCCTCCACCCCGGCGCCCCGGCGCAGCCCCGCCGAGGTGCGCCGCCGCATGAAGGAAGCCGTCGAGGCCGAGAACTACGAGCTGGCCGCGAAACTGCGCGACGAACTCCGCGAACTCGAGACGCCCACCACCTCGAATTCGTGATTTTGCAGGAGTGCACCGGCGCAGCGTACGCGCGCCCGACAAGTTATGCCTGACAATGTAAATGTAAGACAAAGCGACGCCTGGCTCGATCGCAGCGGCCCGCAGGAAAGCGTGGTCGTGTCGAGCCGCGCGCGCTATGCGCGCAATCTTCCCCACGTGCCGTTCCCGATGCGGGCGCGGCCCGCGGAACTGCGCGGCGTGGCGGAAGTCGTCGAGGCCGCCGTCAACAACACCGGCGTCTTCAGCAGCGGCCTGCGGGTAGACCTCGGCGATACACCCGCGGTCGACCGAACCTATTTGAAGGAAAACCTGCTCATTTCCACCGAGATGGAAAAGGGTGGCGAGAACCGGTTCGCCTACTTCTCCCCCGACATCCGCCTCGGGCTAATGGTCAACGAGGAGGATCACCTCCGCATGTTTGCGCTGGAGCCCGGCTACCAGCCTCACGAGGCCCTGCGCGCGGTGATTGAACTGGAAACGCAACTCAACCGGCGGCTTCATTTCGCCTATTCCCCGCGCTATGGCTTCCTGACGGCCTGCCCCACGAACACCGGCACGGGCCTGCGCGCCAGCGTGCTCATGCACCTGCCCGGGCTCGCCATGACCCGGAAAACCGGTGACATCATGAAGTCCATGCCCCAGCTCGGCCTCACGGCCCGCGGCATTCACGGCGAAAACTCCGCGCACCTCGGCGATTTCTTCCAGGTGTCCAATGAATTTACGCTCGGCAAGAGCGAGGACGAAATCCTGCAAACCGTCGTCACGGTGGTCGAGCAGATCATCAAGGGCGAGGAACAGGCCCGGCAGGGACTTTACCAGCAGAACCGCACCGTGGTGGAGGACGAAGTCTGGCGCGCGTGGGGACTGCTGACCAACGCACGAGTCATCACGAGCAACGAGGCCGTGCAGTTGCTCAGCAAACTGCGCTTCGGCATCGACCAGGGTTTCCTCAAGGACCTGACTCACCGGGAACTGAACCGGCTTGTCATCGACGTGCATCCGGGACACCTGCAGTATGATTCCGCCGAGGCTGAGGATTCCGCCGTGCGCGACCGGCTGCGGGCGGAACTGCTGCGGCGGCGCCTGCTGAAGAAGTCCGGCGAAAACTAATTCCGGCGTGAACGTGCCGGCACAAGCATCGCCAGCAGGCCCAACAACCAGGTCGCCGCGGAAACGGCGGCCCCGATCGCAAACCTTGGTGTCTCGTAACTGAGCCGCACCATGTGTTTGCCCGCAGGAACCGCCACGGCGGAGTGGGCGCCGTTGGCGCGGATCAGGTCCACGGGTTTTCCGTCCAGCGTGGCGGTCCAACCCGGATACCAAAGTTCGGAAATGACCAGCCAGCCCGGCTGATTGAAGTCGGCGGAGATTTCCGTTTCCTCCGGCGCCGGCTTTTTGTACTCAGTGGTGGCTCGAAATGCAGACGGATCAGCAGCATTTCGCGCGACCACCGTTTCACTCGTGATTTGCTTCTTGTTCAGCAGCACCTCGCGCCGCGGATCAAACGCTGGGTCCCAATATTTCCGGCGGACGTATTCGTAATCGTCGCGATAGCTGACGGCGGTGCCTGTCGGCACGCCCCAAGCGTAACCCAGCGCTGTCGGCCGGCGCAACAAGGTGTACTGCGGCATGGGCGACGGTTCGACAATGGTGCTGAAACCTTCAGACACCGGATGGATTTCCAGCCTGTCGCCGCGCTCCAGGATCAGATGCGACACGCACAGGAACGCGGGCGCCTCGGCCGTTGCCCGAACAGTGATGCGCCCAAGCGTGAACGTGGTAGGCGCCTGGAATACGGCCTTGTAGAAGTTCGCCGGACCTGCCTGATCAGGCGCATCCTGCGCCCTGAAGGCTACTGCTGGTTTTGCATGACCGAGCGGACCGGGATGAATGGGCAAGTCGTAGCTCCACTCGGCGGTTTCGTGGCCGAGCCGCAGGGGCAGCGTCACGTACGCAGTGTCGGTGGCATCGGCAAGGATGAGCTGGCCGACCTCCAAGTCATTGGGTAATCCGGCGACGGCACCAGCATTGGAGAGCAGGAAGACACGACCGATGGATGTCCCGTTTTCCACCACGGCGGTCCGACGGTCGGCGGGAAAACCAGTGGTGGCGTCGAGCGGAACCGAGCCGCGGAAGGGCAACTTGACGTCGCGACTGGCCAGCCGGGCCTGAACGCCCGTGGTGTTCATGATATAGTGTGTCAGGTTCCAGATGTCGCGGGCGTTCTCGTGGTTCTGCTGACCGTGGGGCGAGGTTTCCCATGGGGCAAAAGGGCCATGCCACAGCGGTTGGGTCGGCGCATAGCCGCTGGCGTAGTTGAGTCCGGCGATCATGGCCTGGTTTTTGTCGGAGTTGCTGCTCGAATCAAACAGGAAGCGCCCAGCCATGGTTTCCGGTAGCACCGCGTAAAAGTTCGGGATGGCCGGAGTAGTCTTGCGACCGGGGTCTATGATGATGTTTTTATGGAAACCGTAGAATCCCAACTCCCCGGCGAGAAGCACCACCGCCAGAACACCGAGCGTGGGCCCGAGTCGGGGCCGACGTTTTAGCAAAATAAGAATGGAAACAATTGCCGCAGCAGTCACAGCACTCACCGCGGCCTGTACTGCAAAGTTGATAAGAAACCGATGGCGCATGGCAACATTCTCGCGGCGGTCAGCGGGGAGCTGGCAGAAATCCAGCACAGCGGCGGAAAGGCTGCGTGTTCCGGCCCACTGCACGGCGACCGTGACGAGAACGGCCAGAACGGCAGCAATGAGCAGCGCGTAAACCGTTTTGCGGGCGAGGGATAGATTTCCGTCCGGCCGCTCGGCGGCTCGGCACAATGCGTCCACTCCCATGCCGGCAAGAAGGCCCCATGCACTCCACGCGATCCAAAGCAGGCGGGTGGGAATGCGGACCTGCTTGAAGCCAGGCACATAGTTATAGAGTTGCTCGTACAAGCCCACGGCCGGGCCAAGTGCGCACAGCACCAGAATCGCAGTGAGGATGCCGAGGCTCCACGCGCGAAGCCGGCTGGCATTGGCGGCCCAGCCAATCACGCCAAGCAGTAGGGCCGTCAGTCCAATATAGTAGTAATACTCCCAGTAGCCGTCCTCCAGCGTGTTGTAGGGAGTGGTCATCCATCGTTCGCCAGGCTTGAGAAGGGCGGGAAGAATCTGAAAGAGCCCGGGCGCGAGCAATCCCGGCAGGGCGGAAACCGGCAGGGAGTATTGGTGGGCTGTTGTGAGATCCAAAAGCCGACGAGGCGTCATTTCCAGGAAAAAGCTGGTTGGCAGAATCTGAACAAGGGCACCGAGGAAACTGAGGATCATTGTGGCGCCAAGGACGGCAAGAGGTGTCAATGACGCGCGAACGGAAACTCCCCTGAGAGCGAAGATGACCGCGGCAACACCGGCAGCCGCGAAGATGTGCATCGCAATCTGCGGGAAGCCAACCAGAATGACCCAGGCGCCCAGCAGACCGCAACCGATCACACCGCGTTGGGTTGGGCGACGAAGCACGCGTATCAGCACGCCGATATAAATGTAGCCGAGTCCGAAAAGCTGGTTAAACTGAACGTGCCCGAGGTGATTGGGAATCATTCCATTGTGAGCCATCAGCGTTGCGGCGGCAACCGCGCCAACGGGACCAATCCCAAGAGTTCGAGCAAGAAAAGTCGCCCCCAGCGCCAGCACGATCACGTTGATGACGACAAAAGCGTCCATGGCATCCAGGGTAAGGGGTCGGGGGGCAAGGAAATACAGAATAAGATTTGTGGGACAGAAAACCGCGGTCTGGACATCGCTCAGGAACGGGTAACCACCGAAAATATTGGTGGTCCAGTGGGGAAGGTGGCCGGCGGCCAGGGCAGACGTTGCAAAATAGCGAAACGTGAAATTCTGATCCGTGTAATCCCCGACAAGCAGGTGCGCACCCGGCAGAAAATAGGGAGCGTAGAGAAGAAGCGTCAGGAATGCCGAAGCCGCGTAAGGCAGTGCGGCCCTGAGCAGGCTGGGACGAGTTTCCGGGGCGTCATTCAACGGCATGGGCTTGTTCTGGGAATGACTGAAGGGGTGTCAATTGGCTTTGGCGGCTGGCTGGCGACGGCGGGGCATCGCGCCGGATAACAACGCCAGAACCGCGAACAGCCACGTGACTCCCGAGATTGCAGCGCCCGCCGCAAAGCCCGGCGTGCGATATTCCAGGGTCACGAGGTGATCGCCAGCCGGCACAGCCACAGCGGAATGGGCCCCGTTGGCGCGAATCAGGTCCACGGGTTTCCCGTCCAGTTTGGCCGTCCAGCCCGGATACCACAGTTCGGATATCACCAACCAACCGCGTTGACTAAAGGACACTCGCACTTCGGTGCGTTCCGGAACAGGTTTCTTGAAATCCACCGTGCCCGCAAAGGTTGCCGGATCCGGGGCATTGAGAGATTCGAGGGATTCCCGCGGAAGTTGCTGCTTGTTCAGGAGCACCTCCTGACGAGGTTGGAATGTGGCATTCCAATATTTATCCCGAACGTATCGCAGGCCGTCCTTGTAGCTGACACTCTTTCCGGTGGGAACGCCCCATGCAAACCCAAGGGCGGTGGGCCGCCTCAGCACTGTCAGTTCGGGCAGGCCTGAGGGCTCGACAATACTCCCAAGGCCCTCGGTGGCGGGATGAATTTCCATCTGGCCGTTTCGGTCCAGTACGAGGTGCGACAGGCTGAGATACGTTGGCGGTGGCGCGGTGGCCTGAACCGTGATCCTGCCAAGTGTGAAGGTGGTGGGGGCATCGAATGTCGCCTCGTAGAAATTTCCCCCTTCCGCATTGTGGGTCTGGCGCTTACCGACAAACGCCACCGGCGGGCGCATGTGGCCAATGGCTGCCGGATGGATGGGCAGGTCGTAGGACCACTCGGCCAGTTCCCGTCCGATTCGCAACGGCAGGGCGCAGGATGTGGTGCCGGCGGCATCGGCCAGAATGACCTGCCCCACGACAAAATCATTGGGCAGTCCCGCCGCCGCGGCAGCGTTGGCCAGCACATGGATCTTCCGGACGGACTTGCCATCCTCGATGATGGCGGTCTGGCGATCGTTGGGGAATCCCTCCTCGGCCGCGAGCCAGGTGGAACCGCGGAACGGCAACTCCAGCCTCCGCCCGGCAATGGTGGCCGTCGTCCTGGGACAATCCATGACGTAGTGGGTCAGGTTCCATTCGTCGCGCGCGTTTTCCTCGCTCAACCTCCCCAGGGGCGACTTCTCCCTGGGCGCAAACAGCATGTGCCAGAGCAGCACAGTGGCCATATAACCATTGGCATGGCGTGTACCCGCGATCATGGCCTGGTTCTTCATGACGTCCCCACGGGAGTCGAACAGGAACCGGCCAGTCATGGGCGTGACCACCGCCTTGTATTGGCGCGGAAGAACCGACGTGATTCCCCCGCCGACGTCTATGACAATGTTCTTGTGTATCCCATACGAAGCAATCTCTGCAAACATGAGGGCGACCAGAACCGCAGCGGCCGCGGCGGCCCCGCGTCCGCGACGGGCCAGCCAGACCAGGATGGAAATTACTATTACGGTCAGCGCAGCGGTAATGATCAGTTGAAACAGAATGTCGCCAAGGAACAGGGCGGGCTCGCGAATGGCCCAATGGCTGGTGGGTGATAATACCAGCAACCGGCAGGCGGCGATATACCAATCGCGAGTTTGCAACCAGGCGATGCCCACCATGGCAGCACCGGCCAGCCAGAGGGTCGAGAGGATGGTCACCACGGCGCGTCGGGCGGCGACAAGGGCGCCGGCACAGGTGGCACGGGCAATGGTCTCCGCCCCCATGCCGACCAGGAGCCCCCAGCAGGTCCATGCCACCCACATCATCCGGGTTGGAATGCGCACCTGCTTGAAGCCGGGAACGTAGTGGTAAATATATTGATAGACTCCAGTCTCGGAACCCGGAGCGCAAAGGAGCAGGAAGGCCGTAACGAGGCCGAGAATCCACACCACTCCCCTTCGCGCGTTGCTGGTCCACCCAACGATGCCAAGCACCGCCGCCACAAGGCCGATGAAATAGAGATACTCCCATGCGCCATCCGTCAGGACGTTGTGGGGAACGAGGAACCAGAGTTCGCGATTGGGGAGTCTCGCCGGCAGAGTCTGAAAGAGTCCCGGCGCGATGAGCCCCCAGTACCCCTGCCACGGCATGGAGAATCCCTGGGCAACGGAGAGATCGAGAACGCGACGGTTGCTGTTGGTCAGGAGCGTGGGGACGGGAAGGATCTGGACCATGCTGGCCAGCAACGCAACGGCGAGGGCAAGCAATCCGAGGGACGCCGCCGGGAGGAGAGGTTTGAGTGCCCGCAGGCGCAACGCATCGCGGATTCCAAAGAGGGCGGTGCCGATACCCGACATCAGGAAGACGTGCATGGCGAGCTGGGGAAAACCCGAGAAAACCACCGCGGCACCCGCCAGCCCCGATGCGACGGCGTAGCGCCAACTTCCCCTTTTCAGGGCGAGCAGAAGAA
Source organism: Candidatus Sumerlaeaceae bacterium (assembly GCA_019695055.1). Classification (GTDB taxonomy): domain Bacteria; phylum Sumerlaeota; class Sumerlaeia; order Sumerlaeales; family Sumerlaeaceae; genus JAIBAT01. The sequence goes on along the minus strand of JAIBAT010000165.1, from coordinate 10,300 downwards.
GGCCCAAATGAAGATAGCCGTACCCGATGGTCTGATTGAACTGCACGTGGCCAAGGTGCATGGGGATGAAACCATTATGGGTCATGAGGATGGACGCCGCGACAGCGCCGAGGCGGCTCAGGCCAAAAGCGCGCGCAAAGAAAGTCGCTCCCAGCGCCACGAGGACAACATTGGCCACCAGGAACCAATCCATGGCGCGGGTGGTCAGGGGGTGGGGCCCAAGGAGGTACAGCAGCAGGTTGGACGGACTGAAAACGGCGGTCTGCGGGTCGGTGAGAAACGGATATCCGCCGAAAATATTGTCCGTCCAATGCGGGAGGCGCCCGGCGTCCAAGGAGGCCGTGGCATAGTACCGGATGGGAAAGTTGAAGTCCTTATAATCCGTCGTGAAGACATGGGCGTAAGGGCGAAGGAGCGGTGTGTAGACGAGAAAAGTCAGGAAAGCGGTTAAAAGATAGGGAGAGGCCGCCAGCAGGAGGTTAAGGAATGGCGATTTTTGACCGCGTTGAGGCATGAAAGCGTTGTGCGGGCGCAGTGGGTGGAGTCAATGCGCAAGGGGGGGTGTAATCGCGGTGCATCAGTGTTCCAGTACGGATCAGGAAATGGCACGGAACGGGGGAAAACGTCAACCGTGGGGCTGTTGAAAAAACCTCACAGCAATGCCCCCGACTCCCTTAATGCCAAATATCGACTCCGAGAATTGGCCTTTGCGAGCCGATCGCCCTCAAAGACGCCTTGAATCACCTCTCAGTACTATTTAGACTCTGCCTTGTGGTAGGTTTCTCAACAACCCCACCTTCCCCGTTCTTCAGGACGCAAGTACACTTCCAGGCACGCAGGTCCTGGCTGTCAGTTCAAGTAAAACCCTTCCTTTTAGTGGAAATGCCAAAGCGCGCCCGGCTGAGCTTGACAACATCGCTCCGGCCAAGCCATGCTTTGGGGCAATGAATTGTGAATCGCAACCGAGCAAGCGTGGTGGCATACCAGACTATCGAGTGCATTGTAAAATTAATTGGGGTAAACGTCAACCGTCCCCGTTTTTCCCTGTGAAGGCTTCGATGTGGGCAATCGGACTCACTTGGACCGACATTCGCACTACATGGTCGTCTGTGTTGCAGTTCTTAGTTCGAAGAGATCCATGTCAAAGAAGGCAAACTGCCTTTTGTTTCTGCCTTTGCCTGCTAGCAAGGGGATTCTTTATTATCCAGCCCGGATATGTGTTTGCACAAACTGAAGCGCTACCACAAACATCTCGCTCCTTGGATTACCGCATTTGGTTTAGGAATGACCGCCCAACCACATACTCGACAACCATGGTGGATAGAGGAGCATATTCAATTCCCGTTGTCGACAATAACAAAGTATCAACGCATACTTTTATTACGAATGGGTTTTATATCCATTCGTTTGAAGTGTGCAACAAACAGTGGCTGGAATTCATTGATTATACCGGGCATTCGCCGCCCCTGTGCGACGTCGATCTTGAAGATTCGTACGCATACAGTCAAATCTTTGCCTGGCGCGGACGTTCGTATGCTCCTGGAACGGGAGGGCTTCCGGTTGTCTTTATTTCTGTGAAGGATGCTGAGGAATTCTGTGCTTGGCGCACCAGAATGACAGGCGTCCTACATAGGCTGCCTACGGAGGATGAATGGAAAGTTGCTGCGATCGCCCTGGACGGGAGAAAGTATCCTTGGGGTGACCGAATAGATGGATTTGTAAGGTTGGCTAATGGACGTCACATTCAAGTCGGCCCAGATCCATATTATGCACAAACGGATGATGTAACATGCTCTGGAATTAAATATATGTTAGGTAATGTTGAGGAGTTCACATCTACGATTAGGAATGGGACTCGAATAATCTGTGGTTCGGCATATGACGTTCCGGTAGAAAGGGCATGGTTGCTAAAAACGACTCCAGCTGTTCCAGATGTTGGGGGGGTATACAACGTTGGTTTTAGGTATGTTATTCCACTCGACGATAAAGGAAACCCTGTTCCAGTGCACTCAGAGTGAGTTCGGATGAAAACCGCCTCTTGGAGCAAGCCTTTGAAAAACGGTGGTGCTTGATATTTTTCCCAATTAATTGCACACCGCGCCAACACGCCCGTTCAAGCACCCATCTTCTCCCATCGCTCGCCACCGGCTCAATTTCGCCCACTTCGATTCTAGCAACTTCATTTTATGGGTCTGGAAGAGGTTCTTAGCGGCTGTAAGGGAATAGGCAAACCTCTTTCCCGTGTGCTACACCCATCCTCAGTTAAATCGCCCGATCTCCATTCCTGCCACCGCCGCTCCACGAACCACAAATGGGATGGAAGCAGCCCCTGCACCGGGCATTGTTCTTTGACATGACGAGTAGGCCAGACGGCCAACCCGCTTCACCCACACGCGATTCTCCGTCGCGCATTTCGCGTGTTTTGAGGGCAAAAAAGTGCATTTTCACGCGAATTTGGATCGGTTTTAGCGCTTGGAAATCTCCAATTTAGACCGGTTTGACGCCATCCTTAAAACGTAAGGATTGCTGATTTTATGGGACTTGCGCAGAATTGCATACCCCCCCCCTCCCCCCCTCCCGAGGGTAAAAGACGCCGGCGAGGGCGCCAGCGCTCCCAGAAGAGCCCCCTTCAGGGTTTCGATTGGGTAGTCGGCAGGACGGTTGCGGTGCCGGAGGTGGCCTCAACGGATCGCACGGGGTATGCGGAAATGGAAGTAAAAGTGGTGGAGGCGAGGGGATTCGAACCCCTGACCCTCAGACTGCCAGCCTGATGCTCTCCCAACTGAGCTACGCCCCCACACGGGTTTTGAGGCTTTCTGACGTACAGGGTACCCCGCAGTTTATTTTTTGGGCGGGAAAATGGGGTTTTGCAGGGTGCTTCGGGTCAGGCGGGCAGCCTGGCCTACGCCTGGACGTGGATGTCGGCGTTGAGTTTGTCGACCACGGCGCTGCAGATGGCTTTGAAGGTTTCGACCGTGCCGATGGACTGGGTGGCGACGGCCTCGAAGGTGGGGCAATGCTTGTCGTTGAGCTCGTAGTTCAGCTTCTCGACGCCGATGGTACTGGGGAGGTCGCGCTTGTTGAACTGGAGAACGAGGGGGATGGTGTCGTAGTCGTAGCCGTGTTCAGCGAGCAGGGTTTTCAGGTCGTTCAGGCTGGCGATGTTGTCCTCGAGGCGTTCCGCATCGGAATCGGCGACAAACACGACCCCATCCACACCCTGAAGGACCATCTTGCGGGTGGCTTTATAATAGTCCTGTCCCGGCACGGCATAGACGAGGAAACGGGCCTTCATGCCGCGGATCTGGGAAAGGCTCAGGGCGAAGTAATCGAAGAAGAGGGTGCGGTCGTCCTGCGTGTCGATGATCTGCAATTCGCTGCGGGCCTGGGCCGGCAGGCTGGCGTGGATGGCCTTGATATTCGTGGTCTTGCCGCCGAGGCTGGGGCCGCAATAGACGATCTTGCAGTTTATCTCTTTGGCGCGATAATTGATGATGGGCATTGCAGTTGGGCCTGAACTCCGCTTCGGGCTGCTTTGACGATATGAAAAGTCCATAGCTCGGCGGAAACTGGCTCACAAGTCAAAGCCTAAAGCCCCCCGACCATGGTCTATCCATACCGCTTGACCGTGCGGAGATTTTCACCACTTTGCAAGTTCATAGGGGTTGAGAAAGTGATTTTACTAAACGCCGGAGGCGATGCGGTCATGAATCATCAGGAACTGTCAGCGAGGGACAAGAGATTTACATGGGGGCGCCTGGCGGGCACCTGCGCATTGCTTGCAGTGGCCGCGATGGGGGCCGCGGACACCATCACGACCACAGACGGAAAGGTCCTGGAGGGTTCCATTGATAAGATGACCCTGAAGCAACAGCTTGTGACGATTCGCACCAGCTCGGGGAGCCTGAGCATCCCGCAGGGCAAGATCGCGAAAATCGTGCAGGAATCCGAGGCAACCAACAGCCTGCGGGTGGCGGACCAGCATCTCGCCCTCGGGAAATACCAGGATGCGGCGAACGAGTATCGCAAGGCGCTGCAGGCGGATCCTTCGCTGGCGGCAGCCAAGGAGGGTCTGGCAAAGGCCGAGGCGGCCCTGAACCAACTCGCGACGGATCAGCAGGAGGCCGATAAGGCGGGATCGCTGGAAACTCTGAAGAAGGTGAAGGAGTTGATTTCCGAGAAGAAGTTCACGGAAGCCATCAACCTGCTGCGGGGCAGCAAGCTCTCCTCGGACCCAACCGTGCAGAAAGAGTACCAGGAACTGGTGGCGGACGGCAGCCACCTTTACGCCGTGTATCTCGTGGACAAGCAGGATCCGGCGAGGGCGGTGGAAATGCTGCAATTGTCGCTCAAGCTGAATCCGGACAATGAGGACGCGCGGAAGCTGCTGGTGGAGCTTTGGGGCAATGACCCGACAAAACTGGACAAAGTGGCCGCGGAACTCAAGAAGAGCAAGAGCCCCAAGGATCAGCTCAAGTTGGCGGACACCTACTTCCGGCAGAAGAAATACGAGGACGCGCTACGGATCTACGTAAAGTATTCCGGAAACCCGGCGGATCTGCCGGCGGAGATTTCCGACCGCATCCGCCGGACGTTCGAGCTGGTGCAAAGCGAGTTTGCCATGCGCAGCGATTGGGACAAGGCGATTGCGACCTATGAACTCTATATGAATTTCAATCCCGAGGCAGACCCGGTGCCACTGGCCCGATACCAGTGCAAGAAGCAGGCAGCGGCCACGGACATGAGTGATGCAGACGCCGTGGCCATGCTTGGGCATTTTGTGCAGGAGCACGGATTCGCGGACCACGCGCGCAAGATTTACGCAAAGGCCCTGGAATTGAACCCGAACCAGGCGGTGGCCAAGGAAGGGTTGCAGCGGCTGGCGGACGCCCAGCTTGCGCAGTTGAGCGCCCTGGTGCAGGATGGGCAATATACCCTCGTATCCATCGCGGCCAATGACATCGTGCGCGACTACGCCGCCCTGCCCGATGTGGTAAAATCCGCCCAGAACATCCAGGCCACAGGCGCCAAGATGCAGGCCAAGGAAGTGGCGGACAAAGGCAAGCAGGCGCAGGCCTGGGGGCGCCGGGGCGATGAGTATTACAGCCAGGCGCAGAGCTACATCGGCTACATGACGAGCAGCGACGTGAACAAGAACGTGCGTGTCTTCTCACCCAAGCAGGAAGCCGTGAAATACCTGGGCATGGCGATCCAGGCCTGGCAAAGCGCGTTGCAACTGGATCCGTCGCTGGGTGATCCGATCAGCATGGATCTCAACAACAAGCTGGCCCAGGCAAACGGGCTTTACACCCAATTGACGTGGTCGAAGCCGCCCTATATGCCACGCTACGAGATGCAATAGGCGGCCGCCCCGACGTGCCGCTACGGCTTCTCCCAGTGGCGCTTCCAGCGCGGGAGTCGTTTTTCGACGGGCAGCAGTGCCGGAAATACCTTGTGGGGTTCGCCCTGGTACCAATAGGCTACGCTTGACCAGTCATCAAAGCGGTTGTTGTCGTGGCCGTGCTCGATGGTGACGCGAATACTTTTCTGGAACGTCACGGGGCTTTCGAGGTGGAAGCGGTAAAGGCTCCAGCAGCCGCTCCAGTCCGTGGTGTCGCCAGCAAGGGATATGCCGTGAAACGGGCCGTCGTACTTGCCTGAGGGGAAACCCCACGCCGCGCAAAAGTAATCCTCGGTTCCGGTACCGTGAAGCGCGGGCGGCCATTTCTCGTCATCCACGAAGATCATGTCGTCGCCCTCGCCGAACCAGGTGTGGGTGTTGTCGTTGTAGTTCACATTCTTGATGTTTACCACACAACCCACATAATGCCCGCGCCCCTCGGCGTCGAGCAGGACGTAATTCTCGTTCCCGGTGACGTTTAGCTTCTCATTGTGATGCTGGTGGGGCTCGATCGTGAAGATTTCGTACCCTTTTGTGGGATTCTCGCGATGCCACTGGGCGTGAAAGTAGAGCGTGTCGTCCGGGAGTGAGTCATGCTCCTCATAATCAATGTAATAGTAGAAACTGATGACCTCCTGGTCAGTCTGGTTCTCGATCTCAAAGCGGGCGCCTTTGCGGAAGGGCATGGGAAAGAAGCAGTTCATGGCGGCACGGTTCTGCTTCGCGATTTCGCCGCCGTTCACCATGTTCAGCGGCAGGGACATGAAGTTTGATGTCTTTCCATGGCCGACACCGAAGAAGTCCCCCACCGGGCATTCGATGCTGGGGCTATCTTCGCCATCCCACCACGCGCGCAGGACGAGTTTGCTGGGGTAAAGTTCGTCCGGCGAATAGATCGTGAACCAGATATGCTTCACGATGCCGGCGCCTTTGATATCGGCCAGGGTGGCCCGGGCTCCCGCCGGGATCTTGATGAAGTCATTGTTGCCGCCGGAGCGGTCGTAGCTGGATTCGCGGCGGCTGCGGTAGGCGCGGGCCGCGGGCAGTGACATCAGAATATCATTGGAAAGCATGAAAGTTGACCCCGTTCAGATGTAAACTGTTTCGCATCTGAGGAGCTTGCGGGTGCGGGGTCAACCGAACAAATGGGAGGTTATAGGAGTTCCTTCAGGAATCGTCCCGTGTGAGAGCGTGGTTCAGCGGCAATGGCAGCCGGTTTGCCAACGGCCACAACGTATCCCCCCTCGTCGCCCCCTTCAGGACCCAGATCTATGATCCAGTCTGCCTGCCGGATGATTTCAAGATTGTGCTCGATGATGACCAGCGAGAACCCGCGCTCGACGAGGCGCCGAAATACTCCTGACAGGACAGCCAGGTCTGCGAGATGAAGCCCTGTCGTGGGCTCATCAAAGATCATCATAACGCGCGAGCCATTGGCCTCGGTGGCAAGACGGCTGGCGAGCTTCAGCCGCTGGGCTTCTCCCCCGGAGAGGGTGGAGGTGTTCTGGCCCAGGGTAAGGTAGCCGAGACCTACGTCCTGGAGAGGTTTTAGCCGCCGGGTTATGGCGGGGACATTCTCAAAGAAGTCACAGGCGTCATCCACCGTGAGGCCGAGAACGTTGTCGATGTTTCGATCGCGATAGTGGACATCAAGTACACGAGCCTGAAACCGCCGGCCACCGCAATCTTCGCACGGCAGGGTCATCTCGGCGAGGAAGTGCATGTCATATGTGGTAACGCCTGTCCCCTCGCAGGTTTCACAGCGACCGCCGGGGACATTGAATGAGAAGCTTCCCTCCGTGAGGCCAAGGGCGCGTGCTTCGCGGGTGTCAGCAAAAAGTTTTCGGATGGGGTCATAAGCCTTCACATAGGTGACTGGATTAGAGCGGATGGAGCGGCCGATGGGCGACTGGTCAATCAGTTCGATCTCATAGAGATGCTCGAAACCCTTGATCTTATCAAACTGTCCGATGTCCTCGACAGCAAGTCCCTTATGCTGGTTGAAGGCCTGATAAATGATATTGTGGACAAGTGTGGACTTGCCACTGCCGGAGACACCGGTGATGCAGACCCACTTGTGAAGCGGGATGAAAACGGAAATGGATTTCAGGTTATGGAATCGGGCGGCGGTGATGACGAGTTCTGAGTTCTGGGTTCTGACTTCTGATTTGGGGGCCTTGGCGTCCTCTTTTGACTTCTTCCGGACTCCCTTCTCCACCTTGCTTGAACTTCGGGGGGCCAGAAACTGGGCCGTCAGGCTTTGGGTGCCGTCCTTAGCAAGGCTGTCTGGCGAGCCGCTGAAGACGACTTCCCCGCCGTGCGACCCGGCGCGTGGGCCCATGTCCACAAGGTGGTCGGCGCCAAGGATTAGCTCGGGATCATGCTCCACGACCACGATGGTATTTCCCTTGTCGCGCAGGTCGCGGAGAATCTCGAGAAGGCGGCGGGAATCGCGGGCATGGAGACCAACGGTGGGTTCGTCCAATACATACAGTGTGCGTGTGAGTGCCGTGCCAAGGGCTGTGGCAAGATTGATTCTCTGGGCTTCGCCGCCGGACAGCGTGCGGGTCTGGCGGTCGAGGGTGAGATAGCCAAGCCCCACACGGACGAGGTATGTAAGGCGCGAAAGAATTTCCCGAAACACCCGGCCCGACAGTTCTTCCTCCGCGGGCGTAAGGCGCACGGAGGCGAAATCCGCCAGCAGGTCGCGGATAGACAGCCGCGTCAGTTCGTAGATATTGCGGCGCTGGAATGATTGATCGGCAGGCCCCCAAAGAACGTTGGCGGCTTCGGGGACGAGACGCGTTCCCTCGCATTTCGGGCAGGTCGCGAATCCGCGATAGCGCGCAAGCAGGATGCGCGACTGCACCTTGTACTTCTCCTTCTCCAGCCAGTCGAAAAAGGATTTCAGACCCTCAAACTTACCACAACCATAAATCAGGTTGTTCCACTCCCGGCGTGTATATTTCTCGATGGGCTTGTCCCATGGCACATCGGCGGGGGGCGCGTTCTTTTTGATCCAGTTGTAGTTGGCCTTGTAGGAAGGCGTATTGAAAGTGGCGATGGCCTCGTCCGCCAGAGACAGGCGCCGGTCGGGGAAAACCTTGTCCCAATCAATGGTGATGGTGCGACCAAACCCGCTGCATTCGGAACATGCGCCCAGCGGCGAATTGAAGGAGAACAGGTTGGGTTCGGGGCGCGGGAATTCCTTGCCGCAGGTGTTGCAGCGGAAACCCGCGTGGAACAGCATGCACACCGGCGACGCATCGGCGGTCCAGGTCTCGACCGTGCCGTGACCCGCCTGAAAAGCCATCGCCAGACTTGTTGTGATGCGTTCACGGTCTGCTTCGGAGGCCGAGACGCGATCAATGAGCAGGCGCACCGTGTCCGCTCCGAAGGCAATGTCCATATCGGCCGCAGTGGCGCCGTCGAGGTCCACAAAGGGCCGGGAAGAGTCGGTGGAAACTGGCGCCTTGGGGGCCTTCCCGCGCGGAGGCTTGCCTCCAGACTTCGGTTCCGCTGGAGCCACATAAATGCGAGAGAATCCTGCGCGCATTAACTCCGTTCGAAACGTTTCGGACTTCGCATCACCCCGGGGAATGGGCGCCACGATGTACAGGCGCTGGTTGGGGAATTTCGCAAGAAGCTCGGCCGCCACGCTTTGCGGAGAGTCCTCCCGAACATCTGTAAAGCAATTGGGGCAAACGGTCACGCCCGCCTTTGCGAAAAGCAGCCGCATGTAGTCCATGATTTCGGTGGCCGTTCCGATGGTGGAGCGCGCGTTCTTTACGCTGTTCTTTTGCTCGATGGCGATGGCCGGCTGGATGTTTCGGATGGAATCCACATCAGGGCGCGCCATCTTCTCGATGAACTGACGTGCGTAGGTGCTGAGGCTCTCCACATAGCGGCGCTGGCCCTCTGCGTACAGGGTGTCAAACGCCAGGGAGCTCTTGCCGCTGCCGGAAACACCGGTAATGACCGTCAGTTCCCCCTGGGGAATGGCGACGGTGACACCCTTCAGGTTGTGGGTGCGGGCGCCGACAATTTCAATGGCCTTGGGTTTCACTCGCTAAGCATAGTGCCACGCGCGGGAAATCATCGCGCCACCACTCGGAGAAAAAGCTATTTGGTCTTGCTCGTCACGCTGGCGGCCTCGACCGTGGGCGTGGTTTCCACAGGCTTGGCCGGGGCCGACGCCTCCACAGTGGCCGTGGTCTCCGGCGCAGGGGCCGGTTTGGGCTCTGGCGGAACCAACTGGTCAAGCGTTGCAGCCAGGGCATTGGCCTGAAATTCCGCGATGGTGTAGAGATCATCCCGATCCGCGCGCTTCACAAAATACGACTTGGACGGCCCCTCCATCTCGCCCACCAGCAGTACTGTAGTCTGCTCCTTTGCGGGGGACGTCGTCCGATCCTCGTGGGTAATGGTGTACTTCTGCTTCGGCGGATCAAGGCCAAGCTGGGTAAGGGTCTTGGTGCTTTCCTTCTCCACAAAGCCGGTCGAGCGCAGCACGCTCAACGCGGTGCTCAGGGACTGGGCCTTCATGCTTTGGGCGGTCTTCTGGACCGGCTTGACGACGTTCCAGTTCCCATCCGTCTTCTTCAGCTCCCAGGTGCTTGAGGTGCCCTCGGCGGAAATGCCCACGATCTCATCCACCGGGATATCCAGAATTTGCGTGTCGCGCCATCCTTCGGGTTTCTTGAATGCGAACCCAAGAGACGCCTTGGCGTCCACCACTTCGTCATTTCCGGCTTTGCGGATAAAGGTGGACATGAACGAGGGGCCAGCCTTGCCAATGTATAGGTCGGCGAGGGACTTATCCTTGCCGAACAGTTGCACGTGGGTGGCGCTGGTTTCGTCCACCTCGAACTCCCCGAAATTCTTCGGGTTCGTGGACAC
>JAIBAT010000099.1 GCA_019695055.1 Candidatus Sumerlaeaceae bacterium | reverse complement strand
AGTTCTAAAGTCATAGAATGGTTTTCGGAGTTGAGTTGAGGAAAGTCTTTTGTAATCTTGAGTTGGACAAAAGGTTGGGTCACATTTTTCGTGAGTTAAATGAACAAACCAACCACAGCCATTTTCCCCACCCTGCGCGGCCGCTTTCTTAGCGTGGTTTTTGCCTGCATTGCCGCCGTTATTGTTTCGGGTTGCGGGGAGAAGGAGAAGTACTCCATCGCAAAGATCGATTTCCCGAAACTCGGCGACGCTGAAGTCGAAATCGGGGCAACTAAGCGCCTGCGCGACCAGTCACAGCAGGTCGCAACGTTTGCCAAGGGAAGCCCCTCCCTGGCCCTCGCGTATGTGGAATGGTTGGGCAAGAATGGCTGGAAGCAGGCCAGTGGCACCCAGGATGTCAACGCGATGAACTATGTCTTCATCAAGGACAGGACTCAGGTCACCATCATGTTTGCCGCGGGCCGCGGCGTACAACTCCTGGTCTCGCGCCCCGCTGCCGAGGTGGACGGCCAGAAGTAATGAGTATCCAGTTTCAAAATGTTTCCAAAGCCTTTGTGCAGAATGGCCAGGGGGCGGCGCGCATTATTCAGGCGCTCAATCCGCTTTCCATGGAGATCCGCGACGGCGAATTCTTCTCCATCATTGGGCCCAGCGGTTGCGGCAAATCCACGCTACTGAACCTGCTTGCCGGACTTGAGACATCCGACTCGGGCAATGTCACCGTGGACAATGTTCCCGTGGAGGGGCCCAGCCCCAATCGCGCCGTGGTCTTTCAGGAGGCCGGCTTAATGCCTTGGATGACCGTTTCCCGCAATGTGGAGTACGGCCTCAAGCTTCAGGGCCTTTCCCGCGATGAGCGCGTCCATCGCGCCGAAAAGTACCTCAAAATGGTTCATCTTTCAAAGTATGCCAATGCCATGCCACACCAACTTTCCGGTGGCATGAAGCAGCGCGTCAGCATCGCCCGCGCGCTTGCCCTCGAGCCCAAGGTGCTGCTCATGGATGAGCCCTTCAGCGCCCTCGACGCCCAAACCCGCGACGTGCTCCACGATGAAGTCCAGCGCATCTGGCAGGAAACCAACACCACCATCGTGTTCGTGACACACAATATCCGCGAAGCCGTATATCTCAGCGACCGCGTCATGATCATGACCGCGCCGCCGGGTTCCATCAAGCGCATCGTGCCGGTGCCCTTCGCCCATCCGCGGGCCAAGTCTTCGTCGGATCTCAGTTACTTTACCGCCCAGCTCCACAACCAGATTAAGGAAGAGGTGGACAAGGTCGCCGCCCGTGAGCTGGACGCCGATTGGAAACAGGACGCCGAAGGCCTTGCGGTCGCAGCGGAAGGGACGGACTACGCCAGTGGAATTTAAGCTCCCCCTCTGTGCCCGCACCGGCAAGTCCGCGCGTCTCGACTTGCCTTTCCGCTGTTGTTGCTAGCACGCTAATTTGCTAATAATTTTTTCCTCCCCCTTAGAAAAAGACAATCTGAATCAAAGAACCGGAGTTACGAAAATGAAGATGTTTAGCACTGCAAAACTGGTTGGGGCTGCCCTTGCCCTGGCCGTCCTGATTCCCGCGCCCAGCCTGCGGGCCGAGGAGGCCAAGGTTGTGCGCCTTGGCTATTTTCCAAACATTACCCATGCTCAGGCCGTCGTAGGCGTTGGACGCGGCGATTTCCAAAAGGCCCTCGGGCCGGACGTGAAACTCGACACCCTTACAGTCAATGCCGGTCCCTCCATCACTGAGGCGATTTTCGCCGGGCGCCTCGATTTGGCCTATGTGGGCCCCTCACCCACCATTAGTGGCTTTCAGGCCAGCAAGGGCGAAGAAATCCGAGTTGTGTCCGGTGCTGCGCTTAACGGTGTCCTCGTCATCGGAAACAAGAAACGTGGCATCACCAAGCTTGAACAACTCAAAGGCGGCCGCATTGCCACCCCCCAGCTTGGCAATACACAGGACATCTCCGCAAAGCACTACGTCGTGGACAACCTCCATTCCCAACTAAAGGAGAAGGGTGGCGACACAGAAGTCATTCCCGTCAACAATCCCGACATTGAGATTCTCTTCGAGAAAGACCAGATCGATGCGGCGTGGGTCCCGGAACCCTGGGGCACGCGCATCGTGGACAAGGGCTTGGCAAACATCATAGCGGAGGAAAAGGATCTGTGGCCGGAGAAGAAGTTCGTCCTCACGAACATCGTAGCCCGCCGCGAGTTCCTCGAGAAGAATCCGGAACTCGTGAAGAAGTTCCTCGCGGCCCACGTCGCCCTGACGAAGGAACTTCAGGAGAATCCGCGCCAGTTCGACACGATTCTCAACTCCGAGCTTAAGCGCCTCACGGGCAAGGATCTGCCTCCCGCCCTCCTGGACGGCTCCTTCAAGCACGTCTCCTTTGCCACCGATCCCAGCCCCGAATCTTTTAAGGCTTTCTTTGAACACGGAAAGCAACTTGGCCTTGTGCGCGGGGACTCCCTCGATGTGAACAAACTCATCGATACCACGCTGCTCAAGCAAGTACTGGCCACAGCGCCTGCCACCGCAAGATCTGCCGACGCGCCCACCAGCGCACCGGCAGGGAAGTAGCCATTCGCGACAGCCTGCGGTTGCCATGAACCAGACATTCAAAATCATACTCGTGAAAGTCGGTTTCGGCTGCGTCTTGCTTGCCCTCTGGCAGGCGGTAGCCTCGGCCCGGTTCATGCCCGCTCATCTTTTTCCGGGCCCCGGCGACGTCCTGAAGAGCCTCATGGATATCGCCAGGGATGGGACCCTGTGGACTTCCATCAGGTTGAGCATGGGGCGCATGTTGGTTGGGTACAGCATATCGCTTTTGGGGGGTGTGGCCGTGGGGGTGCTGGCGGCGCGAAGCTGGCTGTTCAAGGAAACAGTGGGCTCCCTCATTATGGCGCTTCAATCCATACCCAGCATTTGCTGGCTCCCCTTTGCCCTAATCTGGATCGGGATTGATCAGCGCGCAGTGTTGGCCGTTGTGATTCTCGGTGCGCTCTTCAGCATAGCCATTGCCACCGAAAGCGCCATTCGAAACATCCCCCCGATCTACCAGAAGGTGGGTCGCGTACTTGGAGCCCGCGGATTTGTTTTCTCTCGCGACATCCTGTTCTTCGCGGCCCTTCCGGAACTGATCGGCGGGCTCAAGATCGGGTGGACTTTTGCCTGGCGCAGCCTGATGGCCGCAGAACTTCTTCGGGCGGACCAGATGGGTGTTGCCCGTATCATCGAAACCGGTCGCAGTTACAACGAAATCGCCATGATGATGGCCGGCATGATCGTCATCCTCGCCGTAGGCCTCACCGTGGACCTCGTAGTCTTCGGCACCCTCGAGCGCCGCATCCGCCGCCGATGGGGGCTGGAGAAGTAATACTAAGTGGCGTGGTGATGCGGGCCGCCTGCCCGTGAACTTCGAGATTAGGCCAACCGAGGCCCCCACCCATTGCCATTAAACAGTCTTACGTTCGCATGACGCGCAGGGCTGTCTCAAGTTGCGCTACAAATCCCTCGCCTTCTGGCAATCTCCGTAATTGTTTCTTGGCCTCCTCCAACTCACCCCACGCTTCGGAATTCTCGGTCTGCGCCAATACCATTGCCAATCCGGCGTAACCCGCATTAAGCCATTCGTCAGTCGCTGACCCAGCCGTTCTTGCCAACTTCGCCGCCGTCTTGAATTCCGTTGCCGCCTCACCCATCTTGTTCGCCGACATTAGGTGAGCGCCCGCCAGCCAATGAGCCCGGCTCATTGGAAGGTCCCCACGATTGAGTTCCCGCCCCAGCTGCAGGTTGATCTGGGCAGCTTCTCGTCCCGCCGCCAAATCGGCCTTCGTGATCTCAATTCCCGGCTCCCCCCACCCCGGCCAGGTAAACGAGCCAATATCGTAAGAGATTCCCTTGACCACCCCCCGAAGCTCCTGCGCCAGTTTGGGGTCTGACTGGTCTACACGGGCCGCAGCTTGGAGCCCAAATTTAATGACGGCCTTACCCACCGCAACGGCTGCGGCAAGATTCTTCTGCTTCCAGTAAAGCTCATGAATGGCATCACCCAGTAGTTTTGCCTGGTGCAGGGGGTCTTTCAGGCTTGCTACGACCTCGATGCCGGCGTCCGCGCCACGGTCAAGGATGGCCGCAATAATCGCTTCAATCATGTTATCTCAGTGAGATGCTGGACTCACAATTCGGGAATGGGCATGACCTTTCCTATCCAGATGCTTCCGGTCAATACACATTAACACTAAGCAAATTGCCCCTTGCAGCCAACCTTACAGTCCAATGCGGGTAAAGCAAGAGGGGCGTCCGCCCTTAATTTTGGTCGATAAACGCCAATAGCCAAAAAACTTGATTTTTTTAATTGACTGATTAAAAATATCAATTAGTGAGTGTCTTAAATTAATACTGATAAAAAGATGTCGACGCCAAAGCACATCATCTCCCTCTGCCCATTTTGCTCCGGGGAACTCCGGATTGGAAAGCTGAACTGTCACAGTTGCGAAACGCAAATTGAGACCAGCCTTGCCATCCCTCCCTTCTTCCGGCTGCCCCACGAACTTCAGGAGTTCGTGCTCGTTTTTCTCCGGTGTCGCGGAAGCATTCGCGACGTGGAGAAGGAACTGGGCATCTCGTACCCCACCGTGTGCAAGAAGCTGGATCTGGTCAACAGTCTGCTGAACGCAAATCAGGTGCAGCTTAATCCGCGGGAGGTCCTGGAGCGTGTTGAGCGCGGGGAGATCACGGCAGCCGAGGCGGCGAGAATTCTTAGAGGAGGGGTGTAAGCAATGCAACCAATCGACCCAATTCAGGTGAACGTACCATCTGGAGATTTTGCCCCCTATTTGGGGATTATCATCATGCTGCTACTGCTGGCGGTGGTGTCTGGGCTGCTCTTTCGTCGGGCATGTGGATTGTCACGTCCAGCATCCGTGGGGGCGGCCATCCTCGTCTACGCCATCACAATCCTGTATCTTACTCGGTTCCTGACTCCGTCGGGCCACTTTGTGTCAAGGGTCATGGCGAATGCGCATACCTCACCACTCTGGTTCTTTGTTTGTCTCGGTGCCATACCAATCCTTGGCATTCCCTTTATGACCATGCTGGTCCGTAAATGGATGGGAATCGGTTTGAAACCGGAAGAGCAGTTAATCGGCGTTGCCGGCCTTCGCGCCTGGCTAAGCCTGGGCCGCATTGTTTGGATCGTCTCCCTGACGCTTTGTCTCAGCTTATGGGCGTTCCCCTGCCTACTTGGGGCCTTGCTGGCCTACCCACTTGTCCGTTGGTTGCTTGGCGTATCCCCTGTGGCTGGATCCGACGCACCCAATCCCGCAGCCTCGACCGTGGTGGATTTTGGGCCCGAACGGGAGAAGATCCTTACCATGGTTGCCGAAAATCGAATTTCACCCCAAGAGGGCGCCGAACTGCTGAACGCCCTCGCCGCAAGCCAGGCAACTCAACGACCAGCCCCCATCCGGCTTACCGTCGGGCAAAAACAAGTTCTGGTGGGAGCAGTGCTGGTGCTGGTCGGGTTTTTCCTGCCGTGGTTGACGATCAATCTGGGAAATGAACTGACCCGCGTGGCCAATGGGTTCTCGATGAATCCACAACAACAACTCTCGCAGCTTGCCGGTGCCATGGGAATAAAGTCTTCGGAACTGCCAAGTCTGCCTACGGGTTTCATGGAAGGAAAAACGTTCCATCCCCCCAAGATGGAGACTCCAAATTTGTATGTCGCGGGCGGCGACTTGCAGCACGGCATTGGATGGATGATATTGATCCTATCCGTGGGTGTGGCCTTGATTCCGTTCCTGCCTTTCCCACCGGAAAAACCCACTCGACGATTTGCCGAGGTCGGCGCTCAGGTTTTTGTCGGATTCCTCCTGCTCTATATTATGACCTCCAGCTTCCGTTTCCTCTCCTACGGCTTCGTCGTTGTTCTTCTGGGTTTTGCCTTGCAGATTGTCGGCTCTGTTCGTCAGTGGCGCACAAGCGGAGCCCCGACATTTGCAACCAGCACTGCAGTCAGAGCGTAATCCAGAGGGGCCTCCTTAAACACCGTATTGTGGGGTGGGGCAGTCATTTCGACTTGCCCTACTCTTCTATTATTAGATTTAAAATAAGCAAAATCAGTCATTTATAACATAATGACTACATCTATAGTATTTTTTATAACAACTACTGAATAAATAGAGAATAGACCTGTTTGTTGCTCCCAATCGAGCCTTAACAATGGTTATCTACTATAAAAATCGTGATTGTTTCGCCAAGGGCCGCGCCTGCGGCGGCCTAGCTTACTGTTGTGGCTTTGCGTGCTAAAAGTCGCGGTCCGTCGTTTCGCATTTCACCGCCGAGGAACTGGAGCCTTCGCGCCAGCGGAACCCGGCAACTCAAACCAAGGAGAAAACAATCATGAAGCAGCAAACGATTCAGTCCAAGGGGTTCACGCTCATCGAACTCCTGATCGTGGTGGCCATTATTGCAATTCTGGCGGCCATCGCAGTTCCAAACTTCCTGGAGGCCCAGACCCGCGCCAAGGTATCGCGGGTTAAGGCTGACCACCGCAGCATCGCCACGGCGCTTGAGTCCTATCGCGTCGACAACAACCACTATCCCGAGCAGGGTGTTCCCAACGGTGGCGGTGTCTTTCCATTCGCAAGCGATGTGACGAAAGTTTACGGTGGCGACGGCCCGGCACATGCACCTGGGAATCCTGCAATCGCCTTCCGTCTTTCAACCCCGATCGCCTATGTCTCCTCAACGATCGCAGTGTTTACCGACCCATTCTTCAAGGGCTTCGGCCTTGGCAACACTTCGACAGTGAACGATACACGATTCTATAACTACTCCGGCGACTACTACTACGGTCGCATTTACGATGCTTCACAGGACGGCGCAATTTCCACATACGCGGAACGCGTCCAGTTGCTGAACCAAAAGAATCACTGGCACCTTCGCAGCCGCGGTCCGGATGGGGCGTATTCCCGTCGTAGTGCCGGCTGGGAAGACTTCTTGGTCTACCACGGTCAGCCGGGAACCGGCGCGAACGGTGACGGTGGTTACGGTGCCATCTACGACCCGACCAATGGCACCGTCAGCTACGGCGACGTCGTTCGCTTCGGCACGGATGGTGTCGTGAAATAAGTTGCACCCCCTACCAGAACCCCCGGGGTCTTCGGCCGGCGATTAGTTTAGCCGATGGCCCCGGGTGGCAATCTGGTGGAGCGTGCGGCGGATGGAATCCGCGTCCGCCGCCGCAGGTTGGCTTTGAAGGTAGGCCGAAAGATCCTTCGCGGCCCGTCGTTCATCGCCCTTCCGAAGTTGAAGCAGTCCCCGGTCACGCAGTTCATCGTCGGCACTCGGGACGAGCAGAAGGAGCCGATCGGCAATTCGGATGGCCCGGTCGAGCTGGTTTGACTGAACGAAGATGCCTTTCAGGTTCAGCAGCATCCGAAACAGTATCCTCCTAACAGATATGGGGCGGAGGAAGTGCTCGCAAGCCGCGGGGGTCAGCCATTTATCGCTTATCTGGCTGGCCACCGTGAGGCACTCCTCCGCCACCATCGTCCTCCCGCCATTAAACACATCGATGAACAAATCGCAGCCCGGCTCCGTGCATTTGCACATGAAGTGCCCCGGTAAACCTATGCCAGCCATGCCCAGCCCCACTTGTCGCGAGACTTCCATATAAACCACCGCCAGGGAAATCGGAATGCCCAGCCCACGGTCCAGCACATCATTCAAGTAGCTGTTGCGCGGATCGTAGTAATTGTCGCGGTTCCCCCGGAAGCTTTTCCTATTAAACAGGAAGTCGTTCAGCGCATTGATCCGATGCTCCGGCTGCAGGTGCTGGGGAACGTGAAGAGTCGCCTCCGCACCCAGGTCTTGCAGGCGCTGCTCATGCTGAGCCACATTCAGGTTTGGATACTCGTCAGTCGCAAATAGCAGGGCGCCGTGGCAAAGACTCAATTCCGCATCCGGCTGCGCGGCAAAGGCGGCAAACTCGGCAAGGCGCGCGTCCATCACCGGGTCAGTTGAAACTTTCCAGATCCTTGATGCGTTCCCGCCATTCGGAAACGTCGGTGAAATCTTCCATCATCTCAAACAGCCTTGTAAGAGGCAATCCCACCACATTAAAATAATCACCGTCAATTCGGCTCACAATCTCGCGGCCCAGCCCCTGGACGGCATAAGCGCCAGCCTTGTCGAGGGGTTCCCCGGTGGCGACATATTCCGCAATTTCAGGGGCTTCCATGGCGCGGATATGTACAACCGTCTCCACCGCATCCAACAGGGTGCCTTTGCCGACCTCCTTGACAGCAACACCGCTGATGACAGTGTGCGCCCGCCCCGAAAGTTCACCCAACATTCGGCACGCATCCGCCGCATCGGTTGGCTTCATATAAACCTTACCGTCCAAAACCACAATTGTGTCGGCGGCAATGACAAGGCCGCGGCCGTATCGCTTTTCCACCTCGCAGGCCTTCGCGTAGGCCGTCTTGATGGCCAATTCACGGGGCGTCTTGTAGGGGATCTTGTCTTCCTCAATATCCGCCGAGGCAAATTCGCAAGACATTCCCAAGGCAGCCACCAGCTCGCGCCGGCGCGGGCTGGCGGAGGCCAGAATCAGGGGTAGGGGATCGGTTTCCGTCATTTCTTCTCGTCGTTCTCCGGAGCCATTTGGCGCTCAAGCATTCCAAGCATGGCACCGCCTACAAGGATGATGACCACTATCATCGGAAAGATCAGTAGCAGGGCCGTCACAGTCTTCTGGCGCGCGAGAACCGTCAGGATCGCGAACAGGAACCCCGCCAGTGCAATGCCTGGTCCGGTCAGGGCCAACCGCGCAGGGTAGAAGTTGAACCGCAAGGAGGCAATTGCTGCCGCGATGATGATGACGGAAAGCGCATTAAGAAAATACTCCGGCACACCAAACGTGAAATAGTGGATTGAGATTCCAGCAAGGAGCAGTAGGACATTGGCCGCGCCCTGAAGGCCGTCCAGCAGTTTCACGATATTTGTCGCGGCGAAGATCCAGAGCACGGTCAACGGTATGGTCCAGCCGCCGAGGACATAAGTGTGCTCGGATCCAAGGCTTAACACATTGAAACGGACCCCGGCCCACACGGCAATCAACGCAGCAAGAAGCTCAATAAAAATGCCAAATCCGCGTCCGGGAACCTTCACGCTTGCTGCTTCCTTTGCGGTGGGGGGGCGATCGGTGGGTAACTGCACCAGCAAGGAGGCCATGGTCCCAAAGGTTTTCCCAAACAGGAGAACCAGTATGCCGCAAATTATCCCAATGGCCATCCATGCCGCCGCGCTTGGCGTGTAATAGCGATCCCCCGCAACAACGCGGCTGGAAAGAATGGCGAGGAGCAAAAGGCCAACGGTTGTGCCGACTGCGATGGGGGAAGCTGCCGGGATCGCGAACAGCCGCGCGAGGGGCGCATCGGGCGGCAGATTCTTGAGAGCGGTTTCCTTCCGGCGCCAGGCACGATACCCCGCCAGCAGGCCGGCAATTAGTACCGCGAAACCGATCAGGATGACCCAAATAAGACGGCCCGACGGCGACTCAGCAGCGGCGACGGTGGCTGCAACCACGGGAGGGTTCATGACCGCGCTTCTCCTTTCAGCAGTGACACAATGTAATTCTTTGTCATCATCAACGCACAACGCACGGTAATTCCAGTGAACGTCGCCACGTCCAGAAGCACGATGCCTCGACTGTAATGCTTCTTGTAGAAGAGCCACATACTGCGATGGCGCTCGTACGTCATCCGCCCCGGCACCTGCCGGGTACTGCGTCCAATGTGATGCGTAACCCGCGCCTCCGGCAGATAGACGACGCGCCATCCCCCGACATGAATCCGAAAGCACCAGTCCACGTCCTCAGCGTACATGAAGAAATTCTCGTCCAGCAGGCCCACCTTTTCAATCGTCTCCCTTCGCGCCATCAGGCACGCACCGCTGACCCAATCCACATCCATAGTCCGGTCGTGGCCAGTTTCAGTCATCAGGTAATCCGCCGAGTAACGGTTTCGTGGAAACAACTTCGTCATAAGCGAGTAGCGGTGGAAAAATACTGTTTTGTAAGACGGGAATCGACGACAGGAAAGCTGGAGTGAACCATCCGAATTGAGAAGTCGCGCTCCCAGGGCGCCGATATCCGGATGAATGTCCATAAAGTCGCACATGAGGTCCAAGGCGCCTGGGGCAACTTCAGTGTCGCTGTTGAGAATCAGCAGGTAGCGCCCCCGGCTGGCCCGAATGCCAATATTATTGGCCCGTCCAAAGCCGAGGTTTGATTTCTGCGCAAGCACGCGCACCTTTGAAAAATCGCGTGACGCCATTTCGGGGCTGCCATCGGTGGAACCATTATCCACAAGGATGACTTCGCAATCGGGGTTCTCAATATAGGGGACCAACGAGCGAAGGCATGCAGCCAGCAACTCGCGGGTGTTCCAGTTGGTAATGATCACCGAAAGCCGCAAGGTGCCCGGGCCTAGGGGAACGGCGTCAGGGCCGATTGGCTTCTCGTCCATGGCACCGCTGGTCATGGATTTGCGGCCGGCTTCGCCGTTTGGGTGATCGCCGATTCGTAGTCGGCGGAGACCCGCTCAAAGGAAAAATGCGAGGCGACATAAGCGCGCCCTTTGCGGCCCATTTCACGGCGGAGTTCCGGATCCGATTGGAGCTTGAGAATGTGACCAGCCATCTCCTCCGGATCTCGTGCTGGCGAGGCAAGTCCGCAACCCGCTTCAGCAAGGATTTCTCCAATGACGCCGTCAACGCCCGCCACAATTGGGCGCTCGCTGGCCATATACTCATAAATCTTGGACGGCACAGTGATGCGCGTGATGGGCGTCTTCTTATAGGTGACGATGAGTGCATCACTCGCTGCCAGCAGCCCGGGAACCTTGTCGCGGGGTTGGTAGGGGATGATGCGCACGTTATCGAGACCCCACTCGGCAATCTTTTCTTCCATCATGGGCAGCGCGGCGCCCTTTCCCACGAACAGAAACAGCACTCCGGGGGCCCTACCCTTGGCCACGCGGGCCGTTTCCATGATGGTTTCCAAGCCCATAAGAAGCCCAAAATTCCCAAGAAAGGAGACGACAAACTTCTCCCCGAATCCATACTCGGCGCGTACCGCTTCACGATTCACGCGGGACGAATCATACGTCTCAGGGTCCACCCAATCCGGCAGTAGCGCAATTTTCTCTCGGGGCACTCCCTTGGCGGCAAGGTTCTCCGTGAATCCGCGCGTTACTACACCCACTCGGCGAGCCCGACTGTAGATCTTTTTCTCAATCCAGAAAGCCATCCGCACAAGGAGGGGATTCGTCAGCATGTCCACTGCAACTGCGCAATCCGGCCAGATGTCGCAAACATCGAACATCAGCGGGAATCGGCGAATCTTGCTCACTATGAGGCCGGAGATGCCATTCGGCAATGGGCTGATGGCCACGAGCGCGTCAAACGGGCCCCGAACACGCAGCGCTTTCAATCCGCCAAGAATCATAAAGGAGGAATAGGTCAGCATCCGACGCCAAAATTTATCGGGTTTGGGGCTGCCAAAGGTCCATACCCGGTGAATCCGTGCACCCCGGAACATCTCCTCCCGAGGCTGGTCGCGCGACACCTCCCCATTTCGCATCGTCGAGGGATGGCACGGCAACCCGGTAACGACAGTCACGTCATGGCCGCGCTTCACCAGGTACTCGACGATCTCAACCGCCCGCGTCGAGGTGCCCACAGTTTCCGGGTAGAAGTGCTCGTGGAGAAACAGAATTCGCATTGTTTGCTAGCCCACCAACCGTGCGCGGGGCAGTCAATGACGGGATGGCCTCAATCCTTGTATGAATGCGCCAAGCCCCTTGGGGGGTATAGTACATGTCCGCGCGTTCTGCCGCGACATTAAGACTTCACGAGAGTAGGGATACACGCATGACCACGACCGCCGAGACTTTCGAATTCCAGACCGAGGCGAAGCAACTTCTCGACCTGATGATTCATTCGGTCTATTCTCACCCGGAAATTTTCCTGCGCGAGCTTATCTCCAATGCCTCTGATGCGCTCGACAAACTGCGCTACGAGGCACTGACAAACACCGAACTCGCACCCCTCACCACGGACCTTCATATTCGAATAACACCGGATCGGGCCGCGCGGACGTTATCCCTTGAGGACAACGGAATCGGAATGTCGCGCGATGAAATTGTCCGTTTCATCGGGACCATCGCGAAGTCGGGAACAAAGGAGTATCTCAAGGCACTCCGCGAAGCCAAGACCGCCTCTGACGGCAAGCCACTTTCGCCGGAGCTTATCGGACAGTTCGGTGTCGGATTCTACTCCAGTTTCATGGTCGCGGACCGCGTCACACTTCTCACCCGCAGGGCCGGTGAGGCGGAGGCATGGAAATGGGAATCCACCGGCGACGGCACTTATACCCTTGAACCTTCGGAGCGCGCCGAGCCCGGCACGACCATCACGCTTCACCTCAAGCCCGAGGATGAGGAGAATGGACTTTCGGACTTCACGCGCGAGTGGACCATTCGCGACACCGTGCGCAAGTATTCGGATTTTGTATCCTACCCGATTCGCATGAAAGTTGAACGCCGGGAGACCGAGCGCGATGAGGACGGAAAGCCAAGGAAGGACGCGCCGGAGACGGTCACTGTCGAAGACATTACCCTGAACTCCATGAAGGCCATTTGGACGCGCCCTTCCAGCGAAGTAACCGACGAGGAATACAAGGATTTCTACAAGCATATCAGTCACGACTGGAGTGACCCGCTCAAGTGGAGCACCATGCACGCCGAGGGGACAGCCGAATTCCGCGCGCTGCTCTACATCCCCGCCAAGGCGCCCATGGACCTCTTTATGCGCGACGGCGAGCGCGGCATCCAGCTCTACATCAAACGCATCTTCATCATGCAGGACTGCAAGGAACTAATCCCCGAGTACCTGCGTTTTGTGCGCGGGGTCGTGGATAGTGAGGACTTATCGCTCAACATATCCCGCGAGATTCTCCAGAAAAACCGCCAAATCCAGACCATCCGAAAGGGCGTCATCAAGAAGGTCCTCGACACTCTTCGCACCCTCAAAAACGACTCGAAGGATGAATTCCTCAAGTTCTGGGGTGAGTTTGGCCGCGTACTCAAGGAGGGGCTCTTTCAGGACACATCCAACCGCGAAGCCATCATGGATTTGTGTCTGTTTGCCTCCACCAACTCCGCCAGTGACCTCACCACAATTGAGGAATACATCGGGCGCATGAAGGAGGATCAGAAGTCCATTTATTACATGACTGGAACTTCGCGGCCAGCGATCGAGAATTCACCGCACCTTGAAGCCTTCCGCGCGAAGGGCTACGAAGTTCTCCTGCTGACCGAGCCCGTGGACGAGGTCTGGGTGGGTCAGATGTTCGAGCATAAGGGCAAGGGATTCCAATCCGTGGGCAAAGGGACCGCTGAAATTGGATCCGAGGAGGAACGCAAGAAATCTGAGGAAGAGCTCAAGGGCCGCGAAGCGGAGTTCAAGCCCCTGTTCCAGGCCCTCAAGGAGCGTCTCGACGAGCAGGTAAAGGAGGTTCGCCTCTCGGCGCGCCTCACCGATTCACCAGCCTGCCTGGTTGGGGACCTCTACGATATGACTCCCCAGATGGAAGCCTTGCTCAAGGCCGCAGGCCAGGAGGTGCCAACCAGCAAGCGAATTCTGGAGCTGAATCCCGCCCACCCCATCGTAGCAAAGCTCAAGGATCTTGCTGCGACGGATGTGAAGGATTCGCGCATTACGGATTACGCCGAGCTGCTGTACGGTCAGTCCATACTTGCCGAAGGCGGGCAATTACCCGACCCAAGTGCGTTCAGTCGCAAACTTGCCGACCTGATGGCCCGGGGCCTCTAGCCTTTCCCCAGCAAATGGCGCAGGGCCGGCTCAAGTTCAGGTAAGTGGAACTGAAACCCCGCCTCTTCCAGCTTACGTGGCAGAACTCTCTGCCCCGCAAGTAGGAACTCGTCGGCAGCTTCGCCAAATATCAGGCGAAGCACGAAACCCGGAACAGGCAGGAACGCCGGACGACTCAGAACTCTGCCAAGAATTTTTGAAAATTCAGCGTTGGTGACCGGGTTTGGGGCCACAACATTGACCGGCCCTGCGATGGATTCGGTCACCAGAAGAAACTCGATGGCGCTCAACACGTCGTTCATAGCGACCCAACTCGCAAACTGTCGCCCGTTTCCCACCGGTCCCCCGAGTCCAAGCCGGAATGGTGTCAGCATCTGCTGCAGCGCACCGCCCTTGGGGCTGAGCACAATTCCCAGGCGCATATTCACAGCCCGAATGCCTGCATCGCGGGCGGGCCTGGTGGCGTTCTCCCAATCCTCGCAGACATCAGCCAAATATCCCATACCACGAGCGCTGGTTTCATCTACGATTTCGTCGCCCCGATTCCCGTAAAACCCAATGGCCGACGCACACAAAAGAACTCTTGGCGGATTCGAGAGACCGGCAATGCATTCGGTAATAAATCTGGTACCAGCCACACGGCTTTCCAGGATTCGGCGCTTTTTCTCCGCCGACCACCTTCCAAATATCGATTCGCCTGCAAGGTGAATCACCGCATAGGTTCCCTCCAGTGACTGCGAATCAATTGTTCTGGAATCCACATCGTAATGGATCTCGTCCGGGCCGTTTGCAGCCTTTCGAACTAATTTCCGCACTGCAATGCCTTTACCCGACAGCCGCTGAACGAGTGCCGAACCCACCAGACCGCCAGCGCCTGAAATCACAATCGCGCTATTGGAAAGTTTCATACTCTCAGTCCTACCCATAGCAACGGTCAGTTCCAGTTGATGTCTGCTTCAGTGATATCCAGCGATACCCGCCGATTTCGCTTCAGCAATTCGATGCGGGCAGCGGAGGACATCTTTGGGGAACCGGGCAACTGGTCGGGTTGCCATGGAAAAATCTGGGCAATTTTGAGCTCATGCTGCGAGTTGATGGCATATACGAATTGCCCGTTTCGACTAATGCCCGCCCCCAGGAGAAATTCGGGTCCCGGGAAACTGAACAACGTTACAATTTCCCGTCCACTCGCAGTATCCCAAAGAATCACCTTGTCGTCGTGCCCGGAGGTGGCAAGCCGCTGACCATCCGGGGAAAACGTCAGGCCAAGTATGAAATCCTCGTGGCCAACGCAATTGCAGATGATGTTTCCAGTTTCAGAATCAATAATCTTCGCGGTGGAGTCAGCCGATCCGGTCGCAAACAGGCGACCGTCACGGGTGAACGCAATGGACAGAACCCGCGTGGAATGGGGCTTTGCAGTAATCACCCGTTTACCGCTGTCACCATCAAAAAGCAAGAGTTGGCCATCATCGCAACCAACAGCGAGAATGTGGGAACTCGGGCTGAATTTCGCAACGGAGGCGCGGCAGCCCCCACAATCCAGTGTGCGGACCGGTTTCCAATCAGACGCGTTCCATAGCGTTACGACCCCCGAAGAATCGGTGGTTTCGGCAAGTAGGCCATCGGCTGAGAAGCTCGCTCGCATGATCTCACTGGATCCCAATTTTGCAACGACTTGGCTGGTTCTGTTGTCCCTCACACTGGCTTGGTACGTTTTGCTATCGATGATGATCGACTGCTGGTCGTCGGGGCTAAAGTTGGTAAAATGAGAATCCACGAAAATGCAGTGGCGGTTATCGGCGAATACCGTGCGCCCGAAAGGCCGTTGCCACCGCCAGTCGTATCCCCACCAGGTTTGTTCCGCCTCAAGTGGATACCCGAATACCTGTAGACGCTCCGGCGCACCAAAGGTTGTCGAAGACGTATCAGGGGTCCAATCTGACCTTTCAAGCGCGGCAGAAACCTGCCCCGATGCCGGCCACAGCCGAATACTGTCGCGGCTGGCTGCCAGAATGGTCCTGTCATCCGGAGAAAACTCAACACTGTAGACCTGCGGAGTAGACTGGAATTCCGCAATCTGTTTTCCGGACTGCAATTCCCACAGACGGATCACTCCATCATTGTCTCCTGTGGCTGCCAGCTTACCGGCACGGTTGAATGCGGCGCAAAGCAGCCAGGACGTGGCGTTATTGAGGACGGTTTCCAGCCTGCCTGTGGCCACGTCAAAGATTCGAGCCTTGCGGTCGGTGCAGGCAGTGATGACTCGCGTGTTATCCGGGCTGAACGAGGCGTCCAGGATATTTTCGGGATGCCCACCAAGCTCAACTCTTGCTTTGCCAGTGGCAACACTGTGAATGCTCACCCGGTGTTCCCGCGACGCGACGACAATCTCGGTCCCATCGCGATTGAACGCGGCGGTAAACACAGCCCCTCCGAAATCTTCGAAAACCGCAGTTTGGCGTCCGGTGGCCACATCCCAGATGCGCGCCGTACCGTCGCGGCTGGCTGTCAGCACACTGCGGCCATCCGGAGACCAGGAAACTGTTCGCACATTATCCTGATGCCCCGTAAGAATTGTTCGGCGGGCCAGCGTGTCCGCGTCGAGTATTGCCGCTGTCCCATCGAAGCAGGCCGTCGCAATACTCATCCCGTCCGGGCTGAACGAAATCCCATGGACGGCAGACTGATGGGCCTTGGCTCTCAAGATGAGTTTGCCTGTCGCAGCATTCCAAAGGCTGACGTTTCCCTCCCGGTCTGCCGAGGCAATGCGCCTTCCCTGGGGGCCGTAACAGGCGGACAGCAACTCATTTGTCTGGCGAGCCACATCGATTGTCATCAGATCACCATAATTCTCAGCAACCAGCCAGCCCCACTCCAGCTGGCGCAACCGTGGGGGAGTCAGGTTTAGCAGCAGATTCTCCACCTTCTGTTTGCGTCCCTGATGCATATAGGCGTCCGCTGCGAGAATGGCGGAGAAGTATTGTTCCTGCTCCGCCCGGCTGAGGGAGTCCACCGCCCGCACCTTGGCGGCCTCCACCTGCTGCCTTTGGAACTCTGCATCGTTCTTGGCGTCCACGGCAAGGCTTCGCAGGAATTCCTCCTTTTGTGCACGTTCCCGTTCGCGCATGGCAAAGACCACCGCGGCAAGCAGCAGCAGAGTTCCCAACACCGACGACACAAGATAGAACTTCCGATTTCGCGCAGCTTCAATTGCGGCAGCTCGCGCCTGCTCGGCTTCCAGTCGTTGCAGTTCCTCTCGCGCCAATTCGTCGCGGCGTTCCTCATGGCGGCGGAGGCGGTCTGCAAGCTCCGCGGCACTCGCAAGGCGGGAAGACGGTTGCCCATCCACGCACGCCGCGATATCCTCGCGCAGGATGTCGTCTGGCACATCCCGCTGCCATCCCGGTGCCAGCGACCGCGAAAAATCGCGAATGACGATCTGGTAAAGCAGCACCCCGAGCGAATAGATATCCGAAAGCGTGGTGGCCGGTCGTCCCTCCAGGATTTCCGGGGCCATGTAGATTCGCGTTCCCGTGCGGCCGTCGTCGTTCTCTGCCAGAATGGATTCAGTGGCGCCCCCCAGAGTCACACCCTTGTCCAGCAACAGTTCCTTGTTCGTGATGACGCCGATGCCAAAGTCAATCATGCGGACCTTGATTTGGGCTCCATCCGTGGTGTCCAGCAAAATATTGGATGGCTTGATGTCCTTGTGAAGGATGCCTGCGCTGTGGGCCGCGGCCACGGCATCCGCCACTTTCGCAATGATCTCCAGACGAGTCCGCAGTGGCATGTTTCGCACGCTGTTTGTCTTCTCCATCCAGGCGTCCAGCGTGTCGCCGCCCACGTGTTCCATCTCAATGTAGTACGGCGGCTCTTCAAACTGCCAGTCGAGGACCATGGCAATGTCATCGCGGTTGCCGAGTGTCTCCTTGAGCAGGCGAAACAGCGCCACTTCCCGCTTCAAAGCGCGCAGATGCTCCAGGGAGTAACAAAACTTAAAGACACGGCGCTCCCCGGTCTTCTTATGTGTGGCCAGCCACACTTCGCCAAACCCACCATCCCCAAGCTTGCCGACAAAAGTCCAATTGGGCCGATGGGGCAGGTCAAGCCCGTGGGCCGGGCGCCAGCCGAGGATCAGCGGATCATCCGAATCCACCCGACTGGCCTTCTCGGAATCCGGAGGCGGCACCAGCGGCGAAATCCCCTCGATGCCGGCCTCGAACAGGGCGATGGGGCGCTCGTTTCCCTTGAAGTGGTAGCGACCGTGTGCCCGCCACGCAATGTTGGCCCGCGGCCGATCCGCACCGAGGCGCTGCCGCGCATTATCAAAGGTGCTGAATGACAGCAGAATCTGTCCCGGTAATGCCAGTGACATGATGCGCGCCGCAAGGTCAGCGGCAAAGCCCTCCACCTCAATGGTGCGATTGGATCCCGGCAGCGCTGGGCGCTCGGTCACTTCCCCCACATTGATCCCAACGCGTACCTTGGGGAGATGCGGCTCGCCAGCCTGGGCTTGCTGCAATCGTAGGGCGAAATCCACTCCCGCGCTGGGGGCGTCAAACGTAACAAAAACGCCATCTCCAGTGGACATGATTTCCCGCCCACCCGTCTGTTGCAGCAGGTTTCGGACAATCTCAAAATGTCGGTTAATGATTCGGCCCGCGGCAATGTCGCCAAGTTTCGACCGCAGCGCCACCGACGCCACCAGATCTGTAAAGGCCAGCGTCAAAACTCGCGACCGTGGCTCCGTTTCGGGCTGGGGGGGCGGTGTGGGTGGTGGGTTGTTCATGGCCCGGGTAACTGAATGCGACTAAACTTGGGCAGGGTTCGCATGTCAATCCTCTTGCTAACCCTTCAAATGACCCCGGGTAGGGTCACTCCCAGCGACCATCGCCCATATATTGCTGCGGTCCACGCTTCCGGCCGGCCCGTGGCTTCCGGCGTAATCGGGGCAGTTGTATCCAGTCGAAGAACCTTGGAAAGCGAACATAGAGGAATCCAAATAGCAATCCACCCAGGTGGGTCAGGTGGGCCACGTTTCCGTCCCCTCCAAGGGGAGTTGAGGCAAGAAAAGTCAGAACCCCAAGGATGGCGACCAAATGCTTCACCTTGATGGGGAGGACAAAATAGAGCAGGACAACATCATTGGGGTAATAATAAGCATAGGCAAACAGGATCCCGTAAACGACACCCGACATTCCGATGATGGTCAGTCCTGGTTTCATCAGAATGATGGTGACCAGCAGGTGAGTTAACACGGCGCCTGCAGCCACAATGACGACAAATCGCAGGAATGTTGCCATGCCCCACCGCTGCTCCAGGCGTACCCCAAAAAAATAGACAGGGATGAGATTGAAAAGCAGATGAGAGAAATTCTGGTGAAGCAGGGCATAGGTAAACAATTGCCAGACCCAACCCCGGTAAATCGCGCGTGACGCAGAAGCGCCAAAGTAGTAGGTGGTCCAAATCGGCGCGATGAGCGACAGGATAAATGCAACGATGCTGCAGTAGAACAGCCACTTCACCACCGGCGTCAGCCCGCGATTGAAAATCTCGTCCAATTCGCGGAAATACTCCCGCACCCCGCCAGCCATCTATACCCTCTCCAGGCGCACCTGGGCGCCAAGCTGTCCCAAATGCTGGAAGAATGCCGGATAGGATTTGGTTACATGGTGGGCGCCGTTGATCACAAGGCCCCGCTTGCATCGCAGTCCCACAATGGCAAGCAGCATGATAACGCGATGATCGCCGCGGCCGTCCACCTCGATGCCACCTTCGTAGCCCCCGGAGTTTCCCTCCACGATGATGGCATCCGGATCCGGATCGCCAATCTCCTTGCCCTCCCAGCACTTCACTCCGATTTTGCGCAGCTCGGTGATGGGTTCGCTGATTCGGTCGCATTCCTTTATGCGAAGATTGGCTACATTATAAAACCGTGTGCGCCCGGTGGCAAGCGCCGCTGCCCCGACCAGCGCCAGAACCGCGTCCGTGGCAAGATCGCCGTCAAATTCCACGCCGTTCAGCTCACCGCCCGTCAGTGTGAAATTTGGGAATCCACCGTTAATCGTGGCACCCATTTGCCGCAGAACATCCAGAGCTCTCTTTTCACCCTGATTATCATTTAACAGCCCATGGGCATTTATCGTGGACCCGGTGACTGCGGCTGCGGAAAGAATGGCGGCACTTCCCGGCCAGTCTCCGTTAACATCAAAGGAGCCAGCCCTATAGGACTGGGGGCGAATTTCGAAATGCATCAAGTCTTCAGCTGCCTGCACCTCAACACCTGCGTTAGCCATCACCTCCAGCGTCTGGCGCACGGGGGCCTTCGATACGAGAGTGTCCTTGACCACAATCTCCATCGGTTTGCCCACAAGCGGTGACAGAAACAGCAGACTGCTTAGGAACTGGGAGCTTCTCGCACCACTGATCTCGACGCGCCCGCCGCGTAGACTCCCGCCCCTCAGTGTAATCGGCAGACATCCATTGAGGGATTCGCTCTCGCACCCCATTTGCCTCAAGGCATCCAGCAAGTCCCCATTTGGCCTTTTCCCCAGGGATTCAGAACAATCCGTAACAAACATCACGCGGGGCAGAAGGGCCCCCACACCCAATAACATTCGCAACACGGCGCCGGCGTTTCCCACATTGATGGGCTCTCCGGATTTCAGGGTGGGATGATTGCCAAACCCTGTCACGCTGCTCCGTCCACCTCGTGTGCATACCGCGGCGCCGAGGGAGTGGAGGCAGGATTGCAGGGCCGCGCTGTCTTCGCTGGATGCAACCGGGTGGACCTCGCTTCGCCCCTCCGCCAGTGCCGCAGCCAGGAGGCATCGCGTGGTGTAGTTTTTCGAAGGCTGGGCTGCAAACGCTCCGCCGAGGCGCTGTGAACCCGGCCCGATGACCGCCCGGACCGGAATTTTTGCATCGGCGAAAAGGTGGGAATGGGACGTGTTGTCTGTCATGAGATCCATTCGCAATTCCCTGCAAGGTCATCCGTAAGACAGATTCCCGTTGCCCGGAGTGGGAGTTCAGGCCTTCTGCCGTCCGGCAGGCCGGGCGACAACGCGATCGTAAGCGTAGTCAAAGATGGAAACAAACAGGAAACCAGCCATCAGCAGTGCGAAAAAGAAAATCAGGCCGCGAGTCTCCTTCAAGACAACAGCCACCAGCACCAGCATCAAAATGCAGAAGGCGTCCCACACCAGATTCAGGATGACGTATTCCTTTACCGAAAACAGTCTCGAATGTGCGGCCGCCTCAACGACCGCCTCCTGATCAGTGGAAGTTGCCGCTAACGCGCCGGAATCTGCCGGCCCGGAGGGGCTTCGCTGTTTCTTTTTTGCCAATTTATTTCAGCTTCCTGCTCGCGCTTTCGTACTTTTCCTTCACACCCGGCCTCTTGGGGTCAAGTTCATACGACTGCTTGTAGACTTCAGACGCTTTTTCGGCATTGCCCATGGCGGCCCAAATGTCGCCGAGATGCTCCAGGATTTCCGGGTCCTCGCCCGTCAGGGCCAAAGCCTTCTGTATTTGTTCAAGCGCTTTCTCGTTCTGTCCCTTCCGGAAGTAAACCCATCCCAGGCTGTCCAGGATGTGGGGGGCGTTGGGTTTCAATTCCAGAGCCTGCTCGATAAACTTCTGGGCCTCGTCGAGTTTCATGTTCCGGTCGGCAAGCATGTACCCCAGCGCATTGAGGGAGTTGTCGTTAGCCGGATTCGCATCGATGCTGGCCCGAAACGCCGTCTCAGCCTGCTCATACCTGCGCTGATCCAGGTTCAGGGACCCCAGGTAGTAGTAAACCACGTCCTGTGACTTTCCCTTCTGTCGCGCAAGGTCTTTCAGGATCTTTTCCGCATCAGCGTAGTTCTTCTGCTGGTAATAGGCAACGGCGAGCATCATCCGCGCGTCCTCGCTGCGGCCCAGTTTGGTTTCCGCTTCCTTTGCGGCCGCAATGGCTTCCTGTGGCTTACCCGCCTTGTTCAGCGCGTCGATCAGGTAGCGGTATGCGTCAATCGAATCGGGATTCTGGGCAAGAAACGCGCGCGACATCTCAAGCCCTTTTGCGAAGTCCTTGTTTTGCAGGTACGTTTCCGCCAATAACAGCGTTGTGGTCTTGCCCGTCCGCGCCAGGGATTTCGACTTCTCCAGCAGGGCAATGCTTTTGTCGTACTGCTTCTGGGTGTTATAAATCACCACAAGACGTTCCACGACCAGAGGTTCATCCGCCTGTTCCCCAAGGGCCTTCTCATAGTACTCGGCGGCTTCGGGCAGGCGGGCCAGCGAGTGGTAAACTTCCCCCACAATCGCGTAAAACTGCGCCTTCCTGCCCTTGAACGCTTCCAGGCCCCGCGTAAGCACCGATTGCAAGGCACTAGGATCGTTCTTCTTGATGAGAAGCGTTACCAACTTCGCGAAAAGCACCGGATCCGAGGGGGTCTCGGTATAGGCTCGTTGGAACTTCTCCAAAGCTTCATCACTCCGCCCTGCCTTTTCCAGCAGTGCGCCAAGCGCAGTATAAAGGTCCGCTTTCGGTCCCGCCGACGACAACCCGTCGTTCAGCACTTGGATGGCCTCCGCGGACTTGCCGTCCTGTTCAAACAAGGCCGCCAGGCTTATGTAAAGGCGTGTGGCCTTGGAGTTCAGCTTGATGGCGTCGCGATAAACCTCAAGCGCTTTGGCCCGGTTCTTTTGCCCCAGAAGCCCCAGCGCCAGTGCATCGTAAACCTCCACTTGTTCGGGGTTGAGCTCTACGGCTTTGGAAAAATACTTCACGGCCTCCGCGAAGTTCTGCTGTCCCAGAAACATCTTCCCAATGGCGATCAACGTGTCCTGGTTCTCCGGATCCAATTGGAGCACCCGCTTGTACTGACGAATGGCGCCATCGGCGTCCTGCGACTGGAGTAGCTGGTCACCGTACAGTTTTTGGATTTCACTGGAGTAAGGATATTCTTTTGCAAAATTCTCGTAGAAACGAATTGCGCCCTTTTGGGATTTTCCTCCGGCCAGTTTCTCAACGACCGATTCAAACTTCTGCAGCAATTGCTCGTTGCGTGGCTCGATCAGGATGGCCTTCTTCAGGGTCTCCACCGCGTCATTGGTTCGACCAAGCTCCTCGTAAATCTGTGCCAGGTAGATGTACCCGTTGATGAACCCGCGCCGCTGCTCCACCACCTGCTCGAAGAACTGCACCGCCTCCTGCTGATGTCCGGTCCGCTGCAGCACGTTGGCCAGCACCAGCACCGCCCTGGTGTCCTTGGGATTTACAGCCAGAATATCCTTGTAGGCCTGCACGATGTTTGCCACATTCTGCTGCGCAAAATAGGCTGACGCGAGGCCCTGAAGGACCTCCATGTTCTTTGGCTGAAGTTCCCGCGCAGAGGTAAAGGTCTTGATGGCCTGATCCACAAAGTTACGCCGGGCCTCTCCGGTGGCATCTTCTGCGCGGCTCACCAGCACCTTGGCCTTCTGGATCAACGCTGTGATATTCTGGGGATCCTTCCCGAGAATTTCATCGAGTGTCTTCTGGGCGCTGTCCAGGCTGCGGGACTCTATTTGCGCCTCAGCCACGCCAAGCATGATGTCATTGTTGCCCGGGTCGGCTTCCAGTGCTGCCCGGAACTCCGCCAGTGCGTGGGCCGGCTGCTCAATCTCCAGCAGGTAGGAACCATAGAAAAAATGGCGCCGAGCCTCGAGTTTGCGTGTGTCTTCCGCGCTCAATTCGATTCGGCGGAACGCCGTGAAAATATCGTCCGCCGACAAACCGAACATATCCAGCTGCTTCGCCAGGCCGTCGGAGATCGTGATCCCGGGTTGCCCTGGTGCCGGCAGCCCTGTTGCCTCCATGGTCCGCGTCGAGACGCGTTCCGTCGCAGTCGACATGGATTCCGTCGCGGTCGTGTCAGTTGGGCCCACATCGGGTTGGGCCCCCGCAAAGGACGTCGCCGTCAGCAGTGAAAGGGCGATTGCATTTCGAAGGGAAAAGGGAATCAGTTTAGGCCACCCCAGGCAAGTTTGTCGCGAAGCTTTTGAAAGAAATCGTCATGGAACACGATGAGCGGAAGGTACATGGGCGCCCGCGAAATCTTTAGCCTTTCCGCCTGAAGAACGCTGCCCCAGCGCTGCCCGTCCACCAGCACCTGCGCCACCTCCAGCGGTTTACGCTGGTGAAAATCCACCGTGAGCTCAGCATCCGCCCCCAGCACCAGTGGCGCAAAGACCATCCGATGTGGGCAAATCGCATTGATCACAATTGCATCCAACGTTGGCGCCAGCACCGGCCCATTGGCTGCATAATTATAAGCGGATGACCCTGTGGGGGTGGCTACAATCAGGGCGTCTGCAGACAGGTCGGTCACGTCCTGCCCATTCACACTCAACCGCAGGTGAATCATCCGGCCCCAGGCACTTTTCGAGATAACAACGTCGTTCAGTGCCAGCATTTTTCCCTCAGGCACATCCTCGCCCGATGTGGCTGGCTCGGCGCGAAGGATTTCAGTCTCCAGCAGAAGCCGCTTCTCCGTACGGAAACCCCCGGCAAGAATCGCGTCAAGGCAGTGAACCAAGTTTTCCGGCCCAGCCTGCGTATGAAAGCCCAGGCTGCCAAGGTTGACAGACAGCATTGGTAACTGAAGCGGGCCCAAAACTCCTGCGCCGTAAAGGAGCGTTCCATCACCGCCAAGCGTGATTGCCAGATCCGCCCCTGCGAAGGCCTCACGCAGTTCCTCCCGACGGGAGATGTCAAAAGTGCCCCCATCGGCATTCTCGGTTAGCGGCTGGAGGTCCGTGTTGACAAGCGCCTCAACCCCATGTGCCCGCGCCCAGGCTCGCACCTGTTCCAACGCGCTTCGTGCGCCATCCTTGTGAGGATTCGCTATGACCGCAATCCGTTTCATCGTGCGGGCAAACCCGCATTGGCCTGGTTCATCATTCTGCAAGCATTCAGTCGTGCCCGACAACTGCGTCAATATCAATCCCCGTGCCAGTTTGGGCAGGGCCGGTGCTTTTTCGTAAATGGATCAGGAATTCGCGATTCCCCGAGCCCCCCTCAATAGGGGAGGGAATGGCCGCCACAGGCCACCAACCAAGGCCCGGAGCCGCCTCCACCACCTTTCGAAGCACACGGGCATGAATCTCCGGTGAGGTGATAATGCCCCGCCCTTTCGACACCTCCTCGCGGGTAGCCTCGAACTGGGGTTTGACCAAAACGGCGCACTCGGCGCCCGGCGCGGCGATTTGCGACAGGGGCCCCAGCACCAGTAGAAGCGAGATGAACGAAACATCCACGGCCAGGAATTCTGGCGGCTCCGGCAATGACCCGGGTGAAAGGTTTCGCGCATTCATCTCCTCTATCAGAATCACACGGGGATCGTTTCGAAGTCGGGAATGAATCTGGGATTTTCCCACATCCACCGCGAATACACGCGCGGCCCCGTTCTGGAGCATGCAATCGGTAAAGCCGCCGGTCGAGGTTCCAATGTCAGCGCAAGTCCTCCCCTTAACGGGTATGCCAAAGCATTCGAGGGCCCTTTCAAGCTTGAGCCCGCCGCGGCTGACATACTTCTCGGTCGCGCGAACTTCAATGCCTGCGTCCCCTGCCACCCGTTGCCCCGGTTTTACGTCCCGCCGCCCTCCGACGCTCACTTCTCCCGCCAGGATCAGCCGTTGCGCCTGTTCTCGGGATTGTGCAAGGCCGCGGTCTACCATTAATACGTCGAGTCGCTTCTTTTCGCCTTTTTGAGGGGTCATATCGGATTTTTCACATTCCTGAGTCCACGATGCCGCAAGGCTTTGCGCCTTGCAAGCCGGACATTCTCAATGCTCCGCCGCTCCGCGCGGCCACTTCCGAACAATTCATTCACTTTTCAGTTGACCGCCATACCCACCCTGCCTATGCACGACCCGCAGGTTATGGACTATAGTCTCGCAATAGCATGAGCAAAGGAGAATTTATGACGAAGCAAGATCTCATCGATGCGGTCGCTAAGAAGACCGAAAAGACGGGAGCAAGCAAGACGGCTGTAAAGGATATCATCGACTCTACGTTCGATGAAATTGCCAAGGCCATCAAGAAGGACAAGCGGTTCCAGGTTCCTGGTTTTGGCACGTTCACGCTCAAGACCCGCAAGGCCCGCACGGGGCGCAACCCCAAGACTGGCGAGCCTTTGAAGATCAAGGCCAGCAAGACGATCGGTTTCAAGCCGGCGCCTTCGGTCAAGGATTCGCTGTAATTCTGTAAATCCGCGCGCAGATACTTTGCGCGCGGGACGGATTTTTGGGCCGCAAACCGGGCTTTCAACAGCCCGGCTTGCGGCCCTCTGTTTTTTTAGCCCCTCTTCTTGACCATCAACAAAATTTCCGCCGTCACTTGGATGTTGTTCCTTTCACCGCAAGAGGCTGCGCTCCCCAATGAGTGAACTGATAGAATTCGCCGAGAAACTCCGCTCCCAGGTGGACATTGTCCAGGTGGTGGAGCCCTTCGTGCCACTCAAGCGCGCCGGTGTGAACTACAAGGGCGTCTGCCCCTTCCACCGCGAGAAAACCCCCTCCTTCAGCGTCAGCCCCACCAAGCAAATCTTCTACTGCTTCGGCTGCGGCGCCGGCGGCGACGCCATCAAGTTCATCCAGAAGATCGAACGCGTCGAATGGATCGAGGCCCTAAAGTACCTTGCCGAAAAGTTCCACATCCCGATGCCAGAGCTTCGCCGCTCCCCAAAGGAATCTGCCGAGGCCCGGGGGGAGCGGGACCGCTTCCTCGCCATCAACGAACTGGCCGCATCCCACTTTTCCCGGCGTCTGCAAACCGCCATCACCGAAGGCAAGTCCGAGATCGCGCAGTATATCGCCGATCGCGGCCTCGACGCGAACCTGGTTAAGCAGTTTCGCATCGGCGTCGCGGCCGATGCCTGGAGTGATTTCCTCGACGCTGCTCTCAAAGCAGGGTACGAACGTGATTCTCTCGCTGCTGCTGGTCTGGTCATCCACAACCCGCAGTCCCAGCGCCACTACGACCGCTTCCGCAAGCGCCTCATCTTCCCCATCTCCGATCAGCTTGGCCGCCCCGTCGCCTTCGGCGGCCGCGTCTATGCCCGCGACGCCGCCCCCGACGAACCCAAATATGTTAATTCACCCGAGACCCCCCTCTATCGCAAGGGCCAGCATCTCTATGCCCTCCACATCGCGAAGGACCCCATCGTCAAGGCCCAGCGCGCCCTGCTCATGGAAGGTTACATGGACGTGATCCGCGCCCACCAGCACGGATTCAATACTGCCGTTGCGTCCTGCGGCACCGCCCTCACCGAGGAGCAGGCCCGTACCTTGAAACGCTACTGCGCCAGCGTCACCTTTGTGTATGATGGCGACGAGGCCGGCCAGAAGGCCATGCTGCGCGGATGCGAGGTACTGCTGGAGCAAGACTTTTCCATTAATATTGTGGCACTCCCCGATGACCACGACCCCG
Source organism: Candidatus Sumerlaeaceae bacterium (assembly GCA_019695055.1). Taxonomy (GTDB): domain Bacteria; phylum Sumerlaeota; class Sumerlaeia; order Sumerlaeales; family Sumerlaeaceae; genus JAIBAT01. Next base: position 12,702 of record JAIBAT010000099.1, on the reverse strand, counting down.
ATTCCTACCTGAGAAAGCATGGATCCCAGGCTTTTCAGGCTCTCGTCGACCAGGCACCCGACTTCTTCCAGTTCTTCCGCCACACCGCCGGCACACAGTTCGACCGTAACTCCGTCGAGGGCAAGGTTCGCATCGTCGAGTTCCTCATGCCACTTCTGGCCAAGGTCAAAAGCGCCGTCGCCCGCGACGAGTACATCCGGCGGGTTGCGGACTTTGTGCTCGTCGGTGAGTCCGTCATCCGTCAGCAGCTTGCCAGTCATGAGGGGCGGCGCACCGCCAACCTCCGTGAGCAACTCGCCGAGTCAGCCCGCGCCACGGAGTACAAACCCGAGAACATGCTGCTGCGCGTCATCGTAGAGTCCCCCGAGGCCCGCACCATGTTGCTCGACAAGGTAGACCCTGAATGGCTCGGTCATCCTCTCGCGCGCAAATGGCTTGGGTTCTTCAAGGCACAGGACGTCACGGAAAACTACTCTTGGAATGCCCTTCTCTCACTCTGCGAGGACGAGACCGATACCGCCTTTCTCAGCTCCCTGGCTGTGGATGACGAAGCCCTCGATATTTCCGAGCGCACACTGCACAACTGCCTCTCCCGGATATTCCATCATCACCGCCGTCGCCAAACCAGCCTCCTTTGCCAGCAGATCCGCGAGTTTTACGAGCAGGACCCCGAAAGCGCTGAATGCGGCGACCTGATCCAGGCCCTCAACAGCAAATTCCGCAATGAAGCCCCTCCCACTCCCTCCGGTTTTTTCCTTCCCCGACAGACCTCAAAGAACCGGCGCAATCACTGACGATTCCCGCCCCTTCGGGGATTAGAAAAGAGTTGCCAGCGAACCGCAGGGGCGTCATCACAGGCAGCAGTCAGAACAAATCGGGAACCAACTTAGCGAAAGGATTTATACGGGATAGGCCTCCTGTTCCTGCTTACATGAAGCTGACATCCTTTGGAATTACCGATGTTGGGCTGAGACGGTCCCACAACGAAGATAACTTCTACCGGTCTGACGAAAGCGGTCTCTTTCTCGTGGCCGATGGCATGGGAGGCCATGCCGCGGGCGAGGTCGCCAGCGGATCTGCCATCCAGGCCATCGTGGAGTTCTTCATACGCCATGCCGAGGATTCCAGCGTCACCTGGCCATTCGGCTACGACACCCGCTTCAGCGCCGCCGCAAATGCCCTTCTAAATGGAGTCCGACTGGCCAACCAGCGCCTCTACAATCTTCAGCAGGAACGGCCCGAACTCAGCGGCATGGGCACCACCATTGCCGCCATCGAAGTCAACAAGGGCGTCGCCACCATGGCCCACGTTGGTGATTCCCGCGTCTACCGGTTTCGCGACGACACGTTTGAACTGCTGACCAGCGATCATTCCTGGGTCAACGAGCAGCTCCAGAAAAACATCATAACCGCCGAGGAAGCACGCAACCACCGCTACCGCAACGTAATCACCCGCGCCCTTGGCAATCGCCTCGACCTCGAGATCGATGTGCGCTTGGAGGACGTCAAACCCGGCGACACTTTCCTGGTTTGCAGCGACGGCTTGTCGGGCATGGTCCCCGATGACGCCATGGGCGAAACCGTCCGTTCCACAAAGGATCTGCGCGAGTGCGCCAACAAGCTGGTCTCCATGGCCAACGAAGCCGGTGGCCACGATAACATTACGGTCGTCCTGCTCCGGGTCGAGGAGTAGACTTCCCCGGCCGGATTGGTTCGGCCACCCCGCCCGACAAATCGAGAGTTCCTACCAAGCCTACGCCGTTTCCGCCGGGGCCCCTTCGCCTTCGGGAGTTTCCGCAGTGGCTTCCCCTTCAGACTCGGCGCCGGCCTCGGCAGCATCTTCACCAAAATCGTGGCGGGTCATTTCCCGCAGCGCTTCCTGGTATTCCTTTGCGTCCTCAATGAGCTGCTCAGCCAGGTCGCGGTCGCCGTCCACAAGATGCACAATATCGGCTGCGCCGGCCTCCGCCAGACCCTGCACACTGTTGAACGGCGATGAGTAGATGTTCTCCTTCATCGGCTCGTCGATCTTGTCCATCTGGCTCAGGAAGTCATCCAAATACTGGCGCTGAACCTTCTCCTGGTTCATCTCCGCCAGTTTCCGGTCTTCGCCCTCGCTATGGATTTCCAGTTTCCATCCCGTCAGTTTGAAGGCCAGCTTTGCATTCTGGCCCTTCTTGCCAATGGCCAGCGACAGGTTGCCCTGCTTTACGATCACCTCGGCGACCTTGCGGTCCTCGTGGGTGATGATGGACTGAATCTGTGCCGGAACCAGCGCGCTGGTGATGAACTGCTTCGCGTTGGTCGTGAACGGCACGATATCGATTTTCTCGTTCTCCAGTTCACGTACGATCATCTGGACGCGCGCGCCCTTAACCCCCACGCAGGCTCCCACCGGGTCCACGTCCGAGTTCGTGCTTTCCACGGCGATTTTCGAGCGCGACCCGGGGTCGCGCACCACGGTCACGATCTTTACCGTGCCATCGGCAATTTCCGGCACTTCCTGCTCAAACAGTTTTGCCACAAGCTGCGGATGCGTGCGCGATACACGAATGATGGGGCCCTTTGCCAGCGGATCGATATCCAGCACGTAAACCTTCAGACGGTCGTTCACACGGTAGCGCGCCGTCACGGGCATCTCATTTCGCGGCAAAATGGCTTCCGCCTTGCCGATGGACAATACGATGTCGCGCTTCTCAAAGCGCAGCACAATGCCGCTCACAGCCTGCCCGATCTGGGCCTTGTACTCGTCGTAAACCTTCATGCGCTCGGCGTCGCGCAGCTTCTGCATGACGACCTGACGCGCCGACTGGGCCGCGATCCGCCCGAAAATGGCCGGGTCCACCTCGGCCTCCACCGTCTCGCCGACCTGTGCGTCCTTGCGGATCTTTTTCGCGTCGCGCTGGGAAATCTGCGTTCGCGGATTTGTTGCAATATTGACCACTTCCTTGGTCACAAACAGGCGCAACTCACCCGTTTCGGCATCCAATTGCGGCCGTGCATCGATGAACTGGGACAGGTTCTTCTTGGACGCGCTCACGATCGCCTGCTCGATGGCGTCGCGCACGATATTGATGTCCAGGTCCTTTTCCTTGCTCACCTGGCGCATGAAAGCTTTAAGTTCTGTCGCGTTCATTTTCGTCCCTCTCTTGCCGCAAGAATCTTCCGGCTTGCCGTCCAAAATCCAAGCCGCGCCCAAAAAACAGGGCCTAACAAAACAAAAAGTGGGCGTTAGCCCACTTCGAATTTCCTGCATACGAGCCACGCAAATCGTGGCGTTCGTCTATATCAGCCTGCTACCAGCTGTCGCTTGTTCTCTCGCTCAATTAGCGGCCCCCCCGCGACGATATTCAGAACTCGGCCAAATTCTGAAAAATCAGATGGGTGGCATGCCGCTGACCGACGGATCCGTGGCTGGGCCGGCAGGCTGCTGCGGCTGCCCCGGAAAGCCCGGCTGTGGCCCCGCTGGCTGTGCCCCTGGAAGCCCCGGATACCCTCCAGGCTGGGCCTGCGCCGGCTGCTGGTACTGTTGGTACTGCTGCACAGCCACAACTGGTGTCGGCGTCGGCGCCGCCGGAACCGGTGCACCGGAGCTGGCCTTGGCCTCCTGGGGCGCATTCTTCGAAAATTCCTTGTTCAGGCGCTCCACAAAGGTGCCCCCCACGGCTTCCCGCCGCACGTCCCGCTGGCTCAGGTTGTCACGCTCATCAATGGCCACCTTGATGCGATTCTCCACGTTTCGCCGGAAATCATCGTCAATACTGGGCTGGCGAAGCACATTCCGGTAGCACATCACCGCCGTTTCGTAGTGGTTCTTGGCCTTGGCCGCATGAAACCGGCGACCCTGCTTCAGGGCCAATCCGGCGGTTATCATGTTCAATCGCACCGCCTCAGGCTGAAACTGCGCCGCCCGGGCGAAATCGTTGTAGGCCTGATCGTAGTTGACCCGGTCCAGCGCCGCCACACCCGACTGGTAAAACTTGAGCGCGATGGGGGAGTAGAGCGAGATTTCCGCGGCATCCGGCAGTTTATACTCCTCCGCGCATGCCAAACCCGGCAGGATGGCCAGTGTGAACACCGCGGCGGCCAAACGGACCGCTTTCGGCAGGCGGTTCAATACAGAAATCATTCGATAACCCTCTCGGGAACGGACCCAAATCGCCGCTCCACGCGTACTTTTCAGTAAAATCCGGACTTACCTCGCTATAAACCCGCTGGTTGTAAATAAATTTCCGCAGGTTGGGTTCCATTTCCCTTTGGGTGCTGCCCGCCCTATCCGGGGCAGCCAATCGGGGCCCAAGCCTTTTCAGGGACCCAAAAATTCCCACGTCTGAACGGAGACAGCGCCGATAATGTCCAAGGACAAGCAGAAGGACGCCCTGATTGCCGCGGCTCACGCCGTTTTCACCAAAAAGGGGGCCAACAGCGCCACCCTCGAGGAAATCGCCAAGGAAGCCAAGGTCGACACCAAGACCGCCAAGTCCATTTTCGCCAATACATCGGCCATCATCAGCGACATCATCTCCCGCGATGTCGACGAGACCTCCGAACTCTTCACCCGCATCATCAACGACCGCGGCAAGGCCGACATCAAGCTCACCCGCCTCGTCCGCGAGCTGCTCCTGCGCTACCAGCAGAGCTACCCGCTCTTTAACCTCGCCAGCTACGGCCTCGAGACCAGCGGCGAGGATCTCGACGCCCTCAAGGGCGCCCTCAAGCAGGAGCACCTCGACCGCTACCGGCAGAACACCGCCATCATCGGTCGCCTCATCGCCCAGGGCCAGAGCGAGAACCTCTTCACCGACGTTGACCCGCTCGAAGCCGCATACCTTCTTCGCGGCATGATCAGCGCCGCCATCCGCTTCCGCCAGATTGCCAAGAAGGAAAACGACATGCGCGATCACGCCGACAGCATCATGCGCGTCTTCCTCAAGGGCCTCCTGCGCTAAGCACCGTCTCGTGGCAGGGCAGTGGCAACGCCCGCCCCGGCTCCACTCCACCCTTGCATTTCCCGCGGCGAATGTAGCCTCCTCACAGGTTTTGAGGGCGAAAGGACGCAGCGCAACCCATGGGCCGCTATTTTGATGAAAACTACGACCTGCTGAAGCAGAAGCTCGGCCGCATGGCCGCCGACGTCAACGACGTCATTGGAAAAACCTTTGAAGCCCTTACCCGCGGCGACATCACCAGCGCCGGCGAGGTCATCAAGACCGACGACACCATAGACCACTCCGAGGTCGAGATCGACGAACTCGTCCTCAAGCTCATGGCTCTCCAGCAGCCCATGGCCATCGACCTCCGCTTTCTCGTCACCGCCCTCAAGATCAACAACGACCTCGAACGCATGGGCGACCAGGCCGTCAACATCGCCCACGGCATCATCATCCTCAACCAGAAGAAACAGTCCGAGTACCTCATCGACTTCACCCGCATGGAAAGCGTCGTCCAGGAAATGGTCCGCGACTGCATCGAAGCCTTCACCACCGGCAACGTCGAGCTCGCCCGCCGCGTCTGCGACCGCGACGACGAAGTCGACGAAATGAACCGCTCCTTCATCCGCCGCCTCGTGGACCACGTCCGCACCCACCCCGAGGACGCCGACCGCTGCATCTCCCTCGTCCTCATCACCCGCAACCTCGAACGCATCGGCGACCTGTGCACCAACATCGCCGAGGACGTCGTCTACTACATCGAAGGCCGCATCATCAAACACCACAACGCCGACCAGCCCCACCCCGTTCCCGGCGCCTGACCCCCAAACACGCCCAACCCAAAGGAGGGCGGTCTTTCCAGACCGCCTAAGAATCCCCCTTCTCCGCAACCCGAAGCGTTGCCAGACAAAAGCCAGAGATCGAAGCCTTCCAGAGCACTGCGTCGAGTTTGCTAAGGGGCCACAAGGGGCTGTAAGAGGCCGTGGGGGAATTCCCAACACCAATTTCCCCTGCTAACGTCCCCTCCGTAAACAATCAAAAAACGGAGAAACCCCATGCCTTTCCCTGCCCAAAACCCACCCACTAATCCCGCGCCCATCCCTGCGGCAAATTCCCGCTCGTGCGAACACTCCGATGTCGCACCCACAAAGCCGCACTCCGGTGCGACTCCGCCTGAAACTCAGAACCCAGACCCCAGAACCCAGAACTCCTCCGCGCCTTCTCGCGCCCAGTCCTCTGGTCTCTTCTCCGTGCTTTCTGTGAAATCTGTGGACACGCCTTTGCCTTTAACTCAGAATTCAGAATTCAAAATTCAGAATTGCGCTGCGGCTAAGGCCGCAGCGCTCTTCCCCCACCTTTGCCGCCACCCCTTCTCCCGCATGCACCTCGAATCCTTCGCCCGCTACGACGCCCAATGCCTCGCCGCCCCCACCAATCTCTTTGACCGCCAGGGCCACCGCCTCGCCCTCGCCGCCCCCCGCGGCCACGCCAAATCCACCATCCACACCCTCATCCTCCCCATCCTCGACCTCCTCCACGCCCGCGAACCCTACACCCTCATCCTATCCGCCACCCAGGCCCAGGCCAACCGCCGCCTCGCCAACATCAAACGCGAACTCCAACAAAACCCCCGCCTTTCTTCCGCTTCTCTCCATGCCTCCGTGCCTTCGTGTCAGCTTTTGCCTTTAACTCAGAATTCAGAATTGAGAATTCAGAATTCCCATCCCAACATCACCAGTTGGACACAATCATCCGCCATAATAGGTGACCTCCGCATAGACGCCTTCGGCGCCGGCGCCGAAATCCGCGGCCTCACCCACGGCCCCCACCGTCCCACCAAGATCATCCTCGACGACGTCGAAGACTCCCAGTCCGTCCACAGCCACGCCCTCCGCGCCCGCCTCCTCGCCTGGTACGACGAAGTCGTCGAGAACCTCGGCGCCCCCTACACCCATATCGAGATCGTCGGCACCATCCTCCACCGCCAATCCCTCCTCCGCACCCTCCTCGACCGCCCCGGCTTCCAATCCGCCTACTACCAGAGCATCGAAACCTGGGCCACCACCAGCACCCGCCACTGGGCCCAATGGCGCCGCATCCTTCTCAACCCCTCCGACCCCCAACGCCGCCCCCGCGCCCGCAAATACTTCCACACCCACCACACCCCCATGCTCACCGGCACCCGCGTCCTCTGGCCCCACCACGAAAACTACGAAACCCTAATGGCCCAATACGTCACCCGCGGCAAAACCGCATTCCTAAAGGAAAAACAAAACCAACCCCTCGACCAAACCACCCAAATCTTCAACACCACCCGCTGGCACTATTTCACAATCCAAAGTGGCACGGACACTCTTGTCCGTGATTGTTCTGCCCCCTCTGCGCCCTCCGCGCCCTCTGCGGTGAGTAAGTCTTTGCCTCTAACTCAGAACCCAGAACTCAGAACTCAGAACTCCTCTGCTTCTCTCCGTGCCCCCGTGCCTCCGTGTCAGCCTTCGCAGTTAACTCAGAACCCAGAACTCAGAACCCAGAACTCTTCTATGCCCTCTGCTTCCCTCCGTGCCCCCGTGCCTCCGTGTCAGCCTTCGCCTTCAACTCAGAATTCAGAATTGAGAATTCAGAATTGTCGTTTATTCGCTTTTCTGGATCCCGCGACCGGGACGTCACTCACCGGCGACTACGCCGCCATCGTCACCCTCGCCCGCGACACCAGTGGCACCCTCCACCTCCTCGACCTCTGGATGGACCGCGTCCCCCTCGCCCAGCAGGTCGCCCGCGCCTTCGACCTCCTCCAGCGCTACCCCTACACCCTCTTCGGCATCGAAACCAACAACGTCCAGGGCACCATCACCGACTACGTCCGCGCCGAGCAAAAAGCCCGCATCGCCCAGGGCCAGACCCGCCAGCTCCCCGTCAAATACGTCCGCCACAACCTCCCCAAGCACAACCGCATCCTATCCCTCGAACCCCGCATCGTCAGCGGCAACATACTCTTCAACCGCCACCTCCCCGAACCCTTCTTCCACCAGGCCGACGAATACCCCCACGCCCACCACGACGACGCCCTCGACGCCCTCGAAGGCGCCGTAACCCTCGCCACAGCCCAAACCCCCATCATCATCCACACCACCGGCCCCCGCATCACCCACGAAGCCAGCCGGTACTTCTAATCACACCCTTCAAGTGCGGTCTGCCCCCCAGGACCGCGGGGGTCCCCACCCGCGTTTTTTACTGTTCTTTGTCTCAGCAGTTGCTGGCGCTGGTCGAAGACCCCGTAAGCGGCTCGCTTCAAGCCCACTGCCGGAAGCGCGGGCGGCCCGCCCGCTTTTCGTCTTTGAGCCCCGGTCAAAGACCCCGTAAGCGGGGCGCCCCCACCGGCCTTTCCCGGGAGCCCCCGCGCCCCCGCCGGCCTTCATTTCGCTGGTGCCCGCACTCCGGTGCGGCACCCCCCGAGGAGCACTCCGGTGCGACTTCCACCCCTTATGCCTTTTTGCTTTCCCATTGATATTTCCGCCCAAAACCGTGGACTCACCCTCATGAGAATCTCCCGCAGGAAACTCGTCATCATAATGGTGGGCATACCCGCAGCCATCATCCTATTTCTTGCCTTGGTTCTCTATGCGTCGATGCGCCCTCAAGCATGTCCATACCTGGTCATCAGCGACGGCAATCCCGAATATCCCATCTATGCCCGGGGTGGATCCTTGGCTTATGGCGACGGTTGCTGGGTTGCCGTATGGGCATCGCTCAGGCTTCCTCCATCCGAGGACGTCGATGTCCTCATGTCCCGCTCCACCGACGCCGGAACAACTTGGTCGGTCCCTCAGTCCATCGGTATTACTTTGTCACCGAACACCGGAAACGTTGAGGACCCAACGGTTGCGTACGGTGGAGATCGCACCTTTGTCGCTGCCTGGCCTTCTACCGAGTTCTCGGGGTCCAGTGGGCCAATACACCATAAAATGGTGGTATCCTATAGCGAGGACAACGGAACAACTTGGTCAAAACCGACGGCCGTTTTCACAAGGCCACAAGGCAGCTATTGCGAGTACTACGGCCCAAGTATCATGACAGATTCCAAAAAGTCCCTAACGCTTCGATTCAAGGAACTCGATAGCAGGCGACCACCCTATCCCTCTTACAGATACCTGTGCCAGTCCACCGACGGCGGAAAGACATGGTCCGATCCCACCCGCGCCGACGAATTCGGTCTACCGGACTATGAAGGGTGGGCTTGGGGAAGCAACACCAGTGGTACCATCATGGCCCTCTGGCAGAAGACCGCTTACGACAGTCGCTACCCCAACGAAACCAACGGTGTCTACGTCATGCGTTCCCCCGATATGGGTTCCACCTGGTCACCCCCCATGAAGGTTGGCCCTCCTTCCAACCTCCAACCGGTGGCCGTATTGTTTTCCAATGACGGCCATTGGAATCTGTTCCTCGACGACCCCTCAACTGTATCCGCGCAGATGGCTTCAATCAAGCCATTGAACCTCATCACTCTGGACGATGACGGACTGACATGCAGCCTCCGCAGGACTTCGCCACTCAACTATCCCTTAGCCCCGCCCAATAGACTGCGTCTCATACGTTCCGACCGAAAGGGCACTTTCATAGTAGCCGGAAATGCTGAGTTTGAGTATTACGGTTACTCGTTTCACGGGGGCTCGGAAGATGGCGGCAAGACTTGGAGGAGTGAACAATTAATCAGAAATCCGCCGTTATGGCAAAAAGCACGCAAGAACTGGTATGCTGCCGGAGTCTTGACTCACTACCATTTGAGAGTATCTCTGCCCAACTGTAGCGACGTGGATGGAGATTTACTTAATGACTGCGTCGGCGATGGCCAGGGCAATTGGCTGATGACAGTCTCAGCAGCCGAGGGCAAACTCGCCGTGCTCCGCTCCATCGATAACGGAAAGTCCTGGCACTAGCTTGGAAGCCAAACATGCCCCACTCACCCGCCGCAGCTTAGTTTCGACCATCCTCGCTGGCCTTGCAACAGGGCTCGTTATCTCCGCAATCTCTGACTTCGCGTATTGGCACCTCCCGGACGCCCTGTTCGACACGGTTAACAAATGGGTGGTCAAATCCCATGTCCTTGCATCCCTGCTCGCCGTCGGAGCAACGCAGTTCATCACTCGCCGTCGATACGACTCACTTCGCAAGTCAGGGAATCTGGACCAGTATCTTATCGCTCATGACAGCCGTGCCATACTCGCCGCGGAGTTCGATCTCCGGGCCATGGCGTTTGGCGCTTTCTGTACGGTGGGGTTAATCGGAAATGGACTAAGCAAATCCATTATGTACTACGGGACCGACGGATTTTGGGAATTGCTGATGGGTGAATTACCCCGCGCCATGTTGAATTTGCCCCACTGGCACATCGACCTCGCCCAAGTGGCAACCATCTGGTGCGTGGCGATTTGGTATGCCCTGCTCACGTCCCACTTCGCCAGTTTGCCCGGACGCAAGACAACCCTCGCAATCTGGGCTCTAGCTGTTGCCGCACCCGTCGCGGCTAAGCTCCTCGAATCGCACCGGTGGTATTACCACCGGCCCGTCTTCTATGCCCACGCCACCGTGATGGTCGCCGTGGTGTTCCTGTTGTGCCTGCTGTTCGTACGTCGAGCAGCCTGATGGCCAGAATCCCGGCCAATACATTGACCTTTTCCATTGAAAATCCTGCCCGGCCACCGGCTCATTTCCAAGAAATGTCCAATCGACCACATGTCTTTGTTAGTTCGACCTTTTATGACCTAAAGCAAGTTCGTAAAGACTTGTCCGAGTTTCTGATGGGCGAGTTGGGTTATGAGGCTCTCCTGTTTGAGAATCCAGAATTCCCAATTGATCCGGGAAAAACTACAATTCAAAACTGCACCGACATCGCCTCAGAGGATGCCGACATCCTCATACTAATTGTCGGTTTGAAATACGGCAGCCTCGACCCTAAGACTAAACTTTCGGTTACTCGTTTGGAATTCGAGGCAGCGCGGGCACGTGGAGTCCCGGTTTACATTTATGTCGACCAACAGCTCCACACAATGCTTCCGGTTTGGAAACAGAATCCCAGCTTAAAGCTGGACGGTATTGTTGACAACTCGCAGGTATTTGAGTTTGTCGCTGAGGTCGCCGATAAGCACAAGCTATGGATTACACCATTTAGCTCAGCCCAGGACTTGATCGGGGCCATTAGAGCTCAGTTTGCCTATCGAATGAAGCAGGGCCTAAAAGCATTGCGTGCATACGATTGTGGACGCTTGCCTGACTATCTAAGCGACCTCCGCGGACGTTCTTTGCAGTTGGTATTGGAAAAGCCAAGGGGATGGGAATACTCCCTTGCGGCCCAAGTGTTGACCGATGAAATTGCAGGTGCGAGAGGTTTGCGTTATGAGTACGATTCCGGAATATCCGTCGGAGCCGCAGTTGTTGTGCCCGATTCTGAATGCCTAGGTTTCGTAAATGGGCACATAAATGGATTGTCCATAATCGGAAACAACATCGGTCAGTTGATTAATGTGTACCTTGCCGAGGCAGTCGGTGCTCTTGGCGAACCGGGAGATGCAGAGAAGATTGTATTTTGGGGAAGGTCAATGGGTGCGGTCTACCGAGATGCAATAAAGTGGGCTCTTCAGGTTCGGCGAATATCGACAACTGGTCCATTTTCAAGCGCCGTTCCTATGGTGGAAGGTTTTTCTATTCAGGTCATCGAGGTAATCGAATCATTCGCAAAGCAGATTACGAAAGTATCTTCGGACGCCAGTACCGCTTTCGAGTTAGGACGGGTGCCTGAACCTGCTCATATTGAATTTGTGCTCGATTCAATTAGCTATGAACCATTCCTGGACCATGTAAAGGATATTGCAAGAAACTTGGAGAATCCAGGATAGATTTTCAATGAAAGGGGGGGCGGCAAAACTTTCCCAATTAACTTGGCTGTGTACCTCTGAAACTTGCTTTAGTCTATCACGGTTGACAGTAGGCATCCCTTTGACTGTTGACGAGAAATTTATATATAAACAGTTTGTAGAGCGTTTGAAACATGACAAATCTTGTTCTATTTGCGCGCGCAATGCTTATTATGGCCTTTGCATTTTCAAGTCCTTGGGAGTTTTCATATTCGCTGTTTGTTGGCAAGGTTGGGGAGGGCCGCACAGTCATGTCAGAACATTCACCTGACGGTCGTCATCAACTGGTCATTAAGAGAACAAATAACCTTTTAGGAGTGATTCCCGTCGGGATCGGGCAGGGAAGTGACAATATAACCGGATATGTTTATCTCTTGGGTCCGGACAACATGTTAATTCGAAAGTCCTACCGGAGACACCTACCAGAAACTATTAACGCAGCATGGAACCGGGATGAAGTTACATTTATGTTACCTAATGGTGCAGAGACTTGGGTGTTTGGGGACTAACAGCGGAAAAAGGGGACGGAAAAAGGGGACGAAAAAGGGGACGGTTGACCAATTAACGGTCATCCACTATTAATCGTTTCAATCCAGCACACTACAACCCAATTCGCAACACCACTTCGTGCCCTTACCGTCTTTCAGGTTCGCTTTGCCTTCATCTCTGCCGTCTCCTCTGCGCTCTCCGCGCCCTCTGCGGTGAAATCTGCCTCTAAGATTATGGGTCTACAAGGGGTCCTAAGCGTCTGTAAGGGAATATGCAGACCCCACCCACCTGTGCTACGGTCCTTTAACTTCAAACGAAAGGAATCACCCCATGCAGTCCATGCCACCCCTGCACCCCAACTAACCCCCCCC
>JAIBAT010000010.1 GCA_019695055.1 Candidatus Sumerlaeaceae bacterium | reverse complement strand
GCTGTTCACATCCGGGAAGGGCGCGGCCCTGACCGCCGGCCCCAGTGGAACCAGCGTGAGCAGAAGCCATGTCATGGCGGATCGTCCGGTCATGTTTTCCCGCGGGGATGCCGGGGCGCGCACCACGCCGCCCCCAACCTTGTATAGTGTCCGCACCATCCCGGATATTCAGCCCTTTTCAAGCCGATTGCCCGGCCGTGGAGGCTGCGGCTGCGGTCAAAACTGGGAGCGGCGGCCAGTTCACGTTCATCTCACGCCAAGACCCCAAGACCCAAAGATACCCGTGCTCAGCCTTGGGGTCCTTGGGTTTTGGCGTGAGGCCGTTTCGCGGGGTCCCCCGGACGGCTAACCACGCTCGCAATTGCCAACCACTCTCATGGAGTGCGGTGGCAAGCGAAGCGCGACACCGCTTTGTTTGCGGCCGGCAACGAGCGTAGCAAGGCGGCGGACGGTTCCCGTCCATCTCACGCCAAGACCCCAAGACCCAAAGATACCCGTGTTCAGCCTTGGGGTCTTTGGGTCTTGGCGTGAGGCCGTTTCGCGGGGTCCTCCGGACGGCTAACCACGCTCGCAATTGCCAACCACTCCAGAGCCGCGCATTCCCGCTCCAGACCTCACCACCGATCTGGGAGGGGCGGCATTCCTGCCGCCCTTGACTTTGGCCAATTGCCCAGCCCCCGTGTCGGCACCCGCATCCCTCTACGGCGGCCCGGTCATCCGACCGGTAGGAACATTCCTGCCGCCGGTTGGACAAACGGAAAGCGTCGCCACGGAGCACGCGGCGTTTGTCCGAGAATGCGGCTTCCAGATTGAAGGCCGGAGGCGAATGACCTGTCCGACCGCCAACGACGGTGCCCGGCCTGTGAAGAAGGCGCCAATCCCTTATAGCCCCTTTTCGCCCCCGAAAACAGCCTCTAAGACCCCGAAAACGGGCGTTTGGTCGTCGCAAGTCGTTGCGGCCCTATAGAAACCTGTGGTCCGACCCCGAATGGCAATGACCTATCCTAACCCCAAACGACGGTGCCCTGCCTGTAAAGAAGGAGCCCATCCCTTACAGCCCCTTTTCGCCCCCAAAAATCGCCTCTAAGACCCCCCAAACGGGCATTTTGTCGCCGTAAGTCATTGCAGCCCTAGAGAAACCTGTGGTCCGAGCCCGATTGACAACACCCCTGCTTCTTCAAACAGTGGGGAGGCGTCCAGAAGGCCAAGGCCGGAAGCGCGTTGGATGGCGTGATCCACAATGCATTCCCGAAGGTCGGCGCGCCGGCCTGACGCACCCATCGCTCGACGGACTCGGCGTTTTGAACAACCCGGCCATGGAGGCTGCGGCTGCGGCCAACAACTCCTCTGCGGGGGCAAGCGAAGCGGGTAGTGTCCAGAATCTTTCGCACTTTCCTCTGAGGAAGGTGCTGTGAAGGGCTGAGCCACTCCTGGGGGGGCTGACACTCCGTCGGGTGGTGCACTGAATTTACGCAGATTCAGACGTTCTTTTTCTGATAGGTTATGGTTTTTCGATTTTGCAAAACACGTTTTCGAATGCCTGAAGGCTTTCCCTTAGCCTTTTACTTCGTTCCGCGATTTGCTTGCGAAGCATCTTGTGTTCAACTTTTACTAGGTCCTTAAGTTTGCCCTGACGGTGCTTCTTGGCGTCCTTGAATTGATCGAGTTTGATTTTAAGCTTCTCGTAAAGGCTTTCGATTTCTTTACGTTGCGAGGAATATGAATTGCTTGGATTGTTACTCATGCGCCTATTAGAATCTTTCGGTGGTTGTTGTCAATCCAATTCGTCCAAAACCTGCCCCCGAGGTTCATTTATCCCATTAATCCGCTGCCTTGTCCCGCAAATGGCCCCGGACCATCCCCGCCCAGGCCATATTGCCGATGGACTCCAGATTGCCCACCTTCACCCCGCCCAGCGCCCCGGGGACAACGAAGCCACTTGAAATTCGAACTTGCCGAGTAATCACGCTCACCATGAAAAATAAAAGTTTTGATAAACTAATAGAACTCCTTGCCCTGTTTGACATTCTTGAAGGTCTTAAAGATCTGGCCGACAGCCAAGGGCTGGAAAAATGGCTCAAATGTCTTAAGGTCGTTGCATTGATAGTTCGCTTCTGGCATAAGCGCCGACAGGTAAAGCGAAAACAAGGACCAGGCAATGACCTTCAAAGCAAGCAATAGCAGTTGGATGCGTAATGCTTTATTCAGCATTCTGAGGCGTACATCGAAATAATGTGGGGCTGGGCGGGGTCGGTCTATACACATGAGCGTTATTCATCCCCGCCCAACCGCCCCAATACCTTGTCCACCTTCCTGGGCGTCCAGTCCTCGGACTGGAGCACCCGGGTCAACGCCGCCGCCTTGTCCCGCATGATCCGGATCAACCCAGCCCCGGCCCTCTTTCCGATGGACTCCGGATTGCTCACCTTCACCCACAAGATCGAAGCCACCGACTCCGCCCTTGACCGCGAAGTCTGCTCCCTCTACGGATTCACGAAGGATGAAAACCCGTTAGTTAAGCAGTGAGCCTGCTATGCGCCCCCCGCCATCATCACCTTGCACGCCTTTACCGGCTCCCGGAACTCTCGACGGCCAAGGGTTCCGGCGCCCGGAATTTGCTCATATGCACGGACCCCGCCCGCTCGCTTGTATGGTGTACATCTGTCCTGGGAGTTCAAGGCCGGCGCCGGTCATGGAAAGCGAAGGTAGCCCGCGATGAGCAAGGAGAGGTCATTTCCCGACTCAGCGGTTCTCGTCGGCGCCGCCACCCTGCGTGGGTTGCTGGCGGCGGGTGCCGATCTTCAGGAGAGAGACAAAAAAGGCCGAACAGCGCTGTTCCGGGTTGCTCGTGTGGGCCAGGTGGAAAAGCTGCGCCTGTTGATCGAGGCGGGCTCGGACGTCAATGCGATGGATTCCATGTACGAGTGTCCGCTCCAATGCGCGGCCCGATATGGCCACGTCGCCAGCGTCGAAGCCTTGCTGGCGGCTGGAGCGGATATCAGCTACATTGGACCGGCATCACCGGAGGGATACGGCGAGTCTGCTTTGTTCAGTTCCATCGGCAAGAGCGTGGAGGTGCCCCGGTTGTTGTTGGAGAAGGGCGCCGACCCCAACGCCGCGAATGGGGCAAAGCGGTATCCGCTTATCCGGGCGATCTGTTTTGGCCACCCGGACCTTGTCCCCATGCTGATCCGCCACGGCGCGTCCGTGAACATTGCTCTCGAGGATGGCATGACACCGCTTCACCTCGCGATGCAGGAAGGCAATGCGGCTTTCGTGCGGGATCTGGTCGCCGCTGGAGCGGACATCAATGCGGTCAATGAGCGCGGGGAAACGCCGATCTACTGCGGGGTCGATTCCGAACATGATTCGATTGGGGCGGTTGTTGAGCTACTCAAATCCGGCCCGGATTTGACCATCGCGGGCAACGTTTTCGATCAAACGCCTTTGGAACGGGCTTTGTTTGTCGACAAGGCCGAGATTGCGGCCCTGTTGCGTTCCGCCGGCGCGCCGTCACCAAGAAATCCAGGTGACGGGGAGGACGAGGGGGATGTCTGTGAGATGGATGAAGCCGCGGGCGAGGTGCAATACTACGAGCCTGAATGGGAAGGCCGATCTTTGCGGGAAGACCAGGAAAGACTGCGTCCCACTGCCCAGGATGAGGAATGGGCGGCGCAGGCCGACCGGGAAGTGCCAAGCCTGTTTCAGGCCTTCGGGCATGGTTGTTCGGAGCCGCATTGGCGGCTTTATCGCTGCGCCGAACAACCCCTGGCGTTGAACCGCATGACGTATTTTGCCCGTGGTTGCCTAAATGCTCCCAAGGGACGCGAACGGGCGGATGGTATACAAATTCTTGGTGAACCGTATGAGGATGCGGCCGAGCGCTTCGTTTCCCTGGGGATTCTGCGCCGGGTGGAGACGACGAGGGCCATCCCGCTGGCTTATGGCCTTGAGGAGCTGCGAGCCCTCGCCAAGGAGCATGGGGTCAAGATGTCCGGAACGAAACAAGACGTATTCGAACGCCTGTTTCCTCGAACTGGGGAAGCGGCCTTCATCGACCGGGTGCTCGCAAACGGCAGTTTTTTTGAACTGACCCCGGTCGGGCGCGCGGAGGCGGAAAAGTTTCGCGCCCGCCAGGAGCAGTTCCGCGTGCAACTGCGCAAAGACGCTGTGGATGCCCTTGTGGAGGGCGACTATCTGCGCGCGACGAAGTGCATTCGAGCGTTGCGCCTGAGCTTTACGTTGCCGATCAATACGCCGCCCGCAACCGACCCGGCGCGGATTGCCTGCGCCCGTGCCATCCTGAGCCTCCCGGTGCACAGCTCAGTGCGATTCGACCGCGGGAGCAAAGCCCGTTGCTTGAGCATTGCCGCTAACTACGTGTTGTATCAAAGGTTTGAAGGATGCGACTGGCGCTCCTGGGACCCGTCCATCAACCCGCCGAAGGATTTCCAGGGCACCCAGATCCCGCTCACGGATTTTTGCGGCTATCTGCCTCTTTGAGCCATAAATCGCAACCTGTCGCGACGATAGCTCCGCGTAAAATGAACTTGCCAAAAGTCGAGCTTTGACCTTACAATCGCGACGCATAAACAATCACAAACTTCCAACAAGAAAAACACCTATTGGCTATGGAGGAGATCGGTATTTTTATATCTACGGTAGGTCTCCTTGGAGTCATAATCAGTTTTGGCGCTATAGTGTTTGACCCAAAGCATGATGAAAATAAGTACTTCTGGTCCAGTTTTATGGAAGTCTTCGTAAGTATTTTGTTGGCTGGAATATTCATAGGCTCCTGTAAATTGTAAAGCAGGGTACTGGGTAACGGGGGCAGGCACAAGTTTTGTGGGCGCATGGGGGCGGGCCTAAAGTGAAGGCGGGCCTAAGGCGTACGGGCACCGTATCCGATGAGCGTGAGGGGGCCAAATAAAGGCTATGGCTCTTTTCCTGTGGCCGGAACTCATCCTCCGAAATCGTTCCGGCGACCGGGATCTGCTTGGAGTTTGCCCTCCTGTGACCAAAACTCCGCCCCACGGGTCCCCGTGAACATATGGTCGTTAAGTACTAAATACAGAGCAAGCCCCAGCGCCCGCGACTGCAGCCCAGCTCCCATCCATTCAGATATTGACTACTGAAGCATCACACGTCATTGGCAAGATCGTAGGTTATATGAAACTGCTCATGCATATAAGAGGTAATATCACGCCATGAAAAAAGCCAAGCAAGGTCAAATCTGGTTTTGCTTAGTATGCGAGGAAGACGTAAGCTCCCAGCTAATAGATGTATGCGAGAATCCGAATCGGCGGTGGGGCAAATACTTGATGCTCGCGGGAATTGTTATCATGTTCATCCCATTCGGCTGGCCGCTGGCAAGCATGCTGCTATGTATGGGATTTATTATGTGGGTCATATCTCTTTTCAAGAAACCCGTTCAGGCTGAGATCTGTCCCTGCTGTGGCAGGTCCGAATTTATCCCGCCGGATTCTCCACGCGCAATCAAGTGTAAAGGTTCGTACGAGGTCAACCAATCAAGGCCCATGTCTATTCGCCCTGACTTAAAGGTTGCTCCACCGTCAAGTGTAAAAACAAATCTAAAAGCAAGGCGTAATTTAAAGGCGATCAAAAAGTCGCAGCACTGAGTTGTTGTTCGAGTGGAACGGGGTCAGGCACGAGTTTAGAGTTTAAGCCTGGTGCGGGAAGACGGGAAGTTTCCCCGGCGGTGTTTTGCAGGATCGGAGTTGATGGGCGAAGGCCGGAGGGAGGGGCGGCAGGAGTCTTACTACCCGGTCGGATGACCGGGCCGCCCCTCCATTCGATTTTCTCGCAGCCGCAACCGCCACGGCCATGGGTTCCGGTGGCCGGAAACGATTCGACTCCGAGGTTCCGGTCGCCGGAAAACGGGGGTTCAGGCGCGGACGGGCGGCTGGCACACGGGGGGGGGTGATCTGCCGTCGGCTGGACGAAACGGCCGGAGAGATCGGCTGAATGCGGTCTTGGCGAGAGGGTCATAAAACGGCTTGATATCTTCGCTTTCTGCTTCTCTGACTTGCTGTCGCCGGGTAAGATGCGCACCAACATGAAAACTCTCCTACTTGGCTTGTGTGCGGTCCTGCTGGCGGTCACCGGTACAGCCCAAGGAGTGGATGCCGTAGCGGAGATGGCGGCGAAGTATGAAGTGAAGCGCAGGGAGATCGATCAGGTCAGCGATAAAGTGACCAACGAGGCGCTGGCCGAGTTCAAGTCATTGCTCGACAGCCTGGAAAAGAAATACACCGCTCAGGGCAACCTCGAAGGGGTTATCTCCGTCCGCAAGGCAAAGGAATACACGGTGTCCCCGAACACACAGATCCCTGGCGAAGCCTTTCCCGCCAGCGGGCCGCTGTACGAAATCCTGAAGCATTACATTCAGAAGAGGAGTCAGGCCGAGGAAGCCTGCCTAAGTTCAAACGTCGCCCTGACACGAGCCTATCTCGCTGCGTTGGACCGGATGAAGGAAGGATTTGCGAAGCAGTCTAAGATTGAAGAGGCGATGACGGTCAGCGTGGAGATCGAAAGGGTCACACAGGCGGAGCCCGACTTGGTGGAGATGGCCCGGAGTCAGTCTACGGCATCATCAGATACCGTCGGGAACCGGGATCCAAACACGCCGCCGCATAAACCCTTGCGACCGATTCCGGGCCGTCCGTGGATATCCCCGTCAGGCATTGAATTCGTGTACATCCGCCCCGGAACGTTCATGATGGGTAGTCCAGGTAATGAGCCTGGCCGTGATAATGACGAAACCCAGCATCGGGTGACCCTGACGAAAGGATTTTGGCTCGGGAAGTATGAGGTGACGCAGGGGCAGTGGGAGGCAGTCATGGGAAGCAACCCGAGCTATTTTGTAGGGCGCGATCTTCCCGTGGAAAGGGTCAGCTGGACTAAATGTCAGGAATTTTTGAAGAGGTTGTGCGAAATGGAAAAGGTTTCCGAGGGAGTGTATCGGCTACCTACTGAGGCTGAGTGGGAATATGCTTGTCGAGCGGGTACCACGGAGCCTTATGCTGGCGAGATTGATGAGATGGGGTGGTACAGAACAAACAGTGGACTAAAGACGAATACTGTGGGTTTGAAGAAGGCGAACTCATGGGGATTGCATGACATGCATGGTAATGTACGGGAATGGTGTGCTGATGTTTACAGATCCTACCCCGCCGGGGAGGTGACGTCCCCGCCCAACTACCTCAGCGCTGAACGCGATTTGAGTTCGGCCCGCGTCAGCCGCGGTGGCAGCTGGGGCTTCAATGCATGGAATTGCCGTTCGGCGCAACGCTCCAGCTTCCATCCCTCTTTTGCATACACCCACTTTGGATTCCGTATCCTGTTGGATGACAAGCCCAACGACCCATCGGCTAACAATCAACCTAACCAGGTTGCTGTAAACAACCTAAATCATGACGAAGATACTTATTACTCGGATTCGCCAAATAGGGCGATAAGTGACAACCTGATTGTTCGCGTGCCAGCTAAAAAGAGCGATCTGGATTACGGGCAGACAAGAAAGTATATTCATGCCGATCTGCATGTTTGGGAGATGTCACGGCATAATATTTCAGTATTTCATTCGTTTAAAGGGCGACGATACGTTATTCCAATCCATCCCGAGGCGCGACGAACTCCAACTATTCTGAAGCTCGAAGGAATCACCAAATCCGCGAAAGGCAGGTTAACCTTAAACGTCAGTGGAATCGCGGAAGACAAAACCGGAAAAATAGTTGTAAAAGTAGATGGAAAAACTGTTTGGGAAATTGTTCCGGGCCAAACTTGGCACAGCAAAGTTGTCGACTTTGACTACAACAGCGTTTCGGTTGAATGCCATGCAACTCGCTGGTTCAACGACTGGTGTTACATTACCTATGACCTCCAAACATTCAGGTAGTCTTTATAGTCGTCTCCGAGAAGGTAAGTGCTTCTGCGTTTAGCAGCTACATGAATTCTGTCCCCTCCATTTAATTTCGCCGCAGCCGCAGCCTCCATGGCCCGAGGGGGTAACGGGGGCAGGCACGAGTTTAGAGTTTAAGCCTGATGCGGGAAGACGGGAAATTTCCCGGGCGATGTTTTGCTGGATCGGAGTTGATGGGCGAAGGCCGGAGGGAGGGGCGGCAGGAGTCCCGCCCCTCCGTTCGATTTTCTCGCAGCCGCAGACTCCATGGCCCGGAATTCCGGTGATCGGAAACGATACGAGGCCGGGGTTCCGGTCGCCGGAAAAGGGGAGGTTCAGGTGGTCGGCGGCGGGGGCACGCGCAGACGCCGGAGACTCTGCGCCTGGTAGCGGAGGCTGCCGCCGCGCATGGCGACGGAGAGGGCGCGGAGTTGGTCGGTGACCAGGTCGCTCTGGAGGATGGACTGGAGGGCGCGGAGATCCCAGGTGTCGGAGGTGATCCAGTAGACGTTGTGGTGGGGATAGGTGCGGCCGGAATCGTAGCCGATGATGCCGCCGGGCTGGATGTCG
>JAIBAT010000146.1 GCA_019695055.1 Candidatus Sumerlaeaceae bacterium | reverse complement strand
CCGGCTTGGCAACGTGCCTCGATCTTGCCCTGTTCTTTTGTTCGGCTATCGAACAAGCCGGACTGAATCCGCTGCTTCTTTTCACCCGGGGTCATGCCTTTACCGGTGTATGGCTCAAAAATGAAGAATTTTCCACCTCAGTGGTGGATGACATTACGGCCTTGCGCAAGCGAGTCAAGCTCAGGGAACTGGTGCTTTTCGAGACCACCGTCGCCACCCACCGGCCGGCGCCTACGTTCTCCCACGCGGTGGAGCTTGGCGCGAAACACGTAGCGGAGGAAAACGAAGAGGCCTTCGAATTGGCGGTGGACATCCGTCGCGCACGACTGCAACGGATCAAACCACTAGCCAGCGCCGAAGCGCACGGGACGATAGCCCCAGCCGAGACATCGCCAATTGTGGAACCAACTTTCGACGAAGCTCCTGATCTACCTGACGATGATGCTGCCGCCGAACCGGATCCCGCCACGCTGAATCCCAAGGACCGTTTGGCACGTTGGCAGCGCAAATTGCTGGACCTGTCCTTGAGCAACAACCTGCTGAATTTTCGCAGCGGGAAAAAGGCCATCAAGGTCGAGGCGCCGGACCCCGGCGCCTTGGAAGACCTACTTTCGGACGGTCAGGCTCTGCGCCTGCTCGCCAGGCCAGCCCTCATGGACGGCGCCGATCCTCGGAATCAGGCGATACATGAAGGCCGCGAACGAGAAGACCTGCGCCGGGAACATGCTCGCGATGCCTTGAGTCGGCGCGAGGTGTTCGTTGACCTGCCCCAAGATGAACTGGATGCCCGGTTGGTGGAGCTGTTCCGCGCCGCGCGGTCCACATTGCAGGAAGGGGGTGCGAATACCCTGTTTCTCGCCATCGGCTTTCTTTCCTGGACACGGGAAGACAAGGCGGGGGCACGCTATCGCGCACCGCTGATCCTTGTTCCGGTGAATCTGAACCGCCGGAGCGTGCGTTCCGGCTTCACCCTGACCCTCCATGACGATGAGCCTCGCTTCAATCCGACGCTGATCGAGATGCTGCGTCAGGATTTCAAGCTGAACCTGGGCGTCGCCGATGGGGAACTACCCAAGGACGATGCCGGCCTGGACGTGGCCGGTATCTGGAAAACAGTCTCCCACGCAATCAAGGACATCAAGGGATGGGAGGTGACGGAAGACGTGGTACTGGCCATGTTCTCCTTTGCCAAGTACCTCATGTGGAAGGATTTGACCGAGCGTACCGATCAATTGCGCGAAAACCCGGTGGTACGTCACCTGATCGACACGCCACGTGAGAGCTATCCATCCGAAATCGATTTCCCGAACGTGAAATGGCTCGATAGGGATCTGCCTCCCGAACGGACCTTCTGTCCCTTGCCTGCCGATTCCTCCCAGCTCTCAGCGGTCATGGCCGCTGCACGCGGCAAGGATTTCGTTCTCGTGGGACCGCCCGGGACGGGCAAGAGCCAGACCATCGCCAACCTCATCGCCCAATGCCTCGCGGAAGACAAGAGGGTGTTGTTCGTCTCGGAGAAGATCGCTGCCCTCGATGTGGTCTACCGCCGCCTGCGTGAAGTCGGTCTGGGCGAATTCTGTCTGGAGTTGCATTCCAACAAGGCCAGGAAACTGGATGTGCTCGCCCAGCTCCAGCAGGCGTGGGAAGCGAAGGGCGCGGTAGATGCGGACTCTTGGCGCACGGAAGCGCAGCGTTTGCGGAACCTGCGCGACCAACTCAACGGCTATGTCGAGCGTTTGCATCTTCGCCATGGCAATGGAATGACCATTTTCGAAGCGATCGGGCGGGTCGTCGACGGCGAGGATATCCCCCCTTTGGGACTTTCCTGGAGTGGGCCGAATATCCATGAGTTGCCAGCCATGGAAACGCTCCGCGAGGTGGTCGATCGGCTGGAGGTCAACTCTCAGGCCGTGGGACGGGACGCCCTAATGACACATCCTCTTGCCACCGTCGGCCATGACGATTGGTCCCCAACCTGGCAACAAACCCTGATCGAGGCCGCCAGAAAGGTGATTCCCGCCGCGCGGGCCGTGGCACAGACCGGCGCGCACTTTTCCCAGTCCGTCGGGTTGCCGGAGATGCCGCTAAACCGTCATGTCCGTGGCGCCTTGGCCATTCTGGCCAGAACTCTGCCCCAGGCAGCCGGGCGGGATTGGAGCTTCGTATTGCGGCCCGACGCGAAAATCTTGGCTGACCGCTTGCACGAAGCCGTGGCCTTGTTGACCGAACATCAAAGTCATAGCGCGGCCCTGTCGCCACCTTGGCCCGATTCGGTGATCAGCACCTGCAAACAAGGGTTGCAGGTGCTGAAGAACCGGCGGGATACCCATGCCCAATTGGGCCAGCCCTGGCCGATGAATACGGTCCTGGAACTCAAGAAGGGTTTGGCGCTGCTGGACAGCATCGATCAAGCGATGAAACAACTCTCCGTCAGCTACGGCGAGCAGGTCGAGCAGTTGAACGTGGGCCAGCTCCAACGAGAGTGGGCCAAGGCCGGGAAAGCCATGTGGCCCCTCTCCTGGTTGGCGAAACGAAAAATCAGCAAGGCACTCGACGCCGTGGTGACCGGGGAGGGCGAGCCGGATGTCGCCAAGGATCTGCGTGCCTGGGTCGAAATCCGAGCCTTGCGTTCTCAGGTCATGGCCCTGGACCTGGGTGCGGAGACCGAAGGACTCTGGACCGGTTTGAAGACCAAAGCGGATTTGGCTCAATGCGCCCTGCGTTTCCAATTGGCGCTCAGCGCCACGAGAAACGAACAGTTGTGGGAAGACACCGGGTTCGAGCCGATTTCGGAGGGCCGTTGTGGGGAGCGTCTTGCGACGGAGTTGAAGAGGCTTCGGACACTCCGACAATTGGACAGTCAGTTGGCAGCACTGGAATACCTCGGCCCGGCCTCCGAATCGCTGTGGGCGGGACGAAGCACACGCACCGAACCCCTGCTGGCGGCGCTGAACTTCCAGGAGGCCATGCAACCCCTGCGGGAGTCCGGTTCGCTCACCGATGAGCACAACGCCGTGGCAGTTGGGGAGTGTGGTACGACCATGGCTGCGGATTTCCGCCGCCTGCGCCAGCGGGCACTGGTCGAACAGCGTCTTTCCGCCTACGGCGATCTATCCAAGCTCACGGCGGGACTATGGGATGGCCTGCGGACCCGTACCGGAGAAGTGGAGAAGGCCCTGAAATTTCAGTCCTCCATTGCCGCCGTGGTTTCTAACCTCGCCAGCACGCCGGAAGCAATCGGGACAATCAAGGATGCACTGGACCGGCTAATCGGCGCTGGCAATGCCTTGTTGGAACCGGGCGGTCCTATCGCGGCGGCCGGCGATGCCTATCTCCAGGCTTGGGCAGCCCTGCAACCCGCCATCGACCGGTTGGCGTCGGCGGGTGGGTTCTCGGATGCGGCCAAGACTCGGTTCGGCGAGCAGCCCCTCGACGAACTTATCCAGCACTGCGAGGCAATCATCCATTTCGAAAACCGGCTGCATACCTGGTGTGCTTGGCGCAAGGTCTGTGGCGAGGCCATGGTTCTCGGCCTGGGCAATCTGGTTTCCGCCATCGAGCATGGTTCGGTGACCCAGGGCAAGGTACGCCGGGCGTTTGAGACCGATTACAGCCGCTGGTGGCTCAATGCCGTGGTGGATGAGGAACAGGCCATCCGTACCTTCGTATCGGCCGAACACGAAAAGCGCATCAGCGATTTCCGGGCACTGGACGAGCGTTTTACCGCGCTGACCCGGGATTGGATCAGAGCGCGTCTCTGTGCCGAAATGCCGAGCCAGGACAATGTCACCCGCAACTCGGAATGGGGCACCCTGCGCCATGAAATGAACAAGAAGAAGCGCCACATGCCCTTGCGCGAACTGATGGCTGGCATCCCCACCGCGCTGACCAAGCTGACCCCTTGCCTGCTCATGAGCCCCCTATCCATCGCCCAATACCTGGCCGCCGACGCGACCAGCTTCGACGTAGTGGTTTTCGACGAAGCCTCCCAAATCCCGGTATGGGATGCCGTGGGCGCCATCGCGCGGGGCAAGCAGGTGGTCATGGTGGGGGATCCCAAGCAACTGCCACCCACCAATTTCTTCGATCGGGCCGAATCCGACCTGGACGACGAAGATGTGGAAGGAGATCTGGAGAGCATCCTCGACGAATGCCTGGGGGCCAGCCTGCCCACCATGAACCTGGCGTGGCACTACCGCAGCCGCAACGAAAGCCTGATCGCCTTCTCCAACCATCGTTACTACGGTGGCTCGCTGGTCACTTTCCCGTCCCCCGTCACTGAAGATCGGGCCGTGAGCTTCCACCCCGTCAGCGGCACCTATGAAAAAGGCGGCGCTCGCATCAACAAGGCCGAGGCCAAAGCCCTGGTCGCCGATCTGGTCGGCCGCCTCAAGTCGCCGGGTTTTCGCGAATCCAAGCTCACCATTGGCGTGGTTACCTTCAACACTGAACAACAGGGACTCATCGAAGACCTGCTGGATGAAGAGCGGCGCAAGGACCCATCCATCGAACCCTGGTTCTCTGAAGTCGAATTGGAGCCCGTGTTCGTCAAGAACCTGGAAAGCGTCCAGGGTGACGAGCGAGACATCATGTATTTCTCCATCACCTACGGCCCGGATGTGCACGGTGCGGTCTCGATGAACTTCGGCCCCATGAACCGGGCCGGCGGTGAGCGCCGACTGAACGTCGCGATCACCCGCGCCCGTCATGAACTGCGCGTGTTCTCAAGTCTCAAGTCCGAACAGATGAATCTGGCCCGTACCCAGGCCGAAGGTGTGCGCGACCTCAAGCTGTTCCTCGAATTCGCTGAACGCGGCACCCGCGCCTTGGCCGAAGCCAATTCCGGCGGCCGGGGTGGGTTCGACAGCCCTTTCGAAGAAGCCGTCGCCGCCGCCCTGGCCCGGAAGGGCTGGCAACTGCACACCCAGGTCGGCGCCTCGGCCTTCCGCATCGATCTGGCCGTTGTACACCCCGACGCCAAGGGCGTTTACCTGAGTGGCATCGAATGCGACGGTGCCACCTACCACCGCTCGGCAACCGCCCGCGACCGCGACAAGCTGCGGGAACAGGTGCTGCGTGGCCTGGGCTGGGACATCCTGCGGGTCTGGTCAACGGACTGGTGGATCGATGCCGCCGGCACTTTGGATAAGCTGGACTGCAAACTGCGGGCATTGCTGGAAGCCAGTCGGGCAAAGCGTGCGGAAGCGGCGGAGAAGGAGGTAGCACGCCAGAAAGCGGAAGAAGCCATTGCCAAGGCCACGGCCGACGAGTCGACGAAGCAACAGGGAGAAGATGGCTGTGAGCATGCCGCCACCTCACGGTCAGATGGCGTGCAATCCAACGTGAACCAGGGCCAGGAAGTCGCCGGGGTATACGCCAGGAACGTACACGAAGCGCCTACCGTGTCCGCCCCGGTGTTCGTGGAAGCCGACCCTCTCTCCGTGGTGGATGGCGTCAACGCCGATGCCTTTTTCGAGGCCACCTACGACACGATCCTCGTAAGCATGATTGCCCACGTGGTCGAGGTCGAAGGTCCAGTGCTGGATGGGGTTCTTGCTCGCCGCATCGCCAGGGCGCATGGCTGGCAACGGACCGGTTCGCGTATCCGGGAGAGGGTCGAAGGGCTGGCGGCCAAGCATTTCAAGACGACCGAGGAAGATGTTGGGACGTTCTACTGGCCTGTGGGACTAAGCCCGGATAGGCCTATTGCGTACCGGAGGCCGGCCACTGAATCGGTAAGGGCGGTGGATGAGATTTGTATGGCGGAACTGGGTGCTCTGGCGAAGAAGGTGATTGCAGCTGGTTCAACGGGAGAAAGTGCGATTGCGACTATGGCGAGGGAAGTCGGACTGCATCAGATAAGAACAGCAAGCCGGAGTCGGCTTGAAAAGGCAATGCAGATCGTGCTGGGGCTACTCGAATAAAACGGGAGAAATGCATGCTAAAAAGCATTGAGAAGATTAAAAAGTTCGGCGTTTTTCAGAATTTCACCAAGCACGCGGGCATTAAAGAATTTGCAGAGAAGAATCTGATTTATGGGTGGAACTACTCGGGTAAAACCACTCTATCTAGGCTTTTTGCAAAACTTGAGTTAAAGAGCCCTCATCCTGATTTTGCGGATTGTGAATTTACATTTAATGGTGGAGTTGATGGCATCACCGAAAAAAACTTACACGAGTGCAATTTATCGGTGAGGGTGTTCAACTCAGACTTCGTAAAGAACAACCTATTTTTTGACACTGGAAACTGTAATGCAATCCTGCTTCTCGGCAAAGAGTCCGAAGAGGCCCAAAGGAAAATTGATGTCCTAAGCGTCCGTATTCTGAAGAGCCAGGAACGGGTACGAGTGATAAACCGAACCATTGATACATACTCGGAAAAGATCAAGGCCGAAAAGACTAAGGCTGCTCAGTTCATTCGTCAAAGATTGAAGCTTGATCCCTATACAGCAACACATCTCGGCCAAGACCTCCTTGCGGTTGGAATCCTAGACACCCAGCGCCTGTCAGACAAGGATCTTGAAAACGCTATAGAACTGGCACTGACGCCAGACTCTAGAAAGCCTGCCGAAGTTAAGGAGATTTTCGCTGCCCCATCCATCGAGGCCATTCACAAAGAGGCAACTACTATCCTGGCCGCGACCCCAACATTTTCAAACACAATCAAACACCTAGAAGACAACCCGCAGATTGAGCGGTGGGTTGAGTCAGGCCTTAATTTACATACCGAGGCTGGTTCTTGTGAGTTTTGCGGAAACCTAGTTACAACCGAAAGACTAGATGCATTTCGTTCACATTTCTCGAAGGATTTGGCTGATCACAAGACCAAAGTTGAACGTTTGTTGCAGCGAGTAGAGGCAGCTGAGCTCAAACTTGAATGGCCGAAGTCCTCAGAAATTAATCCTCAGTTTCGTGAAACCTACGAGAAGGTCACAGCACCACTTACAGGACATATCAGGGCCTACAACGATGCAACAAGGACTCTCGCCAAAGAGGTTAAAGCGAAGGTCGAAAACTCACGCAAGGCAATGGAACCATCTCCTCTTGCTACAGGCCTTGAAAGGTTGATCATTGATACCGTTAAGGCCATCAATGAGGTGATCCGGGAAAACAATAAGCTTGCGACTAACTTTATCGAGGAAAGAAAAATCGCGCGCCAAATGGCCCGTTATCACTATGTTCAGCAGTTCGCCGATGAACAAAAAAATATCGGACTTGATGATAAAAAATTCGTTCTTTTCAAACGAAGCGATCGGATCAAGGTATTCTCTCAGCGCTTGCAGGTTGAAGTCGAAAAGCTTCAAGCCGAGATTAGCCAGGCTCAGCAAGGTCGAGAGAAGATCAATGATCGCTTGGTGTCGATGCTTGGAAGTCAAGCCGTTCAGATCAAGGTAACCAAAGACAACTCTGGTCAAGAGCGGTTTCAGCTAGTTCGTCTCAACGGCGCTGTAGCCAAGAACCTCAGTGATGGTGAACGCACAGCCATCGCCTTCTCCTATTTCCTGACCAAGCTTCAAGAACTAAAACCCGACGAATTCAAGGAGACGATTGTCTATATCGATGATCCGATTTCAAGCCTTGATGGTAATCATATTTACCAAGTTACAGCAGCAATCAATGATATGTTTTTTCATAAAATAAGAAAGGCAGATGGCAACGAGACTTGGGTAACGGTCTGTAAACAGCTTTTTGTATCCACACACAATTTTGAATTCTTCCATCTGATGCGAGAACTGAAGCCAGATGGGAAGAATGCGGCAAGACTCTATTTGATAAAACGTGTTGCGGGTGGTGATTCTGAGCTGTGCGATATGCCCGCCTCATTGGCAAAATATAGCTCCGAGTATCAATATCTATTCGATAGCCTATACCAATTCCATATTTCCGTAGACAAGGCAGCCCATCAACAACTCATGATTCTCCCAAACGCCCTGCGGAGATTCGTCGAGCTTTACACAGTTTCCAGGATTCCAAGTACGTATGGTGAAACTGTGGATCAGCGGGCTTCCGAGCTTTTTGGGAAAGAGCGAGCAAAGTCAATTCTTAAGTTTTTGCACACATTTAGTCACGGCAACACGATTGAGCGTGTAGCAGGAAACAACGAGCTAATTTTCTTGTTAGAGCAGACGGTCAAAGATGTCTTCGACGAGCTACAGGAAAAAGACGAACGCCACTGGAAAGCGCTTATAGCAGCAGTACAGGTCTAAGTTCAGACCTAGACTTTTATAGCTAAGCCGCCTCCCGCAACGCCACCCTGATATCAATCTCATCAAACGGCGCCACCAGCATTCCATCCACCCGTTCCAGTAACCCCAGCTCTTCCAACGCCTTCACGTCGGTATGGACGTTCTTGTAGTCTCGCCCCAGCGCCTGGGCGAGCTGGTGGATATTGCGCGCATCATGGCTGGCGACGTGGCGTAGCAGTTCAAGACGCCGGTCGGTGATGGCGGCGAACAGTTCCGAGGGGGAGCCGAAGCCGATGGTGGGCACGATGTCTTCCCCGCCCGCTTCCGCGCGTCGCCAGACCGACGCAGCGTCCTTCAACGCCTGGGCCGGCGTGGTGATGGTGATTTCGACCTTGCTCATGTGTCCCTCACTTATCCCATTCCCAGCCCGCTAGGCGGGTGAAATCATTACGAAAATACTACATGAGTTGCTCCACGCCTCTAACGGCGTAGGTTTCCTCCC
>JAIBAT010000089.1 GCA_019695055.1 Candidatus Sumerlaeaceae bacterium | reverse complement strand
TCGCCGTTGATCTCGCAGAGGGTGAGGTGGTCGCCGGGCTTGAGGCATTCGAGGATCTCGCCGGTGAGGGCACCGGTGCCGGGTCCGGCCTCGAGGATGTGAATGGGGGCGTGGTTGCGGCCGTGAAGGGGCGCAATGAGGGCCTTGGCGACAAAGCGGGAGCTGGGCGCGACGGCGCCGGTGTGGTGGAAATTACGAAACGTCTGCTTGATGAAAGTTATCATTTGCGCACAAGGCGGCATCAGGAATAAAGGCGTGTCAAATGGACTTCTCCAGCGGCGCTATTTTAGGAAAGGTTTGTTCATGAGTCTGATTTCCGGGCATGCGACGCCCGACGACACGGCGGGCTATGCGGCGCGAATTGAGGGGGCGGCGTCGGGCCACTTTCGGAGGGCGCAGGGGTACACGGTGTCGTCCATCGGGATTGGCACGTACCTGGGCGAGCCCACGCCTGTCTATGACGCGGGGTACACGGAGGCCATCGTTGAAGCGGTGGGGCTGGGGTGCAACGTGGTGGACACGGCGAGCAACTACCGGTTTCAGCGGAGTGAGCGGAGCGTGGGGGGCGCGCTGCGGCAGCTGGCTGAAGCGGGGACTCCGCGGGAGCAGATCGTGGTATGCTCGAAGGCCGGGTTTATCACCTATGAGACGGACCACCCGGTTGATCCGAGGAGATGGGTGGCGGAGAACCTGATCAATCCGGGGATTGTGAGCGGGGGGGACATCGCAGCGGGTTGCCACTGCATGACGCCGGATTTCCTGCGGCACCAGTTGTCGCAGAGCCTGAAGAACACGGGGCTGGAGTGCCTGGATGTGTACTATGTGCACAACCCGGAGACGCAGCTTGCGGAGGTGGATGAAAAAGAGTTTTATGCGAGGCTGACGCGGGCTTTTGAGGCGCTGGAGCAGGAGGTGGCCGCGGGGCGGATCCGGTATTATGGCACGGCGACGTGGGACGCGTATCGCGTGGAGCCGGGTGTGCAGAATGCGGTGAGCCTGGAGCGGGTGGTGGCGGCGGCGACGGCGGCGTCGGGCGGGGCCAATCATCATATGCGGTTCGTGCAGTTGCCGGTGAACCTGGTGAGCCACGAGGCGCTGGCGGCGGCGAACCAGAGGGTCGGGACGGAGACGGTCTCGCTGCTGCAGGCGGCGGATTATTTTGGAGTGTCGGTGATGGCGAGTGGGTCGATCATGCAGGGGAAGCTGGCGGGGGGGCTGGCGGCGTGGATCGAGCAGGTCATTCCGGGGCTGGCCGACGACGCAACGCGGGCGATTCAGTTTGTGCGGTCGGTGCCGGGGTTGACGTCGGCGCTGGTGGGAATGAGCCGTGCGGCTCATGTTCGGCGAAACCTTGAATTGGTGAAGGTGGCGCCGTTGACGGAGGAGCAGTTTTCGCGGATGTTTCAGCAGGCGAGGTGATTTTCGGGGAGCGGGGAGCCAGCCCTCTGGTTCCCGGGGAAGTAACAGGCAGGCGAGTTGGAAAACCCGCCCTCCTGTGGCGGGGATGGCTGCGGAATTTGGGCTTGATTTCCGGAGGGAGGGGATTGCGGCTCAGGGGGAAGCATTTGGGGGACTCTTATCGGTAAAGGGATTTTGTGATTTCATGACGTTAAAAATTGGCATTATTGGTTGCGGCGGCATCGCGGCGACCCACATGAAGGGCTATGCGGCGGCAAAGGGGATCGAGGTGGTGGCCTGCGCGGACATCTCGCTGGAACGGGCGAAGGCCTTCGCGACGAAGTTCGACATTCCGCGCGCCTATGATGATTACAAGAAGCTGCTGGAAGCGGAGAAGCTGAATGCCGTGTCGGTCTGCACGCCGAACTACGCGCACAGTGAGCCCACGATGCTGGCGCTGGATGCCGGCCTGGCGGTACTGTGCGAGAAGCCCATGGCGATGAACGCCGCCGAGGCCTCGGAAATGGTGGACAAAGTTCGCGCGAAGAAGGGATTGCTGACCATCGGGCACCATTTTCGGTTTCAGCCGTACGTGAAATTTGCGAGACAGGCCATCGAGCGGGGTGACTTGGGACAGATCTATTTCGGTCGGTCTCATGCGTTGCGCCGGCGTGGGATTCCCGGCTGGGGACAGTTTCATATCAAGGAGAAATCCGGCGGCGGGCCGTTGGTGGATATCGGGGTCCACACACTGGACCTGATTGTGTGGCTAATGGGTAGTCCGGAACCGGCCACTGTCAGTGGTACGGTTTACACGAAGTTCGGGAATCGTAAGGACTTCTTCACGACCTGGGGGGAGTACAAGCGTGACGAGTACGACGTGGAGGATTACGCCTGCGGCATGGTGAAGTTCACCAATGGGGCAACGCTGCTGCTGGAGGCGAGCTGGGCGGCGCACCTGCCAGAGATGGACAATTACCGCCAGATGATCCTGGGGGACAAGGGCGGTGCGGTTATCAGCCCCTTCCTTGCCGGGGAGCCGCCGCTGCGGCTGATGTATTCGAGCGGCGAGGCGGTGGTAAACGCGGTGCCCGAGGCGTATCCGGAGGTGGACGTCTACATCGCAGAGATTGCGCATTTCCTCGCGTGCGTGCGGGGCGAGGCGGAGGTTCTGATAAAACCGGAGGAGTCGCTGAACATCCAGCGGATCATGGATAGTGTTTACCTCTCCAGCGAGCGGGGCAGGGAAGTGGTGGTGGCGGAGGAGTTCGGGGCGAAGAAGAAGGCGCGTCGGTAGGGCTTGCGTTTTCGGGTCGCGCGGGAATTGATGGCGACGAACAGCGCAATGACCATGAAAAGCAAGCCCCAGACGCCGAGCCGCATCCTGCTCGTGAGCTATGATTTTCCGCCCGCGGTGGCTGGAGTGCGTCGGATCGTGAAATTTGCGCGGTATCTGCCGGGGGAGGGATTTGCGCCGATCGTGGTCGCGGCGGACCCGATTCCGGGCACGAAGCTGGACAGGGAAACGCTGGAACAGGTGCGACGTGAGGGGTATCCGGTGCTAAGGACGGCGAGTCTTGATCCCTACCACCTGTGGGCGTGGCTGCGGTCGGCGCCGGGACGCATCAAATCGCTGAGTCCATTCCGGCGTTCCACGCCCGCAGCGCGAATGCTGGCAGAGGAGATTCGTGAGAAGCGGGAGCGGGACGCGGAAAATGCGCGTCAGACGCGTCGTCGCGGGCCGGTGGGGCGATGGTTGCGCAATGTCGCGCGGGGCCTGGCCCGGTGGTTTTTGATTCCAGACGACCGTGTGGGCTGGGTGACATTTGCCAGCGCGGCGTCAGAGCGTATCCTGCGGACGCAGCGGGTGCGGTATGTGGTGACGACGTCGTACCCGAACTCGGCGCACCTGGTGGGGCTGCACCTGAAGCGACGCTTCAAGGTGAAGTGGGTCGCGGATTTTCGCGATGGTTGGACGCAGAATCCCTACTTCGGGAAGGGGCCAACGGGGCTGCATCGCGCAGTGAACAGGATGCTGGAGGCTCGGGTGGCGCGGAAGGCGGATCTGCTGATCACAGTGAGTGAACCCATTGCGCGACATTTGAGGGAGCTTAGCGGGCGGGATAATGTCCATGTCATTCCCAATGGATTTGACCCGGCGGACCTGGCGGATTTGCCCCGGGAACACTTTGACAAGTTTACGCTGGCCTACACGGGGACGTTGTTCATGCAGCGTTCTCCAGAGAACTTTTTTGCGGCGGTGCGCGGGCTGCTGGACGAGTTTCACGGGCTTGCGGAGCATTTCCAGGTCGTGTTCATGACGCAGTTCAAGCCGGAGCACGAGGAGGCGATCCGCCACCTGGGGCTTGGCGATGTGATTGTGAATCGCGGCCTGGGCACGTATCGCGAGGCGCTGGCCCTGCAGGCCAGTGCGGATGCGCTGCTGGTGTTGGAAGGTCCGGCGGAGAATTCCGAGATCATGCTGACACAGAAAATTTTCGAGTATCTCGCGGCTAGAAAAGCGATCCTTGCAGTGGCGCCCCCGGGTGCGCTGGCGGACACATTGCGGCGAAGCGGGTGCGGCGTGGTGGTTGCGCCGGACGATGTTTTCAGCATCAAGGAACGCCTTAATGAGTTGTTTCACGGACAACTGGATTTTCGGCCTGATGATGAGTACATTGCGACTTTCCAACGTCAGAGACAAACGGCGGAACTCACCCGGTTGCTAAAGAGTCTTAATTGAGGATTAAATGCAAGGAGCTGCC
The DNA here is from genome assembly GCA_019695055.1 of Candidatus Sumerlaeaceae bacterium. GTDB lineage: Bacteria > Sumerlaeota > Sumerlaeia > Sumerlaeales > Sumerlaeaceae > JAIBAT01. The sequence goes on along the minus strand of JAIBAT010000089.1, from coordinate 4,730 downwards.
ATGAGACGATTGACTGGCCTGATGTTCCTTGTGGCAATGTGGACGGTTCATGCAGCGGGATTTGATCCCTCCACACTGCCACAGGTTGGGTACCATCCGAGCGGACTGGCGTATTATGACACGCCGTTCTTTGCGAATGCGCTGCACACGGGCGGACATTGGATGGAGTACCAGCCGGGTGGGCCGTGGGGGAATGACATTCAAGCGTCGGGGAATCCGCAGTTCGATAACAATGGATTTCCAAAGTACCTGAACCCCGGGCTCAACCTGCGGGCGATTTGTTTTGGGCTGCACGTGGGCTATGGTGACCGGCCGTCGACATGGCCGGGGAGGTACAAGTTCGCACAGGGGAGAGTGGTGCTGATGTGGAAAGGCGATGCGGATGTTCGGTTGAACTCCGGCGGCGCATTTCAGGCAGGGCAGTCGAATGGACCGGCGACCGGGCGCCTTGTGGATGGGCGACGTGTCTACGTTTTTCCGTCGAATGGCTCTGTGCAGTTCGTGGAGGTCCACGACATCAATACGAGCAGTCCCATCACCGACATGAAGGTGTGGCTTTCGGATCCGGCGAATCCTTCGGGGGCGTCGCTGGAAAACCAATTGTACCATCCGACATTTCTGGCACGACTGGCTGACGCGGATTGGGGATTCATCAGGTTCATGAATTTCCTCGATACAAACTCGAGCCCGGTTCGCGATTGGGCAGACCGGCGCCCGCCGACGCACTGTTTCATGAGCGGAGTGCTGAACACGAGGGCACCGGCGACGGGTTTCAGCGGAAACCGAACCACGGGTGTGGCGTTCGAGCATCTTGTGGCGTTGTGCAATGCATCGCACAAGGATTTGTGGATTAATGTGCCGCATCTTGCGACGGACGATTTTGTGCGGAAGCTGGCGAAGCTGATCCGCTTTGGAAGCGATGGGACGAATCCCTACGATGGGGTGACAAGCAACCCGGTCTATGCGCCCCTAGCGTCTGATTTGCGAGTTTATGTGGAGTACTCGAACGAAATCTGGAGCAATGGAAATTCCTTTGCCCAAGGAAACTGGGCGCAGGATCAGGCGACCTCGATCGGGATTTCGAAAGCGCAGTTCAACGGGCGACGCTTTTGCGAGGTGTGGAGCACGTTTCAGGATGTTTTTGGCGGTTCGTCGCGGCTGGTGCGTGTTGCGGCGGTGTGGACGGGGCTGAGCAGTTATACGCAGCCATTCCTGCAGGAGATCAACGCCTATGGGCCGACCCTGAATCCGCCGACGGAGCCGGACGTGCTGGCGGCGACGACTTATTTCGGAAATGGAATTCAGGATTGGGCCCATGACAAGGCCCAGGCTCAGGCTTCGACGGGGGATCCGTGGTTTTACACGGGGCAGTATTTTGACGCGGGCGGGGGGAACATGCACCCGGTCAGTAAAGTGCCGACGGATTCCTATTGGGTGGGTGCGGACCTTTCGCGGCAGTGTGATGAGGCGCTGGGGGAGTGGATGAAGCGGCTGCTGAGCGGGGATGCGCGGGCGGGTGGCGGCCCCGATGCGACGGGTTTCACCGGTGGGTTTGAGTATTGGCTGCGACAGCTGGCCCAAACCGCATTCGCGACACCCAAGCCTTTGATTGCCTATGAGGGTGGGCCGTCCATTTATACGGACTACATGGATTGGGGGGACTCACGGGATGACGGAATTACCGCGTTCCTGGAAGCCATGAATCGCAGGCCGGGAATTGCGGATGTCTATCGGGTTCACCTGAACATGGCAAAGAGCAAGGGGCTGCGGACCCATGTCATTTTCACGGATGTGAGCAAATGGGGCAAGTATGGCCAGTGGGGGCATCTGGAGTCGCTGGACCAGCCACCGACAAGTTCGCCAAAGTATCAGTTTATCCTGGATTGGATGCAGGAGCAACAGTCGATACGTTCCATTGACGATCCTGCGGGGTCGGTGCCGGGGTTTGCCACGCCCTATACGCTGGCGGTCTGCCGGGTCGGGGAGCCTTATTCCGCAGACATCGTGACCAGCGGCGGAGATGGCCAGAGGGTGGCGTCGGTCATTGGGAGTTACCTTGCTGATGGATTGTTGGCCACGACGGTCACGGGGGATGCGTCGCGCCTGAGGGTGAGCGGAACGGCCACGACGGGAACGCCCTGTTACGTGATGGCGCGGGTGCTGGATGCAGACGGCGACCCGGGCTGGCGAACCTTCAGCATTAAGTGCGTCGGGGGGCCGGGAACCCTTGTGGAGAGCGATTTTACGGGCAGCAATCCGGGGCAACATTATCCATGGACGGCGTATTACGTGAAGGCCGCGGCTGCCGGGTATAGCGGTTGGGGGCGAGGGGCAGGAATCATACAGCAAAATGGCGATGATGCCGTGACCTGGAGCGTGAATGCACCGGCCAATGAGTCCAGTGCGACGCTGGCACTTGCGTTGGCAGACAGTGAGTACCTGACGGTCACTGTGCAGCCGCCGTCCACGGGAACGCTGAACCTTCGGGCCAAAGAAGTCCAATTCACGGTGCGGCGAATCGATTATCATGCGCCCCGGAGATACGCGGTTTTTACGAGTGTAGGAGGTTTTGCTGATGGCCAGCAGGTGTTTGTCTCCGATCGTTCGCAATCGAGCGACAATCTTGAGTATACGTTCCGGCTTCCGGATTCGCCCCAATACGAAAATCTGACGGGCCCGGTTGAGGTGAGAATTGTGGGATTCCAGGGCCAATATGGCGGGCACAGGACGAGCCTGACGCACTTCAAGCTTTTTGGTGATGTGGTTCAAACCCAGGCTCGAATCGTTGTGTGGGATCGGCTTTGATTCCATTTCTCTGCCTCGCAGGATTAAGCGGATTTCGCTGGAAACCCGGACCCGCGAGTTTCGGCAGATTGTTCTTGAGACTATTCGGGGTTTCGGGGCATAGATTTCCCACAAAGCTCTGGGTGGTGCGCGCTTGCCACCCGCACAGGTGTGAGAATGGCGTTTTTTAAAAAGTTGATGCCCGGCAAGGGCGAGGACAAGGGCAACGGGAAGAACTCGACCAATGCCGACCAGCCGAAGTCGGGTGTGGCGGTAACGGCGAAGCCATTGCCCAAGCTGCCCGGCGGAGGCGGACCCGCGTTGCCTGATGCCGAGATGGGCGCGCGCATGGGCGGCATCAAGACGGGAAAGGTGACACCGGTCGCCGGCGAAGAGGCCGTTATCCCCGGGCAGAAGAGCATCTTTTCCTCCCCGGATGAAGCGGGAAGCCGGATTCGGCCGCAGGATCGCGCGCCGGAGTACACGGGCGGGCCGGAAGCCGACATGCTGCAGATTCTCAGCGAGCAGGCCGGTTTGCAGTACGTCAAACTTTCCGATTATCCCAAGGCGAATATTACACCGGAGTTGCTCCACCTGATACCGTCGGACATTGCGCGAAGCTTCGTGGTGTTTCCGATTGAGCGGCGGATGGACGGGAAACTGGTGGTGGCTATCAGTGACCCGCTCAACGTCCGGATCGTGGACGACCTTCGCTTGTTCCTGCTGGACAAGAACGTGCCGGATATCGAGGCGGTTGTTGCCAGCGAGGACGAAATCATGGATTACATCAACCTCTACTACGGGGTTGGTGACCAGACGCTGGACCAAATGGTGGAGGCGTTTGAGAAGGAAGATACCTCAAGCGGCATGGAGGGGCCCGAGGGTGCCGTGGACCTCAGCGATCTCGAGAAGATTTCGGGGGACGCACCGGTGGTGCGCTTCTGCAGTCTCCTGCTTCTGCAAGCCATCAAGGACCGGGCGAGCGATCTTCATATCGAGCCGTTCTCGAACATGATCCGCATCCGTTATCGCGTGGACGGTGTGCTGCGCGAGATTCCGTCGCCGCCGAAGTCCTGGCAGGTCGGGATCATTTCCCGTTTCAAGGTTATTTCCGGCCTGGATATTTCCGAGTCGCGGCGGCCACAGGACGGGCGCATCAAGCTGACGGTTGAGGGGCGTGAGATCGATGTTCGTATGTCGACCCTGCCTGTGGTTCACGGCGAGTGCCTCGTGATGCGTCTTCTGGACAAGAACATGATGCTGCTTGGTGTGGGGCAGATCGGAATGACGCCGGATGTGCTGGAGAGGTTTACGAAGCTCATCGAGCGACCCAACGGAATCGTGCTGGTAACGGGGCCAACGGGCTGTGGAAAGACGACGACGCTTTACGCGGCCATCAACGAAATCAACAGCCCCACGGAAAAAATCATTACGACCGAAGACCCGGTGGAATACCAGGTGGACGGCATTGTGCAGGTTAACATCAACGCGGCAGTGGGCCTGACGTTCGCGAAGTGCCTTCGCGCCATTCTGCGCCAGGACCCGGACGTCATTCTGGTGGGTGAAATCCGCGACGTTGAGACGGCGCAGATCGCGATTCAGGCGTCGCTGACGGGTCACCTCGTGTTCTCGACACTTCACACGAACAGTTCCGCGCTGACCGTTACGCGCCTCATTGACATGGGAATCGAGCCGTTTCTCATCACCTCGACGCTGGAAGGTGTTATCGGGCAACGTCTTGTGAGAACGGTCTGCCAAAATTGCAAGGCGCCTTACCGTCCGACGGATGAGGAACTGGCGGATTTTGGCACGACCCGCGATGAGATTGCAGACATCACCTTTGTAAAGGGAATGGGTTGCGATGAGTGCGGCAATACGGGTTATAAGGGCCGTATCGGCATTTTTGAGCTGCTTGTGGCGACGGAAAGGGTTAAGAACCTCATCCT
>JAIBAT010000122.1 GCA_019695055.1 Candidatus Sumerlaeaceae bacterium | reverse complement strand
GAGTCTTCTCCTTGGCTTCCTGCTGGCTTCCATGACGCTTGTCTCGAGCACCAAAGCGCCGGCGATGCTTGCGTTGCTTGTTCCGATGCTGGCCGCGGGGTTGCCGATTTTCGAGACGGTATTCGCCTTCGCGCGGCGGGCCCTGCATGGCCAGCATCCCTTTCGGGGGGACCGGCGGCATCTTCATCATCGTTTCCTTGCGCTTGGATTGACGCCGAAGCGCACTGTGTTGATTTTTTACTACATCACGGCCCTGATGGGTGTGAGTGCCTATGTTTTGCAGCGTCTCGATGCGCGTGCGACCCTGGCCCTGGTGGTCATCATCCTGATTGGGATGGTCTTTCTGGTGGAGAATCTGCGGTTCCTAGAGAAGCGGGGCGAATAGCACGATCTCGTCGAAGGGGCGGTTTATTGAACCCTGTCCAGATGAGGAGAACCAGAAAGCCGGTTAGTGAAATAATGCTGGCGGCATTTTGAAAACGCGTCGGTTGCCAGCGGAAAGCGAGCTTGTGCCGGCCCTCAGGCACAGTCATTTCGATAAGCCCGGTCCCTGATGCCGCAGCCAATTGCGTTTCCATTCCATCCATCGTGGAATTCCATCCGGGGAAATAGTAGACTGGGATCGTTAATGTTGCGGGGTGACTGGTTGCCAGGTCAAAGACCATGCTCATCCGCTTCTCAACGGGCGGCATTTCGTAATTAGCGGCAGGTTTGCCATCGATCAGGACTGGCAGCTTTGGGATGGGGCGATTTGGGGGGCGCTTAATGGTGGCCCAGCGTGGTCGGTATTCGTCCACAATGGTCGTGGTCATGCCGACAATTCCCAAAAGGTGGCGGAGACGGTCCTGATCCAATGGTAGGTATGCAAATGGTTTGCAAAACGGCAGGGAAGCGGCAATCGCGAGTCCGCAGATAATGATATGACGCTGCCTCGTGAAGGCTGATCTCATTTCGCCTTTGCGGGGTGGTAGAACACGTATGACACCTGGTCCGACGAGGATTGCCGCCAGGATTGACAACATAAGGGTGCAGGGGAGCAGGAGCCTCCAGGAGAATTGGACGAGGTTCAAGGGTCGGAGGATCGTCCAAGCCCATTCCGACTGGCTCGTCGTCAGGTAGGCAAATACCAACCCGAGACAGAAGAAGGGGAGCATCGCAAAAGCGAGTTTTTGCGGGAATGCTCGCCACGCCAATGGAAGGACAACCGCCGCAAGAAGGGCCATGACGACGTGAACGATGCCGACCTGAAAGGACATCGTGTCATCAGGGCCGGGGAAACTGAATCCGTATTCCCAGGTGCGGCTTAACAACTGCCACCAATACACAAAATGGTCCTGTGGTGTGTACCCTTGCGAATAGACATCCTCCAGCCACACATCGGCTTTGTACTTCAGTAGGGGGGCCCAGAAGAAGGCCGTAAGAACGACTGCCAGTCCTGAAACTGCAAGGACGCTGGCCCATTTTCTGGTCCTGCCTTGGGAGGAAGCCAGTGCCAACCCGATTCCCCAGGCCGTAACCAAGGGACAGAAAACGTATGCCGTGATGTTGTGCGTAAGGATCAAAGCCGCCAGTGTCACTGCGGCGAGCAGCGGGCTCCATCGGCTGCGGCATCTTACGGTTTGAGCCATCGTCCAAAAGGCCCACGGGGCAATGGCCCCGGCAGCGTATTCCGGAAGATTGGCCCGGACGTAGAGGTTAAGCAACTGGTAGGGTGCGTAGGCAAACAGCGCCCAACAAATCCACGCACCACGGTGCCCGGCGAGTTCCCGTCCCAGCATCCAGGCTCCGCCGCCGAGGACGAGTGCGAAAAATACGTAGGCCCCATTGGTCGCCGCGATGCAGTCCAGCCCGGCGAGCATTAACACGGCGGAAACAGCATAGGCTCCCCATCCATAAAATAGGAAGATTGGATACCCGAGTCCGCCGGCAAGCGACGGGCTCCAGCGGGGGATCCACTGTCCTGATTGCCAAATATCGAATACGGCAAGGGTGCGGATGGCATGGAATTCGGAATTGTGCCCCAGGGGAAGCCTCGAAGAAAAGAATCCCCAAACCGGGAGAAGGGTGAAAATCAGCCAGATTAGAATTGCACCCCATTTGCGCTGCAGTTTGGTCACTCTGCGGGGTTCCTTATGGTACGTCGAGGCGCTGTTTCAGGCGCAGCCAGGCTTTGATTCGCCGGCGTATCGGGCGGGCAATCTGTTCATTTAAGTCGTCAATTCGCTCCTTCAATTCGCCCCGGTCCTCGATGCGGGGGACGATAATCGGAGTGTGAAATTTCACAATGATCGGATGAAACCAAAGGGGGAGGGGCTCATGCCGCGACCACGCTTCGTAAACCCCCACAATACTGGTCGGAACTATTGTACCACCCACTTGCAGCATAAGCCGCGCCAGTCCCTGTTCAAACGGCATGAGGTCATACGAGGCGCTCCGCCCTCCCTCGGGAAAAATCATGAGGGCTTCCTTGTTCTTTAGGATTTTCAATGTTGTGGCAACCGCGCCCTTGTCGGCGCTTTTCAGCTTAACTGGATAGGCCCCGTGGGCCAAGATCAAGGAAGCCAGCGGCTTCCAACGAAACAGTTCCTCCATGGCCATATAGCGGATCTGGTAGGGGACACACATGCCGGCCACAGGCGGATCATAATAGCTCGTATGGTTGGGCGCAAAAATGACAGGCCCGTGGTCTGGGATATTGTGCTGGCCACGGAGCTTGAAGCCGTGGAAAATCTTGAAGTAGGCAATCCAGAAGGAGCGCCCGAGATCATAGACTTTCGTGGACCTGAGAACGTCGCCCCTCGGGCGGCGTGTTTTGTGGCAGAATATGTCCCAAAGCAGTCCCATGTCCTATCCCGTTGGGCTGTGATTCATGGCATGGTCTGGCAGAGGCCCCGTCCAGGTGGAATCCAGAACTTTCCCAAGCAACGTCATCCGTCAAGCAAAGCACGCGGGGAGGCGTACGCAAGGCAAAACCCAGAATCCGCCCCTAACAAGAAAAAGTCCCTTGAAATTACTCGTTGGAGCGGCTTCTCAATTCTTTGACACGAAACGGCAGGGGTCTAAATCCGAGGGGGGTATCCCTTACAAAGTTAGCATCATGTGGTCTTCGTTTACACGTGACGAGAAGCGACTGATCCTTTTCCTTGTGGCAACGCTCACCGGGGGGACATTCTTGCTGAACGTGCTGGGTAATCAGCAGAAAGCGCCGGTGTTCAAACCCAGCCCTGTAGTCCCACCGAAGCCTGGCGCCAGCGGGCAACTAGTTGCCCCAATTGTTGAGAGGTCGACTTCGGGAAATCCCCAAGAAAATGGACAAGTTACTGACGCCCAGCATGATGACAAGATCAACCTTAACACAGCACCCGGCGAAGTGCTTGAATCTCTTCCCGGCATCGGAGTGTCGCGAGCGCGACAGATCATCGAGTATAGGCAATCTCACGGGGGGTTCGGATCGGTGACAGAACTTCAAAGCATTAAGGGCATTGGACCGGCCATCTACTCAAAGTTGGAGCCGTTGGTAACCGTGGCCAGTGTCGCTCAAACCTCGAAATCGGTGACAAACCTTTCGGCAACCACTTTCACAAAACAGCAAAACTTGTTGGCGGAAGCACTACCAACTGCAATCAGTGGAAGCGGACTGGTTAACATCAATACGGCTTCCGTAGAGGAATTGGCGGCCTTACCCGGAATTGGTCCAATCAAAGCAAGTGCCATCATTGACCACCGGAAACGAAATGGCGCCTTTACGGAGATCAACAAACTCCTGAACGTTTTCGGAATCGGTCCCAAGACGCTGGACGCCATCCGGGGGCGAATTACAGTAAGGTAGGGTTGGATTTACCGATAAAATCTCGGTACCCGCTGCCCCAGGCGGGTTGTCATCTCATAGCCAATTGTGCCGGCGGCAGCAGCGACGGCATCCGCTGGCAGAATCACCTGACTCTGTTTGCCCCACAGTAGCACTTCGTCGCCAACCTGTACATTAGGAATTTTGGTCACATCGATTAGCGTCAGGTCCATGCAAACCCGCCCGACAACCGGGGCGAACTGCCCATTCACGGCCACAACGGTGCGATTGCTTGCGTGGCGGGGATAACCGTCTGCATAGCCGAGGGCTAGGGTCGCGACCCGCATGTTGGAAGGAGCGATGAATGTATGACCATAGCTGAGCCCTGTACCCTTGGCGACATCCTTCACATAAAGGATTCTTGTGAAGACGGACATGGCTGGCTGCAAATCCACCCGTCTTCCGACTTCCGGTCCTGGATAGATGCCATAGAGGCATATTCCCGTGCGGACAGCGTCAAAATGCGCCGTGGGAAAATCCAGGGTGGCGGCTGAGTTCGCAGCGTGATACAGTGGGACGTGGATTCCGGCTGCGGCAATTTCCCGTTGGACAGTCTCAAATACCGCGATTTCCTGAAGAGTGCGGTCGGCGGGCGGGGAGTCGGCGCAGGGGAAATGGCTCATGACTCCTGCAAGTTCCAAGTCCGGAACCTTCGCAATTCTGCGAGCCATTTCAACGGCATCGGCGGGCCTTACGCCGAGACGGCCCATGCCTATATCAACTTTCAAATGAACTTTAGCCCGTTTGGCTTGGGCTTTTGCAGCCGCTGTCACAGCTTCAAGGTGGGCAGGGTCGCACACACAAGACTCCGCCTCTGCGCGCAGGATCTGCTCTGCCTGGGGCAAAAAAGGTGGCCCGAGGACGAGTATACGTCGCGCGATTCCTGCTGACCGCAGTTCCAGCGCCTCCTCGGCGCGGGCCACGCAATAGGCATCCGGCTGCTCTGCCTCGAGGGCCCGTGCCGCCATGACGGCCCCGTGGCCGTACGCGTTGGCCTTTATAACCGCAAAAACCTTGGTTTCCTTCGACGTCAGACGGCGCATGACCCGGAAATTGTGCCGAATGGCGGAAAGATCCACTTCTGCTCGCGTCAGGTATACCCCCGCATCCAGTACCCGCTCTTCAGTCATCGTCGCGAATCACGTCCCAATTGTTTCTCAAATAGACGGCTCCAGAAATGACCGTCAAGGCAACGACGATGGAGAGAGCGCCACGGAAGATATAGGGAAGAACCCGGTCAAATCCTTCCACGGACATTCCCGTCCACATCATTGTATCGCGAATGCAGAGGAAGACGAGGATTCCGATGATGGTTCCCAACTGCCAGCCTGTCTTGTGCTTGCCCCAGCGGTCGGCCTTGATGACGCGCCCACGCATCGTGGCCACGGACCGTAAGCCCGTTACCAGGAATTCTCTTCCAAGTATGATAATGATCGCCCAGGCCGGGAAAATCGGGCGGTCGGAGGGAACGCGAAGTTCAACGAAGCTCACAAATGCCGCCATTGTGAGCAGCTTATCCGCCAGTGGATCAAACAGTTCGCCAAACGCCGTGGATGTATTTGTTCGTCGCGCGATGACGCCGTCGTAGTAATCGGTAATCGTAGCCCCGACAAAAGTAACCAACGCGAGCCAATGGCATGTTGTTACAATGGCCAGGTTGTTCGTTATGTTCCCTGCGAGCAGGAAGGATACGAAAAACGGTATAACCAGCACCCGGCTGAAGGTGAGTTTGTTGGCGAGATTCATTGGATTCTTGAAACCAAGTGGCACCTTCCGGCGATCGATTTGGGAGTTTCAATGAAAACTCACCGTGGGTGGATGCAGCAGTCCGCACCCCCGGCATTTTGGGGTTGTCATTTCTCCTCGAAGACGGCTGATGCGCTGGCATGGCAAGGGCAGGGACGAAAACTCGGAATTCGGCGGCGCAGACGGCGCAGGCTTCAAGTGCGCCCATGACAAATGGCAGGGAATGGTTTATTACGGCGGCCATCTTTCTCGTGGGTGTGCTGAGCTACCTACCAGCCCTCCGAGGCGGTTTTGTTTGGGACGACACATCCGTTACGGACAACGTTTTGCTCCGTTCACCTGCAGGGCTTTGGGCCATCTGGTTCCAGCCTTCGTTGAATTCCTGGGAGGACCATTACTGGCCCGTTGTCTATTCAACTTTCTGGCTGGAGCATGCGCTGTGGGGCCTGGAGCCGCTGGGTTATCATCTTGTGAATGTGCTGATTCACAGTGCGAACGCGGTGATTCTTTATCAGATTTGCCGCAGGCTCAAGATTCCGGGAGCGGCGTTTGCCGCGGCCCTCTTTGCGGTGCACCCGGTTCATGTTGAATCTGTCGCCTGGATCATAGAGCGCAAGGATGTGCTGTCGGCGTGTTTCTACGGTCTGGCGTATCTATGTTACCTGGAGTTCGACCAGACCGGGGATCGGAGACCCTACTTCCTCGGGCTGGTGCTGTTTTTGCTGGCGCTGCTGTCGAAGTCCATTGTTGTGACTTTTCCTTTTGCTCTCCTTCTTGCAATTTTCTGGCAGCGTGGGAGTGTCTCCCGGCAGGACATCGTCCGCGTCCTGCCTTACGTTGGCCTGTCCCTGGTTGTGTCTCTTGCGGATTTTGCCTTCATGCGCGGCAAAGGCGGAGACCCCATTGGTTTGGCAGTGACAGACCGTATTCTGATCGCATCACGCGCATACTTCTTCTACCTGAAACAAATCGTATGGCCATATCCGCTGCTGGCCATTCACCCGCGTTGGCAAATTACCCCCACCCAGTTTGCGCAGTGGTTGGTTCCGTTTGCGGCATTTCTCAGCTTGATGCTTCCAGCGATCCTATTCAAGCGTGCCGGGCGCGGGCCTGTTGCCGCGATCTGGTTCTTTGCGATTACAGTTGCACCCATACTTGGCCTGGTTGAGTTCAGCTACCAGCGATTCTCGTTTGTTGCCGACCGTTACCAGTACCTTGCCAGCGCGGGTCCCATCGTCCTTTTGGCCGGGATACTGGTGAACCTTGCGAATCGCAATTTTGCCGCCAGTCCGGGAATTCAATGGGCGGGTGCGGCTTTGTTCCTGGCCCTGCCCGGGGCCGCCACTTGGAATTACGCCATGAAATACAAGGACACCATGACCCTCTTTGAACATACCCTTCGATACAATCCCGGGGCATGGGAGGCGCACAACCAGATTGGGGTCATCATGGCTCGTGAAGGCCGCCTGGATGACGCCATGGAACGGTTTCGCAAGGCACTTTCTGTAAAACCTGATTACGCGGAGGCGCACTGCAATCTTGGGCTTGCCCTGCTGTCAAAGGGCGATGCTGGTGAGGCCGAGGCGGAACTTCGCCGGGCGTTGCAACTCATGCCCAACTATGCAGAAGCGCAAAACGGCCTGGGAGTGCTGCTTGCACAGGCCGGGCGGAAGAAGGAAGCCGCGGAGCACTTCACCCGCGCCCTGGAACTCCAACCATTTTTCGAGGAGGCGCAGGAGAATCTGAATTTGCTCAAGGAATCGTTACCTGCCGTCCGGAAATGACGGCTAACTGCTGTACGACTCCAGCTCCTCATATTCCTCGGAGGATTGTTCCCATTCACTGATCAGGGCTGGTAATTCGGTCTCCAGCTTCTTTGCCTCGGCGCCCAGTTCGGGTGTAATCAATCCACTGGCGTATGCCCGGGGATCGGATTGAAGCGCGTGTATTTCGGCGAGCCGTGTTTCCGTCGATTCAATCGAGGACTCCAACTCCTTGATGCGGGTTCTCAGGGCTGCACGCCGGCGATTGCGTTCCTGCTTTTGCTGCGTGGTCAGCCGCTTGGATTCCTTGTTATCCAGCTTGGCCAGTTCAATGGCCGCAAGAGCGCCCGAGGAATTGGAAGGCATCACGGTGCCATCGACTTTTCCGGGCTTTTGCCTTGATCCAGCGGTTGCGCCGCGTGCAAGCCCACCGCGCAAGTTCACTTCAGAATTTGCATCCCCGCGCGTCGTGGCAAGGAAGTCCGAGTAATTCCCGAGATGGACCTTGATTCCACCACCGCCCACCTCGACGATCTTGGTGGCCAAAGCATCGATGAAGTATCGATCATGGGAAATCATGATGATGGACCCGGGGAATTCCCGCAGCGCATTTTGCAGCACCTCGCGCGTGGAAATATCGAGGTGGTTGGTTGGCTCATCGAGGCAAAGAAGATTCCCACGGCGCAGCATCATGCGGGCCAGCGCCAGGCGGGATTTTTCGCCGCCACTGAGAACACGCACAGGTTTGAAAACATCCTCGCCGGTGAACAGGAAACATCCCAGAAGTGAGCGCAATTCCTCGTCCGTCTGAGTGGCTCCCGGAGGTCGAGACTCTTCAAGAACCGTGTTGTCCAGGTTCAGATTGTCGATGCGATGTTGGGAGAAGTACTCGACCTGCATTTTGGAGTCGTGGAGCCGTGTCCCTTCGTAGTCGAGGACTCCGGCACTGATCTTTAACAACGTGGATTTTCCGGCCCCATTTCGGCCGACCAACGCAATCTTGTCCCCGCGCTCCACGAGCAGATCGACGCTGTTGAAAACCCGATTTGTACCGTAAGCTTTTCCAACGCCTTGAAGGTCCAGGACGCGACGTCCGCAGGGTGCGGGTTCGGGAATCTTAAGGCGAACCTTGCGTGCGCTGGGCGGCAGTTCGATGCGCTCAATCTTCTCCAGCATCTTGACCCGGCTCTGAACCGCAGCGGCCTTGGATGCCTTGTAGCGAAAACGATCTATGAACTCCTGGACGTGAGCGATTTCCTTTAACTGATTCTCGTATTCGCGACGCAGGTGCTCCTCGTCCTGCTCCCGTTGGACCAGGAACTTGGAGTAGTTGCCTGTAAAATTGCGCAGCCGTCGCTGAAACAACCAGGCTGTTTTCGTCGTGATACGGTCCAGAAAGTAACGGTCGTGAGAGACCACGATGAGCGCACCCGGAAATCCGACCAAGAAACCTTCCAGCCACTCGATGCTCTCGAGATCCAGATGGTTCGTGGGCTCATCCAGCATCAGCAAATCCGGGCGCTCCAACAGTAACCGGGCGATGTGGGCCCGCATCTGCCATCCACCACTAAACGATGCCAGTGGGTTGTCCATTTCCTCGGTCATGAAACCGAGTCCGGCGAGAATTT
>JAIBAT010000157.1:5000-9013 GCA_019695055.1 Candidatus Sumerlaeaceae bacterium | reverse complement strand
CTGGGATTAGTTCCCAAGTAAAACGCCATGAAGGCCAGCTCCAGCCACCCGCCTCTGCGTCGCGGCCATCGGATGAGCCACAAACCCCGAACGGCCCGAAAGCGCGCACGCGCCGCCCGCGGCCACTGCCACAGGGGCTCGTGATGATTTACGAGGACCGCGACATCCTTGTCGTGGACAAGCCGCCGGGGCTGCTGACCATCAGCACCGAGACCGAAAAGGAGCGGACTGCCTACTTCCTGATGATGGACTATGTGCGCAAAGGCTGCGCGAAATCGCGCAACCGGGTGTTCGTGGTTCACCGCCTCGACCGCGAGACCTCCGGCCTGCTGGTCATGGCCAAGAGCCACGAGGCCAAGGCCAAACTGCAGGACCAGTGGGACCGGGCCGACAAGAAATACCTGGCCATTGTCCATGGGCGCCTGGAGAAGCGGACGGACACCATCAGCACCTACCTTGCCGAGAATTCGGCCCGAGTTGTATACTCAACCTCCAACACCAAAATGGGGAAACTCTCCCACACGGCCTACCGAGTGCTGAAGCAGGCGAAGGAGTTCGCACTCCTCGAAGTGGCCCTGCTCACGGGCCGAAAGAACCAGATCCGTGTACACCTTGCCGGCATTGGTCACCCGGTGGCGGGGGACAAGAAGTATGGCAAGGGGATAGCGTTTCACAAGAAGCTCTCGCTTCACGCGTATTCCATTACCCTCAAGCACCCCGTCACGGGTAGGATGATGACGTTCGCGGCCAAGGTACCGCCGCACTTCTACCAGATTGTAGGCTCTATCGAGGGGATGGACGAGAACTACCCCAAGCGGCCTGATTAGCTCCGGGAGATTTCAGCCACGCGGATGGCCGCCCGCGCCCATGAGGTCAGAAGCGTGCGGTCTTCCAGCACATCCACCGGAACCTCGTAGTAATTCTTTAGTGTTTGCGTTTCGCTGGGACTGAACGGCGTCATTCCCCGCGCCACGAATTCCTGCCGCGATGCCTCATCGGTTTTCAGATAAAGTCGGCCACTGGCGATGATGGCGAAGAAAACCTCGCCGCTGTAGAAGCCGAAGCCGCCAAACATGCGCCTGGGAAAAAGCTCCGGAATCGCGGAAAGCTGGTCGGCTACAAACTCAACGAAGGATTCGTCGGGATGCGGCCTCTTTGCGGCACCCTTCCGTTTCTGTTTCATCCGGTACGACTCCGTTACCGCGGGATCAGGTGCCGGCGCACATGGCATCCGCCGTGGATGCCGCGCTTCTCGAAATACTGCTGGTGGTAATCCTCCGCCGCGTAAAAGGTGCTCGTCGGGGTGATTTCCGTCACGATAGGGCGTGGGAAAATCCCCAGCGCCTCCACCCTAGCCTTCGATGCGCGCGCCGCAGCCTCCTGCTCAGGCGAGTGGAAAAAGATCGCCGACCGATACTGCGTGCCATGGTCCGGCCCCTGGCTGTTCAGGGTCGTGGGATCGTGGATCTCCCAGAACACATTGAGTAGCTCGTCATAGCTGACGACTGCCGGATCAAACTCCAGTTGCAGCACTTCGGCATGACCGGTGCGCCCGGTGCAAACGTCCCGGTAGGTCGGGTTTTGAAGCGTGCCCCCCAGATATCCCACGGCCGTGGACTTCACGCCCGGCACCTCCCGAAACAGGGCCTCCACGCCCCAGAAACATCCGGCCCCGAAAGTGGCAAGCTGCGTCATGATGGACTCCCTTCAACTCTCAATGGTTTCGACATACAAGGACGGCACCAAAAGCTGTGGTGCCGTTACAACTTCATGGTGATTGCCGGTTCAGGCCGGCCTTTCCAATGGTTGGTCCGGGAAGGTGGCCGATTTCTGACAATTCGAATCTCCTTCCTCCGGCGAGTTGCAAGCTTGCGCCTTTTGCCCGTTTCAGGAGTCCGAAATTAGGTGGGGGGGGGAGGGGGGGCATGCCCCACGGCTAAGAACAATAAAATCAGATATCAGCGTTCGCATTGGGCTCTTATAGCCCCTTCCGGCCGCACACTTAAACCGGTTTAAATGCAAGCGAAAGTGATCAATATTGCCCGGAACGGCAAAGCCGTTTCGCCCGCGAAACACGCCTAAGGAGCGGAAGAAGGCGAAAGGCAGAAGGACAGCATAACAGGATGCACAGGATTTCGTGGCGGTGGCGCGGGCTGGGTTTTGGGTTTGGGGGGGCATGATGAGGATAGGCTTAACACAGCGGGGACAGGTTTGCCTATTCCCTCACGACCCCTTACAACCCTCTAATGACCCATGATCAGTAAACGCCGTGATGCGAAGGGGATATTCCGCACAAAACAGAAGGGCGGGGCAACCTTTCGGCTGCCCCGCCCTTCCGGGTCTATGGGGGTAGAGGGGGTGTGGAGGAATTTACTGAAACAGTTCGAGGACGATGGCTTCCTCGCGGGAAAGGCCGCGGGGTTCGCCCGCATCGGCCATGGCTGGCGGCGGAGCATCCAACTCGTTCATGTCGGTGTCCATGCCAGCATCGGCGCCGGGGCCCATCGGTGGGCGGGGAGCCATGGGGGGGGCGCCGGGTCCGCGCATTTCGAACCGGTTGCCCTGGCGCTCGGGGCGCGGGGGGCCGTCGAAGTCATCGCGATCCGGTCCGCGCTGGGCAAATCGGGCCTGCGGGCCGCGCTGCGGCCCAGGGCCATCGTCGTCGTTCATGCCGGGCCCACGGCGGGCAAACTGTCCGCCACGGGGTCCGCCCTGTGGTCCGTCAAAGTCATCCCCTGCCGGACCACGTTGGGAGAATCTGTCGCGTGGTCCGCCCTGTGAGTCGGGGCGCTGATCGTCGTCACGGCCGGGACCACGTTGCGAGAATCCATCACGGGGTCCGCGCTGAAAATCGGGGCGTTGGTCGTCATCGCGTCCGGGCCCGCGCTGGGCCATGCGTCCACGGGGTCCATCAAAGTTATCCTTGTCGGGTCCCTGGGCGAACTGGCTTCGACGCCCACCCTGGGCGCGCGGGCCGTCAAACTGTGGACCGCGCTGGTTGTCGTTAAATGCTGCGGGAGGGGGGCCATCCGGGCCACCCTTGCCGGGGCCGTCAAACCCACGCTGTCCGCGGCCGCCACGATTGGGGCCGCCCATACCGGGACCGCCCTGCATGCCGCGGGCACCCCGACCGAGACCGCGGAACCCGTCCTTGCCGGGTTCAGGCATTTCCTTCAGGGTCTTCTCGAGTTGTTCCTTCTGCTCTGGGGTCAGGACGGCTTCCGCCTTTTCCTTGGTTTCCTTGCGGAGAGCGTCGAGCTTGGGCTTTACTTCATCCTGGATCGCCTTCACCTTGTCGCGGGTTTCCTCGTGAATGGCCTTCAGCTTTTCCTTTTGCTCGGCGGTCAGGTCGAGCGTTCCGAGAGCCACGCGCATCTTGATTTCCTCGGCGCCGCGTTCGGCGCGTTCGCGCATTTCGGGGCCGTGGGCGTCCATGAAGCCAGCCGCACCCTTGGCGAGGGCGCCGACGTTCTTCATCGCCTTTTCTTTCTGCTCGGCGGTCAGGAGGCCCTGGATCTTCTCGCGGGTTTCCTTCATGGCGTCGCGGGCTTCCTCAACCTCCTCGCGCATATCTTTGCGCGTGGCTTCGAGAATGGCGGTGATGGAGGTTTTCTGGTCAGGCGTGAGATCGAGGCGCTTGGACATGTGCTCGACGATCCTCTCAGCGGGTACACCGGCCGGGGCACCTTTGCCTCTGCCTGGACCCCCCGGACCGCCCGGACGTCCATCTGGTCCACCTGGTTGGGCGAGCAGGATGGGGACTGCGGTAAATAGGGCCGCACCGGTCAGTACTGCGGCGGTGGTCTTGCTCAAGCGGTTCATTTTGTAATCTCCTTTGCGAACTGCGACTTGATGCCGTGGGGTAGCGCAAGGTGTGGGCCGGGGCATCGCACGGGGCGGAGTTTACTTGCTAAGTTATTTAATGCCAGTTATTTGCGATTCTATATAAACGCCAATGGGGTCACCATGTACGTCCGTTTTGGTACAACACTGTGCCAATTGGAGAAGGCACG
>JAIBAT010000019.1 GCA_019695055.1 Candidatus Sumerlaeaceae bacterium | reverse complement strand
GCGTTTCGTAAGTCGGATTGTCGAAAAGATGGGGAATGTGAAGGGCCAGACCCTTGGGGTCCTGGGTCTGGCATTCAAGGCGGACACTGACGAGTTGAGGGAGGCCAAGAGCCTGGAGATCATCGCGGCACTTCAGCAGCAGGGCGCCAAGATTAAGGTTTACGACCCCATCGCGATGGAAAATGCAAAGGGCATCCTCAAGGATGTGGTGTATTGCCGCAGCGCTTATGAAACGGCCGAGGGCTGCGACGCCGTTGTGGTGGTGACGGATTGGAACGAGTTTAAGCTGCTAAACCTGGAGAAGCTGCGCGAAACGATGAAGAACCCGGTGATTTTCGATGGGCGAAATATCTACTCGCCGGAAAAGGTTCGTAAAAGCGGGCTTGAATACGTCAGTATTGGCCGGCGATAGCCGGGTTCCGTTGGTGTGGGTGACCGGGTGAGTTCTCCCAAGCCACTGGGCAACAATTTGCACGGCGGCGCGCTCCGGCTTTGCGTGATCATTCCAGGCTACAATGCGGCCAAGTATCTCCCTGATTGCCTAGGGGGCCTTGCAGCCAACGAGTTCGATTCCTGGGAATGCATCTATGTGGATGATGCTTCGGAGGATGGGTCGGCTGAAATCGCGGAGAGCCATGGTGCACGGGTCATTCGCAACAGGGTGGGGCGTGGATGCGCGTTCAGCCGGAATCGGGCGGCACGAAATACCAGCGCGGAGATTCTGGTTTTTGTCGACGCGGATGTCGTTGCCGGACCGACGGTTCTTCAACAATTTTCAGATGCCTTTGAACGGCACCCCGAGGCGGCTGCGATTTACGGCTCTTACGATGATTCTCCGCGGGCACCGGCAATTCTCTCATCGTTTCGAAACCTCTTGCATCATTACGTCCACCAGCAGTCCCCGGTCAAGTCGCAGGGGTTATGGACAGGCCTGGGGGCCATCCGCAGAAGCGACTACTTTGACGTGGGAGGACAGCGACATCTCAGCTGGCTGCAAGACGTGGACCAGGGGATTCGCATGAACCAGGCGGGGAAAACGATTCTGGTGCTTCGGGAGATTCAGGGAACCCACCTCAAGGAATGGAAACTGGGCAATTTCCTGTATACCGATGTCTTCGCGAGGGCCCTGCCCTGGACGGTCATGATGCATCGGAATCGCGCGGCGTTTGACGAATTGAACCTCTCAACGGGCCACAAGCTTTCGGCATTACTAACCATTGGAATCCTTGCGGGGGGGCTGGCTGGATTCTTCTCGTGGTATTCGTGGATTTTTGTGGCGGTTTGCGTGGGCTTGTTCGTGGGGATCAATGCGGGATTCTACCGATTGATGTTTTCCAAGCGAGGACTGTTTTTTGCAGTCGCCGCCACACCCTATTTCCTTCTGCATTACCTGTGTGCCTTGACGGGCTTTGTCCTTGGAAAGCTCGTCATCGCATTTGGGAATTTCCTCCCACGTCAGTCAAAAGGCAGGGAAGGATTGTTTCGGCTCTAACCCAACCGGGAAGGCCGGTTCACGCCCCGCGGACATAGCCAGGACGAACGTAGTCGGGTTTGAGGGAAGCCAGGTCATCGGCTTCGCCGCAGGAAAGGCGCAGGGCCCCCAATGCGGCAACTTCCTCGGCGGAGGGAAGCCGCAATTCGGGCGGAGCAGGTGCAAACCTTTCGCCAAGCAAGGCACGCAACTCCGATTCGTATTTCAGAATGGCTTCTCCGGCAAAAAGAGTTGGCTCGGTAATCCATGAAGCAATCGAGGATAAAGGGCCAGCGTGGTCGGGCCTGAGGCGCTCCGGCGCAAAACGAACGGCAGATCCAGGACCCAAAGGAAGAGGCGGTACGCTAAACATGGCGGCATACACCTCGCCCTGTCGCGCGTCGAAAACTGTGCAGACAGGCTGGCCCGGTGCGGTCCGTCCAGCACGAAGAGCGAGTGCTTCCATGGAATGAATCCCGAGCAGTACGGCGCTATTCGCATATGCAATGGCCTTGGCTGCGCTCATACCGATACGCAGGCCGGTGAAGGAGCCTGGGCCTTTTGCCACGGCGACTGCAGTGATGTCGCTGACGGACACTCCCACACGGGCAAGCAACCATTCCACAGAGGGCAGCAACCTTTGGGAGTAAAGGGTGGGACTGGAGAAACTAATGGAGCCGAGGAGTTGATTCCCGGACAATAGCGCCGCGCCGCCGGTAGTGCCGGAGGTCTCAAGGGCAAGGATCAAACGGGAGCGATTCTGGTTCGCTATCGCGCGGGATGTGTCCACAGTCATGGGCAATAGAAACCCGGCGCGCCGGGCGTTAGTCAACGCGCGCTTTGCGGGCGACAAGGACGATCCAAGGGAAGGGTAAACTTACGAATTCCACCACACCAAACCGTGACACCAGCCGTCGCAGCGAGAATGGCGTGAAATGGTTGATATGGCCAGGGGTATTCCCCAAGCGGGTGATGTTCTTGCCCCGGAGCAAATGGGCCAGACACCAGAGTGGTTCATGGGGTACGCTGATTATGACGCGGTCCCGCGATACGCGGAAAAGTTCCCGCAGGGCCTGCTGCGGGTCGGCAAGGTGTTCGAGGACCTCGAGCAATAGCACACAATCGAAACTGTTGTCGGACCTCTGGAGTTCATAAACCGATTCCTGCCGGATGGGAATCGGAAATTCTCGACGCTGGAGTTCCGCAACGAAGCGCGGGTTGAATTCGGAAACTTCGAAGCGGCGATCACCCATGAATTGCACAAGCCTTTGGGACGACTCTCCCAAACCGCAGCCAACCTCCAGGACACTGCCGGCGGGAGGGGCCACCTGAATGCACCGGCCAACAGAGCGAAAGAAGGAATTCAGGAGTCGCTGGGCCAGGCGATTGCGGGTATTGTACTTCAGTGTGTGGCGACGGAAAAGCTCCTCGTCGGACAATTGTTCCAAATGATTCCCGGGGTGCTGATCACTCATGACGACAGTGAGCCGGGGAATGGATGGGCTGGCAAGACCGCATTTTTGAACGGTCTGCCGCAATCTTTCGGCGAAAAGAGGCGGGGTGTTCCTTAAAGTTTTCCCTTGAAGTTCCGGCTCACGCCGGTTAATTTATCATCAAGTTACATTATTGATGCTGCTAAGCCTACGATGGAAAGGAGCAAAACCGACGAGCGGGTGGACCAGGAGCTGCCCGGCGTGTTGCCTTAAATGACATCGCATTGCAGAATGCGGATGTTTTGTTGATCAAGTGACCGCAGACAACCGTTGGAGGATTGATAGATGCCCATGAGTTCCGTTGACCAGATTCAAATTCCAGATAAGCTTTTCTATAAGATTAACGAAGTTGCCACCATCACCCAGACGAAGCCCTATGTGCTTCGCTACTGGGAGACCGAATTCCCCCTCCTTTCCCCGGAAAAGGACGACAACGACCAGCGCCGGTATCGCCGTGCGGACATCGAGCTTGTCCTTCAGATCAAGAAGCTCCTCTACGAGGAGAAGTACACGATTGCCGGGGCACGCAAGCAGTTGAAGTCGCTGCGCGATACGCACCAGGGCCGAACCGAAGTGCCCGGACGCCCGGAATTTCACCGGTATCGCCGGATCAATTCGTCTGTCGCCGAGCTAAGGCGCGACGTGAGCGAACTTTACAAGATATTAGTGTAGCATCGCAACTGCGCCAAATCGCAGATTGCAGTTAAACGCGGTGACGGCATCGGAGATTCGGGAAACGGAACCACCGGGGTCGGAAACCGCGTTTTGACTTTTTAGTGCTTGCCCGAAGCACCGGGCAGCCCCACGTATGGCAGGGCATGAAACCATCCTGGCGCCAGACCTTTGCCGTGTTTGCGTGCTTTCTGCTGCTATACTTGCTGACCTGCGGCGGACACCTTTACTCCCCGGACGAGGAGATCATGTTCCGCGTAACCGAATCGCTGGCGCGCCGGGGCGAGCTCAGCATTCCACCCATCCTGGATCCGGCTGGGAACTCTTTTGCTTCGGCACGGGGAAGCGACGGCCGCGAGTATGCGCAATACGGCGTGGCCAATTCGCTGTTCGCAGTCCCGTTTTATTACGCGGGTTTGCTTGCGACGAAACTTGTGCCGGACGAAACGGCAACCCGCCTGCTCGATTTCAAGACGATGCTTTATGTAGAACAGACCGGAGCGGGGCGCGGTCACCAACTCCTTCTGCGGTTTGCGGTGTCATTTTTCGGCTTGTTTGTCGGGGCGGCGACGTGCGCGCTCGTGTCGCGGATGGCCTGGCGGCTGTGCGCCGACCAGGAACGTCGAAACCGGATCTCCTGGCTGGCGGCGCTGGCCTATGGCGCGGGAACCATGGCCTGGCCCCACGGGCGGACGTTTTTCTCGGAACCACTGGCAACGTTGTTCTTCCTGGCTGCTTTCTCCGCTGTCTGGGGGCCGGAGGGCCTGACAAGGCGAAAAGTCGCCCTGTGCGGCACATGGATGGCATTGTCGCTGATGGCACGCCTCGATACGGTGTTTGTTTTCCCCGCACTGGTGCTATTTCTCACACTGAGGTACATCGAAACCCGGGCGGGCAGCCTGAAGGATGCACTTGGGGGTAGTGCAAGGGAGCAGTTGCGCTTCCTGGTGGAGGGGGAGTTTTACCGGATGACGGCGCTGTTTGCCGCGCCCCTTGCGGTTTTTGCGGCGTGGTACCTCGGCATGAATTATTTGCACTTCGGTGGTGCCATGAAGAGCGCCTATGCGGATCAGAGCGAGGGGATCCACTTCACCACTCCCCTGCTGGCAGGGCTTTACGGCTTCCTGTTTAGCGCGGGCAAGAGCCTCTTCTTGTTTTCGCCCATCGTGGCGGTGGGAATTTTCGCGTTCCCGGCGATGATCAGGCGATGCCCGGCCCAGGGAGTTGGCGCTGCGGCGGCGGCACTTCTGATCCTCCTGATTCATGCCCGCTGGCAGAACTGGCCCGGCGGATGGTGCTGGGGACCACGACACATTTTCATGATTCATGCGTTTCTGATACTTCCGTTGGCCGTCTGGTTGGCCAGTGCCGGCCGGGGACGGATGACGCTGTATGGCGGAGCAATGGCCGCATCCATTATTGTTCAGCTTTATGGATGCTCCCAGAATTTCATAGATTTTTATATCCTATATTACCGCACGACCAACTCGTTGCCCCAGGCCTATGCGATGTACTCCAGCGAGGATGGCCAGCTTGCGGGCTACCGTGTCGAGAGGATGAATTCGAGGAAGCAGTGGGAACCGGCGGACACAAGCCGACTGCCTGCGCCCATCAATGACACGATTTATGTGCCGCAAAACTCGCAATGGTACCGCTACTGGGAAATGATGCAGTTTGGTTACATTGACAATCTCTGGCTGCGACTGTGGGCCAGGGCCATCAATGAGGAGGTCGCCATTGTCGATGAGTAGATTTCAGAGAATGCTTGTCACGGACATCGCCTGCGCGGCAGTGTTACTTGCAGCCGACGCACCGGCCGAATTGGCAGAGACCTCCGGACCCATCTCACAGCTCGAACCTCCAACCGTGATGCTGCGAAAGATCTCTCCTTCAAACTTGGAGGCCCGCGGCACCTCAATTACCTTGGAAACGAGCGCAACACTGATATTTCCCGAAGGGTGGAGGGATACCGTTGCCACAGGGACCGGAAGCCTAAAGCTGACGGTCAATTTCCACACGCAACCCTGGTTCGCGGGCGAAGAACATTGGCGTCGTGGGGCGCGAAACCCCATGCTGACCTTTTACCTCGGCGAGGGTTCGACAGTTTACAAGAAGCCGTTCCTCGACACGAACTACTTCCAAGCAATGCTCGAAAAGTCGCAGGCCGCGATTGTAGCGCAAGGCGCGCCGGCAAACACTGCCATCCGCGACGTGGAACTCCAAAGTTTCAGCGCCGGATACGGCTCTGTGCGCGAGATATTGAAGGATCCGCGCTACGTTCGGATCATCAGCACGGTGGTCCTTGCCGACTCGCTGTATTCAAGTCTGACCACGGACGCCCTGACCATTACCCGCAGGGAAGTGCTTACGACTGCGACGGACATGCCCACCACGCCAGGACTTGATGTGGCGCCAGCCGGACCCTGCGGCCCTGACCCCAGCCAAATGAAACCGTTCGTTGAATTTGCGCGCCTCGCCATGAAAGGCGACAAAGTATTCCTGGTGGCCCATTCCGATATTTTCACACGTAATTATGGTTCCACCGTGGAAACGGCGGAGGCCCTGATTGAAGGCGTCGGCGGCAATCGGGAGCACGTAACGACCGGATCGCTTGCTGCGGCAGCGCCCGGTTTGGATTTCCCCCTGATTTCGCGATACGATAAGGGCGGCTTTCACGTCTGGGGCTACGGCGGCAACAACCCCAACGCCCACATGGCAGTGGCGCGGACCATGGCGGATTTATGGCGGGCGCTGGAAAGCTTTCCGGGAAGACAGCCCGAAGTCCCACTTATTATAGCCACAACACTCGAAAGCGGCCTGGCGCTCGAACCACCGGGATCAAAACCGTTTCAGACACGGGTACTGGTTCACGAGACAACATCGCAGCAAAGCATCAGCATTTCATCTCCGACTCAGGAAATGTTCATGATCTATTGGGAGGACGAACGGGCCAATGATGGGACTTTTGTCTTGGTAATTCACCCGAATAGAATTCTGCTCCAGTCAGCCCATAACAATCCAAATCCCAATTTTGTTTATTGGTATGCAGATATCTCCACCGAACAGTATGAAGGTCTTTGTCGTGGGTTGGGCCAGTACAAGGGAAGGATATTTGCCGACGAGCGCACATTGAATTGCCCTGGCTACAAAGTATACGAACTTTCGAAATACTCCAAGGCCCCATGGAAGACCGAAAGGAACCGCAAAACTTGGATCTTGGAATGCGCAAGAGTAGTTGCCGAAAATCTAAATTCCATCCTCACCGAGTTGAATCGGGTGATGCCACCCGGCGCCACACCATTGCGAAAACCTTATTGGACAGAGCTGATTGGGTTCAATGCGACCCTTATCACCCGGTAGCAGACCAACTCAGCGGCTAATATCTTTCTGATTAAGATATTTGTGAGGTGAACGGATTCCTGACAAGAACGCCACCATAATCCTGCTTCTCCGACAGGTCCTCACTCAGCAAAGTCGTTGCTCCTGCACGCATGGCCGCCGCCACAATCATCGCATCCCAAAGTGAGATTTGCCAGCGATCCCTCAAGTCGAGGCCATCGCGGAGCAGCATGGAATCCTGACCAATAACCTTCCAGGAAAGCAAATCCTCCACCGCAGCCCGGGCCTCCGCGGGTTTGATTCCCTTTCGCACGGCATTGACATAAAACTCCTGTAGGACCTGAACGCTAAGGCAGACCAGAGCGGGTTGCTGCCACAGTTTCGCCACCAGCTCCAGTGCCACCTCGTGTTTTGGGCCGGCATCCGCATCGTAGGCGTACACCAGCACGTTGGTATCTACGAAGACCTTCTCACCGTTCATGGGTTTCGTCGCGACGCAAGGGAGTCCCACCCAGACGCCAACCTTTTTTCATTTTAGAAAGGGCGCGATTACGCGCAGCAGCCAGACTGGCATCCTGTCGAACGGATTCCTCCAATAGTCCCGCAACCCATTTCGAGAGGGACATGTTCTTCTCGACAGCGAGGTGGCGAGCCTCCTTTAGCAGCCTTTCATCAAGACGTAGCGTTAGGTTTTTCTCCATCAAATCGCCTCATGCCTTTACACTATTACTGTGCTACACAGTTTCTGTGCATATAGATAACCTGAACCAACAACCGTATTCGATCGGAGGCCCCAATTGTCAGACAAATGTCACTTCCACTCAAAGCTGGGAATAGGCTGTATATTGCGAGGGAGACATCGAAATTGATTAAGACCACGAAATCCAAGTCCAAGCCACTCGTCGGGATTATCATGGGTTCCAAATCCGACTGGGAAACCATGTCCCACGCCGCCGATACTCTTCAAATGCTCGGCGTTTCCCATGAAGTGAGTGTGGTCTCAGCCCACAGAACACCGGATCTTTTGATGGAGTATGCTCACAAAGCCGAGTCTCGTGGCCTGCGGATAATCATCGCCGGTGCGGGAGGAGCCGCACACCTGCCGGGGATGGCGGCGGCAAAGACAACTCTGCCCGTGCTGGGTGTTCCTGTGGAATCAAAGGTTTTGCGGGGCGTGGACTCGCTCCTCTCCATCGTCCAGATGCCTGCCGGCGTGCCAGTGGGCACCTTGGCCATTGGAAGGGCTGGCGCCATCAATGCGGCGTTGCTCGCGGCGGCAATTCTTGCGCCCAATCACCCGAAAATTCATGCAGCTCTGGTTAAATACCGTATCCGCCAAACAGATGCCGTTCTCCAGAACAAGGATCCCCGCAAGGCCGGAAAGAGATCGTGAAGATTGGAGTTCTTGGGGCCGGCCAGCTCGGGCGTATGCTTGCCCTGGCCGGATACCCATTGGGGTTTCAGTTTCGATTCCTTGACCACAATCCCGCTGCGTGTGCCGGCCAGGTCGGGGAACTCATTGTGGGGGAATTCAACGATTATCGCGCGCTGGACCGATTTGTCGACGGCCTCGATGTTGTGACCTATGAATTTGAGAATGTCCCAGTTGAAGCCGCACAGTATCTTTCCAGCAAGCTACCCGTTCTTCCCGGCGCACAAGCGTTGGCCACGGCGCAAGACCGCGCCGCTGAGAAATCTTGCTTCAAGGAACTTGGCATTCCCACGCCCCTGAACCACAATGTGAACGATGAATCTGACATCTCGAAGGCGCTTGGGGTTACCGGCCTGCCGGCCGTATTCAAGACCCGCCGCCATGGTTACGATGGCAAGGGACAGCTTGTGGCCCACAGCGAGGCCGAGGCGCTGCAGGCGTGGGAAAAACTGGGAAGAGTGCCGCTCATTTGCGAACAACACGTGCCGTTTGAGCGCGAGCTGAGCATGGTCGCGGCACGCCAAATTACTGGGGAATGCGTTTTCTACCCGTTGACCGAGAATTGGCACACAGAAGGGATACTGCGAAAGTCCGTGCCACAGACTAATATTAATTTAGATCTTCAGTCGCGCGCAGAATCGAAGATTCGCAGCGTGATGGATCATCTGGGTTATGTGGGCGTGATGGCCCTGGAGTTCTTCCTCCATAAAGGACGACTGCTGGCCAACGAAATGGCGCCACGTGTGCATAACTCGGGCCACTGGACCATGGACGCCGGATGCGTCAGCCAATTTGAGAACCATCTGCGGGCCATAGCGGGCCTCCCGCTGGGATCCACACAACCGCTGTCAATTTCGGCCATGATCAACCTTATCGGCCATGCGCCCGAGGTGGACTCCATCCTTCGCGCCGAACCAACGGCACGCGTTCACCTCTACGGCAAGGACCCAAAGCCCGGGCGAAAGCTGGGTCACATTAACATTACTGCGCCGGGTCTCGAATCCCTTAAGCGAAAAACGGAACGCCTCAGCAAGCTCGTTGGAGGATAAACAAGCGGGTTACTTGTCCTGCGCGCGCTTGTTTTCGCGGGCAATGCGGAGTTTTTCGCGCACTTCTTCGTTGTCGGACTGAATCGCCGCGGCCACGGACAGATAGTGGACCGCCTGTTTCCAGTTCTTCTGGTTAAAGGCTTCAATGCCGCGATCGTATTGCTCCCGGAACATCTTTTCACTACGGTCGTCGCGCTGAAGATCCGGCCCTGCGACATAGACGCTTTCAGAGCCAGGCATGCTCTTCGTGGCATCCAGCGCGAGTTCGGGACTGGCTGGCTTGAACTGTGCCCGCGTTTCGGCCAGCTCATTGTCCATGGAAACCATTTCCTCCTGGACGGCAGGCGAAATCTGGCCTCCCGGCGCCAACCGCAATGTCTCCTGGCTATGGAATGTGTCTTCGGGAGACATGAATTCGGGTGGCGGAGCCGGGGCGCCCGCCGGGGTCGCACCCTGCTTCAAGGCCGGGGACAGGTAAACTGAATCCAAATCCTTCTCCGATGGCTCCGGTTGCACCGCAGGCTGGGGGCCGCCCTGTGTTTCCGCGCGCGCCGACCCGGTTTCATCCTCGCCGTTGGACGGCGCCCCCGGGAACTTCCCAAGAAGCAGGTCCTCCATTGCGATGGCCTCGCCCGGGGGTTTGGCCAGGGTTGGCGCTGTTTCTGCCGCCTTGGGTTCGGACGGCATAAAAGCATCCAGACGAATCACAAGATCATCCGTGGAGGGAGATTTTGAGATCGGGGGCGGTTCGGGCGCAGCGCCCACCCCAATGTCGGACAACCTAATTTCGGGAATTCCCATTGGCGGAGGTGGAGGCGCTGCCGCCGGCTCGGCGGGCGGCGGAATGGGTGCAGTAACCGGGGGGTCCGGGGTCAACACAATGCCAAGGTCCTCGAAGGAAACCGTCTTGGAGGGATCCGGAATCCTGGGCATTGCCGGTACGGCCGGCGTGGGCTCGAAGCCGGGAAGGTCAATGGCCGGGGGGGCAATGGCTATGGACGGAATGTCGTTGGTACCCTCACCGGAACCACCGGCTTGATAGACCGGTGTGATAGCTGGAATATCGCTGGAAATCTGGGGTGACGGCACGGGAGCCGAAGGCTCGGCGGTGGCAAATTCCGGAGTGGAAAAATCCGGGGCGGAAAGGCTTGGCGCGAGAAGCGACGCATGGGGAATCGGTTGGGCCCCACTCGGCGACTCGGGCTCCTCCTTCTCCAAGTCTGTGGATTCAGGACGCGTCTCCACCAGGGAACTGTCGCTGAGTTCGGCCGTATCCGTACCAAACAGGCCGGGTGTACCCCCGGAAAGCCCTGCAACCGGCTTGGGGGAGGATTCCACGTCCTCTTCCACTTCATCCAAGAGCGGAATGGATTCATCCCCGATTTCCTGAACACTGCTCCGTCGCGAGCGAACCTTGCCAACTACCAGCAGAGCGCCCGCAATGGCGGCAACAGCCAATACTGCAATTCCAAGTATTTTCTTGAGAGACAATCCATCCCCGTCGTTTGCGGTAGAAACAACTTGGGGGCCCGGTGAGGACCCGGGCGCTGGCGCAGCAGCATTTGCCGCAGGCGTACTTGTGGCGACAACTGGCTTTGGCGGATTTGTGTCGAGTTGGATGACTGTCGGCGGGCGGCCGGGAACGCTGATGACCGTTGTGGTGCCCCCGTCCTTGACAATGGGCTCCCGGACCACGGGCGGACCGGCAAGCAACCGTTCCTTTGCCCAGTCGCGGTACATTTTCAGCGTGGTGTTGGAGGGATCGATTTTCTCCGCGGCGTCGATCTGGTCGAGCACCCCCTGATAATCCTGCCGATTGTATTGTTCTCGAATCTTCGCAAGGGCCTCTTCCATGGCGCGCTTATTCTTGCGCCGCTGGACCTCCTCGGGTGACAACACGTCGGCCGTGACACCCGCCGAAGCCGGCTCCTGGGCGGAAGCACGGCCGCCTCCCGCAAACATGACCACCAGCAGCCACAAAAGCGTGGCTACAAGCAGCACGATGCGACCGGAAAATACGGCGCGGCTTGATGCTGGACTGGACATCAGACGAAAGCTCATTCAACCCCTGCAATTAGACTCTGGGATTCGCAACGGCAAGAAACTCCGGCTCATCCATGGCCGCCATAGGGAAGGCGGCCGCAGGCGGTTTCAAGAATAAAGACCCGACGAATGGCAGACAATCAATTTCGTGGCTAAAAGGTTTGAAAAGAACTGCGGATGTATTCTCAAGCCGGGCGGATGAGTTGATAAGGGCGAAGTTTAAGGAACCAACAAAGTGATAAATTATTATCAATTGCGTTTTGGGCAAAAAAACAGGGCGGTAAAATCAAGCCCTTGTATTGGGTCAAAATGAGACCAGTCTTTGAAACTTCCTGTGGAAATCCCGAAAACCGTTTACCGCCCCGGGTGCCAAACTTGTTTTTAAAAGAACATTTGGTCTCAGATCTGAGCTGAGACTACAATATATTAAACCTTGCGCACGATCACATACCATATTTGGGCCCCGTCAATAAAAAAATTCAGGGTCATGCACTTTTTTTGGCCACCTTGGAGACTTTCTTGCTATCACCCTTCAGACCGCTAATGGCACCAAAAGGGTCGCACTTCCCCCTACAAGATATGGAATGGCTGATATGAGCCAGCAGACGAATTGCCTGGGATCTGCCAGGTGTCTGGCTTGGGCCATTGAAAGTTTGTTCCATATTTCACAAACTGCCTGAAGCGTTAAGTGGTCTGGGGAGACGTCGGACGTCACCTGATGCCCTTAATTTGCAGGGTGATCGCGCTGGTTTAGGGACACACTCCCCACTGGTCAGCCCGCCAGTTTCCCAGGAAATAAGACACCATCACTCAAGAGTGATGAAGCCGAAACGGGACCCGTCAAGGATTAATAAAGTTATAGCATTATAGTAACATAACAATTTAGCCTTGTTGAAGAAATGGCTATTCGAATTCAATAATGGTAACCGCCCCGCCGCCCTCAGCGGGGGTGCCATGACGGTAGGTTTTTACCAGGGGATGCCCCCGCAGATGATCATGCAGGGCACGCCGAAGCGCACCCGAACCCTGGCCATGCACCACGCGAATATAACCCATGCCGGCGCTCAATGCCTGATCCATCTGCTTTTCAACCTTCTCAATCGCCTCTATGGCGCGGCTGCCATGGAGGTCCACAGTCAGGGATAAATCTGTGGGACGTTGAAAGTGAACGTGGCCCGTTTGAGTTTTTTGCGGCGGCAATGCCGGTGATACGGCGGATACGCGGTCAAGGTCTGACAGTTTTACCACAACAGCCATGCGGCGCACCATGACTCGGGCCTCGCCGCGCTTATCAAAGATTTCCTGGATGACTCCCTCGTCATTCAGACTTCGCACGAGTACAGCGTCGCCTTTTTTCAGCGTCCCCGGCACGAGAACAGGGTGGTCACCCGCCGCGGCGGCCTGGGTTTCCCGGCGTGCCGCCTCAACCTCACCAGCCATCTCTGCGCGCGCTGCGTTGAGTTCCTGCTTGGAGGGCTGGCGCGCGATAAGGGCCTCAAGCTTCGCGCGCAGCGCGCCAATTGCCTTCTCCTTCTCGGACAACATCTCCGCGCGATACCGGCGCTTGTCCTCGCGCAGTTTCGCTTCGAACCGGGCAACTTCTGACTTCTGGAAATCCAGCTCCACAGTTGCGGCCTGCAGGGCAGACAATTCCTCGGCGAGTGACTGCTCCTTCTGTTGCAAGGACAGTATGAGGGCCGTCACATCCTGCTCCCCCTCAGGCCGCAGGGCGCGCGCCCGCTCGATGATTTCCTTCGGTATGCCAACCTGCTCAGCCACAATCAGCGCCTCACTGATTCCGGGTACATCCATGATAAGACGGAACGTCGGCCGGTGGTCGTCATCCGAGAGTCGAAACGCGGCATTCCGCGCTTTGGGGTGGCTATGCGCCCAGTTCTTCAAAACACTCAGGTGCGTGGAAATGACGGTAAGGCTACCGCGTTCGGCAAGGGCTTCGACAATTGCCACTGCCAGCGCTCCGCCCTCGTTGGGATCGGTTGCGGTGCCCAGCTCATCCAACAGCACAAGGCTCGCGTCGTTGGCCTGGTTTAACACCCCCACAATGCGGCGCATATGGGCGCTGAAGGTGCTTTGCCCCTCCAGCACGTTCTGCTCGTCGCCGATGGTGGCCAGCACGTTCTGAAACACCGGCATATGGCTGCGCGAATTTACAGGCACCGGAATGGCGCACTGCACCATGAGAACCGTAAGTCCAACGGTTTTCAAGGACGTTGTCTTTCCGCCGGCATTGGGACCGGTAATTACCAGGACGCGGTCCGTGGTGTCCAACTGCAGGTTCAGCGGGCGGGACTGGTCCGGCGCCGCGGCGTACAACAGTGGATGGTGGGCGTCCACAAGGCTCAGGGGGCGATCCGACCCAGTGAGCGACGGGAAGGCACCCTTCATCAATCCACCCAGCCGGGCCTTTGCAAACAACAGGTCAAACTCTGCGAGGATTTCCGCGTCTGCTACAAGCGCTCCGAGTTCGTCCCGAATATGCCCGGCCACGCGCAACAGGATGCGATAAATTTCCTCCCGCTCGCGCAGTTTCAAGTCGGCCAGCTTGTGGGATTCCTCCAGGATCTCCATCGGCTCGATAAAGACTGTCTCCCCGGTGTTCGAGGAGTCGTGGATGATACCGCGCACCTTTCCACGATTGCTGGTCTTTACGGGCAGTACATAGCGATCGTTGCGCAGCGTGAAGAAATCGTCCTGCAAATCGCCCGACGCCGCATAGTGTCGTACAAGGCGTTGCAGGTCTCGCTGGATTTTTTGCTCGGAGGAAAGAATCTCGGAACGGAGTTGGCGCAGAGTTTCGCTCGCCGAATCACGCACATTCCCATCCAAACCGATTTTCTCATCGATGGAGCGCACCAGGGCGGGCACTTCATAGAGTGGCAGTGCAAGGCCCTTGAGACCGGGAGACTCGGTCTGGCGCGTTTCGAAGAACTGCCGCATCCGTCCCGCCGTTTCGCAGAAATTCTTGATGTCGAGAAGCTCCATGGGCTCGAGCAGAGCCCGATCGGGCGCCGCCTTCTTCAGCGAGGCGGACACGTCCCGCAATTCGTGAATGGGCGGCTCATCCCGTCCCGCCAGAATCGCCATCATTTCCCGGGTCAGGCCTATGGCATCCGCAAGCCGTGCCGGGTCGGTCATGGGAGCCAGTTCGTCCACGCGGCGGCGACCGAGGTCGCAGACACAACGCGCACGCAGAAGGTCGCGAACACCGCTGAAATCGAGGAGTTTCTCACTGAAGGCCATGGCGAATTGTCATCTATCCCCGACGCTGCACCGCATTCCCCGCAGGGGGCGCACCCAGCCATTATTCCCTTGATTCAAACCGCCCGCCAGCCTACCGTCGCCACGAATTTCTCAATAAAAGAGGGTCTGACATGGCAGGGATTTCGAGCGACGAACTGATCAAAAAGATTCAAGCCAAGATCGCCGAGCAGAACGAGGTGATCCGCGAGCAGCAGGTCCAGATTCAGGAACAGGCCGGCAAGATTGAAGAGCTCGAAAATCGCCTGAAAGAGTTGGCCGCGTCTGACAATGAAAAGGCCGAACTTATGGCCAAGCTGGCAGAACTCGTCGAATAGCGACCTAAGCTGGCGGGCCGTCCGCCAGTGCTGCAATGTCCATTAGCCCATAAGCGTGGGCCAGGATTTTCAGGGGATGAATCGTAAGTTTGTCACTTCCCTGCTCCATTTGCATTTTGCAGGTGCTGCATTCGCTCATGCCCAGCTTGATGGTCGGGCGGTTTAATTCCTCGAGCAGCCCGCTTCCCGCTTTCATGGATGTATCGAAGTTGGCCTTTTTCATCCCGTAGGTGCCGGCAATACCGCAGCATCCCTTATGTATCTCTTGGATCTCGACCCCCGGAACGAGCCGCGTCATTTCCACGCCGGGCTTCCCGATGTGCAACGCCTTCAAATGGCAGGGCGCGTGGTAACCAAAGTTTATAGCGATTGGACGCACGAATTCCTTGTTGAGCAAACCAGACTTCTCCAGCTCCCGCAGGTATTCCATGGCGTCGCGCGTGTGGTCAGCCAGTATCCGCGTGTTCTCGTCATTGACGAAATACAGATACTCATCCTTTAAGGATAATGTGGCCGTGGGTTCGCTTGTGATGACTTCATACCCCTGCTCAATCCACGGGCGCAGGTTTGTGGAATTATAGCGGATGGTTTCCTTCGCCATTTCCACCGAGCCATAATCCATGGCTGGCATGCCGCAGCCCTTCTGATTCCGCGGCACCACCACTTCGACGCCATTGTGCATCATGACTTTGACAAACGCCTCACCCAATTCCGGGTCATTGTAGTTTGCGAACAGGTCGACAAAATACACAACCTTCCGGCCGTTTGGTTTTGCGGGTTCGTACTTCTCAACTGAATTTCGCAGGAAGGGTTTTCCGGAAAATTTGGGTAGCTGTCGCCGCCGGTCAATGCCGATGGTCTTTTCCATTAACCAACGCAAAAGGGCGTTTCGCGCGCCCCAATTGGCCAGCGGAGCGATAAATGAGTTTGCCTTCGAGATAAGCTCCGCATTCACGAGGAACTGGTTAGTGAACGTCTGGCCGTTTTCCTTCACCCACTGGGCTTTGGCCTCCAGCATCATCATGGGGATGTTCACGTGCGTCGGGCACTCGAGGAAGCACGCCTTGCAGTTCACGCACTTGTCCGCGATGGCCTTGAACTCGTCGGTCTTGACCCAATCCTCGTCGAGACGGCCATTCATGAGCAGGCGCATGAGATTGCCCTTGGCGCGTGGCGTGGCCGCCTCGTCCCCTGTTGCTTTGAAGATGGGGCACATGGTCACAATCGTTTCCATGGCACGACATTCGGCGCAGCCATTGCAGGCCTCGCTCTCATGCTCCAGTTCGCCCGGTTTCCACTGAAGATTGCGAATCCTGATCTCCTGGTGATAGCCGGGGCCATGCCGTAGATTGTGCCGCACGAGATGCGGATCGCGATTGTTTACAATTTTTCCGGGATTCAGCAGATTGTATTCGTCAAAGGCGCGCTTGACACGGTGGAAGACCTTGTAGAGTTCCGGCCCAAATTGTTTGATGAGGAATTGCGTGCGGCTCAGGCCGTCGCCGTGTTCCCCCGAAATGGAACCACCCAGGCTCAGCAGCAGGTCGTAGGTCTCGTTGGCGATGGCCTCCATTCTCTCGCAATCAGCCTCGTTCGTCAGGTCGAGATAGGGGCGCGTATGCAACACCCCCGCGCCCGCATGGGCGTAAGTTGCATAATCCACGTTGTACTTCCTGAAGATACGCTCCTTGCCCTCCAGATACTCGGCCAGCCGGTACGGGTTTACGGATGTGTCCTCTATGAATCCCACAGGATGCTTGTGCGGGTCCTTGTTATAAAGGAGCGGTTCACCCGACTTGCGAATTTTCCAGAGTGCGGCCTGCTTTTTCGCGTCTATCGCAATGTCATGGCCCGCCGACAGTTTCTTTGCCTGCTCGATATCGGCCACAGTTTCGTGAATCTTCGTTTCAACTGTCGCGGCATCCGGACCTTCATGCTCAACCATCAGCACCGCGTTGACACCCGCTGGCAGGTACTTTTCATAGCCCATACGTGCAGCACGGGCAAGTGTGACAATATTATGGTCCAGCAGCTCGCAAGCGTAGGGCTTGTGAGCAAGGATGGGGCCAACGGCTCGTGCGGCGGCTATGGTGTCCGGAAAATGAAAGAGCACCAATCCGCGGGCCGCCGGAATCTCCACAACCCTTAGCTTGGCCGAAACGACCGTGGCGAGAGTTCCCTCGCTGCCAGTCACAAGCTTTGTGAGATCGATGGTTTCCCCATCCACCACACCATAAAGCAGATAGCCACTCCTGTGGCGATTTAGATTGTGCGGCCACTTATCATAAATAAGCTGGGCGTTTTCCGTGCAAAGCTTCTGAACCTGCCGGTAAACGTGCGCTTCAAGTGTTTCGCGCGACAGGATTTCCTGATGCTCGGCGCTTCCGATTTTTATGGGACGAAGCGTAACCAGCTCGCCGTTGGCAAGGGCGCACTCCATTTCCAGGATATGGTCGCGGAAATGGCCATAATATAAGGAATGGGCGCCGGTGGAGTTGTTGGCAATGACCCCGCCGAGCACGCATCGCGAACCGGAGGCTGGGTCTGGTCCAAGTTTTTTCTTAAATGGTTTGAGCGCCGTGTTCAGCACATCAAGCACCACGCCCGCCTCGGCGCGAACCCATCCCTCCTCCGGATTGATTTCGAGGATGCGATTAAGGTGCTTCGAAAGATCATAAATGACCGCTTTGCCCAGCGACTCACCGGCGAGCCCCGTGCCGCCTCCGCGTGGAATGACCGGCATACGGTACTCCCACGCATACCGCAGGAGGCTGGACACCTCTTCCCGGGTCCTGGGAAACGCAACGCCCAATGGATCAATTTCATAGATTGACGCATCAGTCGCGTACAACGTCCGTGTGAGGGTGTCGGTATGAACTCCACCATCTACGCTCGCAAGAACCTGCTCCGCAAACTGTGGCAGTATGGCCGGATCCAAAACCCGGTCTGGGCGTGGACGCACCACAGGCCCACCCATTTCATCGGGTACGCTTTGGCTTGTTTCCGGCTTTTCCATGTTGGGGGAGGAAATCATTTCACGCAGGGTTCTAGGATTTTCCGACTGATTTAATATAGGCTGCCACGCAGGATCGGATTCAGGCGTTGCCACACTCACTATCCAAGTCCAAACTTCAGGCGAAGCCTTACCCCAAATAGCAAAGCCGGCTGATCCCGAAGAACCAGCCGGCATAATTCGTCAATTTGTTGAGAACCAATTACTTCTTTGCGCTCTCCATGGCTTTCGAGAGGTACTTCTCGGGCTCCTTGTTGAACTTCTTCGTGCAGCCATCGCAGCACAGCTTTACTTCGTGGTTCTTGTATGTAACGGTCACACCCTCACCCATGGAACCAATGGGTTCGCCACTGACCGGGCATTTGGTGTTATTGACAGCGACAGGGCCGGCCTTCGGCTTTTCAGCACTACCCGTGGTCTTGGAGTCAGATGGAGCAGTTGGCTTGGCCCCCGCCGATTTCACTTCCGTTGCCTTGGAATCCGCGGGTTTTGCCTGGTCGGCAAAAAGGGGCTGCGCCCCAATGGCAACAATGCACGCAACAATGTACGCAAGATGCTTCATGGTTCAGTCTCCCATCAATTTTTGTGTTCCAAAATAGAAAACGCGGCGAACCAGAAAGTTCGCCGCGTTCGCAAAATCCCTGAATTAGTACTTCTTTGGTGGCGGAGCTTGGGCGTCCTGATAGCCCTGCTGATACGCCGACTGCTGCTGATATTGGGCATTCTGACGGTTCTTTTCCATCTGATTGCCAATTAGGCCACCACCGACGGCACCAGCGGCACCACCGATTAGTGCACCCGTACCCGGATTCTTCTTGTCCACCAGGGCACCGATGGCGGCACCACTTAGTCCACCAACCGCTGCACCTGACATCGTTGTGTTTCCGGGGGCGCTTTGGGTTGCCGAATCGCAACCAGTGAGGGAAAGAATTATCACTCCAGCGAGTGACCCAGCGACGAGCTTCTTCAACATTTCCTGCTCCTTATTTGTACGTGCCCTGCTCCCAAGACACAAGTTATTGTACTTACGTCCCTACGAACCTCATATTACGCAAGGAAAAAGCTAACTACCATTATGTAGTAAACTTGGGCCTCGAATCTATTTCAGCTCCAAATTGTCCAGAAACTGGACTTCCTTAAATGCTGTATCAGCCACAGCCCATGGGGTTAACTTGTTTACGGGTATAGAGCAGCAAACATCGGGCCATTTTTGCCTCTCGGTGATGGTTTGTCTCGAATTTGCCATGAAGGGATTGGGGGCATTTGTTGTTTTGACTGCGGGCCTTAATGCGAAGGATTTTCGCCTCGTGGTCCGTTCCTCGATTCCAAGAATGGGAGCCAGCCTGTGCCACTGGTCGTAATTGTGGGTTGCCAATGGGGCGATGAAGGCAAGGGCAAGGTCATCGACTTTCTTGCCCACGATGTGGATTGGGTCGCCCGCTATCAGGGCGGCAACAATGCCGGCCATACGGTTATCGTCGATGGTAAACGAATCGTCCTTCACCTGATCCCTTCGGGAATCCTGCGCCCGCAGCTCAAGTGCATGATCGGCGGCGGAGTTGTGGTGGATCCTCAGGCAATGGTGGAGGAAATGCGCGAGGTGGAAGCGACAGGCCTTGATGTTCGCTCCCGGCTATTTATCAGCGAGACGGCTCACCTGATCATGCCGTACCACCGCAAGCTGGACCACATGATGGAGGCACGCCGCGGCGACAACAAGATAGGCACCACCGGCCGCGGCATCGGCTGCGCATACAGCGACAAGGTGGCACGCCACGGAATTCGCGCACTGGACCTGCGCGACAAGGACCAGTTCGTGCGTAAGGTAAAGACCTTCTCACCATTTTACCAGCACCTGTTTCAGTCCTACGGCGAAGATATGTGGCGTGTGGACGAAGTGGTGGACGAAGTCTGGGCGTACCGCGACGACATCGCGCCACTCATCGTCGATGGCGTCTCGCTGATCAACGATGAGTTGAAACGTGGGGCGCGGGTCCTTGCCGAGGGTGCGCAGGGCATTCTACTTGATCTCGATTTTGGGACTTATCCCTTTGTCACCAGCTCTAATCCTTCTCCTGGCGGAGTTTGCACTGGTCTGGGCATCAGCCCGCGCGCCGTCTCCAAGTGCATCGGCGTGGTAAAAGCGTATTCGACACGCGTTGGCGCCGGGCCATTTGTCACGGAGTGCGACGAACCATTGAACTCCCAGATCCGCGAATGGGGCGGCGAATTTGGCGCGACCACGGGCCGCGCGCGGCGCTGCGGGTGGTTTGATTGCGTGGCGCTACGGCGCTCGCTGCAGCTGGGCGGCATCACAAACTTGGCCCTCATGAAGCTCGACGTGCTGAGCAACCTGCCCGAGATCAAGGTCTGCACGCATTACCTGGTCGGCGGCAAGCGCGTGGACATCCTTCCCTTTGGCCTCGAGGATAGCGAACAGGCCACACCGATTTACGAGACGCTCAAAGGTTGGAACAAACCCATTCGCGACGTCCGCAGTTACGACGAACTGCCCGTGCAAGCGCGCGATTACATCAGCGCCCTCGAAGATTTTGTGGGTGCGAAGATGGACTTTGTTTCAGTTGGCCCTGATCGCGCTGAAACGATTTTCCGGAACCAGGATTCCTTCACCCAACTGACTGCTTAGTCAGATTTGCGACTATCGAAGAGTTCGCGCTCCATGGGGCGCCAACTGAGGCATGCAGGATTTTCCCGCAAGATTGCCTCGTGAATAGCCGCAAACCTTCGGGGAAAATCGGCCACGTCTTCCGGCGTTGCGACGGAAATCGGTTCGCAAAACTTGATGCGGAGGCCACTTGAGTCGGCCAATCCAAACGCGGGGACCACAGAAACTTTGGCCATTCGGGCCACTTCGACGAACCCGGTGCGAACGGTGACCGACTTGCCAAACATCGTAGCGTCGGCGCCGCGGGCGCCGAATTGGCCATCGGCCAGGAACGAAATTACTGCATTGTCCTTCAGCGCCGCAATGCCGCGCTTTAGCATGGCGACGGGGGCTTCCTCCCATTCGAGATACATGGGCTCGCAACCGAACAGGGCAAACTTGCCGTACTCGGTGTCCTCCTGGCCCTGCAAATCCTTCCGGCGTACTGTCAGAACCCGGATGCCCTGACGCGCGAGCCATGCGGCGGGCAAGCCGCCACTACCAACGTGGGCGGAGGCAATGACCGCACCGCGGCCCGGGGCGAGGGCGGCGCGAATGTGCTCCTCCCCTTCCACACGGACGAGATCCTTCACAAAAGCGTCACGGGCACCGGTCATGAGGGGCGCGGCACACTTCAGCAGCTGGCGCACGGCCACAGACTCACGTGCTAGAACGCGGGGATTGCCCTTCTGGCCGGTTGCCTCCAGATAACGTCTGTATAGGCGTGTCAGCTTCTTCTTGCCGCCGAACATGCCGGGAACGTACCATGGCACGAGGCCCGCAAGGCGTGTCAGGCGCACCACATTCGCAGCGGACATCCGCTGAAAGCGGTAAACCCATTTGATTTCACTTCGGCCCTCGGCGCTCAAAGTTTTTCCCTCTGGAGTTTTCCGAGGGTGTTACGCGGAAGCGAATCGCGGAATTCAAAGACGCGCGGGATTTTGAATGCCGCGAGGCGCGACGCGCAAAACTCTGAAATCTCGACAACCTCCGCCGGTTCGCGCAGCACCACGATGGCCTTCACGAATTCACGACCGTCCTCCTCGCGATGCGGCACCACGGCGGCATCCGCGATCTTGGGATGGAGAAGAAGGACATTCTCCACCTCCTGTGGATCCACCTTATTGCCGGCGGCTGCCACCAGCAGCTTCCGACGACCTCGGAAGAAGAGAGTGCCATTGCGCATGCAGCCGATGTCGCCGGTGTAGAAGCGCCCCGGTTCGATGCGACTCGCGCCATCCGTCGGACCATCGTAACCAATGCCAACGGCTGGAGAGACTACCACAATCTCGCCTTCGGCGCCGTCGGGCACTGGGTTTCCATCCTCGCCGAGAATCTGTATTTCCACACCGTCACATGGCTCGCCAAGGGCGAGCATCTCACCGTCGGGCTCACCCGTCTTGTTCACGCAAACCGGGCCGGCCTCGCTGGCGCCGTAGCTTTGCCAGAGTGGAACGTTGAACGCCGCCGTAAAAGCCGCGTGGATGCGCGTGGCGAGCGCCGTTCCCACGGAGATGCAGGCACGAACACCGGGCAAGCCGGCGTCCCCAGGTTTTGCAAACTTGGCCATCAGATCGAAAAACAACGGCGCTCCGGGAAACAACGTAACACCGTCGCGGCGGGCGGCCTCGACGACCGCGCGCGGGTGGGCGGTTCCCGGGAACACAATGGTCGCGCCCTGTTGCAATGAGGACAAAAATACGTTGGCGAAACCGTAGCTGTGTTCCAGCGGAACCACAGCCATGACTTTGTCTTCCGCTGCCAGGGCCACACTGCGAATGTAAACATCCATCGCGGCGCGAACGTGATCCGTGCTGCGAAGCACCAGCTTGGGGCGGCCGGTGGATCCGCTGGAAAGCAACCCCAGTGCCGCCTCCGGCGTTGAGGCTGTCGGAACGTCGCCGGTCACAGCGGTTGCGGTGGAACAACGGACAATCCAGCGTGCCGCGCAGTTTTGGGCCAGGCTGCCCAGTTCCGCCTCCGGCGAATCCGCTGAAATGGGAATGATGGTGCACCCAAGTTCGAGAAGCGCCAGCGCGCTGACAAGGGTTTCCGTGTCTGAAACACAGGGCAAGACGACGCGGGCGGAAACACCCGCATCGCGAAATGCGGCCGCGCGAGAGGCTACCTTTTGCGGGAGGTCTGCATAGGCCACAATACCCGCGGGATGCTGGATGCAAATCCGGCCGCCGTAACGGGCGGCCAGCGCGTTTACATCAACGACCACCAACTGCTGCCTTGTTGATTTTGCGGCGGATCAACTCGGCAACAGCGCCCATCGTTTCAAAGTTTTCCTTCACCAGCTCCGTCTCGGCGATCTCGATGGAGAATTCCTGTTCCAGGGCCAGTGTGAACTCAAGCAGGGCCACGGAATCCAACGCAAGGCCACCCTTTACAAGTCGCGTTTCGGTGTCGAGTTCCGTGCCAGCAGGCATCTTCGAGGTGTCCACCAGGATGCGGAGCACGCGCTCCAAAATGCCCTGGTCACTGGCGGGGTTATATGGTTCCATGACCCAACCGTCGCCGTCCTTCTCGACCACAAAATCCGGGGCCGGGTAGGCCTCGCCCTTGCGGTCCGCACCCGTGATGTTCAGCATGATGACTGCATCGGGATCCAGCCAGCCGGACTGGCGCAGCTTCCTCGCGGCGACAACCGTCATGGACGACGTGTAGCAGATGTCCAGCCCTTCAGTTTCCTTCACGAGCGCCCTCATCTCGCGCATGGCATCCTGCTCGGCAACCACAATGGTGCCGCCTGAGTGGCGGATGCCGGCCGCCACGTAGTGATAAACATTAATCGGGCTACCGCGGAGCGTGGCCTTGGAAAGGCCGCGTGGGCGGGCAATAACGTCCGCCGGGTCCATCTTTTCGAGGCCCTTTTCCCAGGAGCGCACCATGGGGTTGCAGGTTTCCTCCTGCACGCCCACCAGCTTCGGCAGGTTCTTGATGCGCCCAATCTGCTGGAGCTGTAGCGAAGCCTTGTAGGTCGAATAAATGCCCATGGCGCTGCTGGCGCCCTGAAAATAGTGGTCAATGGGTTTGGGGATCTGCTCGACGGCTTCCATGTAGGCGACCTTGAGCGCCTCGCGCTTGCCGAAGAAAAAGAATCCGCGCTCGGAGGTAAAACCGTTCTGGTCGGCGTACCACTTGGCCGCGTTCTGGGCGTCCACAAAGGTGCCGTTCTTCAGCCAGAACACCTTCACATTCGGCGCGCCAACCCAGTTGAGGCGCCGGAGAAATTCGTCGCCCACAAAAATGTTCATCTGCATATCCGGGTAGCGCGACACGATGCGCGCGAGGGCCGTGCAGGAATTGCCCGTGGAGGACGTGCAGAAATTGGTGACGCCAAGCTCGCGGAACGTCGCCACGGCCATGCTGCCCTGGCGGTCCTTGGTGGTCCTGGTGGGGTTGGCGGTTTCGTTCTTGATGTACAGATTGTTCAGCCCGAGCGCCTTACCCAGCTCCTTGGCGTGGAAGCAGGGCGTATTCCCCTCGCCGCCGTCGATGATGCTGTCGCGGGAGGCTATGGGCAGGAAATCGAAGTAGCGCACCATGGGTGGCCCGTCGGTGCCGATGCGGGCGTTCTCAAGGTTGTAGTCCACGTCCACCAGAGCGCCATTGCAGTCGGCGCACTGCGGCGCGAAGGACCAGGGGTATTCGCGTCCGCACTGGACGCAGGAGAGTTTCAATTTGTTAGTTTGTTTGCTCATAAGCTGCTGCTATCGCAGGATCCTTAATGATTTCGGGGGACATCGAGTCATGTAACCTTTCGGGCACGAGGTATTCGGCGCTCAGGCGTTCGCCATTCGGGCGACGGTGAGATTGGCATAGGGAATGGCGATGACCCGTTTGGGTTCGCCGCAAAGTTTGGCGGCCATCTCGACGGCGGCCTGCATGGTCGGGGCCTTGCGGAGGCCGAGGGCGGCAACGTCCGAATCCGGCAGTGTGGTCACCATGAAGACATTGGCGTGCTCGCGGGCACCGCGAATCCAGAGTGGATTGTGCGCCTGGCGGACCTGCTTCGCGGCGATTTGGCGCTGCAACTCGGCAAGCTCCGGGATGGCGCAGGCCTTGAGCAGCCATTCGGGGGAACCCTCGGGACACTCCCCCGCCCAAACGATGGCGCCGCCGGGGCGCACAGCCTTGTAATTATTTAACAAAGCCTTAATGGCCTGGATAGTGTTCACATCGTAGGGTGCGCCGCCACAGCCGATGACGGCGAGATCGGCGGGAGCGTCGAGCCGGGGGCCGTCAAGCTCCGCCAGAAGGGTCGTGGCCTGCCCGTGGGCCTCGACCATGTCGCCCGCAAAGGCGTGGGTGATTTCGTTGCGCGCGTTGCCAATTGTTGCAAATGCAAAATCCGGTGGGGCCATCTTCGCCGCCTCGATCATGTCGAGGTGGATGGGGTTCGTCTTCAGGTTCCCGTTGCGGGCCTCCGGGTTGAGGCGAATGTCGCCGTCGCGAATGACCGCCATGGCGTGGTTGAACATTATGGTTTCGAAGGCGCTGACGCCGGGAAGCACGGACTTGCGGCCCGCGGAGAATCCGGCGAAGTAGTGGTAGGTGACGCGCCCTGCGGCGATCTTGAGTTCGGCGTTCAGATAGGTGCGGCTGAGTCGAACCACGTTTCCGCGGGAGGTGGTGCCCACCTCCACGAGTTTTTCCGGAGTGCGGCAATCATGGCCCATGATACGCAGGCGTTTCGCCGCGTCGGGGCCGATGAGTAGCTCGGCGTCCTCGGGGCGGTAGTTGTCGTGGGTACCCGTGGCTGTGTAGACGAGGATGCGGTCGTCGGGGATGCCCGCGGCGTTGAGGACCTCGAGCATCTCGGGGACGAAGATCTGGCTGCCAGTGCGACGCGTGCGGCAGGAAATCAGGATGATGGCAGAGCGGCGGCCTTTGGCGAGATCGTAGAGCGCCGCGCAATTGATGGGGTTCTCGAGGGCACGGCGCACAATGGCGCGTTCGCCACCGGCGGGCTCGCTGGTGTTGGGGAGGAGCACCTGGGTGGAATCGGGCAGGGAAACGTCGAGGGCGGTGGTGCCGTAGGGGAAAGTGATCGTCTTCATGGGTTGGAGTCCGTACATAGGGATGCCTGGGCGGCAATTATATTTGCTGAAGGGGATTCGTGGGTTTTGGGGAATGTTGGTTGCGGGATGGTGGTGTCCTTTAGGGCTTTCTTGTGGGCCTGA
The DNA here is from genome assembly GCA_019695055.1 of Candidatus Sumerlaeaceae bacterium. Lineage (GTDB taxonomy): Bacteria > Sumerlaeota > Sumerlaeia > Sumerlaeales > Sumerlaeaceae > JAIBAT01. Next base: position 112,164 of record JAIBAT010000019.1, on the reverse strand, counting down.
ATTAATCGTTCGTTCCTGATTGATTGGATTGGGGTTACAAAGCACTTTTGGCCGGAAATTATGCGCGGAATTAGGAGACTGTTGCGCGTTGAATTGATTGGGGTTGGGATGCGATTTTGGGGCGAAATTACCGTATTCGCGGCGATTTTGAGGGTATTATACTGGGTTTGAGTATTGGTAACAAAGGACTTGGGGTGCGACTTATGCATGGAAAGAACCCTGAGGTACCGGGCGGGCCGGTTTAGTGGCTTCGGTCCGGTGATGGATTCATTGGATGCCCCTGGGATTTGGGGGGATTTCTGGGGGTAAGTTCTCATGATGGAAAACAGCCTGCCACAACCGAAAGGTGTTTGTCTATTCCCCCACGACCCCTTGCAGCCCCTTACAGACCCATAATCTCTCCCCGACCGAACACGATGGGGCTGCCTTGAATTTGAGGAAACGTTTGACGTCTTAATGCAGGGTTCGCACTTGTTGTGTCTGATGCGTAGGTTAGCACAAACTGTCTGCATTTCGCTTGTCGCCCTTGCGGTGCGAATTAGTAACGCCGAGTTTCTGCGGATCTCTGAGCATCCGATTCCGCTAACCCGTACGACAACCGGCACTGAAATGCTGAAATCCGTCTGGATTGGTGCGGATGAAACCAGCAAATCGCAATCGCGCCTGGAAGATATGAACGCCGGCCAGTTCCTGAAGGCTTTGACGGATGATTTCCCTGGCTATCGGGTGTGGCCTCTCCCAGCCGTTCTTTGGGTGGCACCCAATCGGAAATACGAGGTTCCCCGCGTTTCCTGGTGGACACTCCCCTATGATCAGCGATTGGCGTCGGCCGCAGAGGATTTTGGAGGTGCCCATACCATTCGGCACGACGACTTCCTGGAAATGTGCTGGGCTGACACGGAGGAGGAGGGGCGGATGCGCCGCAATTTCAAATCCTCCGTGCCCCCAATCTTCCTACGGGCTGATTCGACGTCTCAAATTCTTACGCTTTGGCACAAGACTTCGGGAATCGATTTCTACTATGATGCTGATTTTTTGTCGGGAATGGCATTGCGGGCAGGACGATGTTTGGATGCTCTGGAAAGGATACCCATCAAGACAGAAATGTATGGTCCACCAACGACGCCATTCTACGCAGACTTCCTCGTTCCGAAGCCAGTCAGCACCCCCCAATTCATGAATTTGCTGGCTCTGCAATTCGGCGGGTCCGCCTGGAAAGAGTCCGACAACTGGCACATCGGTCGTTTTCGGAGGGATACGGCCGGGGTTAGCACAATTCACGAGCTGCTTTCACAGATTCGGGATAGACCCTACAAACACGGTTATGGACTCCCGGAACAACACCTCAAAATGATTGGCTTACAGGCTCAGCCTGAAATTCTGCAAGAGTTTGCCACTGCCACGGATTACTTTGAAAATAGCCTGGCGGTGGTTCTGGCAGCAGTGCCATCGGCCGAGCGGGATGAAGTATTTCTCAAGAAACTGGCATCGCGGGTAAAAGACAAGGATCGTCGATTCCTGAGCCATTGGTTCCTTCCAACAATGCTGCGAGCGTTAGCGGACAACGGGAATAGAGCCGTTTTGCCCTACGCGAGGCAGCTTCTCACAGCAGCCAGGACGGATGGTGATACACGGGTGAATTGCCGTATCGTCCTGAACATGTTCGGCGAAGATATTTCCCACCGGTCAGCCGAAGCATTTCTGAAGCTTGCCGATTCGGCAAGCACAGAAGTGGAACAAGCCAACGTAAAGGCGGCCTTGCCCGTGCTTCACGCGGTGCTGGATCAAGCGTTTTTCGATAGCACCGCGCCGCTACTATTGAAACGTGCCCGGACCAATGAAAAAGGCCATGTCGAGTTTACGGGCCGTTTTTTGGCACATCAAGGTGGATGGGGAATTGAAATTCATTGCCTGACGGAAACAGAGGCAATCGTAGAGACCGGATTTGCGCGAGCCGAACTTTGGGGTGGAGGTTATTTTGCCATCCTGCGAAAACGAAATGACCAATGGCTGCTGTTTGACTGGATTCAGTTGTCGGTTAGTTGATTTACGTCACAAGCGAATCGGGAGCGGCGGCGTGCCCCCAAACCTGACCAACCCAGGCCAGAGAGCAAATCAGGGACCAAATCAGACCCCCTTGGTAGGGAACTTAATCTCACTGAGGTAGACATCAAACCAGACCTCCAGTTCCAAATCCGCAAATCCGAGCATTTGATGGGGCGACAGGGTTGGCCCACCGTGACCAGCTTTGGAATCCCAGCGACAACACACATCCATCAAATATCCTCGGGAATGAAGAGCGAGGAATTCCTCTTTCCTATCACTGACGCGGTGGAGCAACCAATCGAAGTGATGACGGGCATCATGGCTTGTAAGAATGCCTTCTGTAGACAGGAACCAACCAGACTTTTTGTAAGTGCGCCCCTCTTTTTTTTGCCACAGTTAACCTTTACGCTGAATACGTGTCGGAGTGATTCGAAGCAGGCTCGTAACCTCGTCGGGATCCAATTCATCGTCCATGATCCGGAGCCAGGCATGGGTATAAGTGCAGGTCTTATAATCTTCGTCGTATGGTGTTTGAATGCGCATAATACTTCGTGGTTGCCTAAACGACCGCGACGATACTTTCAATCATTAATACATATCGTGAGTCAAGCCCCTAGCATAGCGCTGACGATTCGGGCGAAAATAGCGAAATGACATGACGGGGACGTGGCAAACTACGCTTGCTACGCCAGTTCATCCGGATACTTCACGTTCTAACGAGGTTTCCAGTCCGTGCGGATCTTGCGTTTGGCGGCGACGCAATCGCGAAGGTAGAGGTTGATCAGGTTCTGGTAGGGCAACCCAGTTTCGGCGGCCATGGCTTTGAAGTAGGCCACGGATGCGCGGTCGAGGCGAATGGTGACAGGTTGCGTAAGGCGGGCAGCGTAGGGATTCTTCCGCGATGTCATTTCTGTGAAGTTGTAGGTTTTTCTCATAACTGTCTATTATCGTTCTCGGGAGTACTCTTGTGCCCGGGCACCAATGGTCCTGTCAATCCCACCAAAGGCTGAGCGACTTGCCTGCCTGAATCTGACGTTTTAGGATTTCGACACCGTAGTTATCATCGTTGAAATCCACGCCCGCTACGAGGGCTTGGAACTTCTCCGGCAATTCGCCGGCCTCTACCATTTCGCGCAGGGAGGCGGTTCCCTGGTCCACAATGTCGGGGCTGAACGCGTACACGTCGCGCGCGAAGGCGCCCATGTCGGCGGGCAGTGTGTCGAACTCGAGGCTGACTCGATCATGTTTGGCGCCGGTTACGCGAAACGAGCAGAGCCCCTGCCATTGCTTCAGCCGGTCGATGATCTGGTCGGTCCCCATGTCGTAGTTGCCTGCGCTGGTGTGCGCATCGCGCAGTTGCTGGAAATCAGTGTCCCCTGCCATCTTTCCCTGCCTCCCTGAGTGATAAGCCCAATCGCCTGACCGTGACCGGCCCGGGTAGCTTATCGGATTATAGGTCGTATTGGGGAGAGAGTAATCCACATTCTTCGCCTTTTTGGGGCCTGCTGGTCAAAACGACAGCCGTGGTCGGTAGCCCCTTGTTTCTCCCCTATCGAATTTCATATTGAGTCGGGTCCATTGTGCCCCCTCGTAGAGGTATATCCTTATAGTAGTGTCCTGAGAAATATGGCGTTTAAGAATTCCCACTTCCTCGATGCGGCCATTGGCCTCCTTTTGGCCGCTGCATTGCTCTGCGGCCCCAGCCGCTTATGCTTCGGGCTGCCGGCGGGTTTTGAACTCGGTGGGCGGACTGTGCTGGTGGATGCGGGGACGGAATCCTCGACTGCGCCAGTTTCGCTGTCGGCGCGCGGGGTGGCGGTCTCGGCGGATGGGGCGTCGGTTTCGTTTCGCGCAGAGCTGGATGCGGCCGCCGCCGCGAACGCATTTGCCCTGCGGGTGGAGGGTGAAGCGCCGGCTGATGGATGGGATTTGACCATCAATGGCAAAGCGCTGGAAACGGACCCGATTGTGGGGCCGGATGGATTTTGGTATGGAATCCCGGCGAGGAGCCTGAAGGCGGGGGCAAACGACGTGGTGGTCGCATCGGCCAAAGGCGAGGCTGCAGAGGTCAAGGGGCTGCTTGGCTTCTCCATGGATTTTGCCGAGGAGGAATATTTCCAGGAATTTGTTGGTCCCGTTATTCGCAATCAACCGGCGAGCGATGCCAACCAGGACCTTTACGATGTGCAGCAACTGGACCTGGCCATCACGATAGATCCCGCGTCGGCGAGTATCCCGGGCGCAGTGGCCACCATTACGGCGAAGAGCCTGACGAATGGGCTGAACCTGTGCGTGCTGGATTTCAATGACAACGCCGGCGCCATGCATGTGACGGCTGTGGATGCGGGGACGACCGCCACGCCGCTGACCTACACATGGGACACGGCAGGCGAGAAACTCCGCATCAACCTGGCAACGCCGGTTACGTCGGGAAGCCTGTTCACGGTGCGGGTCACCTACGATGGCACGCCGGTGGCCACGCTGGCCTATCGCCGCACGACGCAGAACAGTGTGCCGGTGGTCTACACGAACAACCAGCCGTACAATGCGCGGACGTGGTACCCCTGCAAGGACCTGCCGCGGGACAAATTCACCTCCAATATGCACGCGACGGTACCAACGGTGAGCTACAATGGGTTTCCGCTCTCGGTGGTTTCCAATGGAACGCTTGTCTCCACCGTGGCCAGTGGCGGAAACACTACCTACAACTGGAGTGAGTCGTATCCCATCGCGAGCCAGTATGTTTCGTTGGCGTGCTCGAATTATCAGGTGGCGAGCGGCGTGTACACGGCACTCGACAGCGTGACGACCATGCCGGTGGCGCACCATGTCTATCCAACCAGCTATGCCTCGGAGTCGCAGGAACTGCCGCGGACCATCGAGGTGATGCAGTACATGGCGCAGACATTCGGCGAGTATCCGTTCGTGAATGAGAAGTATGTGACGGCGGCGTGGGCGCTGACGTTTGGCGTGGAACACGAGACGTGCACCAGCATGCCGAACGGGAACCTCAACAATCCGCCCTATCACCGTCGAAACATCCACGAGATGGCGCACCAGTGGTTCGGTGTCTGCACCGGTATCCAAATCTTTGATCACCTGTGGCTGAGCGAGGGTTGGGCCTCGTACGTAGAGGCGCTGTGGCTTGAGTACAAGAATGGCGATGCGGCTTACAAGACGCAGATGGCGACGTTTAAAAGCAGTTCGTCGGACTCGCGGCCGGTGGTGTCGCCTGCGGCGGACGACTTCGGGCTGGCGGTGACGTATTACAAGGGCGCATGGGTGCTGCATATGCTGCGCCATGTGGTGGGCGATGCGAACTTCTTCCAGGCGACACGCGACTACATGGCCAATCCCAACCTGCGGAACAAGACGGTGGTTTCCGCGGATTTCCAGGCGCATCAGGAGGCGCGATATGGGCAGAGCCTGCAGTGGTTCTTTGATGAATGGCTAACGCGGTCGTCGCGGCCAGCGTACTCGTGGAGCTGGTCCTCGCATCAGTCCGGGGCGGACTGGTTCGTGGACGTGAGCGTGACGCAAACGCAGGGCGGCTCGCCATACACCATGCCGATTGATATCGGCGTGACTCTGGCGGACAACAGCACCGCAATCGTGAAAGTGTTTAATGACCAGACGGCGCAGGCTTTTTCCGTAAAGGTTGGAACCGTTGCGCCGACAGATGCGACCTTTGATCCGAATGCCTGGATCCTATGCACAGCCACAGAGATCGTGCCGACACCACCATCACCGCCGACGCTGCTGAGTGTTGTGGGGAACGGGGCAGCGGGAACAGTAACGATTAAGTGGACCCTCTCCCCCACCTCAGGGGTAACTTCGTACCGCCTATATGCGAGTACAGACGGATTGTCGACGGGGTCGCTGATCCAGGATGGCACCACATTGGGAGCGCAAACCACTTCGACGGTTGTTACGGGTCTGTCCCCGGGGCAGACCCGCTATTTCCGACTGACCGCAGTCGGCACGGGGGAAAGCCTGGCCACGGATGTTTACGGCGTGCGCCTTGGGACGGGGGCGGGGCAACTGCTGATCGTGGACGCCTATGACCGTTGGAACACGCAATCCTTCAGCGGCGGGCTTAATCACGCCTTCGCGGCGTCGCATGGGCGCGCGGTGGCCGCACACGGCAATTCTTTTGACAGTTGCGCCAATGAGGCCGTGGGAAGCGGGGTCAGCCTGGGAGGTTACGCAGCAGTGGTTTGGGCTGCGGGTGACGAATCCACGGTGGACGAAACGTTCAGCAGCAGCGAACAGACGCTGGTCAGCGCTTACGTGGTGGCGGGCGGCAAGCTGTTCGTGACTGGCAATGAGATTGGCTGGGATCTGGGCCGCACGTCGCGGCCCGCGGCGGACCAGGCGTTTTACGCGGGCTACCTGAAGGCAGCCTATGTGGCGGATAATGCCGCGGACTTCACCGTGGACAGCACGGGTGGGGTTTCCTGTTTCGGGGCGCACTCATTCACCTACGGCAATGGCGGCGATTCGCCATACCTGCCGGGTTTTCCGGATGTGATTTCCGCAAGCGGTGGCAGTACGGCGGCGCTGCAATACAGTGCCGGCAATGCTGCGGGAATTCAGTACAAGGGTGTGTTCGGGGCAGGAAGCGCCCAAGGTGCGCTCGTTTATCTGGCGTTTTCCTTTGAAACGGTCTATCCGGAAAGCGGACGGCTTCAAATGATGAGCGACGTATTGAATTACTTCGGGCTCACGGGATTTGCAGAGGTCGCGAACTGGCCGATTTATTGACCAGGACCGCGTAGTGCACGGACAAGAGTGTCCGTGCCACAGGGTCTAGTTACCTGAGCATTGCTGCAGTCAGAAACGTGAAGATCACGACATCGCTGAGGAAGTGAATCCACCAGGCCCAGAAAAGGCCACGAGTTTCGAGCATTGCCTTGCCGAGGATCCAGCCCATGAAGATGGAGGCGATGCCCCCCATGAGACCGCCAGGGGTGCCGAAGTAATGGGCAATGCCAAAGAACCAGGCGGACATCCACAGGGCATGGCGGCTGCCGCCGACGGGTTCGAGGGTCGCCAGCATCGGAGCGCGATAGGTCATCTCCTCGTTGAAGGCATTGAGCGCGGCATAGAACAGGATGGACGGCAGGATCGGCAACACCCGGACAAGCGTGGCCCCTGTGGGACGCATGCCGAGATATTGCACCACACTCAGGGCCACGGCAATGTAGAGGCCCCACTGCAGGGCGAAGCGGGGCCATGGGTCTGGTTTCGGGAAGCCGAGCCAGCGAACCGGCTCGATGGGAGTTCGCAGGTCACCGCGGGCGAGGAAGAATTCGCGGCGCCGATAGCCGAGAATCAGGAGCGCGGCCATCATGGCAAGCGATAGGACGAACTTGCCGGTTTGCTCGGCCTGCATCCGCGCGTCGAAGACGCTGGCGCCAAAGAGCGACTGCAGGGCGGGCCATGTGAAATCGAAGTGCGTCCACAGTCGCAGCAGGCCAAAGAAGAGGAAAAGCATAGTGAAGAAGGTGCGGAGTGGGCGGAGCGGTTTCCACGCCAGAGCCGCAAGCGCCAGAGTAAGCAGCAGTCCCATTTTCGCATAAGGAAGCCACAATGGCCCGGCTTTGAGAAACTCTGCGCAGAGAATATCGGGCAGGGAACTGGTCAGGATCGTCACTCCCCAGGCCACAGCCGTAAGTTGACGATTGCCTTGGGAAACGGGATACGGTTTGGCGGGCACTGGCGCTCAGCTCTCTTCAACATGAATGTCGGGGGGAGCGGTTCAGCGCAAAGCGTTGGACCTGATTACATTATCAGTTCGACAGTGGATTCAATTCACTTGTTTGGGCTTTCGGTGTTGGAAGATGCTCCCGCAAGATTGCTGGGATCGGTCGTCAAAGACTGTCAAACCTGTGTTTACTGGTTCCGAACAGTCAACTTGGGTAAAGCCATAACCAGGCAATCCAAGCAAAGGCTGTTACTTCGATGGCGGCCGCTGTAAGCAGGGCAACCTGTGCGGCACGAATGGGCGCGAAAAGACCGGCAAGGAAGAAGGTCATTGCGAAAAGCGGGGCCGCAAAAACCCTGAGGACGGCGACGGCGGACCATGCGTGAAGGGGGGAGCCCGTCCCGGCACTTTGTGCCGCCGCGTATATGGCGGAAGCTGGCAGCCCCGTCGCTGCGACAATGCTTCCGGAAACGGCCAGCACGGTCCAGAAACGGCGCACGGGCCTGAGAAAGTAGAAGGCGATGCAGGTCGCGGGAATTGCAGCCACACCGAACACGGCGAGGAAGAGAAGGGTATCGCCGAAGGCGAACATCCCGGGCGCTGCCTGCCGGTCGGAAACATTTGTGAACGCTGTCTGGAGCACAACGACAACGGCGGCCAACAGAATCGCAACCGCATACCCCGCAATAACAATGCGCATCCTGGTGGCGGGGCTTAGCGAGTTGGGATTGGGCAGCTCGAATTTCAATTCAGATGGCCTGGCGATCCGTGGTCACAGAATGGACACGGTTATCATGTTCGCCGCCTGAAATCGCGAATCTGAAAGACCAGCACCACGGCCAGCATTGCCAGGCAGGAACCGGAAAACCAATTTCCGAAGCGCGAGTAGAGGGTGAGGGACGGGTTTGGCGGCGCGACACGCAATTCGCGATGGAGCATGGCGAATTCGTCGAAGGGGGCCTGGTCCAGAATTACGCCGTCGGGACCGACGATGGCGCTGATTCCGGTGTTGGCGGAACGCACAACGGGGAGGCGCGTCTCGATGGCACGGAAAACACTTTGCGAAAGGTGCTGGTAGGGGCCGGCGGCGGAAAGACCGTGGATGAATGGAACGCGGAACAGCGCGCCCCAGATGCTGCCGGGGTTGTTAATTTGGTAGGAGGGGTCGTACCATGCGTCGTTCGTGATGACGCAAAGGAACTGGGCTCCTGCGCGGGCGAGGCCGCCGGCGAGATGGCCGAAGCTGGACTCGAAGCAAATCATGACGCCGTAACGTGTGCCGGATGTTTCGAAGACGGTCTGTTCCAGGCCGCGCTGGAAGGAGCCAACCATCATAATCTTTTCCTGGAAATAGGGAATCATGTCGACGACGGGGGCGGTTTCGCCGAAGGGCACGAGCTGCACCTTGTCGTAAACATAGGGCTGCAGGCCGGTTTCGGGCTTCACCTGCCAGGCCGAGGCGAAGGCGGCCATGTTCTCGCTGGCCTCCATGGGGTGGGTTTCGCCGCGGTCGTTGGCTTGAAGGATGATCCGGGTCAGCGCGCGCGACGTGGATTGGTCGGCGGGGCCAAGGGTGCGGAAACCGGCGCGCATTCGTTTCAGATAGTTTTCGAATGGCTCGCGATTGTCGGCGCCGAAGAGCAGGTCGGCGCCCACTTCGCGCGACAGGCCGGCAAGGGCGCCGTGGAGCATGGTGTCGTAGATGAAGAAGGGCGAAATGAAAACGGCCTCGGGGAGAACGACAAGTTGCGGGGCGGCCTCGCGCGTGGCGCGGACAGCGGAAAAAACGGTGCGGGCCATGTTGGCCTCGATGGCAAGGCGCTGGTCGTCGGTGTTCCCGGGTGAGTAGGCGTTCCACTTTTCCAACTGGGATATGTTCGGCTGGATGACGGAGACCTTAAGCTTTGGCCAGCGAAGCATAAGACTGTTGGGCACCTCCTGCGAGGTGTATTGGCCCATGCGGACGACACCGTAGATATTGACGAAGGTGAGCACGGCTACGGCGCCGATGAGACCGGTGAGCGCGAGTAGAACGCGGGAATTCCGGCCGGTGGCCCGGGCGCGGAGTTCTATGACGATCTGGGCCAGCACGGCATTGCCGAGGGCCACGAGGAACGAGATGAGGCCGGTGCCGCCGAGGTCGGCGATCTGAATCAGCGTGAGGAAGCGCGGGACGGCCTGGGTGTGGGCGAGATTATTCCATGGGAAGGCGAGGTCGGAGAAGTTTCGGATGTGCTCCATGCCGGTCCAAAGGAAAGCGACGACGAAAGGCGCCAGCCATGGCGGCAGGCGGCGCATGACGTATCCCGCCGGGTAAGCAAACCAGAGGAAATAGGTGCCCTGCATGAAACCGAGAAAGATGATCCCCAGCGGGATGAAATCGTTGAATGCGGTGAGGGTGTTAAGCCACCACAGGCTAAGGTAAAACCAGGGAAAACCGAATAGGTAGACGCCCCAAAAGAGGCAACGGCCGCGCAGGGAATGGACGGCCACAAAAAACGGGACGAGGGCGATCCACGCCAGCTCAGCGAGGGAAAACCTCGGAAAAACTAGCGCGCCAAAAAGTCCGCTGAGTACGCAGAGCAGGAAGGCGATGCGATTCGTTCGCCATTCCTCGCGAGACGGAAAAGCGGACTTGATGAGGTTGACGAGGCGCTTCAACGTTTCGAGGCGGCCGCCGATGCGCGCGCGCAATTCAGGGTGTTCTGCATGAGCATGGCGATGGTCATGGGGCCCACGCCGCCGGGGACAGGCGTGATGGCGCCAGCCACCTGGGATGCGGATTCGAAATCCACGTCGCCGACGAGGCGGTAACCCTTGGGGGACGCTGCGTCGTCGACGCGGTTGATGCCGACGTCAATCACAGCGGCGCCCGGCTTGATCCACTCCCCCGGCACAAAGCGTGGCTGACCGATGGCCGCAATGAGAATATCGGCCTGGCATACGATGGCGGGCATGTCCTTCGAGCGGCTGTGGCAAACACAGACGGTGGCGTCGCCACCGGGACCCTTTTGGAGCAGGAGTTGGGCGACGGGCTTGCCGACGATGTGGCTGCGGCCAATGACAACGGCGAACTTGCCGGATGTCGGGATGTTTTCCTCAATTAGCAGGCGCTGAATGCCGAGGGGCGTGCAGGGAACCGGCGCGGGAAGGCCGAGGGCGAGCTTGCCGACATTAACGGGGTGGAATCCATCCACGTCCTTTGCCGGGGCGATCTGTTCGAGGAGCTGCTGCTCGTCGAGGTGCTTCGGGAGGGGAAGCTGGAGCAGGATGCCATGGACGCGCGGATCCGCATTGAGCGCGGAAATCTCGGCTTCGATTTCGGCCTGGGTTACGGTTTCAGGGAATTCATGGATTTCAGAAAACCATCCGAGATCGAGGCATGCCTTCTTCTTGCTCTTCACGTAGGCCTGCGATGCGGGGTTCTGGCCCACGATGACGACGATAAGGCCGGGCGTGATGCCGGTGGTCGCACGGAATTCATCGGCGTCGGTCTTCACCTTCGCCCGCACACGTTCCGCGATGAGTTTTCCGTCGATGATTCTTGCTGTCATGTTGCTTCACTGCCCCCAAGGATCAATTCCGCTGACGTCGTGACAGGCTGACGGCCTGTCCCACGGAATGATTTCTGGTATTTGCTCATTGGCCCAAAGCGGGTCGGGCCGCAATGGTAAACACCGCAAGCGTGACTATATTGGTAACGCCCCACAGCCAAAGTGCGCGGTACATGCCGCGCTTGGCGGGGTAGGCGGCGCGGTTGGCGAGCCAGTGGAGAATCAGGGCGCACCACGCGACAAAGACGACAGCTATGAAAAGCAGGCCAACGGGAGAGACGGCGAACTCCTGGAGGCGGGCAGCGAAAAGTTGGCATGCGGCGGCGCAGAGGGTGAGGAAGAGGGACGCAACGAGAGATGCTCGCTCGCCAAGGACGATTACGAGGGTTCGATCACCGCGGGCCGTGTCCTCGGGAATCTGGTAGATCTGGGTCATTGGATAGAATGCTCCGAAGAGAAACGCGAAGCTGGCGGCGATCAGCCAAATGCCGGTTGGAGTGACGGCGGAGCGGACGGACAAGGCACCCGCGGCAATGGTCAGGGCGCCGTAACCGATCATGTTGATGAGGACATCCGGCCCGGCGACGGACTTAAGCCGGACAGGTGGCACACTGTAAAGAACGGAGAGGACCAGGCAGATGGCATAGCAAACCAGAAAACCATGCGAAACAAAATAACCTCCAACAAGACCGGCGAGCATCAGTGCAAAGGATCCCAACGCAAGGCCCCGCGGAACAGGTGGCGGGTTGTCGAGGTAGCCGATGTCGCCTTCGTCGCGGTCGAAAGCGCTATTGAGGGCCAGTGTGCCACCGTTCATGCCGATGGTCCAAATGAGGCCGCCGAGAATTCCCTGGATTGCCCCGGCCAAGCGCGATTGCGCCGGCGCATGGTAGAGGGCGATGGCCAGTCCGGTGGCATAGTGGGCAAATACGATGGGCCAGGAACGGGGGCGGAGGTGGAGAAATGCGGCGCGGAGAGGGCTTGAAGGCATCAGGATTTTCGGGCGGCCTCCAGGATTTTTGCGGCGCCGCGGGAGAGCAGATCGGCGGCAGCCTGTTGCGCCACAATCAGCGGGGCGTCGGCGGCGCCGGTTTTCATCGTTTCCAGATACTCCGAACCATCGGCGGAACAAATCATGGCGCGTATTTCCAAGCTCCCGTTGGACGCAATGCTGCAATGACAGCCCACTGGTGTGTGGCAATCGGCGCCAATTGCGCGAGTGAACTCTCGCTCGGCGCGAATACATTCGCGCTCGGTTGGCAGGTTGATGGTCTGCCAAATTCCGGAGAAGGGTGAATCGGCAGGGGCCTCGACTCCAAGGGCGCCCTGGCCCGGCGCAGGAATCAGGGATTCCAGCGCAAGCCATGGTGTTGATGGGTCGGAAATCCCCAGGCGTCGCAGCCCCGCCACGGCGACAATCAATGCATCAAATTCCCCGGAGCGCAATTTTCGGAGGCGTGTGTCCACATTCCCACGAATGGCTTGAATCTGTGCGTCGGGGCGCAGCCGGCGAATCTGTCCCGCCCGGCGGAGACTGGCTGTCGCGATGCGGGGATTCCGAGGCAACTCCCCCAGCGACGCTGGCCCTGTTGTCACGAGTGCGTCGTGCGGGTCATCGCGCTGGACAATAGCCGCGAGCTCCAGGCCGGGTGGCAAGGTACCGGGCAAATCTTTGACGCTGTGGACACCGGCGTCGGCGGCGCCTGAAAGGATGGCATCCTCGATCTCCTTCACAAATACCGCCTTGTCGCCGAGCTGGCGGACGGAGACCGATGGATTCTTGTCAGCGGTGGTTCGGACAATGAGGTACTCCACGGCAATTCCGGGCTGCGCTGCCTGGATGGCACGGGCGACGACAGACGCCTGGGCCAGAGCGAGGGCGCTGCCGCGGGTTGCGAGGCGGATGGTCGGGGAGGAATTCACATTGCTCACACCGCCAACTCAGGTTCACGAAAGGGACAACTGCCACAAAAAAGAAAATCCCGCACCGGCTTGAAACCGGTGCGGGATAAAAAAGCTGCTTTAATGGTGCGAGTGGTTACTTGAACCTAACGACAGCGGTACCGACGTAGGCGCCGTCCTTCGACGCGCTGCTGGCACCGGCGACGTGAAGCGAACCGAGGGCCTCGAGAACTGGTTTGATTTCGACAGCGGCCGGGGAAGCGCCGAGGAAGCCGTCGGCAATCTCAACGATCTTCTCAATATTTACAAACTTGAGGCTGTTGCAGCTGGCCGAAACCTGCGAACCCAGCGCCTTGAAGTCGCTGCCGGCCGTCAGTGCCGAGCCCTTGCCGGACTTCAGCTCGAGCATCGCAACGATGCTTTCCTTGTTGGTGCCAATGAGGACAAACTTGCCATCGGTGGCATAGCAGGGAAGGAGGCCGGGAATCGGGAGTTGGACGGATTTGACGGTGGCGTCGCCCACCTTTTCCGACTTGAGGGTCGGGGCCGCGTCACCGGTGCCTTCGGCGCTGGGAGGAATGGCAGCCTTGAGGGCATTCTCAATCAGCTTGTCCACGGCGGCAAGGACCTTGTCCATCTTGGCCTTGTCGGCCACGCCGAGGATAATCGCCGCGTCGATGGTCGGGAAGCCCATGCCCGGCTTGACCGAGTTCAGGCTGACACCAAGATCATTGCCGATTGCCGGAACGAGGTCCTTGGTGATGGAGAACCCGACCTGGGCATCCATGCCACTGACCTGCTTGTCGAAGTCCTCATCGCTCATACCGCCAATGGTGGAAGCCACCTGCTGCACGAAGCCGAGGGCCATTTTCGCATCGAAAATGTTGGTGGCGCCCGCTGCCACGGCGTCGGCCGGCACAAATGCAGCCGCTTCGAGGGGCTTGGCCGCGTACTTGGCCAGCAGGGCCTTCCAGTCCGCATTTTCCACGGGGACTGCCCAGCGGGTGACGAATTCCTTCTCGGCAATCTTGACTGAGGTGGCGGAAGCCGGGGACGGGGAGAGCTTGCTCATCAACTCGTCGAGCTTCGCCATCTGCGGGTCGCTCTTCACGAGCTTCGAGGCTGCTTCGTCATTGTTGAACACGTAAATATCAGCGGCTGAATCGCCGAGGGCTGCCGAGGCCTTCTTGTAAAGGTCGCTGCCCTCGATGGTACCGGTTTTGTCCTCGCCCTTGGCGTGGTTGATCAAAGCCTCGAGGGTGGACTTGTCGTTGGAAAGGAGAAGGAGGTCGCCAACCTCGGCAACGAGGACGGCCTCTGCGTCGCCGCTGGAGAACTTCTTAACTTTGACTCCCTTGTACTCGCTCGTGGTGACGGCAGACGCAGGTTTATCGTCGGAAGCTGATTTGTCGGCTGACTTTTCGGACTTGTCCGCCGCCTTGTCGGCCGACTTCTCGTCGGACTTGGCGGCCGATTCCTCGGCGCCGCCCATGGAGTTGTCGGATTTCTTTTCGTCGGACTTCTTCTCGTCCGTCTTCTCTTCCTTCTTCTCGGAATCCTTCGACTCGGACTTTTCAGACTTGTCGGAAGCCTTCTCGTCCTTGGATTCGGACTTGTCGCTGTCCTTGTCCTTCTTGTCGGAATCATCGGAGGAACTTGCCGCCTTGGCCGCGGCCTTTTCTGCGAGGTCCATCAGCTTGGCGAGCTTTTCCTTGTCGCCCACCTTGGCCACGATGCCGAGGGCCACCTTGTCGGCGCTGTCGCCGGCAACTGCGAAGATATCCACGCCAGCGAAGACGCCGGACAGTGTATCGCCGTTGAGCTTAAACCCGAGGCCTTCCTCGATGGGCTTCAACTGGCCCAGGACATCGTCCAGGCCATCCTTGAGGGCCGGAACATCCAGAATCTTCTGGTAAATCCCGTAAGCGGAGCTGGCCTTGAAGGCCTTCCAAGTTGCGGGGACATCCGGGACCGAAGCGACGTAGGCGCTTTTCGCCGGAACGATATTGGCCGTTGCCAGCTTGGCCTCGGCGGAACCCGTGGCGCCGATGGTAAGTGCCGCGGCGGCGACCAGTGCAAAACTCCCTGACCTGCGGGTCAGAAAACTCATGTGTTATCTCCTCAAAACAGCCTGTTTTTGAACGCTTGCATAAGAACCAAGGGACACCGGAAATGTTTCAATTAGGGCGCAATCTTTTTCATTAAGAGGTCTGCCATGCGGGGCATTTGCGGGCAAAAAAAGACACCTAAAGTCAATAAAATCAGAATTTAGCAACAACGATTGTTAGGTCGTCGAACTGGTCTCGGTCACCGCGGTGCTGAAGCGTTGCTTCATAGATTTCGTCGCGTATCTCCGACGGGGTCAGGGTCAAATTAGCCCGGGCGGCGTCCTCCAGACGGTGGGTTCCAAATCGCTCGTCTTCCGCGTTTTGGGTATCCGTTACCCCGTCTGTATAAATGATAAGCGTGTCTCCCTCACTGACTGAAACCTGCTCGGAGGCATACTCGACCTGCTCCATGATACCGAGGAAGCATCCACCGGTCTCGAGGGCTTGATGCTTTCCGGAGGCCCTGTACAGCAGAGGGTGCGGATGGCCGGCATTTGTGAAATCGAGGGTCCGCTTTGCGGGGTCGTAAATCGCAAAAAACAGGGTGATAAACATGTTGTTCGAGGTGTCGCGGCAGGCGTGGATGTTGGTGGTAGCCACGATCTGGGCGACGGAGCGCTCGTCGGCCCGCATGATTTCCGCGCGCAGAGAGGCGCGAACCGTGGAAGTGAGCAGCGCCGCGCCGAGGCCCTTGCCGCTGACGTCCGCCACAACGATGGCGAGGCGGCCATCGTCGAGTTTCATGACATCATAGAAGTCGCCGCCCACCTGACGCGCCGGCAGACTCATTCCAGTTAGCGTTACGCCGGGGACTTCGGGAAAGGACTTCGGCAGCAGGTTTGTCTGGATGGAGCGCGCAATGTCCAGTTCGCGGGACATTTTCTCCTGCTCGATGGATCGCTGGTGCAGTCGGGCGTTCGTAATCGCCACAGCGGCCTGATTGGCAATGCCAGAAATCAGCTCCAGGTCGTCGGTTGTGTAATAGATGTGGCCCGCGGCACGGGAATCGATGTAGATAACCCCGAGCACGTAATCCTTGAAAATGATGGGCGCGCAGATTGCCGATCGAATCCGGCTCGCGATGACGCTTTCCGTGCCGGAGAATCGGATGTCCGACGGCGCGTCGGAAATCAGGATGGCGACCCGGTCCGCCACGCACCGTTCGAGGATTGTACTGCTGACCTGGATTTCCGGGGCGGGCGTCTCATCGGTACGGACAACGACGGGATCCAGGGATGTGCTGGAAGCATCCCTAAGCAGTATGATGCCACGGTAGGGTTTCACCACGGACCAGAGTATGTCCATGATGCGCGCCAGCAACTCCTCCACGTTAAAGATCGACCGTGTGGACTCGGCAACCTGATA
Organism: Candidatus Sumerlaeaceae bacterium; assembly: GCA_019695055.1. Lineage (GTDB taxonomy): Bacteria > Sumerlaeota > Sumerlaeia > Sumerlaeales > Sumerlaeaceae > JAIBAT01. Next base: position 95,482 of record JAIBAT010000019.1, on the reverse strand, counting down.
GAGAACCTTCAGGCGCTCGAATGGATCACCGAGATAGTCGCGTTTGACCGGAGGCGGGGGCGCGGGCACGTCGGTGCCGGTCTTGACCCGCATTTCCTCGTGGGCCATGTCCAGCTCGCCCGTGACCAGTTTTACCCGGCGGCCCGTTTGGGTGGTGTCGGCCTTATTGGATTTCTTCGAGGTCCCCGAGGGCGGTTCCTCTTCGTATAGAAGAACAACGTCACCCAGGGTGATGCGGTCACCGCTGCGAAGCTTTACCCGGCCCGACAACCGCTCGTTATTGAGAACCGTTCCGTTCTTGCTTCCGAGATCTTCCAGGACCACCGCGCCCTGCGCACGGCGAATAACCGCATGGTGGCGGCTAACCCGCTTATCGATGACCTGGACGCCGCAGGAACCACTGCGGCCGATTGTGATGGCGTCGTCCTTCAGCGGATAGACCATCCCCGCCTCTTCCCCTGTCTCGACTATCAATCTGGACATAGCCGTCAGGAAAAGACACAGCGATTTCGGGCAATAAAGGGGAAAGTTGAGTGAACCCGAACTACTTCGACGCCGGGCTCCAGGAGGGCTGCGACGCGCTGCCGCCGCGGGTGAGCTGGTGGGCGCGCTTGGTGTCAATGTTCATCATGTAGATATCCTTGGCGCCGCCGCGGTTGGAACTGAAGACGAGATGATGCGAGCTGGGGCCCCAGGAGGGATCCTCGTTGTCGCGTTGCCCGCGGGTCAGCTGAACCGCCGGGCCACCTGCCACACTGGCCACGTAGATGTTAAATTCACCGCCTTCGCGGGTCACGAAAGCGACTTTGGATCCGTCAGGGCTCCAGGCGGGCGAGTCACTGTAATTGCCACCGCTGATCTTTTGCGGGCTGCCGCCGCTGGAACTCATCAGATAGATTTGCGGGCTGCCGCCGCGGTCGGAGGTAAATGCGATGCGCGATCCATCGGGGCTCCAGTCGGGCGCGGTATTGGCATCGCTGGAATTCGTCAAACGCGCGAGATCGCGGCCGTCGCGGGACATGGTGTAAATCTCGGAATTGCCATCCTTGGAAAGAGATACGGCAAGTCGCTGGGCCGCTTCCGACCATGAGGGCGCGGTGTTCAAGCCAGGCCGACGGCTGATTTCAAAACGGTTTCCGCCAAGCGTGATACCATAGAGATCGGGGTTGTTGTCGCGATAGGACGTGAAATAAATCTCTGTTCCATTTTCCCCCCAACAAGGAGAGGTCACGATGCTACGCTCGTTGGAAATCTGACGGTCACTGCCTCCGTCGGCGTCCATCACGTGGATTTCCTTTGTGGAACCGCCGGCCAGATAGCAGACCTGTGTGGAAAATATCCCCGGCATGTTGCTGACGGCAGTCATAACATCGTCCGCGATTTTGTGGGCCGCGCGGCGAACGTTCTGGTTGGAAAAGCCGGTGTAGGATTTTCCAAACACACGCGCTTTCGAAGCGATGTCGTAAAGTTCCGCCTCCACGCCCGTGCCCGTCATGCGTCCGCGAACCACGTAGCTGACGCCGGCGGTAGCCCAGCCGTCCATGTTCACGCTGCCCGATTGTTGATCCTGCCGCAGGGCCTGTGACGCTGCTGACTCGTTGGTTGGTTTCTGCGCGATGTCGCCGAGTACCAGGTCATTCTGGATTATCTGGCCGACGCCCGCGGCCTGAGGGTCGCCGTCGAATATCGAAATTCCAAGTTGGGGCAAAACAAGGTTGCTCGGGCGCACAGCACCAATGCTTTGAGCCTTGGAAGCGCTGGACGCCGGCGAAGCGGCAGGAGGAACTGCCTGGGGGGTGGTTGCTGGTGCGCTGGCTGGTTTGGGTGTCGTGGACACCGGTTTGGGGACTGCGGTGGTGGGCTTTGGCGCTGCGGATGTCGTTGTCCGTTTTCCGGACGCGGGTGTTGCCGCCGCGAGTATAACGCCGTTCAATCCACCAGTTTGCATTTCGGTGGAGACTTGGCGCCCGGCACCGCGCCCAACCTCCGCGGGCGAACCCGCCATGGGCGCGGCACCGACGGCCATCGCGCCGCAAATCATCCATCCAGCGACTATCATTCCACGAATCAGCATTCCACGGCTCTCCAGCATCAACAGGTCAATTTTCACAGCTACGTATGGATGATTGCGATTAGCATTCAAAGCAAGCGCCGTGCAAGCCGGGATTCGAGCCCGCACAAACCAACCATGAATCTTGAATTCAAAGGAGTTGTCTTAAATGTGGATTCCAGCAATCAGCCGATGAACTCCCAATCGAAATCCGTATTCCGGTCACTCGCCACCGCGGCATTACTGAGCGCAATGTCTGGCGGTTATTGTGCGACGTCGGACAGCACCACAGTTTCAGCATGGGTCACCTATGAAGCCGAGCTGAAAGCCGCGGCCGAGAAGGCGCAGACCGCAAAGCCGTCGGGCCCTCAGGCAAATACCCAGGCAGCACTGAGTGCGTGCTTTGGCGGGCAACGCGACCAGCTGGCCCAGATCTATCGAAAGGCGCTGGCCCGGGAACAGGCCACCGGAGACACCCCGGAAATTCGCGAGAGCGAATCCATTCTTTATCTGTTCAACTCCACGCTGCGCGACCGCGATGAATTCCTGCTGGCCCAGGAGATTGCAGCGCGCGAGACCCAGAGCGACGAAATGCGCACACGCATCATCCTCGCGCTGCTGGAGGATGAGTATTACGAGATCCACCAGCTCAACCGCGACACGCGCTACAATCGCATGACCAAGGTTTTTAACCGCGCCTCAGCCAGCCTGAGCAAGCTGGCCATGTTCCAGCCGCAGGATGCGGCGCAACTGCTGCTGGATTCAGTGTATAGTATTCGTCAGGCAAAGAAAGCCACCGACCGCGAGCGGCGCATGGTCTTCCTTGCCCGGAAATTCCTGGCGGAATACCCCAATGCGCCGGAAGCGACGGAGGTTGCCGAGTTGCAGAAGCAGCTTCAGGCCAAGCTCGACGCCGACCGCGCAGCGCGGGAGCAGGCTGCGGCCCAGTTTCAACTCGATCGCGGCAACTACGACGCGGCGGAGTACCATGCAGAGATCGCAGCATTGATGGCGCCGGAGGACCAGGCCAAGGCCGAGCTGCTGGCCAAAGTGCGGCAGGCGCGCGGCGATGCGGATGAGCGGGAGGCGGATTCGCTCAGCGTCTCCCCTGCCGATGGGCAAATGAGCAGCGCCGACAAGGCCGTCATGGCGGCCGCTGTGAATGCATTGCTGACCAATGACAAGGCAGCCATGGAACGCGTGCTGGCCCAACCATCGGGGATTCGCGACTCGGTCGTTTTCGCGGCGTCGGCCTTTGATGACCGCAACGGCAACCACGATGGCGCCCTCGCCACGCTGCGGCAGTTGGCGAAATCCGCACCGGGCACCCCCGGTGGCATCGCGGCGGCGGCAACAATTTCAAATCCTGACTATAACCTTGATGAGCAATTCGACAGCGCCGTGGAGGATTTGCGCCAGAAGCGAAACAAGTTTATCCTGTCCGGCAAGCGGACCGGCGACGAGAATGCCTACATGGCCGGCAGCGCCGCCATCCAGAGCACAGGGCAGGCGGCGTCGGGCGTGCCATTCCTGTTCCTGACGGATATGCTAGTGCGCGGCGTAACCGAGCAGTTCAAGACCCAGATGGACACGGACCGGGTCGTGGACAGCGGCGCGCGCTACGTCCGGCGGTATCCCAATTCAGCGCGCTCCGCGGAGATTTCGGCGCAACTTGCGAAGCTGACCCGGCAGGCGGGTGAATACACCCAATCCAAAGGCTACCTGGCCAAGGCCGGCACAAACACGCCGGAAAACGAAGCCAAGCTGCGCAACGACCAGGCGCGCAAATTCTATGATACGGCCATGTCGACGGGCGACCTTGCGTACCGCAAGAAGGTGCTGCAGTATATTGGAAGCAACTTCCCCGATGCGAAAATTGCTCTGACGGCCCAAAAAGCCCTGGCCAAGCTTCCGCCAACCTTGGACGACGGCTCAGTAGTGTTGACCCGGAAGATGCTCGAGAAGGATACCGCCCTTGCCCGTCAGATGGGGATCAACCCGGCGGTACTGGACGGCCAGAAGTCCGGCGGAGAAATGGCAGAGGAAGGGCTCGCCCTGGACCCGGAAACGGGCAAATTTTCATTCCGCCTAAAGGATGGACTTCAGCCGGTGGAAAGCACCCTCCCTGCAAAAGGCCGCGAACAGATCGTGGCGCGGGCCGAGGCTCTTCGCGATTCATCCGAGTTCCGTATGGCCGGGGACGCCACCGTGCGCCGCCAGGTGCTGCCTCTCTCCATCAGCGGCGGTGCCGGTGGCAGCGGTGTAGAGGTTTCACCCAAGTTGATCCCGGTGCAGGAGCAGACCAACAAGAACAAGCTCTTTCAGTAGGGCTTTTCGTTCAAGACGAGCCTATGCTGGCTCACCTTCCAGAAGTTTTCGCGCGGCCTCGAGCTGTTCAGGGCGACCCAGCAGGATCACCTTGTCCCCGGACAAAAGCTCCTCATAGGGGCCCGGATTGATGATGGAAGGAACATCGGGGCGATCAATGGCGACGGCGCTGGCGCCGGTCGCGGTGCGCAATTCGATCTGAACAATCATTTTTCCGGCCACGGGAGAGCCCGGCTTGATGTCCACACTAAGAATCTGTGCATTGAACAATCCGGGCAATACCGGAGGGCTGGCTTCCTGCTCATCGTGGTCGGCATCGCTGGCAGTGTCCTGCAGCGTTTCCTCAAGGGCGGCCTGCCCTCGTGCATAGAGCCGCGTAAAAGCCCGCCACCGCCACGCCACCAGCAGACCCAACAGCACAAGGGACGACAGCGCCACCGGCCATGGCGGAAGAACGGCGATGCTGAGCAGGACCAGCCACAACCCGAGAAGCACATTGCCAAATGTAAAAAGCGTGCGGCTGACGATCACGGGGTCGCCCGTGGTATGTTTCGATGCGCCAATTGCCAGGGACGGCTCCGTGTAAATCTCCGCGAGCAGCATGGAACCTGCCCGCAATTTTTGCACGGTGACTACAATCAGCGGCAGGGCTGCCGCCGTTGCGGCCAACCACACAAGGCTGCGCACGCCGCCGCTCCACTCCGGGAACACCCGTGGGATCCACTGTTCCCCACGAAGAGCCACAAACGGCGCAGCAATGAAAATCCCCGTGATAAGAAGCACATTCAAGCCTGTCATGACTCCCCACCGGCGAAGCATCCTTTTCACCTCGGCCGGCAGGACAGGCGGCTTTTTCCGCTTCGTCGGATCTCCAACTCGCTGGCCATAGGAGGAAACGTAGCGCCGGAGCCGGTCCGGGGCCACGCGGCCCAGCCAGTCCCCGAATCTGTCAGAGTTCTTGATGAGAAACGGTGTCAGCAAAGTCGTGATGGCCGACACGGCCACGGCAATGGGGTAAAGGAATTTACTGATCACACCCAGCGAAAGGCCAAGGCTGGCGATGATGAATGAAAACTCGCCGATTTGCGAAACCCCCATGCCGACCCGCAGGGCCGTCTTGGGAGGATGACCTGTGATGAAAGTCCCGACGGCACAGGTTATGATCTTCCCGACTATCACCACAGCCGTGATCACAAGGATTGGGACGGCGTAGGTAATGAGGAGCGCCGGCTCAATCATCATGCCGATGGCCACGAAAAATATCGCACTGAACATGTCGCGGACGGGCTCGACAACGCGGTCGATCTTGCCGCGCTCGCGGGCCTCGGCCACGATGGCACCGGCGAGGAACGCCCCCAGCGCGACGCTGTAACCCATGCGGGCCGCCACCAGCGATACACCAAAACACACGCCGAGGGACGCGATCAGGAGCACCTCGCCATTCTTGAAACGGTCAATGTAGCGCAGTACACGCGGGACAACCAGCAAACCGGCCACGAGAACCACGGCAAGGAACACCGCGAGGCGCCCCATGGTGGTCACGACATCCGTGACCGCAAGCTGCCCGGTGGTCGCGATGCCGGACAGGAGCGCCAGCATGGCAATGGCAAGGATATCCTCGACAATCAGGATCCCAAATATCAGTTTGGCAAATCCCTCACGGGTCATACCCAGATCCTGAAGTGCCTTGATGATGATCGTCGTGGACGAGATGGAAAGAATGGCCCCGAGAAAAAGGCTGTCCAGCTTACTCCAACCAAAGAGGCGGCCGAGGCCATAACCGGCAGCGAGCATCGTGAGGATCTCGAGCGACGCGGCCACAAACGCCGTCGGCCCGACCTTCGCCAAATCCTTCAGACTGAAGTGAAGCCCCAAGCCAAACATCAGCATGATCACCCCAAGCTCGGACATCACCTCGATGGTGTGCTTGTCGTTCACCAGAGGAAAGGGGGGCGTATGAGGCCCAATGATGAATCCGGCGAGAATATAGCCGAGGACCACTGGCTGGCGAAGGCGGTGGAAGATAACCGTCGTCAGCCCGGCGATAATCATCACCAGTGCAATGTCTTGCAAGAATGCCACTGCATGCATGATTGGGCTTATCCCCCGGACAAAGGATTTGGACTGGAATGGATCCGCGGAGAGAACCCGGCGGAGAGCATCCACTTTATGGTAGTCCGGGAAACCGCGAAGGCTTCACATTTTTAGAAAGGTTTTACGAGACCCAATGGGAAGATTGCGCCGATAGGACGGCAGGCGATCCTGAGCGAAGATGGCGCATGGAACCGCAAATGCTGGCTGGTGAACGTGTTTGCTTTCAGTTCCTTGTATGAACGTACCACACACCACCGGCAAGTTCCTCGTTTCGCTTGCTATAACTGGTGCTTTCCTCAGCTCCGCCGATGACGTAGATGCGGCCACTGGCAGAGCAGGCCCCGAGAAGCGTGCGGTAAACGGGCAGCGGAGGCCCGAGAGTCCAGGAGTCGAAGGCAGGATCATAGACCCACACGTCCGCAGAGGATGCGGACTGAGTCTGGCCACCAATCACGTAGATCTTTCCATTCAGTTCCGCAGCCGCACCCGCAGAAATGGCCACCGGCATGGGCGCCTTGACGGACCACATGCCGCTGGCGGGGTTGAATTCCTCGGTGGCGGAAGTGATGACACCGGAAGCGCCGGTGCCGCCGCAGACGTATATCCTGTCCTTCACCACGGCCGACGCCGCGCCATAGCGAGCGGTGGGCATGTCAGTCAGGGGAGTCCATGTGTTTGAATATGGATCGTAGGCTTCAACACTGCTTATGGGTTGAAATGTGTTGTCAAAGCCACCGATGGCATATATTTTTCCGTTTACCACCGCACCCGAATGGTAGCCGCGCTTGGTGGCCATGGGCTGGCTTGTTCCCCATGTGTTTGTGACGGGATTGTATACCTCGTTCAGGTCGAGGGCGCCTATCCCTCCGTTCGGGCTGTATCCGCCAATGGCGTGGATCAGGCCGTTGAATTCCCCGCAAGTAACGTGCTCACGCGGCGTTGGCATCGAGGCGCGGGTGAGCCATGTGTTTGTAGCTGTGTCGTAGCGCACATTCTGGTCGGTAACCGGCCCCTGGCTTCCACCAATGGCAAAGATCTTTCCGTCTAAAACGGCAAGGCCGACACGACTTGTTCCCGCCGGCATGGGGGCCCTGGAAACCCACCCGGACGACAGGATGGAGCCGGTGGCCGTAAATCCGTCCGGCGCGGTCGGGGATCCCCCGAGAATGGAATAACCGCTGGGCACGCCATTGCCTGCCTTGTCTGCATTTCGCGCGGTGACGGCAAAGGGGACGGACTCCAGCCGCGTCCTTGGCAGGATAATGTTGTCCGGGGTGTCCACCGCCACCTGAAGGAGAATGTCTGTGCTTCGATTGAAGACTGTGTCATCAAGGGGCGCTCCGAAAATGGAGTAGTCCCCAGTGCCAATGACATGATTAACCACGCCGTTGACTGCCGTGATTGTGGTCACTTCACCATAACGCTGGACACCACCATTGGGGACCGCCTCGTTTCCCGGACTCCAGATGGTAAAGTAGATGGCGTGCGGGCCCATAAGCGGAAGACCATCGGTTCCGGTCAATTTTGACTGGTAATTGAACCTGGGGGGCTGAGTCGTGAAAACTGCGGACGTGAAGCACCACAGGACCAAAGTAACAAGGGAAAGCCTTGCGCTCATGTATTGACCGCCTCGTTGAAGACAATGAAGTACGTGCAAACCAATATTTTCCAAGCCGCGGCCACAAATTGTCAAGGCCTACAAAGCCGGTGGCAAGGCGGACAACTTGCGGAAACAGAATGCCTACGGGGGCGGTGAAGCAAACAACGACACCCGCCGTTCCGGCGCGAAGTCGCTCCATGGCGCGACGAGGCGGCGGATCTGGGCTTTGTACTCCTTGCCGTGGGATATCGTGTCGAGCCAGTAGAGAGGTCCATCCACATAGGTGACGCCGCCCGTAAACGCAATGAGCAGGTGAACATTGATGATGAAGAAAAGGGCCGTTACCTCCCATGCAATGAGGATGGCGCGTCGGCCAAGGTTCGTGGCGATCCACCCAATCGCCGCAGCAAATCCAAAGGCAAAGATCGCCGGGTAATCCACATAGCCGCGCATGCCAAAGGAGAACCCGAGCCACCAATACCACCAGTTGCCATACATGTAGGTAACACCCAGGAAGACTGCAAGGAGCGCCACGGCGGGGTGGCGATAATGCCGTAGAGAGAGCACAAGCCCCAACAAGGCAATCAAGTAGGCAGGGGCCCAGAAGAAAAGACCATGACGCCGGGCAAATAGAACGTTTAACGCGTTGGGTGGAAGCAGATAAAACTGATAGTTGGTCGTGTTGGCAATCCAACTCCCCGTTTGGACCTTCCAGGCGACCATCTGGGGTAGGAATCCCAGAAATAATCCAATGCCTGCAACAAGGGTGGACAACCAGCGGGATGGGCCGCTGCGGCGGATGATCTGGCGAAGCAGGGGTTCCGCGAGCACGATCACAACCGGCGCATTGTAGGGGCGGATGCAGACGGCGAAACCTATACACACGCCTGATAAAAGAGCGAACCACGCTGCGCGGCGGCCTTCCGACTCACGCCAGTTTAACCAGGCCAGCAGGCCGGCGGTGCCAAAGAACGCGCCGAAACAATGGGACATCGAGGTTTCGGCGGCCATGTAGAACAGCATGGGTCCGCACAGAAGTGTTGCCCAGCAAGCCACGGCGGCCAAAGGCGGTTCGAACCACCGGCGAAGCATACGAAACGCGAGATAGAGTGCGACGGCTCCATACGTGATGCTCGCGAGATGGAAGGCGAACACGTAAAGCGATGAGAATCCGGAAGCCGGTGTGGCACCCGATATTATGGTTCGAGCGCCATCCAGCACCCACGCCGCCGCCAGGAACGGCAGCGCGGCAATGCCCGTTCCGGCATTGAACACATTTCCCGGATTTGCGGGATTCGCCTTTAGCAGCTCGGCGAACGGGCCTGCGGTACCGGCGGGTTGTGTGCGCGCTATGAACTCGTAGTCATTGGCGAAGTTCAGGTCATGGTCAAAGAAAAGGGACCGGGCAAAGGCATAATAACAATTGGAGTCCAGGCCGACCGGGTAGGGAATCCTGTTATCCGGCGCGTAGGTCAGTTTCAGCAGGGCGTTGAGGGCGCAAAACATCCAGAACACGGCGAGCGATGTGGGGAAAACCCAGGCACGTCTTTTCGGTGTATCCGTGTTATCCATGAAGAACAGGGAGCATCGGCAGGAGCGCAGTGCAACAAATCGCTGGCAGGGTCAGCGAGCCGGCGGGGGCCCGGCGCCGGGGCGCTGTGGCGGCTGGCCCTGGCCTCCGCCCGGTCCACCAGCCTGTCCACCGGGTCCGCCGCGCTGGCCGCCCTGCATACCGGGGCGCGAGATGAACTGCCCCTTGCCCGAAAGAAGATCCTGCAATTCCTCGGGGCGACGGATGAAGAGCGAAAGGGCATCCATCTTGTTGGGCCCATCGGGGCCACCAAATGCCAGATGCCCCAATTGCTGCAGTTCCGGCGGGGAAATATCGGGCCAGGTTATTACGAGGGTCTGCCCCTGTGCGGTCTGCGCCGTCAGACCCTCCGCTGTCACCCCGGTCAGGCTTACCGATCCACTGGCGTTACGGTTTAGCGCGGGTTTCTGTCCCGCGGGATACGCCGCGATGACCTTTTCAAGGGCTGGCCGGAAACCCTTAATCTCAGTCAGAGCTGCCTGAAACTGGCGAACGCTGGCGGCGCAGTTCTGCATGATGGCATTGTTGGCGGCCGCCTTGTCAAATATCGCCGCCAGGGTCACAAAATCGTAAGTCAGGTAGGCATTTGTGAATTCAGGATAATTCCCGATGAGAGCCGATCCAAGCACGGTACGCTTGATTTCCTCCACGGCATTGGATCGCGGACCTGGTCCCCCGGCCGGGGGCATCGAGACTCCCGGGTTTGTTCCCGGAGACGGGGGCTCCGGGACCGGGGATTGGACGACGGGCGACGCTGCCGGTGGGTTGTACGGACGTGGCGTATAGTCGCCCTCGTAGAAGAACAGGTAGTAAACGAATCCCACCGCGGCAAGGAAGACGGCGCCGGCACCGGCCAGCCACCACTTCGCGGTGGACGGGTTGAGGATCCCGGATTTGCCAAGTTGCGTCGGGGCGGCGCTGATGCTGTCCGTCGAGGGGTTCCACGAGGAAATGGACGGCAATGCGCCAAAACTGGACGGGGTCCCGGATGTATCGGCGAAGATCCGTGACGAGAAGCCGCCTGTCCCCTTGAGGGAGCCAAGCGCCTCGATGAGGGCAGCGTAACTATCGAAGCGATCGGCCGGTTTCTTGGCGGTCATCCTCTTGATGACGGCGAGGGCGGCGCCGCCGGCAATGGCCTTTAGGGCGTCGGGCTCGGGCAGCGGCACCTCCGCATGCATCATCATGACCTTGTAGAAGTTCCCGCCGCGGAAGGGAAGCTCGCCGGCGAGAAGCTGGAAGAACATGATACCAAGGGAATAAATGTCGGACCGGAAATCGGTTTCCTCGCCGATGACCTGCTCGGGCGACATGTGGCTCGGGCTGCCGATGGGGACCCCGGTGGTGGTCATGCGGATGTCCTGGTCGGCCAGTTTCGCGAGGCCGAAATCGGCGATCTTCACGCGGCCGCTCTGATCGAGCATGACATTTCCGGGTTTGATGTCGCGATGGATCACGCCGTTGTCGCAGGCGTAGCTGAGACCCTCACAGGCCTGGACCATGATGCCGAGCGTTTCGTCGAGGGGCAGCTGGCGGCGCGCATGGATGATGTCCTCGACGGACTGGCCGGCGATCCACTCCATGACGTAGAAGAGCAGGCCGTCCTCCTCGCCGATCTGGTGGATCTGGACGATGTTCGGGTGGTTGAGGCGCGCCACGGCGCGGGCTTCGCGGTAGAATCGGGCCACGAAGTTCTGCTCGCGGGCCAGCTCGGGCAGCATGAGCTTGATGGCGACCTTGCGCTCGAGACTGGGGTCGTGGGCAAGCCAGACTTCGCCCATCCCGCCCTGGCCAAGCATGCGGATAAGGACTTTGCCCCCCAGATGCTGGCGACCAGCTACGGCGGAGGATGTGGCAGCAATGGGCTCCCCTGAGTCCGATGGCTTATCGTTGGTCGGATACTCGCTCACAGCGTAGGTCTATAATAACCGGGTTGCTGGGCGCAACTATAGATTCAGTCCTTGCCCATGCGTTTTCGGGCCTGGGCGATGACGCGGTCGTGGTGCTGGCGGACCTCGCCATAGACCGTGTCGTAATCGGCGCGGCTGCGCTCGATAATCTCCACCGCCTCGTCGCGGCCATACACGTCCGTGATCTCGGTTTTCGGGGTCTTCTTGCCCGGGATTTCCTTATAAGTCAGGAAGTAATGGCGCAGGCGGTCCACCAGCATCGTCGGCAGGTCCTCGATGTCGTTGACATGGCTATAGGCCAGGTCGCCATCGAGCACCGCGATGATTTTGTCGTCGGACTCATTGCCATCGAGCATCCGAAGGCCTCCGACGGGACGGGCGCGAAGGAGCACATTGCCGTGGTTGATGTTGCTCTCGCATAGCACGCAGACGTCGAGGGGGTCGTTGTCGCCGATGATCCCCTCCCGGCCTGAGCGGCTCATGCAAAACGAGGCCACCCGGGGGCCGCAAAGCGTGCGCGGCGCGAACCCGTAGGGAGCCGGGCAATGATTGGAGTAACGCTGCGGACGGTCAATTTTCAGGATGCCGCTGATCTTGTCCAATTCGAACTTCATGCCATCGGCGGGCACGATCTCGATGTAGACGTTCATCTTGTCCGGGAAATAGTCCCCCAGGTCCAACCCGTGCCAGGGGTGGAGCCGGTACATGAGCCCGAGGGTTTCCCAGAACTCTGGGGGTGTGTTATCCATGCGAATGGCCTACCATGATTTGGCGCGGAGATGCTTGGTGGAAAACGGGATTGCATTAACAAAATTGGGGAAAAGGGCCCAATTCGGGCTGGTTCAAGCCTTCTCCGCCCACGGCATCCCCGTAACCTGGCAAACGAACAGGTAAACGATGGCCCGCCACGCTAGTCGGGGGTTCCCGGACAGGAGTGTCCGGGCCACATTCGACAGGGGGGAGGGGGAGGGGGGGGGGTAATATTATTTTTCGCCGAATTTAGGGGTTAAGCCGAATGAATTCAATGCGCATAATTCGGGTCAAAAATAGGTCCATTTTGGCCTATTTCTGACGGTTAGAGGGCCTGAGGGAGACGTCGGGGGTGAAAATTCACCTTCTTGCCCGCGAAGCACGCGAAAGAGGCGAAAGAACATCGCAGGGTTTGGTCAGGGGGAGATTCGGGGTTGGCCTTCCGGCCTGCTCGTTATGTCAAAGAACAGTGCCCGCAGCATCTGGCTGCCTCCCTTCCCGTCGTGCATTGTGCGGCGGCGAAGGGAACGGAGATCGGGCGATTTAACTGAGGATGGGTGTAGCACGGGGAAAAGGGTTTGCCTATTCCCTTATGGACGCTTAGGACCGCTTACAGACCCATAAAATGCAATTCTGAATTTTGAATTCTGAATTCTGAGTTGGAAGACATTTCACCGCAGAGTCTGCGGAGGACGCGGAGGGAAGGCGTTGGGAAGTTGCGCGCGGACAGCGTAAGTAATTTCGATTAACAGGAACGGGTAAGATTTCTCGGGGCAGGGCAAGTCGTTTGAAATTTTACCTGTCCCTAAATACCCGCACGCTCTTAATCTGCAAAGGCTGGTGGCCACAGCGTTTGCGGTTGATTTTGGTGCCCCTGACACCCAGTATTCTGCCGCAAGACCCTGCTTCTATGGATCCACTGACCACAACAACAGATCTGATTGGTTCGGGCGGCCGCTCAATTGAGGCTGCCGTCGACCATACTGTTTCCTCGTTTCAACTCTTCGCCGGGCTGCTGACACTTTCCGCGGTCTTTTCTTATATCAATTACCGCTTCCTGCGCCTGCCCGGTTCCATCGGTGTCATGTTGCAGGCGCTTGTATTCGTAACGATCTTGTTGGTGGCCAGCCTCTTCGAGCCGAACCTGCGCCCAGCCGCCCAGCATTTGTTGTCGAGAATCGATTTCGATGCGACGCTATTGCACGGAATGCTGGGACTGCTTCTGTTCGCGGGTGCGATCCATGTTGACCTTGGCGAACTGCGTCGACACGGCCTTCTGGTTATTGCGCTGTCCACCATTGGGGTCGTGGTTTCCACGGCAATCATTGGACTGGTTGCCTGGAAATTACTGCCGTGGTTCGGCTTCAATTTGACGTTGCCGGAGTGCCTGGTATTTGGGGCACTCATATCTCCCACAGACCCCATTGCGGTGCTGGCCATCATGCGCTCGGTTGGAGTGCCCAAGGATTTGCGAATTCCAATTACTGGCGAGTCGCTGTTCAATGATGGCGTCGGAGTTGTAGTGTTCCTTGCCCTGTTGGCCTATGTGTCGCCAGGCCACGGCGGTGTGCAGGCTAACGCCAGCGGCGTGGCCATGCTTTTTCTCACCGAAGCGGTGGGCGGTGCCATTTTCGGGCTGGCCATAGGATACTTGACTTACCATTTGCTGGCCTCGGTGGATGATTATCAGGTTGAGATAATTCTTTCCCTGGCGCTGGCTGTGGGCGGGTATTCCCTTGCAGAAGCCATCCATGTTTCCGCCCCGATTGCCATTGTCGTCGCCGGGCTCCTTATCGGGAACCACGGAAGGTCGTTCGCGATGTCGAAGCTGACCTGCGAGCGTCTGGATGAGTTCTGGGAGCTGATGGATGAAATTCTAAATTCGCTGCTTTTTGTGCTTATCGGCCTTGAGGCGCTGGTCCTGGTGCCAAGGGTGGGCTTTACCCCTGCTGCTTTTGCCATGGTGCCGTTGGCGCTTCTGGCCCGGGCGTGCAGCGTCGGACTGCCCCTCTTGCTTGTTCGTCCCCTCACGAGACGTATTCCCCACGGATTCGCCCTCCTGACATGGGGTGGCCTTCGCGGTGGGATCTCTGTGGCGCTCGCACTTTCCCTTCACGACACGCTGGCGCGAAGCCACGCCGAGGCCGCCGACGCCATTCTCGTGTTCACCTATGTTGTGGTGCTGGCCTCCATTATCGGGCAGGGACTGACCATAAAACCACTGCTCAAATGGATACTCGTAAAACCTCCGACACCACCGGTTGGCACGAAAATCGACTAGACTCTCCGGGATCACCTTTGAGGGGGGGCTAAATTGGGCGAAATCGATCGGGGGTTAAAGCAAGGTTCATTTGAACCATGGCAACTGCCTGGCTAGGCGCGGCCAAGCAGATGAAGTTCGTGCACCGTGGCGGCATGATTCGTTTCCATTACAAAAACCACCACGTCTCCGGCCCGCAAATGCATTTTCAGGGGCGGCGGAAATTCATTCTCGCCGCGGAGAACAGATACCAGGGCAGACTTGGAAACACTCGGCAAATCGTCGATCTGTCGCCCATCCAACAGCGAACCGGGTTCCACGAAAACCTCCGTCAGTGCGGGACCATAGGTTCCCAGTTGGGAGGACGGATGCGCTCGAATCTGGTCATCCAGCAGGGAGTCGTAAACAGAGATTTCCCGGAGCATTTCAGCCACCAGATAGGCACTCAGGCTCGCAAGTATGACCGCATAGAGTAATGAGAAGCTGCCTGTCATTTCGACAATAAGGACGGTTCCCGTTATTAGGGCCCGGGTGGAGGCCGTGAGAAACGCGGCCATTCCGAGAAGCGCAAACACAGTGGGATCCAGGGGGTAACCGGTTACATTCGTGCAAACGATGGCAAAAGCATGGCCAAAGAGTGCTCCCATCAAAAGCATGGGGGCAAAAATCCCGCCCGGGACGCTGGCCGAGTAACTGAGGCACGTGAACACTAATTTTCCGGCAATCAAGCCAGCAAACACGAGCACCCCCGCCTGAAAATGACCATTAAGCACCGCCTCAGCCGTCCTGTTTCCACCACCCGAAAGCATGGGCCAGTTCACCAGGATGACACCGGATATAACGCCTATCGGCACCGCGCGCCACCAGGGAAGGCGTTTCGAAAAAACCGTGCACTTGAGCAGGGCGCGGTTGAAAAGAACCCCAAACCCGCCAAGCAACGCCCCAAGCACAACAACAAGTGGCAGAAGACCAAGTTGTGGAGCGACATGTCCGACCACGCTGAACGCGGATCCCTGGCCGAGAAGCAGGCGATGAACCGCGTCCGCCACGACGCATGCAATCAGGGCCGTTCCATACGTGACGGGGGTCAATTCGCCGGATATTTCTTCGATAACAAATAGAAACCCGGCCAAAGGCGCGTTAAACGCGGCCGCAAGTCCGGCTCCGGCGCCCGCGGCGATAAGCACCCTGTGCGACCTTAGCGGCAGCTTGAGCCAGTGTGCCAGACCCCTCGCCACCGCGGCCCCCAGATGAACGGTTGGGCCCTCGCGACCCATGGAAAGGCCCGCTCCAAGGCTCAGGCACCCGCCGACGAATTTCACAACAATTACACGAAGCCAGGGAAACGGAAAGAACCCGAGGACGATCCCCTTAACGCTGGGAATTCCGCTTCCCGCGGCATCGGGACAATAGCGGTGGGTCATCAGGGCTGCAACTCCTGTCAAGATCCCGCAGATCAGGGCGGAAAGACCCAGGTGCGTTACCCAGGATCCGGGAATTCTTGCCACAAGCGTATCCCTGGCTTGCTCTGCGAACTCCAGCGAAACCTGAAACGCAACAGCGATGAGGCCCGCGAGAAGCCCAACCACTGCGGCCCTGCCGAAATGGAGTCGACGCGATTCCGTTAAACGGGCTTCGTCGCGAAAATCCGGCCTTTCTGTGCTATCATTTTGCTGGCCACCGCCTAACCCTGATTTTCGGTATGGTGGCGCGGGGCGGGGGGGGCTTTGCGAATCCATTATTCCCGCAAACTTCTCCTTCGAATTGTGCCGTGAATTGGAGCCGTCCATGACTCGCTACATGAACCGACAGAAAAGAGTCACCACCCGCATTGGGTCCCGGCGGCCCCACAATTGGGATTTGCGAAATCACAATCCATATAATATGGTTAAAAAAAGCAACCACCGGCGGGAACCTTTCTCAAAGTGGCACTGTCAGGTTCCATACGGGTGCCATTCCCGCGTGCCCACCGATTCCGGAAGTCCCTAAATCGCTCATGCAGGAGAGAGACAATGACAATATCCGCCAATATTGCATTGCTTGGCTGTTCCCCGAGGGCGCAGTCGCAGGCCGGTTACCAGTCCACGGATCGTCGATGGAAGATCGAAAGTTGTTCGGATTCCGACAGGGCCCGTGGCATGAAGTTCCGTGATCGCTACTCGATCCCCAAGTACTTCGAGGACCATGTTGAACTCTTGGAACAGGAGAGACCCCACCTCGCGGTTGTCGATGTCCCCATCGCCCGCAAGGTTGAAGTCATCTTGCAGGCCTTGAAGTGCGGTTGCCACGTTCTGGTTGTTCCGCCTCTGGCTTTTGAAACCACGCAGACGGAACAGGTGCTTGCCGCGGCCCGTCAGGCGGGCCGAACCGTATTCGTGGGAAATCCACTTCGAAACGTCCCCCCCGCGCTCAGGGCTCGCGCCCTTGTCGACAACGGCGAGCTGGGGGAAGTGGCCCTCGGAAAATGCAGATTGCTCTGGCATTCGCGCCACCATTCGCAAAACGCCGCAGCCATCATGGATCCGGGGATTCTCGTTTTGGATGTGCTGCTGTGGCTGATGGGCACGGTGGAACCGGCTGCCGTAACGGGAAATATCCTCCCGGTTCAGAAGCCACCCCGCATTAATAATGGACTGGGGGCCGACCAACTCTACATGACATTGTATGTTCGGTTTAAGGGTGGCCAGGTCCTCATTGCCGAGGCCTCCAACGAGACAAACCTGCATTCAGCCACAGACGCGGAGCAGACCCTTGTCGGAAGTACCGGGACGGCCACCTTTTCTCTCACCGAGTCCGGGGAGTCGAACGAAGTCCGCTTGTACCTTCACGACCACATGCGTGCTTTTAGGAAAGCGGACACGCGCCCAACCCCGCCGGCAGTCGGAATGCTTTTTCGCGCCCTCGCTTCACTCGATACTGACCCGGCCAGCACGGAGACCCTCGAGCGTTACCTGGCTGTGCACCAGATTGTCTCCGGGGCATTTCAGTCCCATATCGAACAGAAGGAAATCTGCATTTCAAACGACCTCGACCTTGTCGGCCGGTAAAACCGGAATCATCCTGCGGAGGAACATGAGTCATGAAAAAAGGCCGACTTGTCGTCGTCTCAAACCGCCTGCCCGTCACATTGTGCGGAAGCCCGGAGGAACCGGAATTTAAGTCAAGCCCCGGTGGCCTGGCCACGGGCCTGCGCACCTATTTTGATCACAAAATCCAGGAAAGCCCGGATTGGGAGGGTGTATGGTTGGGCTGGACCGGCCAGGAGGTCGCCACCGATAGCCAACCCGCAGTCGAAGAGTTGCTTTGCCAGAATCACAACTGTATTCCCATCCACCTCTCCCGCGAGGAGTCCGAAAGCTTCTACCACGGTTTCTGCAATACGACCCTTTGGCCACTTTTCCACTACTTCTACGTGTATGCCAACTTCGATGCCGCACAGTGGGCTGCGTACGTAAGGGTTAACGAGATCTTTGCCGCACAGATTGCGAAGGTAATCACAGAAGACGATACGGTTTGGATCCACGACTACCAATTAATGCCGCTGCCCGCCCTGCTGAGGCGGCAGTTCCCCCGACTTCGCATCGGCTTCTTCCTGCACATTCCCTTTCCCGCGTATGAGATATTTCGCATTCTGCCGCAGGGCTGGCAACGAGTGTTGATGGAGGGTGTCTTTGGGGCCGACTTGATTGGATTCCATACCCACGATTATGCACAGAATTTCCTGCGATGCTCCCTTCGAATCCTTGGGTTGGAACATCGTTTGGGGCTTGTCCAGCTTCCGGCCCGTTCCGTAAAGGTGGACACCTTTCCCATGGGCATCGATTTCGAGCACTACTCGAAATTGTCGGGATCCGAGGGAGTCGAGCGCGAACGCCGAAGGCTGAGGGTTTCCCTCGGGGATCGCCGGATCGTGGTTTCCGTGGACCGGCTGGATTATACCAAGGGAATTTTGCAACGCCTGGAGGCCTATGAGCAGTTCCTCGCAGCCTGCCCCGAACTAAGGTCGGAAGTCGTCCTTGTGCTCGTGGTGGTACCGTCCCGCGAGGGAGTCGCCGAATATGATCGGATGAAGGCAAGCATTGACCAGAAAGTCGGGGCCATCAACGGAAGCTATGGATCCCTCGCATGGACGCCAATCGTTTATCATTACCGATCCCTTGATCCCGAGCAACTTTCGGCCATCTATTCCGTAAGTGATGTGGCACTTGTCACGCCGCTCAGGGATGGGATGAACCTGGTGGCCAAGGAATTTCTGGCTTCACATAATGATGAGTTGGGAGTGCTTGTCCTCAGTACCATGGCCGGGGCTGCGGCGGAACTTGGAGAGGCCATTATCGTTAATCCAAACGACCGCATGGAAGTGGCCCTTGGAATTCGGGATGCGCTTACAATGCCCGAGGAGGCAAAGAGAAAGCGTTGCAGGGCACTCCGGCGTCGCCTCGGAACCTACAACGTGGTTCGCTGGGCCGACGACTTCCTCGAAGGGCTGTCCGAAGCCATTGATGAGACGTGTAATTTCGAGCGAAATCGCATCGCTGGCGGCCGCCTGGATGAACTTGTGGCGGCGTTTGCAACCGCCCGGACAAGATTGATCCTCACCGACTACGACGGCACCCTTGTTGGCTTTTCCGAGGATCCGCTGCAGGCCGTCCCGTCGACACGCCTGCTTGAGATTCTCGGCCGCCTCTCTTCATTGCCTGAAACCCATGTCGCACTTGTCAGCGGCAGACTTCGCCAGACTTTGGAAACCTGGCTCGGGGACCTGCCCGTCGGATTGGTTGCCGAACACGGTGCCTATATTAAGCAGGTTGGAAGCGACTGGCGACTCGCTGTCGATGTGCAGGCGGAATGGAAAAACAAACTGCGTCCGGTATTCCAGCATTGGGCCGACCGCCTTGCCGGGTCTTTCGTCGAGGAAAAAGACTTCAGCCTGGTCTGGCATTATCGCGCGTCCCATCCAGACCTGGGAAACCAAAGAGCCTTGGAACTCGTGGACGAATTGACCCAGTTCACAGCCAATATCGAAGTCCAAATCCTGACCGGAAATAAGGTTGTTGAGGCCCGAAGCCAGCACATTAACAAAGGGCTTTCGGTTCGGGAGTTCAACGGAATCTACCAGCCGGATTTCATCATGGCGATTGGGGACGACTGGACGGATGAAGATCTCTTTCGCGCATCCCCTCCCAACGCCTGGACGGTCAAGGTTGGCACGGGGGGATCGGCAGCCAGATTTCGCGTAAAGGACTATACCGAGACACTTCAGATTCTGGAAACCTTGGGCAAGATTCCAAACCCGGAGCCGTTAATTTCGGAGACAATTTCAGGAACGGCTGACGTTTTCCCCAATTAACTGGAGAAGAGGGACGGGGTATAATCTCATTTCACCGTGACCATTTCCGCCTCGGCCTTGATGTGATCGAGGACGCGCAGGTGAATGCGGTGGATGATGAAGTCTGACCAGAGTCGCCAGTACCACTGGGGCCACATGCGGTTGGTGTACCAGGTTGTGCCTTCCAAGCGGGTTTCACCGCCGGGGGCATCGGTCAGGAGGAACTGGCCCTGGTGGCTTTGCAGATAACCGTTGAGGTGGGCGGCGTGGACGTGCTCGCGAAAGGACCATTCCACCATGGGAGGGGGCTGGGCTTCGACGCTGAACTTCAGCAATCGTGGCTCATCCCAAACCGTGATGGGTTCCACGAAAGCGCCGGTTGAGAAGACGCAGCGACGAATGGCGCCGGGGCCCGCGCCGTCAATCTCGGCGCGGATGGGGTAGGCAATACCGGTCCGGAATAACCAATCCGTGGGAGCGGGGATTTCGGGAAATGCGATGACCTGCTTCCAGACCACATCCGGCTTTGCCCGGATGCACACGGAGGACTTCACCTCAAGAAGCGGGAGGTTGGAGTTCAATCCGTGCTCGTAGGCCATGATGGCGGGCAACATCAGCAACCCAACGCCGAAGAAGGAGCCATGGGACTGCGCGTACTGATAGTCCTCCGCCAGACGAATCGCATAACCCATGGCCACACCGGCCCATGCGAGCACCATCGCCACGGGGGCGGCCATCAGGAGACAGTAGAGCCCCTCAAGGGAAAGCGCAAGCAGACCCACGCCTACAACCGCCAATGTGGCCATGCCCGCCGCGAGGCACTGGCCAAAACCGCGGGGTTCATCCTGGGTCATCAGCAAAGTGGAGAACAGGCCGAGGCAAAACGGGACGCCAAGAAACAGGCCGACCCCGTAGGTCTTAAGGACGCTGGCGCCGAAGAAAGCCAGCAGGAGTCCGAGCGCCGCGGTTATTCCGATCGCCCGGACCGCAGTGATGAATCGGCCCGACGGCGGCGGTGCGGTTTTCCCGGCCATGGGTTCAGGTTCGCCGGCCGGAAATGCGTCCGGTGGTAGCGAATCAAACAAAATGGAGTCTCCAGGCGCCTTGCCACGCGCCTTCATGACGCAAAGAATGGCAAAGAAGAGGAGATTCAGGAGGGGCACAAAGAAGAGGGGGCAAAACCATGGAGGCAGACCCGCGTCGCGCAGGCGCCGGATGGTGAGCCACAGACCGCAAATCATGAACGGAACCGACAGGGCGGTCAGCGTGGCGTAAAAGGAATACTCGTCCTTGGGGACAGACCACAGATCATAGTAATGACTGGGGCGCAGATAATCCCCAGGCAACCAGGGCCGGGAGAACACATAGGTGGCAACGGAGCGGTCCAGCAGGTACTTCCCAAGAAACAGTCCCATACCCCAGGTCAGGTAGCCAGCCCGGCCGAGATTGGGGAAGTAGTTTCTCATGGCTGCGGTTTACTGCTTCTTCAAATGCGCCTCAATGGCTGTAACCCAGGCGTTATTGGCCGGCTGCTTCAAATGCAGGCCGTCACCGGTGTAATCCTCGCGGAGTTCGCCCTTGTCGTTCTTCATGATCGAGAAAAGGTCCACGTAGTCGCACCCGAACTCCTTCGCGATCGCCTGGATCTTCGGGTTCATGGCGTTGACCTTTTCGAGCAGATAAGCGTGCCTGCCGGTGGTGGGGAGGATGGACTGAAGGTGGAGCTTGGCCGTGGGCGCGAGTTCCCGGAGCTTCTTCACGAGGGCGCGATACTGGGTTTCGGCATCGGCCACGCTTTTTCCGGCGCCAAAGTCATTGATGCCGATGAGGAGGAAGATGTCCGTGGGCCGGGCCTTGGGCACAAGCGCAACACGACGCAAAACGCCGCCGGTGGCGGTGGTCGGAATGTCGATCTGGTCGCCGCTGATGCCCATGTTGATGACCGGCATGCCGATGACGGTTTTCAGGGGGTTGCCCTCCGTGATGGAATCGCCAAGAATGACCACGGTACTGGTGGTCGTGGCGGGAAGGGCATTGAGGTCCTCGGCTATTTTTGCCAGCCGGTTGTCGTAGTGCGCGAAGAAGTTCCAGGAGGGCTTGGGCTTTTCGGCGGAGGCCGAGGTTCCCGCAGATTCAGCGGTGGAGGTGGTGGGACCGCCCGGGCGATTCTTCGGGAGACCGATGCGGGAGTAATCAAAGAGTTCCCCGGGATCGCTGCGGCGGCTGGGGGCCCACTCGCTGTGGCCGATGATATGGTATCGGTCGAAGGGAATCTTGGGATTGCGGCGACGTATGTCAGAAATGAGCCGGGCGAGGGATTTGTACTGGGCGTCGGTAAACCCGATGTGCTGCGGGTAGCTGGTCTTGAAATCGTTGTACTTCGTCTCCGACATGAAGATCTTCATGTCCTTCGGCGATCCAACGGCGGTCATCTCAATGCCGATGGAATTCTGGTTCATCTGCCCCTTCACCTGCGGGGCCCAGTCGATATTGCCGTTGCCGGCGTGGAAGGCGCGCTTTGATTCGTCCACCATTTTGTGGATATTGCCATCCCGGTCGATGAGGTAGTGGGCGGACACACCCGCGAAGGTGAAAATGCCGTAGATTCGGTCCACGTTGAACGGGTTGGAGGGGTTCTCGATGACGTCGCTGCAGAAATGCAGCATGATGTACTCCACGCTGGCGGTGGCGTCGCGGTCGCCGTAGCATTTGGTGTCGATGGGATGGTCAATCAGCTCCAATCCCGTGGTGGTGTAGACACGGTTGGGGGCCGGGGCAAAGGCCGAGGCCGGCATCACGGCGGCAACATCGGCGTCGTTCGGCGCGGCGGACGCCGTCGTGGTGGAGGGCACCGCATTGACCGGCGCGAATTTCATGGCAAAGCTCAGAGTAAAAGCCGCGCAAAAAGCTCCCAACTTTCCGCGGTGAAAATCATGGTTACGGTTCATCACACTTGTCCTGTGCATTGTTTGGGTTGGTGAACCGGACACCCCCAATTTAGCGGAGTCGAATGCTTTTTTAAGGGCTTCCGGGACTGCGGATTCAGCCGGACTCCCATGAAGTTGGGTCCGAACATTCAAACGTTGCGGCAATAACAAGTCTCTATGCCCAATCATCACGCAGAACGCAGCGGCACCGTTCGCGCCGCATCCTCCTCCCCCGCCACCAAGAAACCCACCGACTGGTCCCAAGCCTGGGGGGAAGCCCGATACCTGATCTGGCGCAACCGACGCCGGATATTTATTGGAATGATCCTGATGCTGATCGGGCGCTTTGCGAGCCTGGTGCTGCCGGCGACCACCAAGTT
The DNA here is from genome assembly GCA_019695055.1 of Candidatus Sumerlaeaceae bacterium. Classification (GTDB taxonomy): domain Bacteria; phylum Sumerlaeota; class Sumerlaeia; order Sumerlaeales; family Sumerlaeaceae; genus JAIBAT01. Next base: position 72,263 of record JAIBAT010000019.1, on the reverse strand, counting down.
CCTGGTGGATAACGTCATTACCGGAAAGCAGAAAGGGCTATTGCCCTGGCTGGCAGCGGCGGCCGGCCTGGCGACACTGGTCCAGGCGGTTTGCACGTTCCTGAATTCGCAGGTGCTGGGCGTGGCGGCCCAGCGGGCCATTACCGAGATGCGCAAGCAGGTGATGCACCATGTGGCGCGACTGCCGGTGCGCTACTTCGACAGCACGCAGACCGGTGTGCTGATTTCCCGCGTCATGTCGGACGCCGAGGGCGTCCGCAACCTTGTCGGTACAGGGCTGGCCCAACTGGCGGGAAGCATCGTGACGGCGATTCTTGCGCTCGGAATTCTCTTTTACCTGAACTGGCACCTGACGCTGGCGACCTTGCTGGTACTGGCAATTTACGGCGGCGTGCTGTCGGTGGTGTTCAAGAGGCTGCGGCCGGTGTTTCGCGAGCGCGGCGCCATCAACGCCGAGGTGACGGGGCGCCTGGGGGAAACCATTGGCGGCATCCGGATCGTGAAGGCTTACACGGCGGAGAAGCGCGAGGAGATCGTGTTTGCCAAGGGTGCCCACAAGTTGTTCCGAAATGTGGCCAAAGCCGTGACGGGTGTCTCGGGCGTGACGGCGTTTTCCATCTTCATCACCGGAGTGGTGGCGGTCGTCATGATGACCGTGGGGGGCAACGCCATCCTGGCGGGACGCATGAGCCTCGGCGATTTTGTCATGTATATCTTTTTCACCGGACTTCTCGCCGCGCCGGTGGTGCAGATTTCGTCCCTGGGGACCCAAATCAGCGAGGCCTTTGCGGGATTGGACCGAATCCGGGAAATCCGACAGATGGCCACGGAAGATGAATCGGACGCCGGTTTCCCGGAAATCGGGGAGTTGAAGGGCGACGTCGGCTTTCGCGACGTTTGGTTTGAGTATGACGAGGGTGTGCCCGTGCTTAAGGGCATCAGCTTCGAGGCGCCCGCCGGGACAACCACGGCTCTCGTGGGATCCAGCGGGTCGGGCAAAAGCACACTTATCGGCCTCGTGATGGGATTCAACCGGCCCAAATCGGGACAGGTGATGGTGGACGGGCGGGACCTTGGTGCCATCCGGCGGCGCGAATATCGCTCACACCTGGCCGTGGTGCTTCAGGACAATTTTCTGTTTGACGGCACCATCGCCGACAACATCCGTTTTGCCGTGCCACATGCCACGATGGAAATGGTGGAGGAAGCCGGACGCATCGCCCACTGCGATGAGTTTGTGAAGGGGTTCGAGAAGGGCTACCACACGGTGGTTGGCGAGCGGGGCGTGAAACTCTCCGGCGGGCAACGGCAGCGCGTCGCCATTGCGCGGGCGATCCTTGCGCAGCCGCGCATCCTGATTCTCGACGAAGCAACGTCGAGCCTGGACAGCGAGAGCGAGGCCATGATCCAGGATGGCCTGAACGCGCTGCGCCACCAACGAACGACATTCGTCATCGCGCACAGACTTTCCACGATTCGCAGCGCCGACCAGATCCTCGTGCTGGAGCACGGCGAGATTGTCGAGCGCGGGACGCATGATGAATTGCTGGCCATCGCGGGGCGATACAAGGATCTCTACGACCGCCAGTATCAGTTGGAATTGAACCGCTTCATCAACCCCGGCGAGGATTTTACGCCGGAGCCGCCGAAGGTGGAGATGCCAAAGCGGGGTGGGAGAGGTTCAAACCTTTGAGGCAAAACTACTGAACATTGCGGAAGCCACCGCGGTATTACTTTGGTGGTATGAAAACCAAAACATCAGTTTCCCTTTCAACGAATTTGCTACGGCAAATTGACCGAAGAGCAAAGCGAATCAAATCAAACCGGTCGGAGTTCATCGAGTGCGCGGTGTCGGATTACCTTGGCCGGCTGTCACGGGAAGAGTTGGATGCCCGTGATCTCGGAATCATTAACGCGAATGTAGACCGACTCAATGAGGAAGCGCTGGATACCCTGGAGTACCAAGTCCCCATTTGAATCGCGGTGAACTCTATCGAGTCCCCAAACCCAACTCCCGGGACCCAAAGCGGCACCGGGTGTTTGTTATTGTTAGCCGACAGGTTCTGATACAATCTGGCTTCTCCACTGTGGTCTGTGCGCCGGTGTACAGTGTGGGTCACGGTCTGGCGACGGAAGTCCCGGTCGGGCCAGCTGAAGGCTTGAAGCATTCGTCAAGTATCCACTGTGATGAGCTTATCAGCATTCCGAAATCGAAACTGACTGATTTTGTTGGGAGACTGGGCCCTGCGAAAATTCACCTGCTGGAAAATGCGCTATGCGTGGCATTGGGCATTCCCAGTATTGACAATCCACGGAACTTTTAGAGGTTTTTCTATTTTCCGATGAACCTGTAATTGAAACGCCGATTGGGAGCGTTGTCGCCGGAAGTGATCAGCGCGTCGTAATCGTCCAGACTTGTGGGATTGTCGGCCCAGTGAAAATCAAATCGCAGAGGTGCGGCGGGGGTCAGGCCTGGTAATACTCTCGGGACGGAGATCTCCAGTTCGTTGCCGGCTGCGCTATAGGCAATCTGCCCAGGCGGTGACCATGCACCCGGCTTGTTGGCACTGGCGGGCACCCATTGTTCGAGGGAGGTGGTCGTCGGGCCGGCCACCCGGGCATTCAAACGGTATTCATACCCATGCCAACCCGTGGCCGCGTTTGCGTCCGCATCGATAAATAGCACCATCCAGTTGGGCCCGGAAATCGGCGTCAGCGGCGCCCTGGTCTGTGCGTAGAAACTGACTGTCTTGTTGTCGTGGGCCACCTTGGACAGGATGATGTCGTTCCGGCCTGAGTTGTCGACATAGCGCAGGCCTGGCGCCCAGCCGCCATGATCACGGTGCACCGTGTCGCCGGGGGCATCGCGAAATTCGGGAGTGACGGCTTTCCAATCTTCGAATCGCCCGTCCATGTTGATAGCAGCGGGCGCACCAGCGACGGGCACGGGCCGGGCTCCCTTGTACCGGCGCACGTTGTCCACAAGCTGGTAGTAGTAAGCATCGCCGTGCCCGCCTCGCATGGGTTCGAGGTCGCGGCTGAATTCCTGGTTGTACAGGTCGACAAAAAAAGTGCCGCCCGGAGGCAAAGTCTTGCCGAGAAAATGGTCGCCACCGTTTGCACTCACGAAACGCTGGGCGATCCATTCGTTCCATCCGGTGACAAACACAAACTCGGGATCGATCGCCAAAGCGCGCTTCCATTGCTCCTCAAAACAAAGGCCGGCGGTTGTTTGCTCCTTGCCCGGCGGTGGCTGGCGCTTCGAGTGGAAGCTACGGCCGATGTTGGAGTTGGGATGCTGCGCGACGCAGACCGCCACTTCTTCGGGTCTCTTCGGGTCCTCGTGCCATCCGAACTTCTGGGGCCAATGATCCAGCCACGGCCACCGATCCTTGCCATCGCCAAACCACGGCGCCTGGTTCCAGGCCCAGGATTCGCGAATGGAGAAGAACGGTGCCAGTTCCGGCGGGAAACCTTTGAGGGGTGCCAGAATGAGAGGTTTTCCCTTCCACCGGAACCAAAGTTCGGGGTAAAGGTTTTTTGCGTACAGTTCGGAATGGATGCGCCGAACGGTTCCTGCCCAGTCGCCATTGTAAACGATGAAGGCGATTTGCGGCGTCTGCAGTCCCTCACTCCGCATTTTTGCAAGCACCTGGCACAGGTTCATGTACATGGGCGTGTAGGTAAAGGCGTTTGTCGCGTCGAGGATCAACACGTCGACGCCCGCCTCCGAGAGCAGTTGCGCGTGGCGACGAATTACGTAGTCGTCGTCCAGTGTGTAATAGCCCAATTCCGATTCGCCCCAATGATGAAACGCATGGACCGGCCCCCAAGCCGGGTTCGCGGGATTAAGCGTTAGAAGTTTGGAGATGTCGTAAACGGCCCGCCCTCCCCCGCCTTTTGCCGGCGGCTCGTGCCAGAGGAAATAGAACATTCCGACAGTCTTGTTGGGCTGGGGAGCGCGAACCTCGCCTCCCATGGGAAGCGAGCGACCATACGCATCGGTCGCGGACCAGGTATCGGCCATGAGGTCAATGGGCGCACTGGGGGGCGCGGCGGGTGACGCCACTCCAAGGATAAGCAACGCGACTGTAACTAGGTAAACTCGATGCACTTCATACCACCCATTTCCATATCATGGCGATAGGGAACGGTATCAATAACTCTAGCGCAATGGAAAGCGAACCTCCTCGATGAGTCGCCGCAATTGCCTTGCGAGTTGGCATTCGGCGACATAATCAATAGGCAAAATGAATCGCGATCCAGACAGCGATCTCGTTACAATTTTCCAGAGCGGCGACCTTGTGGCATTAAGTCTTGCAAGAGCCGCACTTGATGATGCCGGCATCCGTTTCTTCCTCAAAGGCGAAGGGTCGCACGCTGTATTCGGCATGGGAACGGTCGGGTCAGGCAACAACCCTGCGGGCGGGCCGGTTGAAATCCAAGTTATGCCATCGGAGTCCGAGAGCGCCAAAGAGATCTTGTCCGAGATCCTTAGATCAATGAGATCGGGCGAAGGCGATACTGAATTCCCGTCAGATCCGGACTATTCGGCCGTCGAATCGTTTTCAACCAATCTGCCCCCGGAGCCCTGGTTTAACCCACGGAAAATTGCTTTTCTGGTAGTGGTGGCAGTTCTATTGGCTATCATATCAGGTTATCTACTCCACGGGGTTCCTGTCGCCTTTCGGTCCAACCCCATCCAGAACCTGAATGACTATCTGAATACGGCGGAGGCCTGTATTTTCCGCGGCGAATTTGATTCGGCCATCAGCCTTTTCTCAGAGGTGATCAATCTTAACCCTGGCGAGGCATCCGCCTTTAGCGGACGAGCTTACGCATATTTCCGGAAAAAGGACTATCAAAGTGCCGTTGGTGACTGCACCGACGCCATCGACCTTGTTCCGAATAATCCGGACGTGTGGGCTTTGCGCGCCGCGAGCAAGATCGAGCTTTATGAAATAGACGATGCACTGGCGGACATCAACCAGGCTCTTGAACTGGAAGAGGCAAACGCACAGAACCACGAAGTTCGGAGCCGCCTGCTGATGGCTAAGGGACAGTATAACGAAGCGCTCACGGATGCGACGAGAAGCATTACCCTCGATCCGGGCTTGTTTGAAGGATATTTGCAGCGCGGTCGGGTTCATGCGCATATGGGAAACCGTTCTTCGGCTTTGGCGGATTTCAGCAGAGCCAGGTCCCTTGCCGGACCTCAATACGAGGCATCTGTCCTGTTTGCCCGCGCCTCCACCAATCTTTACATGGAACAACCAGCGGACGCGCTTGCCGATATCAATGAATGCCTGACTGAGGAGCCAGACAATATCTCCTACCTGCTCCTGCGGGCCGCCGCCTACCTTGCCCTCCATGAAATTGAAAAGGCCCGACAGGATGCGGACACGGTGCTCAAAATGGAGCCAGATAATGCCTATGCACTAAGCACAATGGGAATGGTTTTCGGGCACACCAATGATTTTGCTAATGAGGAAGGGGCTTTCCGGCGAGCCCTGGACAGTTCTCCTCCACGAGAGTTAATCCCTCACCTGCAAATGGGCCTTGGGGGGGCATATTTTTGGCGAGGTAGCCTTGCAGCGGCAAGGTCAGCGTTTGAAATGGCGCTTAGCCTGTCCCGGGACGCAGATACGGAGGCCGCAGCCCGGGGGGAACTTGCCGGCACCTTGGGACAGATGGGTGACCTCCTTGCCGCAGACCAGGAAACCAGCATAGTGATGCGTCTCTTGCCTCACAATTCGGGTTCGTTCGTTTGTCGTGGCGACGTCCGCCGCCTTGCAGGAAATTTTTCCGGAGCCCACGAGGATTTTAACCAAGCCATCAAACTCAATCCCCGCTGTGCGGAGGCTTATGGTTATCGGGGACTTGTCTACCTCGCCGAGGGGAAACAGGAAAAGGCCGGGGCGGCCTTTGAGAAGTGTTACGAAATTGATCCCTATCAAAGGCCACGCTTTGAGAAGCTGGCGACCCAGATTAAGCCACAGCAATGATCCATCGACAGGGCATACCATGGGCACGGCAAATACCGTGACTAAATTGACAAACAACTTATCGCGCCGGGCGTTGTCTTAGTCTGCGATGAGCCTCTCACCCGCAAAGCTGCTCGCCAACCGTAACAACTTTTGGGCGGTGGCCCGTGACGGCCGCCTCGGGTGGGATGACTTGCTGGCTCTGGCGGCATTTATTGTGCCGGGCTGTGCGATCTACGGGGCTGTCCTGGCGGGGTGGCGTTCACCAGTCCTCTCGCTCTACGTCGCCATCAAGCTGCCGCTGCTTTTTCTTGCCACGACGGCGATCGTCTCCGTTTTCAACTGGATGCTGGCTTCGCTGCTGCGGGCCGGGCTCAGTTTCAAGGCCACCCTGCTCGTGGTCTTTGCCTCCATGTCCATTACGTCCTGGATTTTGCTGGCCCTGGCGCCCGTGTCCTTCTTTTTTATGATTTCCGGGGCGCCCGCGGCGGGCACGGATTCGGAGTTGCGCTACGCGCACAACTTTATGCTCACCACCCATATCCTGATATTGGCGGTTGCCGGGGTGGCGGGATATGCCGCGATGCTGGGCGGTCTGCGGACGATGGTGAATCCGGGGTGCCCGGTAGGGCTGCTGTTCGTGGCGTGGCTCGGGACGTCGGCCTTCGTGGGCTGCCAGATGGCGTGGATCCTGCGCCCGTTCGTCGGGAGCCCTTTTTACGATGTGGCTTTCATGCGGCCGGATTGTCTCGACAGGAATTTCTATGAATTTGTTTTTGGCGATGTAATTCCCAACTTATTGCGGGGAGGATTATAGGATGAACCCAGAATCACAAGTGGCGGCGGAGCCCTTCATTCCGTCCAAGCCCATGGCGATGCTGGCCGGCCTGCTCAAGGCCCCGGCCTCGGTGGCGGCCGCCATTGCGGGGGACAAGGGCGCACCCAACACCATTGCTCTTCTTCTGGTTTTTGCGGGACTCTTCCATGCCTTCTTTGGGTTCGCTGTCGGGCTCTTTGGCGGATGGCCGGTGGCGGGTGTGGCGGCCCTGAAATCGGCGGCCATTGCCTATGCGTCCCTTGTGATCTGCCTGCCCAGCCTTTATGTGTTTAGCGCGGTGGGCGGGGCCTATCTCTCGTTTCGCCAAACCTTGATGCTTGGGTCGGCGGCCCTTGCCATGGTGGGAATCCTGCTCATCGGGCTGGCGCCGGTGGCGTGGCTCTTTTCGGTGTCCACGGCGAGCCTGCCGTTCATGGTGGTGCTCACGCTGATGATCTGGTTTACCGCGCTGATGTTTGCCATTCGCTTCACGGGTGAGCTGCGGGCCCACGAAGGGTTTCAGCGTCCCGGGGGCATCACCGCCTGGTTCATTGTGTATGTGCTTGTGTCATTCCAGATGACGACATGCCTGCGCCCCATCCTGACAAGAACGGAGCCCGGGCAGGGATGGATTACCGGGCAGAAGCAGTTCTTTCTCGCGCACTTTGATTCGTGTTTTGGCTACCAGAAGTAGCCGGTCATTTACCTGGTCTTCTTTCGCGCCCACCAGCTTGCCAGTGCCGGCCCGCTGAGATTCTGCCACACGCTGAAAAATGCGCCGGGCAACGTCATGGCGGCATGGGCCGAATAGAACTTAGTCGCAAGCTGGATGTCGAGGGCGCTGTTCTGGATGCCAATCTCGAAGGCAATGGCGCGGCACTGGGCCTCGCTGAGACGCGCGGCACGGGCCAACCAATAGCCGCCGGCATAGCCCGCGGTGTTGTGCAAAATGACCGCGAGCACCACGAGCGGACCGAAGGAGGACAGGCGGCCGGAATTTGCCGCGATAATATACGACACGATCAGCACAATTCCCAGCACCGACACGAGCGGGCAAAACGGCGTCAGTCGCCTGGATAGCCGCGGCAGGAATGTATTGAATGCGAGCCCCGCAACCACTGGCACCACGACCACCATCAAAATATTAGTGAACATCTTCACCGCCTCCACCTGAACGTATCCGCCGGCAAAGAGCTTCAGGAGCAGGGGTGTCAGCAGGGGTGAAAGCATCGTGTTGATGGCCGTGACACTTACCGACAGGGCCACGTCGGCACCAGCGAGATAGGTCACGACGTTCGAGGCGGTTCCCGACGGGCAGACCCCGACCAGCACGACCCCGACCGCAATTTCCCAGGGGAGATTCAGGGCCTTGGCGATGAGAAAACCGGCGAGGGGCATGATGACGAATTGCCCGGCGATCCCCACTCCGACTGCCAGGGGAGTTCGCGCCACTCGGCGAAAATCCTCCGCGGTCAGCGTCATCCCCATCCCAAACATGACGACTCCCAACAGGAGATCAATGTGGGCCTTGATGGGCAGAAACGGCGACGGCCACAAGAGCGCGATGGCCCCAAACAACAGGATCCAAATCACGACAAAGCGGCTGGCCATATGGGCAATGCGGACAATCATGGGGGATGTTGGTTTCACAATCGGTGAGGCGTAACCACAAAAATCCGCATTCACGCTGCATTCCACCGCAGTCAGCCCCGGAATCCCGCACCAACCTCCCCGGCGTGGATATTGAGACTTGAAAACCGCCCGGGGCGCCATAGCGTGGTCGCAATTCCCGTCCCAAGGCTGGCTTGCCGGACGCACCTGACCAACGGAGGGCGGTTTGGTCTTCGCCTCATCGATCTTTGTGTTCTTGTTCCTACCGGTTGCGCTGGCGGGCAACTTTCTCATGCCCACCCGCGGGCGCAATTTCTGGCTGCTCTTGGTCAGCGTTTGGTTTTACTGCTGGGGAGAGCTGCGCTTCCTGCCTGTTTTGCTGGTAATTTCGTTGTGGGATTACGTTGTCGGGTTGATCATCGCCGGCCCCGTCCGCAACGGGGTAGTCCCCAAGCTCGAACCCGGCGGGCCACGCACAATTCGCCAGAAAGCCGCGCTCATATCCTCACTTGTGGTCAATCTCGGCATCCTCGCCTTTTTTAAGTATTTTTATTTTATCGTCGACAACTGGAACGCCTTCGCTGCGGCGGTCGGTTTTGCGGGTGCCCAATTGCACCCGACTTTCACAGTCACGCTGCCACTCGGGATCAGTTTCTACACGTTCCAGACAATGAGCTACACGCTCGATGTTTACATGGGGAACACGCGCGCCACGCGGCGGATCGTGGACTACTTCTGCTTCGTCACCATGTTCCAGCAACTGGTCGCGGGGCCCATTGTGCGCTATGTGGACGTCGCGGCGGAACTGCGCGAGCGGCACGTCAATATTGATCGTTTCGGTTACGGCGTGAGCCGGTTCGTGGTGGGGCTGGCCAAAAAGCTCCTCATTGCGAACACCCTCGCGCTGCCCGCTGACCGCATCTTTGCGATCCCGCCGGATCAACTCACCACCCCCGTGGCCTGGCTTGCCGTGGTTTGCTACGCATTCCAGATCTACTTCGATTTTTCCGGTTACTCGGACATGGCCATCGGCATGGGGCACATGTTCGGTTTCAAGTTCCTCGAGAACTTCAACTATCCCTACATTGCCCGCTCACTGACGGATTTCTGGCGGCGCTGGCACATTTCCCTCTCCACGTGGTTCCGCGATTACCTCTATATCCCCCTTGGCGGCAATCGGCTTGGTCCGTGGCGAACCGGCTTCAACCTTGTGCTGGTTTTCTTTCTTTGCGGCCTTTGGCACGGCGCGGCGTGGAACTTTGTGCTGTGGGGATTGTTTCACGGGTTTTTCCTGATTCTCGAACGTGCCTTCGGCCGAAAGCCCCATGATCGCCCCATCCCTCTCCCCAATTGGCTGCGCCATGGCTATGTGCTGCTTGTCGTCCTGATAAGTTGGGTACTCTTCCGCTCCACCAGCCTTGCGCAGGTGCGCGGGTTCCTGCTGGCAATGGCAGGCCTCGGGACGGGGACCGGCGAGGTATACAATATGGGTCTCTTCTTCGACTTGCAGGTCGGCACGGTGCTCGTGGCTGCGTTCCTGGGATCCATTCCATGGATTCCATGGATCGGAAACCGCATGGAGAACCATTTGCCGCAGCACCAGGGCCCCACCCCGGCCTACTTGCTGTGGAACGCAGCTAAAGTCGCAGGCATCGCGCTCCTTATGGCCCTGACGGCGGTGAACCTCTCTGCGGGTTCCCACAATCCTTTCATCTATTTCAGGTTTTAGTCGTGGTCGATTTCCAGCACGCCAATCCCACCCGTCGCGTATCCGCGGCCATGATCACCCTGCTGTTTGTTGCTTGGGTTGGCCTGCCGGGCTTCGACCTTGTTTTCCATGTGGACCCAGCCCCGCAACTCAATGAGCGCCGGGCACTGGCGGAAAGACCCAAGGTACCAACCACTTTGAGGGAGTTCTACGCATGGCCGGGACAATTCGAACGCTACTTCAACGACCACCTCGGATTTCGAAATTCGCTCATTCGCGCCAACAGCTTTGCGATGGTCTACGGGTTTCAAAAATCGCCGTTGCTGCCGCCAGTGGTGTCCCACGAGGCCTGGATGAGGGAGACCCAAACCAGTGGCACCCAATCGCTTTATCCCAGGGTGGTGGTGGGCCGAAACGGTTGGCTTTACTTCGGTGAGGACGAAACCCTGGACGATTACCGGGGCCTGCGAGGTTGGGAGGACAGTGACCTGAGAAACTGGACCCGGCGACTCGGCAACCGGTTGGACTGGCTGAAAGCCCGCGGAATTGCCTATGCCTACGCCGTCGCGCCAAACAAACACGCAGTTTACCCGGAGTTCCTGCCTGAATCCCTGACCCCGACAAGCCGCCAGCCGAAGTTCACGAAATGGATGGAGGCAATGGAATCGCAACCCGGGTTGCCTGTTTTGGACCTGCACTCCCAGATTCTTGCGGAAAAGGCGAAGGGGACGCCCGTCTATTTTCCGACGGATTCCCATTGGACCGATCAGGGTGGGATAATCGCCTACCGGGAGATCATGGACTCGCTCCACCGACAAAACCCGAAACTCAAAGGCCTGGGTCAGGACGAAATGACGGAACTGCGCAAACGCATTCCCGGCGGTGATCTCGCCGAAATGATTGGGCTGGCGGATATGTTCCCGTTTGACGATCTGCAGTACTGGCCCGCCAACTACGGCAAGGTCCGCCGCGGCAAGGGACTGGTCGGTAAACCCTCCTTCGTTTCCGAAGTGGACGGCCAGACCACACCAACAGTGGTGATTTTTCACGATTCGTTTGGCGTGACCCTGTGGAAGTATTTCGCCGCAACATTCGGGCGCTGTGTGTGCTACCCCTATGAGGAGTTCGACCCAGCCATCATTGAGGCGGAGAAACCCGACGCGGTAATCGAGATCATGGCGGAGCGCCATGTGGTAAATATGACCGCAAGGGGCCTCGATGCCCTCGCAAAAATGCCGGCCAATACCCCTTAAAAAACTGTTTCCTTCTTTGCCATTACCACCCAGCCTATTTCGCAAATTGGACGTGGAGGCGGTTTGACCCATGGCTACGGACAGCCAGCTACTTATAGATATAGCCCTGCGTAAAGGCATAGTCACACCGCAGCAGGCAGCCATGCTGCGCGAGGAACTCGATATGTTCCCCGGCCAGAAAATTGGCAATGTCATGCTGAAGCGCCAGTACATCACCCCCGAGCAACTGATGGAACTCAACGCCCTCGTTGCCCACCAAAGCATATCGTCCATGTCCTCCGTAAAAAACCCTGCCCTCGGTGGAACAGCCCGGCGCAGTGGCGAGTCGGTATCGCGGGTGGGGCGCTCGGCAGGTCCCACGGGAATCAGCCGGCTCACCATGGCCCGGGAGATTCCCGTGGAACGCAAAATATTCGACTACATCCGCTTCGCGGTCGACAAAGGCTGCTCAGACCTTCACCTGTCCGTCGGACGCCCTCCCTATGTCCGGCTGAACGGGGAACTCCACTATCTCAAGGACACCGTGCTGACCGCCGAGGGTTGCCGGGATCTGAATTTTGAACTTCTCGACGAAGCACAGCAGGAGGTGATCCTTCAGAATCGTCAGCTTGATTTCGCGTTGACCGTGCCCGGCGCCAGCCGTGTGCGGGGAAACATCTGCCACCAGCGCGGCGGATGGGAGGGCGCCTACCGTATTCTGCCCAACAAGATCCGAAGCATTGAGCAGCTCGGCCTGCCGCCGGTGCTGAAATCCCTCACAGACTATAACGAAGGGCTCGTCCTCGTGACCGGCGCTGCCGGGCAGGGAAAGAACACCACGGTGGCCGCGATGCTGGACCACATCAACCAGACCCGCGAAGACCACATCATCACTGTCGAGGATCCCATCGAGTACATTTTCGAACCGGCCAAGTGCGCCATTACCCAGCGGGAAATCGGCCCCCACAGCCAGAGCTTTGCCGCCGCACTCCGCTCGGCCCTGCGCCAGGACCCCGACGTGATTTTCGTGGGGGAAATGCGGGACCTGGAAACCATCTCCATTGCAATCACGGCGGCCGAGACCGGCCACCTGGTGTTCGGTACGCTTCATACCAACTCCGCCTCGCGCACCATCGCTCGCATCATGAATGCCTACCCCCCCGGACAGCGTGGGCAAGTTTGCACCATCGTGGCCGACTGCCTTCGCGGGATCGTCAGCCAGCAACTCATTCCACGCAAGGACAAGAAGGGCATAGCCCTAGCCCAGGAGATTCTTACTTTTAACGCAGGCATTGCCCAAGCCATCAAGGATGGGAAGACCCACCAGCTCACCAGCCTCATGCAGGCCGGCAAGAAATACGGCATGAAAACCATGGATGAGTCGCTGAAGGAACTGGTGGATAAGGGCGCCATCAGCGGACGCGACGCCTACCTGCGCACGGAAAACAAGTCAGCTTTCGAAAGCATGAGGAACAACTGACCATGGCGAAGATCGATCCCCTGTTCGACCAACTCATCCAGGACAACGGCAGCGACCTCCATCTACACGAGGGACGCCAGCCCCGTTACCGCATCAACGGCAGCCTGATTCCCATGCCCAACCAGGCCGCCGTGCCGGAAATGCAGATGGTGGCCCTGCTTCATGAAATCTGCCCCAAGGAAAAATGGAGCATCTTTGAAGCCACCGGCGACGTGGATTTTGCCTACGCACACCGTAACAAGGCGCGATTCCGCGTGAATTACAATATGAACAATCACGGCAACAGCGCCGTGTTTCGGCTGATTCCCCCCATCATCTCCAATCTCCATGAAATTGGCGCACCGGACGCGTTGCGGCAGTTTGCAGTGTATCCGTCGGGGCTCTGCCTTGTCACCGGCCCCACAGGTTCCGGGAAATCCACAACTCTGGCAGCCCTCATTGACGATATTAACACTTCGCAAAGCCGCCTGATCCTGACCGTCGAAGATCCCATCGAGTTCGTGCACACAAACAAGAAGTGCACCGTGATTCAGCGCGAGGTCGGCGACGATGTGGACAGTTTTGGCCTGGCCCTGCGAAACGGCGTGCGCCAGGATGTGCAGGTGATTCTTGTCGGCGAGATGCGCGACTTGGAAACCGTGGAACTCGCCATGACCGCGGCCGAAATGGGAATGCTGGTCTTCGCGACTCTTCACACCAACAGCGCCGTGCGCACGGTGGACCGTATCATCGACGTGTTCCCGGCAGACCAACAATCAAATGTAAGGGAGTCCCTGGCCAATTCGCTGCGGGCCATCTGCTCCCAACGCCTGCTGAAGCGCGCCGATGGCCGGGGGCGCATCGCGGCCCATGAAATCATGTTCCAGACGCCGGCGGTGGCCAACCTGATCCGCGAAAACAAGACCAACCAATTGCCACAGGTCATCATGTCCAACCGCGCCATGGGGATGCAGTTGCTGGACGATGTGCTCCAGAATTACGTCAAGCAGGGTCTGGTGACTGGACAGGAAGCCTATCGCAAGGCCAACGAGAAGGAAGGTTTCCGGCAATTTGTGCCGGGAGCGTAATCAGGAACCAAAGAATAGTCCGCATTGCGCCTGCAAAAACGTCGCCTAAAACCAGCATTTTCAGCGTTTTAAAACAACAGGCACGACCAAATCCCCGTCCTGCGCGCTTGTAGTTCCCCGGCATTTGGATGTATTTTTTCCTTTACAGGCCCCCCGCTGAACTGCCCAATGGCACCAGAGTTTAGATAAGGGAGTGTACGCCCGCATGAAATCAGGAAAGATGCTTTTATTGGCTGGTGCCTTTGCGGCAGCCGCCATGATGGTTGCCCCGACGTCAGTTCGCGCCGAGAGCTACGATCCAGACGATTCCGATTATCCGCTGCGCTACGTCGCCTATGGCTTCCACGCGGTGTTCAAGGGCGTCGAGTATACGGTCACGCGGCCCATACATGCCTTGGTGTCCCAGCCCAAAATGCGCACCATTTTCGGCAAGACTTCCAACCCCAAGACCGACAACTACTGGGGCGGCTGGAACCAGTACGAGAAGTCCAACTACTAAGTTTTTCCCAAACAGAAAGTTCGAAAAGGCGGAATTGAAAAATTCCGCCTTTTTTTATTTGCGTTGATCTTGGAAGGCCCCGCGAATGATTCGCGGATTCAAGATTGTGGCTGTCCTCATGCCACAGCGAAAGAGTTGTCGAGTTTAATGGATAGCAATACCCCAAAATCCGCAAGCCGTGGCGGAAATATGTACGCACCTGCGCGCATCGCGCAGATGGTCATTGCGACGGTGCTGCTCGTGGCCTCCAGCGTGCTGCTTATCAATGAGCAGTTTACAGCGGCCTGGGTGGCCATGGTGCTGGGCATGGTGCTCAGCTTTCTGCAATTCCGGTGAACTTTAGCCTGCCAGACCTACCGGTGCACTCTCCAGGCCGGGTGCTTTAGCCCGAACTTTCGGACGCGGCTGTTCATGCGATCCACACTGATATTGAGCAGAGCCGCTGCTTCCTTCTGATTCCATCCGCTCTTGTTCAGCGCCTCGACGACAAGTTGCTTCTCCACCTCTTCAAGGTCCAGCCCCCCCTCGGGAATGGCAACCGATGCCTTTTCCCCGGCGGGCTGGCGGGCCGCAAGGCCGACCTGCTCGACCTGTGAACGCGTGATGACATCCCCTTTGGAGCGGATCACCAGCCGCTCGATGATGTTTCTCAGCTCGCGGATGTTTCCTGGGTATTGGTAGTCGCGCAACAGCGCCATGGCGCTTTCCTCGAAAAAGTACTCCGGCTTGCTGTACTTCCGCGCAAACTGATCCGTAAAAAACTTGGCCAGTTGCGGAATGTCCCCCCGGCGTTCGCGCAGCGGGGGGATCTGGATCGGAAACACGTTCACGCGATAATAGAGGTCCTCGCGAAACGTCCCGGCCCCGACCTCCGCCAGCAAATCCTTGTTCGTTGCAAAAATGAACCGGCACTCCACCCGGATGGGGCGCGTGCCACCGAGGCGCGTGATGGCCTGCTGCTCAAGGGCCTTGAGGATCTTTCCCTGCGAATCCTTGCCAAGCTCGGCAATCTCGTCGAGAAACAAGGTGCCTCGATGGGCCAGTTCGAAGCGTCCCTTGCGCGTAAAGTGGGCATCGGTGAACGCACCACGTTCATGGCCAAAGACTTCGCTTTGAAACAAATTGTCGTCCGGCAGGGCCGCGCAATTCACATCGATGAAAGGCCCCCGGGCGTTTGGCCCCGTGCGATGGATGGCCCGCGCCACCAGTTCCTTGCCGCTGCCTGTTTCGCCGGTGATGAGAACCGTGACGCTGTTGCCGGCAATCTGCGAAATCTCATCCTTGATGCGCTGCATGGGTTCGCTGTCGCCCACAAGGTCCCGAAATTCATCCCGCCGGTCGAGTTGGTCGCGCAGCAGGCGGTTTTCGTTCACGATCTCCGACTGCTCAAGCACCTTGCGGATTCGCAGCACAATCTCCTGCCGGTCCGCTTCCTTGGTGATATAGTCGCTCGCGCCCAGCTTCATGGCTTCGACCGCAGTCTCCACGGAATTCACCGAGGTGAGCACCACAATCGGGATGTCGGGATCGACTCCGTCCACGCCCTCCTGCTTGATCTTCCGTATCAGCTCCACGCCGCCCATCTCGGGCATCCGTACGTCGGTCACCATCAGATCAAAATGCTGGCTCCGCAGCTTTGGCAGCGCCTCCGCGCCATTGGACGCAAGGTGAGCGTTAAACTGGGCGAGATCGAGGTTTTTGCGCAGCCGTTCGGCAAAAACGGCGTCGTCCTCGACAATGAGTATGGTCGCAGTCATGGGTAAAGGCCAGTACAGGAATCGTGCCAAAACCGGAAACTGGCGCAAGGGGAGATTTGAAACGCCTACCAAATAAGAGACGGGCGCTGCCATCAGGGGGTGAAAAGCAGCGCCCGCACGGGCTGTCCCCGAAACCTTTCGGCCCGGGCGCCCAAATCAAACTTTAACGACAGATAAAAGGCAACAGGCTCCAGGTGCAGGGATTGCACGAGTTCCCGCACGGCAGAACCGTGCGGTAGCACGTCGGGTACACGGGTTTGATGCAGCACTTCTCCTTGCAGGCAGGTTTGCAACAGCAAGCCGCCTTGGCAGACGCGGAGGCAAGGACCAGCCCCGTGACCAGGACTACAGCAATGACAATTCTCTTAACCAACACTTCCTCCACCAAAAACCACAGGGTCCGGGAACACCAAAAGAAGCTTTCGGCATCTTCCCAAACACATTAGTTGGGAATCTCCAACCGGGAATTCAAGATAAAACCCGTGGGATATCACAATCCCCGGAACTGTCAGCCCGACCGAATCAGTCGGTGGCGGGTCTCTCGTCAGCCGGTTCCGCCGACGCGGCGGCTTCGGATTCAAACTCGCCATCGGTCTCCGGCTCGCCTTCCGCCACTGCGGCCTGCCCCTGACTGTTAATCTTGTCGTAATCCGGCTGGGTGGCCGTGGCCCGCGAGCGGCACTCGTCGCACAGGCCACCGGGCAGGCGTACCGCGAACGACCCGTGGCACTCCATGCAAACGTAGCGCTTTTGCTGCTGCTTGGGCTTGTGAAGGTTGTTCAGCTCCTTGAAGAGCATCTGCATATTTTCCTTCAGGTTCTCTTCGACCATGGAGGCCACGTTGGGAGGTATCAAATAGGGATACTTGGCCCGGAAGGCTTTCAGGCGTTCGAGGCTTTGGTTCTGCAGGCGGATCACCTCGCTGAACTCGTTGGTGACCAGGAGCTGTTCGTAATCCACTGTCATTGTCATGGTGTAAATACTGTTTGTCCGCTAAAGGATATGCCAAATCGAGCCGAAACAATGAAAAAAATGCAAATATCTGATTTGGCGAACCCGACCCTCAGTCGAGTTTGATCTGCTTCAGGGCGCTTTTCCAGCCAATATCCTGCGATTTGCGATCGCAGTTGCAGGGCGCAGAATTGAGGTCCGCCCCGCATTGCGGGCACAACCCCTTGCAATCCGGTCGGCACAGCGGCAGCGGCGGCAAATCCAGCATGATGGATTCCCGAAACTGTTGCTCCGGCTTGATGGTTTCCCCGTCGAAATAGGCGATCGTCGAATCCTCCGCACCCAGAAACTCCAACTCGGGTTTCAGCAGTTCCTCATCGTGGTCAAAAATCACATCGACCGGCGCCTTGATACTCACGCTGACCGGCTGGAGACAACGCACGCACCCCGAGATCGCCTCGGTCTCAAGTTGCCCCTTCGCCATGACCTTGTTCCCAGCAATCGAGAACCGGACTGTTCCCCGCACCGGCGACGTGAAGCGAAACTCATTGTCAGCCAACTCAATTTGTTCGGGCGAACAGTTTACCTTCAGGTCCTGGGGACCTGCATGGAGATCCCGCACATGGACAAGGATTGGCTCAAAATCGGCGCTGCCCTGATTCCTGTTTTTCGATTTCATTTGTTTGGCTATACAATGCCGAAACAAAAATCAGCAATACCCCGCTCAAAGCTGCCATGCCGGCCCGCTCACGGCGCGAATCAGGCCAGAACCGCAGCCTGATCCGGCGTCAGCGCAAACAGGATTTCCGCCGCTCCCTGCGGCTTATCGTCCTTCCAGGCCAGCGCCACGCATGCGCCCTTCTGGAGGATGCAACCGCTGTTTCGCCCTGCCAGCGCGTCCGTAATCATGCGGCCCAGATTCGGCTGGTGACCAACGGCGAAGACCACGATCTTATCCGGGTTTTTGCCGGCAAAGAGGTCGCCATGGCGCGCAATCTCGCGCTGAAGATCCACCCACGTCCCCTCCGGCGCAAGCGCCCGTGTGTCGCACGGATCCGGCGACCGCTTGATTTGCCCCTGAAGGATTTCTGCGGTCTGGCGGGCCCGAACCAGCGGGCTTGTGAAGATCATCGCAGGTCGCATCTTGAGCGAATTCAAGACACGCCCCACCGCCCGTGCCTCGCGCTGGCCAGACTTTGTAAGTTTCCGGTGTTCATCAGCTCCCGGAATCCCCTGTCCCTTCTCTTCGGCCTCCGCATGCCGGACAAAGACGATTTTCATGGCTAATCCCTCCCCAGCGGCTGCAACGGATTCTCGCCGCACATAATAGGACAATTGTTGGAGGCGCAGGGTGCCCGGTCAATGGGTGATCATGCCGACTCCCGGCCCACGCTTGTCCGGCCTTTACTTTGCTCACGGCGCCATCCGCAATGGGCCCTTCATGAACAGCCGCACCACCCCATCGCCAGCCCCTGATGCCCGGGCCACACGGACCCTGTGGATTCTCCTCCTCGGATTGTGGATAACCCAAATCTTGTGGCCTTCCGCCAGCCACCCGACGGAGGGCCTCCTCGAAACCTTGACGGCGGCTCTGCTCCTCGGCACTGCTGCCCTGCATTCCCGCCAAAGCCGCCGTGCCGCCCCCATGGCCGCCGTAGGTTGGCTGGCCATAATGTTTACCACCTACGTCTGGGCACGATGGGCCGCTGGCGGGTTTCGCACCGTGGGCGCGGAGAATTTCAGCACCTTCCTCGGCGCCGCAACAGCGGGGTCCTCTGCGTTCATGCTACTGCGCAACACACAGACCAACGGAGGAGACGCGAGGGATCTAATCCGAATACTCCTGTGGGCCGTGGCCCTGACCGCCGCCGCGCTCAGCATCCACGCCGTGGCCCAGTACCTTTGGCTCTACGACCGCATGTACGCCGACATGATGACCACCCTTGGCGGGCAGGAGCCCACCTCCCTCCAGCTCGCGCTGCTCCATCACCTCAAGCTCAAGCGCGTCGCCTCGGTTTGGGGAGACCCCAACGCCCTTGGTGGATTCCTTGGCCTGTCGCTGGCCGCGACCACAGAAATCCTCCGAATTGCCACGCGCACCCGAAAGGCACCCACCCAGGCCATGGCTGCGCTCATCGTCGTGCTGACTGGTTTGGGGCTACTCCTCAGTGGCTCGCGCGGCGGAATACTGACCGGATTGATCGCTGTCGTCCTCACCACCGCCGGGGGCGGCTGGCGAAAACCAAAGCTCCCCGCCGCGGCTGCTGGCGCTGCCCTTGCCCTCGCACTTGCCATTTCCGCCCTCTTCGGCAATGCATTTGCACAAACCACCAGCAGCGCGGAACTCGTAAAGACCCGCCCCGGCGAATCCGGTCTCCGCGGCCTGGTCGAGAGAAGCAACACCATCCGGGAACGCGCCCACTATGCCCGTGTCGGCACAAAAATCTTCGCACGAAACCCGGCCGTGGGCTCCGGCCTCGGCTCTGTGGACCTTTATTATGGAGTGTACCGCCCCCCCGAAGCGCGTGAATCAAAATTCCTGCACAACTGGGTGCTGCAGGTCGCGGCGGAATTGGGTGCCGCCGGGTTACTCCTTGCCATTCTTCTTGTGGGAGGTCTTTGGTCTGGATTCTTTGCCCATAAGCTCTGGCGCGCGGACCACTGGCGCGCCTGCGGTGCCATGGCCCTGGCGTTCACCGTGGATGCGCTCTACTCCCTGAATTTTAACGAGCGCGAAATGATGCTGTTCTTCGGTATCGTGGCTGGCTCCATCGTGGCAGGAATGTCCGCCACCACCACCGGGACAGAACCAACCGGGAAACTCAACTTCCGGGTGGCCCCTGCCTGGGCCGCCTTGCTGATTGCCGCCCTGGCAGTCCACGTCGTGCCGGGGCTTTTCTCCGCACGCTATCGCGATAGCGCCCTCGACCTTTTGGACGAAGGCAAGTTCCGCGAAGCCGCCCAGAGCCTTGAGCGCGCACAGCAATGGACACCCCGCGACCCACGCCTACTCATCATGCGCGCCGGCATCGAGGAGAAATCCGGCAACCCCGACGGCGCCATTATGCTCCTTGATCAGGCCATCCGGCTCCAGCCCGAAAGCGCATCCGCCCGTGGGCAGAAGGCCGAAGTCCTGCTGCGCGCGCGCAGGTTGGACGAAGCCGAAGCCGCCGCCCGCGAAGCTGTCTCCATCTATCCAAACAACGCCGAGTACCACTACACCCTGGCCCAAATCCTCGAAACGCGAGGCAAGGTAAAGGAAGCCTATCGCGAGGCGGGCCGGGCTGTGGAAGTCGGCTACATCTATCCCGAGAAATACAAAGCCCTGCGCGACAGGCTCGAAGGCAAGCTCTCCACCAGCGAGCCTGCGCCGTGATTCGCCTCGCCTCGCCAGCCAAGATCAACTGGTACCTGCGTGTGATCGGGCGCCGCACCGATGGCTTCCACGACATTGAAACGATTTTTCAGGAAATTCCCCTTTCAGATGAAATGACTTTCGCACTGACGGAGGAACCGCTCTGTCGCATTGCGGGATTCGAGGCCACGTTACCGGCAGAACAAAACCTGATCCACAAAGCCTGGTCCCTCATGCGCGCGGAATTCGGCGCCGCCATCCCGGGCCTCAACGTGGAAGTCACAAAACGAATTCCAGCCGGCGGCGGTCTCGGCGGCGGCAGTTCAAACGCCGCCACCACTTTAAAGGCGCTCAATCACCTCTGCAATCTCGGCCTGGACACGCCCACTCTCTCCCGATTGGGTGCGCGCCTTGGCAGCGATGTCGCCTTCTTCGCCCATGGCGGCGTTGCCCTCGCCACAGGCCGCGGTGAAGTCATTACCCCACTCCCCATCAGACCACAGCTTTCCATTCGGCTGGATTTCCCCGGCGAGCACGTCAGCACCGCCGAGGCCTACGCCCGCCTGGGTGCCATGAAACGCCCCGCACCCACTGCCACCGCGTCGGATGTCATTGATGCGCTCCGCCGGAGCGACCCGCAGGCACTCGCTCACACCATTCACAATGACTTCGAGTTGGTCGTCGCCGACCGCCCCTGGTTTGTCGATGGTTGCGCCCGCCTGAAATCCCGGGGTTGCCTCCGCGCGTTTCTATCCGGCAGCGGTTCCACCATTGTGGGCTTGCTGCCCGGTCCACCGGCCCACGATGAAAATCGCGACACCCCTTCCGCGATGATATATAATCTGACCTGAGACGGCGAAACACCGTAATCCTGCGACCAAGGAAGAAGGAGTGCCATGGAAACCTTGGAAGTCACCAATGTCACGATAAGACCGGCCAGTGCGGCGGATCAGAAGCTCAAGGCTTTTGCCGTCATTGTGCTCAACAACGCCTTTGTCGTGCGCGACCTGAAAGTCATCGAGGCCGAATCCGGGCGGTTTGTCGCCATGCCCAGCCGCCGCGGCCGCGATGGATCCTTTCACGATGTGGCGCACCCCCTGAACCAGGAAGCCCGTTCCGTGGTCGAGGCCGCTGTGCTGCGAGCCTACGAGGACGCCATGAAAACCGGCGGCTTCAATGGCAACGGTAACGGCAGCACCATCGGCCACTAAATCCGCCCTGCCTCAGTCCGGCTGGCGAAACCCGTAGCGCTCCATCAGCCGGTAAATCGTGCGGCGGTTCAACCCGGAGACACGCGCGACCTTGGTAATATTGTAACGGCAGTTCTCCAGGATCGCCCGCAGGTAATTCTTTTCAAAATTCTCGACGCAGCGTTCTTTCGCCGCCTTGAAACTGTCCTCATCAGGCACGGCAGCAGGCTGTGATCCATCATTTCCCGAAATATGCCCCGGCAGATCATCCGGCACGATGACCTCCCCGCTGCTCAGGGTAATCGCGCGTTCCATCACGTTCTGGAGTTCGCGAACATTCCCCGGCCACACATAACTTTCCAGCAACCCGATCGCCTGCCGTGATATCTTTGCGAAGGGCAACCCGCTTTGCTTCGCGAAGCGTTTGGCAAAATGATTGGCCAGCAGTTCCACGTCGCCGGTTCGCTCGCGCAGCGGCGGCACAGAAATCGTGATGACACCCAGGCGAAAGTAAAGATCCTCGCGAAACCGACCGGCTTTGCGTTCCGCGTCCAGGTCGCGGTTCGTGGCCGCCAGCACACGCACATCCGCATGGCGCAGATCATTCCCACCCAGCCGGCGGAAAGTCCGCTCCTGCAACACGCGCAGCATCTTCGCCTGAAGCCCCAGCGGCATTTCCCCGATCTCGTCAAAAAACAGCGTGCCCCCCTCCGCCGTCTCGAACAGTCCCGCCCGGTTCTGCACCGCGCCGGTGAAGGCCCCCTTCTGGTAGCCAAACAATTCGCTTTCCAAAAGCGTCTCGGGAATCGAGGCGCAATCCACGGGAACGATCGGCCTTGCGGCCCGGTCGGAATTCGCGTGCACGCAGCGCGCCACCAGTTCCTTCCCCGTTCCGCTTTCGCCATGGATCAGCACATTGGCCGTCGAGCGCGCCACCTTCCGGATCATCTCGCCCAGTTTCACCATGGGTTCGCTCTGGCCGATGATGTTGTCAGCGCCAAAGGCGCTGGCCACCTGTCGCTTGAGATTTTCGTTCTCGCTGCGCAGGCGCTGGCTCTCCACGGCCCGGTCCAGAACTATCTTGAAACCGTCCAGCGTGAAGGGCTTGACGATGTAATCGAACGCCCCGGCCTTGATGGCCTCGATGGCCGATTCCACCGATGCAAAGGCTGTGAACACGATCACCGGCATCTGTGGCGCCCTTTCCCGCAGCGATGTCAACACATCCAGCCCGCTGCGCCCGGGCATCCGGATATCTGTAATGAAAATATCCGGTCGCTCGCTGTCGACGATCTCCTCCGCCTTCATCGGATCCGAGAAGCAGATCGGCTTGTGCCCCCACCGCGACAGCAGCCGACGGCAGTTCTCCAGCATGTCCGTTTCGTCGTCCAGCACCGCCACCTTCGCCGAAATCTCCGTCATCAATCCTCCCCCTGTATCAACTGTCTGTGCATGGGCAGCACGATGCGGAACAGCGCCCCGGCCCCAGGCTCGCTCTCCACTTCGATGCTGCCGCCATGGTCCTTGATAATGCCGTAACTCACCGAAAGCCCCAGCCCCGTGCCGCGCTCGTCCTTGGTCGTGAAGAACGGATCGAACACCCGGTCGCGAACCGATTTCTCCATCCCCATGCCGTTGTCCTGGAATTCAAGCACCAGTTCCTCGCCACGGCGAAACGCCGAGATCCTCAGCTCCCCACCGTTGGGCATGGCATCGCGCGCGTTCAGGATGATGTTCATAAAAACCTGTTGCACCATGGTGGCATCCGCAAACGCCGGCATCGGGTCGTCAGTTACCGAGAGGGAAATCACCACGTTGCCGCGCTGCATCGTTCGGTCGATCATTTCCAGCAGCTCCCGCAGCACGGTCTGCACGGCCACCACCCGCTTCTCCACCTTGTGGCGGCGCGCGAACGACGTCAGGCTCCGCGTGATACGCCGCAGCCGCTCCGCGTGCCGACGGATCACATTGAGATCCTCCGCCAGTTCGCCGGGAATCTTCCCCGCGTTCTCCAGCTCCACGCAATCCAGCCGCGCCAGGATGATCCCCACCGGGTTGTTGATCTCGTGCGCCAGCCCCGCGGCCAGCTCGCCCAGCCCGGCCAGCTTCTCTGATTGCACCAGTTGTTGCTGGGTTTCGGTGAATTTCAGATGCTTGTCGCGCAAGAGGTGGAGAATGCCATTGAGCAGTTCACCCACCCGCGAAAACGTATCCGGAGTCGCCTGGTGAAACGCGTCGCATTGACTGCAAAACCGGATCCGATCCCCAAGGGAATCCATATCCGCCACCCGCTCGCAATTGGGATCACTCAGCCAGCACCGGGCCGCATCCGCACTCGGCGGGCCATCAACCGGACTTTCGAGATTTTGCGCGTCCAGCAGCGGATTGTGGAAATGGGGCGCTTCGTAATCCTCGTCCAGCGCATTGAATAACACCC
Source organism: Candidatus Sumerlaeaceae bacterium (assembly GCA_019695055.1). Classification (GTDB taxonomy): domain Bacteria; phylum Sumerlaeota; class Sumerlaeia; order Sumerlaeales; family Sumerlaeaceae; genus JAIBAT01. Next base: position 48,175 of record JAIBAT010000019.1, on the reverse strand, counting down.
GCGAAAGCATCGAAAGCTGCGATTCCGTCTCCCCGCGAACCGCCACCAGTTCGCGCTCCAAGGCCGCCGCGCGTGCCCGCTCCCGGGCAAGCTCAGCGCGCAACCCCTCCTCCAAGCGCGCGGTGTCCGCCAGTTTGGAAACCTGCTTTCGGCCAGTCTTTTTCATCTTCTCCATCTAAAATGTACGCTATTCCGGCGTACCAGTCAAATTTTGAGGTATTTGAGGGCCGGGAACGAACAACGATTCCAGGCCAGCTCCCCATGATGGCTCGTTTCACCCATCCAACCCTTTTCCATTGAGTTCCGCAACATTTCGCCCTTTGCTCCGTCCTATAAGAACGACGTCAGATTTGCCGCAGGAAATTTCATCAGGAGGACCCACCATGAGCCGTCCCCGTTTCGCAGCCACCCGCGCGGCTTTGTTGTTCGCCGGGATTGTTGTTGTCTCCATTCACCCAGCCTTCGCAGGCGATCCCGCCGCGAAGCCGGCGGCTGCCACCCCCATGATCAAAATTGCGCCTGCGGGGCAAGCGGCCTCCCCGGCCGCTGCCACGCCATCAGCTTCGTCACCCGCAGTGGCCATTGTCACTCCCAACTATGTCGACGCAGCCATCCGTGCAAAGGTCTCCCGAGTTCGCTCGGACCTCCGCTCCCTTGCCACGGGAATTGAGTCCTATTATGTGGATAACAACTGCTATCCCGCGTCTGATTCAGTTCAAACGATTCGCAAAGCCTCACCGAATGAACCAGCGCTGCCTTGTTTCGTTACCAATTGTCTCACGACTCCCATCGCCTACCTGACTTCGCAGTTTAAGGACCCCTTCGCTAAAGACGGACAGACTTTCGCCTACTACTCGCGGGTGGTTCAGGTGGATCCCAAGACGAAGAAAGAGGGATGGATTCTTTTCAGCCCCGGACCCAACGGAAAGTTCGACCTAGACTGGAAATTATACGACCCATCCAAACCTCAACCCTCACCCGAAATTATCGTGCAATCCTTTGACCCGACCAACGGGGTCGACAGCCCGGGTGACATCTGGAGGGTAAAGCAGTAGCCAGTGACTTCTGACCGCCGCTGGGTCGGGGGGATCGCCGTTGTAATTGCCGTGGCGGCCTTGGGCGTATTGTTGCCATCGCTCGGTCGCCGTAGGTCCATTGCGGCCGATGGCGAAAAGCCGCCCGCAAAGATTGTCCGGGTTAACAAGCAGGCATTACCTGTCACGCCATCGGCGAAAAACTCACGAAAACCCGCCCCCAAATCCGGAACCGTCGCCACCAAACCATCCACGTCACTATTGGGACGTTCTGCGGCAGTGGTCAGTGGAAGCATATTCGCAGACGACTCCACCCCCATCGGTGGCGCTGAAATTTCGATCAGCGTTCCGGCCGGCCTGACGTCCTCAACGGTCGAAACGCGGCTCGCCACCACCACAGCAGGCGCAGATGGCACCTACAAGATCGCAGCACGCGAAGTCCCCGCGCAGCTTTTATTGCGAGCCCGGGCTGAGGGGTACGCCGACGCCTGCCGCGTGATTGATACCGCACATCCAATGCTTCCCACCGGCGACACGCGGGAGTTCGCCGCCGAGTTACGCCTCCACCCGGCATCGCGAATCGCCGGAAAGGTGTTGGACGCCGCCGGTAGCCCCGTCCCCGGCGCCAATGTAGCGATTTCCGTCGCCGAGTCGCAGGGGGATTCGAAACTCGTGGCGATTCAAACATGGTCATTAGTCTGCGGTGCCGATGGCGCGTTTGCGTCCACGGCAATCCCGGCTGGCGAAGTCACCGTGGAAGCCACCGCCGCCAACCTCATCGCTCAGCGGCGAACCATTCGCATGCCCGACACCAACGTCCTGTTTCAGCTCGCCGCGGAGGGCAACGCGGTGGATGGCTATGTCTTCGACGATCACAACGGTGAAGTCGTGTCCGGTGCCACCGTCCGCCTGACGGAAGACCCCAATGGATCCCAGCCTGTTGCCCATGTGAAATCTTGGAGCGCTACATCAAACGCCGACGGCACCTTTCATTTCACGGGCCTTCCTGAGGGGAACTATCGCGTGTCCGCGAACAAGGAGCACCTGCACCTCAAGCAGACCGAAGCGCTGCCAGGCAATCGCCTCGCCCTTACCGCCGGCCAGCCGGCCCCGGAATTGCATCTGCGATTATACGGTGGTCACACCATTGTCGGGAAAGTGACAGAAACCGATACCGGCGCCCCCATTGAAGGCGCGGGCGTCACCGTGTTGTCCGATCCCCCCGCCGGCGCCACCACCGATCCCGATGGAACCTACCGCATTCGCGGCGTCCCTGCCGACGGCCCTCTGGGCATCGTAGCCATGTCCGTTCAGCGCGACGGCTACTCCACCTCTCGCGACCCGGAAGCTTCCGAAATGCTGACCGCCCTCACCCAACTCGACCCTGCCCAACTCGAAGCAACCCAAAATTTCCAACTACATCGGCAACTCAATGTGTCCGGGCGAGTAAGGAATGAAGCAGGATTGGGAATATTTCCAGCTCAAGTCGCCATATCGCTTGATTACAAACGTGATTCCGGAAAAATGGCAGGCTACAGGGATGTAGCCTGCGATGGGAATGGGTACTACAGTCTTCTGGTTCCTCCGGGCAATTATGTTCTGCGAGCTAGGGCTCCGGGTTACGGTTCTGAATCTGTCCCGTTCCAATTAGATCAGGAGTCAAAAACGGGGTTGGATTTGATATTGCGAAGGGGAGCAACCGTGGAAGGGGTCGTTGTTGATTTCGATGGTTCTCCCGTCACCGGCGCGGATGTCGAAACCTTCGAGGTTGTTGACCGAGAAGGTCGCATAATGCAGGGAGCAACAGCCTTCACGGATTCCAATGGGATCTTTTCGATTGGCGATATCCGCGGTGGAATGGTGCGATTTGAGTTCAGAGCCAGCGGCTATATTCCGTCAAATGATTTTGAAGCCAGCTTGGAGCCCGGGGATATCCGTACAGGCATAAGAATCAAGCTGCAACGCGCTCGAAAACTTGCCGGGAGAGTTGAGGATTCTGACGGAAAGGCAATAAGAAGAGCCGTAGTTGCGCTTCTGTTGGAACCAAGAGAGGGATTGACTCATCCTCGCCAGAAATTGACTGACGAAACTGGACACTTTGCCTTCACACAAATTTCGGATGAGAAGGTTGGACTGATGGTAACCGCGAGTGAATACAACCTGGTAGAACTACAGGATGTCGCCACCAACCAAACCGACCTGGTCATCAAATTGGTCAAGGGACCTTCTGGAGTTGCTCCTCCGCCCGTTCCACCCGGAACGATAATTGACTTGTCTTCGAAGCAGTAAATCTATGCTTCCAGCGATCATCACGCAGACGGCAAACCGAATCCCCAGGCCAATTCGTTTAGCTGTTGGATTGGTCAGCCTGTGGCTTTTGCCATTTCTCGCGTTGGCCCTTTTTGAAACCTTAGGCCCGTTGGGATTCTTTGAATCCGTTAGAGAGCTACTCGCCGCTGAAAAGAACATATTGGTCTCCCTTTGGGACCCTGCGCAATGGCCCGACGGGATCATCATATTGGCGATCCTGCTGACACCGGGCACAATCTTGGCCGTAGTTGGAATTCGCAGGCAAAACGTCCGAATTGTAGCTGCTGCGATGCTGGCAGCTTCCATCCCATGGCATGGATGGGTCGGCCTGCTCGCGCTGTTCAACGAGTAAAGGACGGGGCTCCCGGTGCAATCATTCTTGGAATCACTTGCCTTTATACTCGCCCGAATCCTCGCGAGTACAAGTGACATCCACACTTACCGAACTCGAGTAAGGTTTTGAAGTGGATCGCATTTGTGCCTTCCTGCGATAATAAGCCAGCAATTCGTCGCGGCTCAAGCCCTCGGTTCTTATTCCTGCCCGGGCTTGGGCCTCCCGCTTCATTCGAACGCAGTCAAACCCTGCAATGGGCTGAAATTTTTTCCAAAAGTCATTCGTCGACATCGAAATAACCATCCGCGTGCCCCTCGATGACAGCGTCCAGCATACGACGGGAATCTGCATCAGATTCTTCGTTTAGATCAAACACTCCGCCAAAGACGGAAGTGTCCAAATAGAGGCGCCATTTCTCCATAACCTCGTGATGACTCGCCCCACGGCGCTCCACAGTCAAATACTCAGACGGGGGCCCGATTGGCTTCTGCCTCAATACATCGCCGTTTCAGGGTCTGGAAGGGGTTGCAAGGGGTCATGGGGGAATATGCAAAGCCCTTCTCACCCATTACTGTCATTCCATCATGACCACAAAAAGCCAATCCAACTCCTCCCCCACCCAAGCGACCTTTGGCGGCACCGCTCTGGCCGCGAATTCCCCGGCCACCTCGGTAATTGTCGCTATTTCTGCGATTTTTGACCCATTTGTTTCTCGATTTATCCGCATTGAAAATATTGGAGTTAACCCCCTTTTCACGCGAAATCGAAAAAAAACACCCCCCTCCCCCTCCCCCCGTCAAAAATCCAGGAGTGCAGACCACACCACGGTGCAAGATTTCGCGCCTCGATGCGTCTAATACGGGTGATGCAACATGCCATTTCTCCGCGGTTCCGCTCCACCTGCTGTCCGGCATTATGGTTTCGTCCTTGCCTTGTCACTTTGGGTGCAAGGGGATAACTGTCCGTGAAGAACTGGAAAATCTGGACAGGGGTCGGCATCGCCGTATTGGCGGGGGCTGGCTACGGGATTCCCCGCTATTTCAAGAGCGTGACGGGCTCCGGGGCCGCCGACCCGACACCCGTCCGTATCGAGAAGGTGGCTCGGGGCGAGCTTTCCGAGGTGATCCAGGCGCCGGGCGAGGTAAGGCCCAAGACAAAGGTCTCCATCAGCGCCAAGGTGGCGGCCCGCATTATCGAGATTCCCCACCCCGAGGGATCCATCGTGACCAAGGGAAACCCTGCCGCCAACCCACCGGTCCCGGCGTCGGTGCTGGTTCGGCTGGACGCGACGGACCTGGAAGCGGCGTTGCGCTCGACCCAGGCGCGGTTCGAGGCGCAGAAATCCCAGGTCAAGGTGTCTCAGGCCCGCATTGATTCCCAGAAGTCTCAAATCGAAGGCCACCGCGCCCAACTCGAGAATGCGCAGCTCGAACTCTCCCGCGAGCGCGAATTGCTCGCCTCGAAGATGACCAGCCAGGCCACCTACGACGAGGCCAAGCGCAAGGTGGACGAAATGAAGGCATCCCTGAACTCGGCCATCCACGGGCTCGAGGCGGACGATTCAAATCTCACCGCCACGCTGCATACGCTCGAGGCAGCGGAGGCCGACATCGCCAAAACCCGCGAGGACCTGAAGAACGCGACAATCATCTCGCCCATCGACGGGACCGTGACAAAGGTGAACGCCAAGGTGGGGGAACTCGTCATGACCGGCACCATGAACAACGCCGGCACGGTCATCCTCGAAGTGGCCGACCTGGATAACATGTTGGTCATCGTGCGGGTGGACGAGGCCGACATCGCCCGGGTGAAGGTGGGCCAGCCTGCGAAGATCCGGATGCAGGCCTATGGCGACCGTGTGTTCGAGGGAACAGTGACCTCGGTGGCCCTGTCGCCCACCGAGAAGGACAAGGACAAGAACTTCACGGCAGAGATCGCATTGCACACCAAGGGCGAACGCATCATCACCGGTCTGACAGCCGACGCCGACATCGAGACCAGCCATCACAACAGCGTGCTGAAGGTGCCAAGCCAGGCAGTGCTAGGGCGAACCGTCGAGGAATTGCCGGAGGCTGTGCGCTCACAGCTCGGCGAGAAGGAACGGCTAAAGGCGGCGGCAACGGTGGTCTGCAAGTTTATTGACGGCAAATCCGTGATGACACCCGTCACCGTGGGGCCCAGCGACGCCACCCATACGGTGATCACGGCGGGCCTCAAGGAGGGCGACCCGGTCATCATCGGGCCCTACAAGGTGCTGGAAAAGCTGACCCACGACCAGAAGGTGAAGGACGAGAAGGAAACCACCGCCACCGCGAAGGCGAAACCCGGGGAAACCACCGGGACCAAGCCCTGAGGCACCATGAACGCGCGGACGCCATCGGCGGAGCAGGTCATCCGCATCCGGGATGTTAAGAAGATTTATAGGGTTGGTTCGGAGACCATCAACGCCCTTGCGGGCGTGAACCTTGAGGTGGGCCACAATGAATACCTGGCCATCATGGGAACGTCGGGCTCCGGCAAGAGCACTCTCATGAACATCCTTGGCTGCCTGGACCGGCCCACGTCCGGGACCTACGAACTGGACGGGCAATTGACGACAGAGCTGGGCGCGGCGGACATGGCCCGCGTGCGTAACGAGCGGATCGGGTTCGTATTCCAGAGTTTCGAACTCATGCCGCGCCTCACCGCGCTGAAGAACGTGGAGATGCCGCTATTATACGCCCGCGATGGCCTTTGGGGACGCCGGGCACGGGCGCTGGAGGCGCTGGAGCGGGTGGGCCTCGGCGACCGGGTCAATCACCGGCCCAATCAGCTTTCCGGCGGGCAGAAGCAGCGCGTCGCCATCGCCCGGGCACTGGTGGCACGGCCGTCCATCCTGCTGGCGGACGAGCCCACGGGCAATCTGGACAGCGCCACGAGTACCGAGATTCTCGCGCTGTTCGAGCAGCTTTACAGCGAGGGGCAAACGATTATCATGGTGACCCACGAGGCCGACGTGGCTGCCCACGCACGGCGCACGGTGAGAATGCGTGACGGGCGCATCGTCTCCGACGAGATGACCGCACCGGCGGTGATCGCATGAAGGCGGTGTTGCGGATCGTGGCGACGGCCTTCGCGCTGCTCTATCAGAGCATCGCACAGGCACTGGCGCACATCTGGGCCAACAAGGTGCGGTCGCTGCTCACGATGGTGGGGATCATCATCGGCGTGGCCTCGGTGACTGGCGTCATCGCCGCGATGACGGGTCTCAAGAAGAAGGTATTGGCGGATTTTGAGACGGTGGGCACCAACAAGATCTTTATCAACGTCGAGCGCCCGCGAACCGGCCCGAAGAAAAATCTGCCCTGGCGCTCGTTGCGCTTTCGCCCGGAGCAGTTTGACGATTTGCTTCGCCATTGCCCGTCCGTGAAGACCTTCACGCGCACCATGTGGCTGCAGGACAAGGTGCGCTACGGCGATCGGATGGAGGAGAATGTCAACATGAGTGCCATCGAGCCGGCATGGCACGAGATCGAGAACAGGTCGGTGATCGAAGGGCGCCAGTTCACCGTGGTGGACATGGAATCGGCACGAGCAGTGTGCCTGATCAACCCGACGACGAGAACGAAGCTCCAGATGCCGAAGGATTGCGTCGGCCAGTCCATCACCATCGGTGACAGGCGTTACACCGTGGTCGGCGTGATCGAGCCCGCAGTGGCTCTGGGCCTGTTTGGCAGTAGCGAGGCTGGAATGGAAGTACTGATTCCCTTCAGCACGGGCCAGCGCAAGAACCCGTGGAACATGTCGGTAACGGCCGCGGCGCGCTCGCCAGAGGTTGCGGAAGAGGCGCGGGCGGAGTTGGCCTTCTACCTCCGCAAGCTGCGCCACATCCAGCCCGGCGAGCCCGACACGTTTCGGTTGGACATGGTACAGAAGTTCATCGACACCTTCAACCAGACCGCGGCGACCATGACGCTCGTCGCCGTGGGTATCGTGGGCATTTCGCTGCTCGTAGGTGGTGTCGGCATCATGAACATCATGCTGGTAAGCGTGTCCGAGCGCACACGGGAGATCGGTTTACGTAAGGCTGTCGGCGCGCGGCCTGCGGCGATCCTGTTTCAGTTTCTGGTGGAAGCGGTCACACTGTGCTTTGTCGGCGGCATGGTCGGTGTCATGGGAGGCTACGGTATCGCGCGGCTCATTGCCGGCATACCGGGCGCCCGCCTCGACAAGGCCGAGGTGCCGCTATGGGCCGTCGGCCTGAGCTTTGGCTTCGCCGCGGCGGTGGGACTGATCTTCGGGATGTTCCCCGCCATCAAGGCGGCACGTCTCGATCCCATCGACGCCCTGCGCCACGAATAGATTTGCGGTTACGCCACCGTGCGCCGTTTGCGCGTCATGGCCAGGGACAACTCGAAGCAGAGCCGGTCGAAAACGTCTGCCGGCGGGCCTTCAGCATTGATGTTCAGGAGCAGGTTGCGGCTGCGGTAGAAGTCAATAAGTGGGCGCGTGGCGGATTCATAGGCTTCAAGCCGCACGCGGACTGATTCCTCGCGATCATCCTCGCGCTGGGTCAGCGCAGCGCCGCAGCTATCGCACAGGCCCTCGGCCTTGGGTTTCTGGTTCTTGATGTGGTAGCTGGCACCGCATGCCTTGCAGATGCGACGCCCGGCGATGCGCTCAACCACCATCTCGGCGGGCAGGTCGAAATTGACCACCGCGTCGAGGGGCTTGTTGATGGTTTCGAGGAGCGCTTCGAGAGCCTCGGCCTGCGCCAGGGTTCGCGGGAATCCGTCCAGCACGAAGCCGTGCTGACAGTTGAGGCAGCGTACGCGCTCGACCACCATGTCGATGACCGTGTCATCGGGCACGAGGTCACCGCGGCGCATGTAGCCAAGGGCGGCCTTGATGGCCGGTGTGAGTTGGTTATCGGACAGGCACTTCGCCGCGCGGAACACGTCGCCGGTGGACAGGTGGCAGGCGTTGAGATGACGGCAAAGCCGCTCGGCCTGCGTGCCCTTTCCGACGCCCGGCGGACCGAGCAGCACGATATGATATGGGGCCGGGGGAAATTTGCCCGGGGCGGAGCAACGTGCACCGTTGCCCTGCAGCCACGAGGCCTGGTCATTCTTGGATTTCATCTGCTGGCCCTCCCCTGCCATTGGATGAAGCGATTTAAGTTAAACTACATCAAGAGGAGGGGGCGGCATTCTGCGGAGGCAACGGATTTCTTAAGCCGGTCACTGCGCCGGTGTCGGTTGGATTGAGGATGTGATCAATATCCTGGATCTTCTTTGCGATGGCGGCTTGTGCCGTCGCGTTGTCACCAACGGTTATGGAATTGGCAGCAGCGTTCTGCGAGACGACGGCCCCAACCTTGGGCGTCAGGAGCGGTTTCAGGGCTTTGATCGCGTCCTCTGTCGTCACATGCTGCAGCTTGTATTCGTGATAGACCATTTCGGACATGACTGAACCGCAAGCTACGACCATTTCGGCCTCGGGGGAGGAGGGACCACCCCCCGAGGCCATGGACGTATGGAGATAATAGAGAGTGAAGCCGATCATTATCCCCATCGCCGTGGTTCCGGTCAGGGCACGCACGGAGACTTTCATGGTCGCAAGCCCGTTTAGGCCGGCGATCAATCTTGTAAGAAGTGAGGCTGTGGCTACTGGCGCAGCGATGGCTGCCGTCTCGCCGAGAGCCGCAGCCACAGCTGTTTGGCGGGCGGCTGGCATGGCGGCGAGGATGAGCAACGCAACAACCGCGCGCCGCTGGCTCGCCCGGCTACTTTGTGGCACTGCCGTAGGCAAATCAAATTGCGGGCCGAGGTGGGTACGAAGAGCTTCGAGGGCACCGGTAATCTGGCGGCCCACGGAGGACGGATGAATCCCGAGATGGCGGGCGATGTCGGCCTTGCTGACATCGTCGCGGAAGTGCATGAGGATCATCTCGCGGAGATGAACGGGCAGGCGAGTCAGGGCCGTCCAGAGAAGGGCCGACTGTTCCCTGGCATTAATCCTGTCGGGCAGGGACTCGGGTTCAGTATCGGGCACTTCGCGGGGCAGATCCTCGATGTGAATCATGGTCATGGCACGCGACACACGCTGGCCACTGCGTTGCCAGTCCTCAGCGAGGTTCCGAGTAACCCGGGTGACCCAGGCGGCATAATTGCGAACGCCAGCCAAGGGTCCCAGATGGAAATAGGTGCGGAGAAAGACCTCCTGGGCCAGTTCCTCGGCGGTTTCGCGGCAGCCAATGCGGGCAAAGGCGACGGAGTAAACAAGGCCGAAGTACTTATCCACCAAGGCTTCAAATGCGGCCTGCTGGCCCGCAGCCGCCCTGGCGATGAGTTCGGAGTCTGATGGTTGCTGTTCCATGAGGTTTTGCCGGTCCCGGTTATCCGTGCGTTATATGACGCCGGATTTGTGGGACCATTGCACGACATTTTTGCATTTTTTCTCATGGGCATTGGCTCGGCGTGCCCCAAAACGACGGGTCACTGATAGATGCCCCAATCCGTCACGCCGGACGGGGGCGTTTCCGTTCCCTGAAGCACGATATTGTCGAAGCTGATCGTGGAGACGTTGCCGCTGCCATTACCACGGATACAAAAGCGGAAGTCCTTGGCGTTGACCGACTGGAGGGCTAAACCGGAGATCTGGGCATTCTTGACCGTCACATTGTCCGTACCAGTGGCAGTGCCCTTGAGAAGCCCGCCGGCAAGATCGATTTCATACTGCACGGGGATCCAGGCATTTTGACCAAAGCCTCCGGAATCAGCAAAGTTGTAAAGCGTCGTGCGGGTGGAAGCGCCAGCTTTGCCAGCGCCGCCGTCGTCTGTACCAACAATGATCAGGCCAAGGCCGACGGAAGTCACCTCAAGGCCGGCAACGTTCACGTAGGTACTGCTGCCATTAATATGCTGGGAAATCAGCAGCGGGCCTGTAGTGCCGACCGATTGGACGTCCATCCGGAAATTGAAGTTGTATTTGCTGACCGTTCCGGCACCCGGAACGATGATGCTGTTGGTGTATGTGCGGCCATTAGCAGCGGCGGAGTTGTCCGTGTCGGTAACGGTCAACCAGCGCGTGGATCCTGCGGCCTGATTGGGATGGCCAGCGGGTGTGCTGGCGATGAGGGGAGTGTAGTTTGCGGGAACAGACCCGGCGACGACGCTCCAGCTCGTGATGGCGGAATTGACCTGAGTGCCAATGACGGCATTTTCGAAGTTCTCGGATCCATTCGGCCAGAGCAGATTGGAGTCAGCGGCCGTAAAGACGATGCCGCCGCGCATGGTGTCGGGATGGAAGTTGCAGTGGTAACCCGCGCCGCCAGCCCCGGCGTTCAGGGCATCAGCAAGCTGGCCAGTGATGTTGAAATAGAAATCGCTGCCGGTCTCGAACCAGGCGATGCCGGAGTTGGATTCAAGGGAAGGATTAACAGCAAGACTGAGATGGGCCACGTCGGAAGCAAAGGTTGCGCCGCGGGCGACGACCTCCAAGGGATGACTTCCGGCATTGGTGTAGGTGAACTTGTAGCGCTTGCCCATCTGGAGAGACAGGGTTGGGTTCAGGTTGCCGCTGCCCGTGAGCCCGACATTGGCGGAGGGCGGAGAGAAGCTGCTCATGAAGTAACCGGCGGTTCCAAAGTCGTCCCATGCGATCTGGACGGACGACGTGGTTTGCGCGCCTGCGACAGAAGACAAGATGCAAGCAGCGGCCATCATAATTCCAAAGCGTTTCACTGCACACTCTCCCCTACACCAGAATTTGAACGTGCGGTATATGACGCTGAAGTTGCGCGAGGATTGCGCAGGGAAATGAAGAAAACTGATTTGGGCGGCTACGGGCCCAGATCACGAGGTGCAGCGATGAGCTGGCGTAGTTCGGCGAGCATCTTTGGCGCATCGTAAAAGCGGGTCAGTTTGGCGAGGGGCCGCTTGGTTATCGCATCAGCGACAACAACAAATCCCGACTGCTTGCCGAACTTGTTCCAGAGATCATCGCAGTCCATGGCATTGGCAAGGTACTCGGCCTGCTTAAGAGTTTCCGTGGTAGAGAAATCCATGGTAAGGAAAAGGACAGGATCGTGTTCCAATTCCTTGCGGACGGCGTCGATAATTGGGGCCAGGTTCCGACTGGCTTCGTCGGCATCGGAACGGAAGATAATCGCAATGAGCTTTGCGGGCTTTGCGACCTTGAGGCGGCAGCATTCGGGAATGGAGGAGTTGTCGTCGGCGGAAAGGGCGGAGACAGGGCGCAATATGCCCAGAAGCATTGCGGCCGTGAGAAGGATTTGGACTGCCGAGATTCGAATCATGATCACACCTCCGGAAGACGGACGGGACTTTTCGACTTCGATGTGGATGAGGTCTTACACGCGCCGCGGAAAAATCATGCGGGAGGATTCCCGGGAAGTTCAAACCAGAAGGTTGCCCCGGAGTCCTCGTTGTTAAAGACTCCGCAAGTGCCACCGTGCAATTCGACGAGCTGTTTGCAGATGGCCAGCCCGAGGCCGGAACTCTTCTCGCCGCCTGTGGGCTTGCTGCTCAGCTTTGCATACTTCTGGAAAACATTGCGAAAATCCTCGTCGGTGAGCCCCGGGCCGGAATCGCTCACCTCGAAGCGGACACCGTCCTCGGTGGGAAGAACGCGAACAATAATTTCCGATCCCTGGGGGGAAAACTTGACGGCATTTCCAATGAAATTGAGGGCGACCTGCTGAATGCGCGGCGCATCCAGGTTGATGGGTTGAAGGCCGTCAGCAGGTTCAAAAGTAATGGAAGAGTTTTTGCTTGAGGCATAGGCGGCATTGGACTCGACCGCTTCACGAACCAAGGCATTGAAATCCGCCAGAGCCAGTGTCAATTTGAGCTGGCCGTCCTCCATGGCCTGGAAGTCGAGGTAATCCAGAATGATGCGTTTCATGGTGCCGGCCTGGCGGCTGATACTGCCAAGCATGCCATGGTGGACTTCTGTCAGCGTGGTGCCGGGCGCCAGATCATCGTACATGAGCTGGGCTGACATCCCCACGACCGACAAGGGGTTCTTCAGGTCGTGGCTGGCGATGGCGAGGAACTCATCCTTTTGCCTGCCCAGTCGCTCCAACTTGATATTGGCACGGCGCAATTCGAAAAGCGCGCCGACCTGGCGACCGAGGGCTTCGAGACAGCGGGATTGCTGCTCGGTCAGGATTTTGGGTCTATTGTCGAGCACACAAATAGTTCCGAGCGCGTTGCCCTCTGGTGTCACGATGGGCATACCGGCGTAAAAACGGTGTTTTGGCTCCCCGACGACATACGGCATTTCGGAAAAGCGCTTGTCGTTGGTAAGGTCCGGCACAATGAAGATGTTCGGGGTCAGGATGGCGTAGGCACAGACCGCAATGTCACGGGGCGTCTCGGTGATTCCCTCCACGCCGCGAACCGACTTCCACCATTGGCGGTCGGAATCGATGAGCGACACCATGGCGACGGGCGTGCCGCAGATGAATGATGCGATCTCGGTGAGATCGTCAATTTCCTGCTCGGGCGGAGTATCGAGAATCTCGTACTCGGCGAGGTTGCGGAGACGCTCAGTTTCGTTTGCAGGTTTCGGAGGTTTTAACATGCCCCCTCACTACCAACCGGCCGGTATCCCCATTTGCACTAACGCAAAATGAAGATGGATGCAGACTCCGGCGGCATTGTCAGCGATAATCCCTTCGCAGTCCTATTGGCGTTGGCGCCGCCGGACAACTTCTCCACCTGAGCTTTGGCACCAACCCAGGCGGGGATGGCCACTTCCACCCTTCTGGGTTTGGACTCACGATTGAACGCCACCAGCAGCCGTTCGCGGAAATCGGAGCGGAGATAGACAAACACATCCTGCTCCGCCAGGAGGGGCGTGTAGTCGCCAGACTGCAACGCGGGGTGAGCTTTTCGGATTGCTGTGAGGCGGGAGACGTGGTCGAGCACGGATTGCTCGCCGGCGGTCAGGTCCTTTCCGAATCGCATGACGCGGCGGTTGTCGGGGTCTCCGCCGCCTGTCATGCCGATCTCGTCGCCGTAATAAATGGTGGGGACGAAGGGCAGGGTCAGAAGGAACGTAAAAGCGTTCTTTAGCTTCTCGTAGCTTGCCTGGTTATGGACGACAGGGGGCGTGTTCCAACCGAATTCCTTCTCATCCATTTCGGGTTTCAGGGATCCATCGGCAAAAGCCATAAAGCGACCAAAGTCGTGATTTCCCAGAATGGCCGAGTTCATGGACCAGGGACCGTAGGAGTCAATACTGGCCTGGAGGGACTGGTCGAGCTTGTCAAATCCTTCTGTTTCCGTGGCAAAGGCGCTGCGAATGGTCCAGTAAAGGGGGAAGTCAAACTGGCCGTCGAGCTCGCCGGGATTGACGTATTCCATGAGCTTGGCGCGATCGATAATGCTCTCCCCCACCTGGTAGGCGTGGATCTGCCGGGGTTGCTCGATCCGAGTCTTCAGTGCGGTGGTCAATGCGCGCCAGAATTCGTGCGGGATGTGCTTGGTGGCATCGTGACGGAATCCGTCAAACTTTACAGTGTCGATCCACCAGATGGCTTCTTCGACCTGGGCTTTGAGGGCGTCCGGTGCTTTCAGGTAGTCAAACTTGGGAAGGAACGTGTCAAACCATGTGGTGAGGGGGAAATCGTCGAATTTTCGGAGGTTAAGGGTGCCGTCGGGTAGCTTCACGGGGCCAAACCACTCCGGGTGTTGCTTGTAATAGGGGTGGTCCGTGTGAACATGGTTTGCGACGCAATCGACAAGAATGCGGATGTTGTGTTGGTGGGCCGTCTGCACAAGGTCCTTGAGATCATCAAGAGAACCAAACCACTGGTTGGTCTCGCGGGGGGCTACGGGCCAGTAGCCGTGATAGCTGGAAAATTTATGGTGTGGCGGAACAGCATCGGTCCATGCGCCCTCGGCGTTCCTGACCACCGGCGAGATCCAGAGCGTCGTCACCCCGAGCTTCTCGAAATAGCCGTCCTCAATCTTCTTGCGGATGCCAGCCCAGTCTCCGCCCTGATAGGCGGCGAGGGGGGCGAGTTCGGGGTCAGTGGTCTTGTTGTCGTTGGCAGGGTCGCCATTAAGAAAACGATCGGTGAACACGAAGTAGACGACTTCCTGTCGCCACTGGTTGCGGGCCGTGGCGAGGCGTTCAGAAGGATAGAAGGCGGTCTCGCGGGCCCAGAAGCCGTCGGTGGTGCGGGCATTGATGCGAATGAGGCCTTTTCCGCCACCCGGAATACAGACGCTCAGTTTGTTATCCTTAAGGGTAACCTTCGCGTCGCGCAGAAAACTATTGTCGTCCATCACGATGACAGACTTGGCGTCGAGTGGCGATGTGGTGGCACCTGGATCCACGGCGAACTCGAAGCAGCTCCCATTTCCTTCGGGGCTTCCGGCGTCGTAGGGTTTAGTGGATTCCTGGAGTAGCCGGGGCGGCAAACCGGCGGTGTTTCCGGAGACGTGGAGGGTGGAGTTGAAACCCTGGTGGCCGTCAGGTTCCTTGTCGGGGTTGGTGTCATCGGCGAGCCAGTTTCCGTCGGCGACAAATTTGTAGCGGTAGGTGCCGGGGTCGAGCTGGCGCGTCAGGGCATAGGATCCGTCGGGGCTCGGCCCTTCGAGGGCGTCTGCCGTGGAGTTCCATCCGTTGAAACTTCCCGCCACATAGACCTTCTTTACAGGGTTCTTGGGCTTGAAGCGGAATGTGTGGCTGGGACGATGAACCGTTTTGACCAATAGGGTGAGGGTGTGGGTGCCAACACGGCAATCGAGAGGGGTGAGCCCCGGCTTGAGGCTGGCGGCAACGGTGAGGTCAAGCGGGCCCGGGCCGGGAACGGCCAGCATCATTCGGTTGGCTCGAACATTGACAGTGCTGCTCACGGGAACATTTGCGTAGTCGGCCAGATGGATCACCGCGCTGGTGCCAGAGTTGAGAGTGATGGTCGGAACAGGTTCGAAGACGCCGGATTCGGGCCCCGGAGCTGGTCGCGCCGGTGGCGGGGGTTTGGGAACCGAAGGCTTCGCCGCCAGAATCGGAGAGACGCAGGTCAGTGCAAGCAGCAAGGCGGCGAGAATTCGCCGATATCTCATGTCATATTTGTTGGTCTTATAACCGTTTCGGCGGGCTGACATTGGCACGTTGATTCCTCCTGATGTTGCTAAAGCATGTCTCTAAAGGTTGTTTGGTTACTCGAGTTCGAACAGTGAGGTCTCCACGGGAACAGCGGCAGCCTCAAAAGCAATGGAGAAGCTGAAGGTGCCGTTGCCGTAGATCTCAACGATTTCCGTGTGGGCGAGGTTGCGGTTGTCGTAGCCGGCGTTGAGCGGCGTGGCATTTCGGCTGACCCCGCCGCCGAGGGTGACGTAGACATCGCCGCCCACGGAGTTCGCCACGCGGTAGTAGCCGGCGTTGGACTGGGTGGATAGGTGCGTGCGCCCATTCTTGATGATGTCGAGATTGTTGGGTGACGCGCCGACCTGGATGTACAAATCACCGGAAACGGATTCGTTGTAGCTGACAAGTAGGCGCGACTCGCCGTTGTTCAAGGTTACGGTCTTCACGATCGAGGAGCCGGACGTGGAACTCAGGGTAAGGCTGTTGGTGCCAACGGCCACGTTGTAGGCCTGGTCCGCATAGGTGCCATTGTTCATGTCCTTGAGGGCCGAGCAGCGGTTGGCGCTGGTGCCGGTGTACTCTTCCTCGCCGGGGCCCGACGGGTTGGCCGTGGGAGCACCGATGTCGCAGATGGGTCCGGCCGTCGGGTGATAGTGGAAGGCGTAGATCATGCGGCCTCCCCACTTCTCGAAGATGGCGAGAACCTTGTTGTTGCGCAAGACGTACTCATTCTGGCCGTCCTGATCGAGGTCGATGGCGAGGGCCTGGGCGGTGGCGGTCTGGGAGCCGGTCTGAACGGCGTTGGCCCAGCGCGCAGCATAGGCCAGGAAGCCCGCGTCGCGGATGTGGTTACCAAGGCGCAGCGCCCAGGTGTTCATGCCGTCCCAGGTCGTGTCGGGCGACGGGAAGTTGGGCGACTGGTATACGGTGTTCGCGTAGGTGATGGGGCCCTGCTCCTGATGCCAGGCGGTTTCATAAATCATATTGGCATATTGGTACCAGCCGAGTTTGCGCAGGTTGTTGTTGGGCGCGGTGGCGAGGTCCACATAGGCATCCTGAATGAGGGTGTTGGAGGTGTTCAGGTCGCCGTTCTTCTTGTTGCTGGTGATCTTCGGCCCGTCGTAGGTCGCGGCCTGGTTGTCGCGGGCGGTGCCGGCGGCGTAGCCTTGGATGGTGCTGCGCTGGCCGGTGGTGTAGTCGCCCTGATTGCCGGTGATCACGGGCACGAGGTCATAGAAGCTCTGCTCGTTGCCTGTGTTGGAATTGAAGTTGTTGTAGTACCAGAAGTCGTAGCCGAGTTCGCTGGACCACTTGAGGTACTCGTAGGTCTGCATGGAGAGGTTTGTCTGGGTGCCGCGATCCACGACATAGGCGGGGTTGTACTGGGAATTGCCGACGTTTGTGGCGCGGTCGAGCACCTCGTTGAGACGCACAATCTCCACCCAGGGGTGATTGGCCAGCCAGCGAATGGTGCGCTGGTATTGCTCCATGTTGTTGTTGGCCACGGGCGAGCCTGTATCAATGTTGAAGGATTTCCCGGCGAGAGCCTCCCAGTCGTCGAAGACGACGGTGATCTGGGCCTGATCGGACTGGATGGCCTTGTCGATGAGCGTATAGCGCGAGTCGAGGGTGGCGCCGCCATCGTCGTTGCCGAACTTCTGCTGGTCCTCGCGGTCATTGATCAGGAAGCAGTAGACGCCGTTGATCTTCTGGATCTTGTGCTGGTTGGGGGCGTCGCCGCTGCCGCCATTGCCGCTCCAGGTGCTGTTGCCCGAGTCGAACCAGTGGTGGTAGTGGGTTACTTCGTCGAGCACGGTGGCCGTATAGGTCGTGGCCGCGATATCGGCGAAGGTGAAACCGTTCAGCACGGACATGCCCGTGGAGTAACTGCGGATGACACGCTCGGGGACATGCATGACTTTCATGTCCGCGGCGCCCTTGCCGAGTAGGGCCTTGCTGACCTCTTCAAAGAGATCCATGGAGGTGCGATTGACGGTGCCCTCGAAGTAGGGCATGATGTGCTCGGCCATGACGCCGCCGATGAAGGCGCTGGGGTTGGCGGTCACGCCGGAATCGGCGAGGTCCTTGATGCGGGTGATAAAGGTGGGGCCGTCGCTCTTGTCGGAGGAGCCGGTCTGGGCCTTAGCCCAGGCACAGGCGGAGAGGAGGCAACCGCTGAGATGCATGTTCAGCGGCACCTTGAAGATCTCGTGGGTGTCGAGGGTGCGCACGAAGCCGGTGTTGAAAGCCGAGTCGAAGATGTGGATGCGAACGTCGTCGTTCTTATTGATGGACTGGTTGGCGTGGGCGATGGAGGCGTACTTGGCGCGGCCGGTGGTGTCGGAAGAGAGGATGGCGCCGTTGATAATGCCGTCGCTGCAACCGCGATCGGAATCCTTGAAGGTGTCGGTGGCTTTGCTGCCGCTGCCGCAGCTGGTGCTGCTGCTGTCCTTTGTGGTCATGACCCAGAACTTGAGTGGGGTTGTACCATTCCAGCCTTTGTCGTAAAGCATTTGCTTAGAGATGCCGAGTTCGACTGCGTCAAGCTGGCTATGATAGTAGGGGGCGTTGTTATAGCCGACGAAGTGACTGGCATAAGTTCCAGTTGGTGAGCCGCCAGCGTATCGCTCGGCCAACACAGTCCAATCCCCGTCGTAAATTTTCCAATACTGTGTATCGTACATTGCCAAACAGATCATCCAACCGCCTGTTTGCCCGCTATTTGACTCAGAAACCTGAACATTGGTATTGTCGGGCATCCAATTCCGCTGCGTGACAGTCGTGCTTCCCGTATCGATCGCGATGTAGAAGTCCTGATATCCACTTTCGGCCCCAAGTGCCAAATTGTAAAAATCGAGCCGAAAATACGCATTCCCATTCTGCGCTGAATCGATGTGGGAATAGAACGCCATGAGATCGCGGGATTGGTCGTAACCATCGCTGTAGTTGTAAAGGCCGTCGGCGGTGCCGATGGGGTCAAGGGCGCGGAGGTCGCTGGCGGTCCAATCCTGGAACTCCTCATTGAAGGCGTTGCCAGCGGAGTCGGTCCCGATGGAGGATCCGGGCCCAACGGTGATTGCCGGGGCGGAAACGGTCAGGAATCCCCCCAAGGCAAGGGCGGCGACAAAGGCCCAACCTGAAAATAATTCCCGGCAGAATTTGGACCGGTCCACCTGTTTGGGCTGGCTTCTCAGAAAGCGCATGGATTATTGATTTTTCTCCGGTTAAAGGACGAAATGATACCTTGTTGATTGGTTCTTTTTGATAGTGTGGAGCAAAAAGTCAACAAAGACTACAGGGGGGTGGTGCAATCAGTATTTGGTAGGGCAGGCCACGGGGGACATTTTGAGGGGTTTCCGAGAGTTTATGGACTATCTTTGGACTCCCTCCACCCCAACCTAAGGCAATCTGTGGACTATCGGGAAATGTGCCTGCCGGGTCACGCTATCGCCTTGCCGAGGGAATTCGGTGCCTGGGGCGTGGGTCAGCCCCTGTGTATGGGAGCTTTACCTCACAGTACTGTTCATTTTCCGTAAAGTCCCGGCGCCTGACGGGGAGTTCAGGCTGGGCTTTCAACCGGGTTTTCCAGGCCTTTCTTAGGGACGGCGCAACGCCTGAAACCCATGAGCAGCAATGGTTTCCACTCCTTCGGGATTTGCGAATTTCGGCCTAACGTTGACGGGGATGAACGGTGCCACGATGGGCAGGGCAGTTGCTTTAAGGAATGGTGGGAAGGTGTATTCGGCGGGTTGCCCCGCAGGGTGCTGCCAGCCCGGGGTGGAGTTCGAGGGTGATAACTTTCGGGTCTGCCACCGTGTAGTTTATGGGAAACATCACAGGACATTAAATCGAAAGTGCTTTTGCGAAAAGAAGGAGCAAGGAGTCCGATGAAATCAATTCGAGTATCAATGCTGGCAGTGGCGGCGACCGTGGTTTTTGCGGGTGCGTGCGTGCAGGCGGCGAGCTCAACCTGGCCGCGCGAGATGGCGACACCGGCCGGAAAGATCGTGCTGTACGAGCCGCAGGTGGAGTCGTTCAAGAACACGACCCTCTACTCGCGGGCCGCATTCTCCCTGGATGAGGCTGGCAAGTCGACGCCGCAATTCGGGGCGGTGTGGCTGGAATCGCAAATGCAGATCGACCGCGACACGCGGACGATGACGGCCACCTCCGTGACGGTCACCCAGATCAAGTTCCCGAGTGCGCCACCCGACAAGGCGGAGTCCCTGAAGGGACTCATTGCAGGAAAAATCCTTGGGTTCAAGGAGCAGGTCTCGGTGGACCGGGTGATTGCGTCGCTGGATGCGAACAAGGTCCAGGCCGCGCCGAAGAGCACGGACCTGAGCAATGCGCCGCCTGAAATCAAGTTTGTGGATCACCCCGCGGTGCTGGTGGCCTTTGACGGCACGCCGCAACTGCGCAAGATGGCGAAGGGCGACCTGATGCAGGTCATCAACACACCGTTCTTCGTGGTCTTTGACCAGGCTTCGAAGACCTATTACCTGAAGGGCGGCCCGAACTGGTTTACGGCGCCCGAGGCGCTCGGCCCCTACAAGAAGTCGGACAGTGTGCCGGCGGTGGTGACCGAAGCCGCCAAGGGCGAATTTGACGACGGCCCGGTGGCGGCGGACGTGCAGACGACGGTGGTCCCGGAAATCATCACGGCGACCAAGCCGACGGAAGTTATCCAGACCGAGGGCGAATTTGTCTATAAACCCATCGCCGGGACGGGGCTGTTCTACCTGAGCAACACGGGTAGCGACGTCTTCCTGGAGCCGAGCACGCTGCGCCTGTATGTGCTGCTGTCGGGCCGCTGGTATTCCGCAGCGGACAAGAACGGCCCATGGAAGTTCGAGGCGGCCAATGCGCTGCCCGAGGCCTTTTCCCGTATTCCCGAAAACTCAGTGAAGGGCGATACCCTGGCCAGCGTGGCCGGCACGACGCAGGCCCGCGAGGCGATCCTGGATGCCTCGATTCCCCAGACCACGATGGTCGAGATCGCGAACACGAAGCTGAACGTGCAGTTCGACGGGCAACCGAAGTTTGAGGCCGTCCAGGGAACCAAGCTGGAGTATGGCCTGAACACGCCGTTCGCCGTGATCAAGTTTGGCGATATGTACTACTGCTGCGAGAAGGGGATCTGGTACCAGAACTCACAGCCGACGGGCGAATATGTGGTGGCTACCCATGTGCCAGATGAGATTTACGAACTTCCGGCATCCAACCCGCTCTACAACACGACCTACGCGAAGGTTTACGACTCCACGCCTGAGTATGTGTATTGCGGTTATACATCGGGATACACCGGCGGTTACGTCCAAAACGGCTGCGTGGTTTATGGCACTGGCTATGCCTATGAGCCCTGGTGCGGCAATTACTGGTATGGATGGCCGGCAACCTACGGTTTCAATGTGGGCTACAATGGCTACACCGGTGACTGGGCTTTCGGGTTTGGCTACTACGGTGGTGGGGCCTACTGGGGCATCGGTTACGGTTGCGGCTGGAACGCGTGGTTTGGCTACGGTTCCGGTTGGTGCGGTGGCTGGTGGGGCGGTGGCGGCTACTGCTGGAACAATAACGACTGGGATTGCGATGACGATGATTGGGATCACCATGGCGACTGGGACCATCACGGCGATTGGGATCACAATGGTGATTGGAAGGGTAAGGACGACAAGTGGCACGGGCGCTGGAACGACCCGGAACACGCCAACCTTTACAAGGATCGCGTCGACAAGGCCCTGGACTATCGCAACAACGACAGCCTGAGGCAGCAGGTGCGCAACCTGCAGGAAAGCCGACGGAGCGACGTGGCACAGGCGGTCGGGGATCGCCGGAATCAGTTGACGCAAGCCGCGACGGACCGCCGGCAGGCGGTGCGTGACAAGATTGGCACGACGGACTACACAAAGCTATCGGCCAAGGACCGCCAGATTGCGCGGGAGAATCTGCGCAACGGTTCGGGGCGCGGAGCAGCGTCGCGGTCCATTGACGGGCTGAAGGCCAACAACGTCTTTGCCGATTCGAAGGGTAACGTGTTCCGCAAGACGGCCGATGGCTGGCAGGCAAGCTCCGGCAAGAACTGGATCACGCCGTCCAAGGGATTGCCGAACAGTGGCGGCTCGGTTTCCGACTTGAGCCGCGGCGGAAACGTCAGCCGTAGCGAGAGCGTGATCGCCGGGCTGAAGGCAGAGCACGCCAGCCGGAGCACCGGAAATGGCTTGTCCGGATCATCGGTTCATTTCCCGGGCCAGGGTGGCTCGGATTTCTCAGGCGGCGATTCACGGCGGGCGGAGATACGCAACGAAGTCCAGAACCGGCCGAGCTGGTCGGATAACACCGAACGCGAACTGAATCAGGAATTTGAATCACGAGTTCGTGGTGCGCAGCGAGAGCAGAACTTCAAGCAGTACCAGAATCGGGACAACTCGGCGAGCATCGACCAGATACGCGACAGTGTGTCGTCGCGCCGCGGCGACGGCTCCTCGAATGTCTCAAGCCGCATCGGCAGTGGGTCGAGCCGTCAGGGAACGCCTTCACGGGGTTCCGACTCGATGCGAGGGCGCGGGACCAGCGGTGGCTCCTCAAGCTCCAAGTCCGGGTCTTTGAGTCGTTCTGATGTCTCTGCAATGCGTGGCAGTTCGGGCTCGGGTGGTGGCAGTGGCAGCCGTTCCATCAGCGGCGGAGGCAGGTCCTTCGGCGGTGACAGTGGCGGGCGCTCGGGCGGCGGCCGGAGCTCAGGAGGCTTCTCGGGCGGTCGCGGCCGCTAATCCGAGAGCCGGGAAACCGGCAAGATTCGTATGATTCAGCCCCTGAATCGGGAGTTGGTTCCCCGATTCGGGGGTTTTTCTATCGGACTCGTGGATAAATGGCGTTGTGGGCGCCATCCGGTGGTGACTTGCGGAATTCGTTTGCGTTGAAAGGGTGCTGGGAATAGCCGTTTTGACATCTGTCAGTCTTGGAGGAACACACGTGCGGGATTTCCGGGAAACACGGCTTGGGACGATTCAATCTCGATTGGTAATCGGCGTGGGCTTAGCACTCATGGCCCTGACTTTACCGGGCTGCGACAAAAAGGACAAGGGAGCCGGTGAAGTGGCTGCGGGACCGCCGGAGGTGCTGGTGACACAGGTGAAGCGGGCGGATATTCCTGTTTCCAAGGACTACGTCGCCTCGCTGGATGGCTCGGCCAATGCCACCATCGTATCCAGAGTGCAGGGCTACCTGGATAAGCAGGTGTTCACCAATGGCTCAGTGGTCAAGACCAGCGAGACGCTATTCCTGATAGATAAGCGCCCCTACGAGGCGGCGCTGGCTCAGGCAAAGGCAAATCTGGCACTTGCGGAAGCGAAGCAGGTGGAAACGCAACTGAACGAGAACCGCCAGGTTCAGTTGTTCAGCACGAAGGCCATCAGCGAAGCCGAGCGCGATCAGGCCGTGCAAGCCAACGCGGCGGCAAAGGCCAATGTGCTGGCCGCCGCGGCCGCCGTCGAGCAGGCTGGCATCAATCTGCAGTTCTGTACGGTTGTCTCCCCCATTGACGGCATAGCAGGCATCGCGAACCCGGGCACGGGAGATTTGGTGGGGCCCTCGACAGGCGCCATGGTCTCCATCTCCAAGGTTGACCCGATTCGCGCTTCGATTCAAATCAGCGAATCGGAATACCTGAATTCGATCGCCAAAGGCAACACGGACCTTACGAAACCCGGTGCAGAGGTGCCGTTTGAATTTGAGTTGATCCTGGCCAATGGATCGGTGTTCCCCCACAAGGGCAGACTGGACGTCATTAACCGCCAGTTCGATGTGCGCACCGGAACGATCGAGGTCCGAACGCTGTTCCCAAATCCGGGCAACGATTTGCGGCCTGGATTCTTCGCCAAGGTCCGAATCGTCCGCAAGACGCCGGGCGGGGTGCTGATGATTCCTCAGCGGGCAGTCATCGAGGTTCAGGGCAACTATCAGGTTCCAGTTGTGGGGGCAGGAAACAAATTGGAAGTGCGGACCATCCAGCTCGGAAAGAGGGTGGGATCCAATTGGATTGTCACCGACGGCCTAAAGGAAGGCGAAACGGTGGTGGTGGAAGGCCTGCAGGTGGCACGGGATGAGATGGTGGTGAATCCCAAGCCATTTGAGGAAAAGGCGGTGACGGCCGACGGGGCGGACAAAGCCACGACGGCCACGAAATCCAAGGGCAAGTGACGCCCAATGGCTAAGTTCTTTATCAACCGGCCCATTGTGGCCATGGTTATTTCGATCCTGATGTCGCTCATCGGGGCCTTCGCGATGCTGAGCCTGCCAACGGCGCAGTTTCCGGACATCGTGCCGCCGCTTATCCAGGTGAAGGCGACCTACACGGGCGCCGATGCCCAGACGGTGGAGCAATCCGTGGCAACGCCCATCGAGCAACAGATGTCGGGCGTGGACAACATGGATTACATGTATTCCACAAACGCCAACAACGGCCAGATGCAGTTGAACGTAAGCTTTGACGTCAAGACGGAGCCGAACACGGACCAGATTCTGGCCCAGATGCGCGCGAACCAGGCGGATTCGCAACTTCCGGAGGATGTCCGCAACTACGGTGTGACTGTTCAAAAATCCACCATGTCGCCGCTGGTCATGTTCTCGCTTTTCTCCCCCAGTGGCGCCTACGACAGCGTTTTTCTTGCGAATTACGCAAACATTAACATTTCCGACCAGATGACCCGGGTGCGCGGCATCGCGAGCGTCACAGTGTTTGGCGCCGGACAGTACGCGATGCGGCTTTGGGTAAAGCCGGATCAGTTGGCCAAACTCAATATGACCATCCCGGAAATCATCAGTGCCGTGCAGACGCAGAACAAGGTGAATCCCGCGGGTCAAATCGGCGGCGAGCCTGTTCCCACGGGTCAGGAGTTCACCTACTCCGTCCGGGCCCAGGGGCGCCTGGAATCCGAAGAGGAGTTTGGCGACATCGTGCTTCGCGCCAACACGGATGGGTCGCTGGTGCGGCTGAAGGATGTGGGGCGGATCGAGCTGGGGGCCCAGAACTACGGGCAAATCGCCCGATTTAACGGCAAGCCTTCCGCGCTGGTGGCGCTTTACCAGTTGCCGGGCTCCAACGCCATCCAGGCCGCGACGGATGCCAAGAATTTGATGGAGAAGATCAAGGAGAAGTTCCCCGCAGGCTTGGATTATGAGATCGCCCTGGATACGACGCTGGCCGTTACCGAGGGTATCAAGGAAATCGTGCACACGCTGTTCGAGGCGCTGGTCCTGGTTATCATCGTAGTGTTCCTCTTCCTGCAGGGTTGGCGCGCGACGCTGATTCCGCTGCTCGCCGTGCCGGTGTCGCTTGTCGGTACCTTTGCGCTGTTCCCGCTGCTTGGCTTTTCCATCAACACGCTTTCGTTGTTTGGACTGGTGCTGGCCATCGGGTTGGTCGTGGACGATGCCATCGTGGTGGTGGAGGCCGTGGAGCACCATATCGACCACGGCATGACCCCGAAGGAAGCCACGCTGAAGGCCATGGAGGAAGTTTCGGGACCGGTTATCGCGATCGCGGTGATTCTGACGGCGGTGTTCCTGCCGACGGCGTTCATTCCTGGAATCACGGGGCGGCTCTATCAACAGTTTGCCGTGACCATTGCCGTGTCGGTTATGATCTCGGCCTTCAACGCCCTGACGCTGAGCCCGGCATTGTCGGCACTGTTGCTCAAGCCGAAGAAGCACAGCCGCGGCCCGCTGCAGTTGTTCTTCAACTGGTTCAACAAGGTTTTTGGAATTTGCACGGACGGCTACGTCGGTGTTTGCCGCATGTTGATCCGGCGAAGCTTTATGGCGCTGATGCTGCTTGTCGGAATCACCGTGATTACCGGAATGATGGGGAAAAGGATTCCCATGGGCTTCCTGCCTGAGGAGGATCAGGGCTACTTCTTTGCCCAAATGCAGCTTCCGGATGCGGCATCGCTGCAGCGTACGGATCAGATGATGAAGCAGGCGGAGAAGATTATCGAGGAGACGCCGGGCGTTGAATCGTGTTCGGCCGTGGTGGGCTATAGCATGCTCAGCTCGGTGACGAACACCTATAGCGGATTCTTCTTTGTGTCGCTGAAGGACTGGGGGGTGCGCAAGGATCCCAAGGAAAAGTACGACGCCATCATGGCCCATGTTAACAAGGAACTCCGGAAGATCACCGGATGCGTGGCCTTCGGATTTTCGCCGCCGGCCATTCCGGGTATCGGAACATCAGGCGGCGTGACTTTCGTCCTTCAGGACCGTGCGGGCAAGGACCTCGACTTCCTGACGGAGAATGTGAACAAGTTCCTCGCGGAGGCCCGCAAGCGGCCCGAACTGGCACGCGTTACAACAACTTACAGCCCTCAGGTGCCGCAGGTTTTCATGACGGTTGACCGCGACAGGACACTTAAGCAAAGCGTGAAGCTGCAGGACGTTTACCAAACGTTGCAGTGCTTCATGGGCGGCGCCTTCATCAATTATTTCAACCGGTTCGGACGACAGTGGCAGATTTACGTCCAGGCCGAGGGCGACTACCGGACAAAAGTGGAAGATGTCGGGCAGTTTTATGTGCGCAATGGCGAGGGTGGCATGGTCCCGCTCTCAGCCCTGACGACGACGCAACAAACTGCCGGGCCGGAATTCACGATGCGCTACAATCTCTATCGAAGCGCCCAGATCAACGCCACGGCCAAGCCCGGCATCAGCTCGGCGCAGGCCATGAAAGCGCTGGAGGAGGCCTTTGCCGCCTCCATGCCCCGGGAAATGGGTTACGATTACCTTGGCATGAGTTTCCAGGAAAAACAGGCTCAGCAGGGCGTTTCCCCGATGGTCATTTTCGGGATTTCACTGCTGTGCGTCTTCCTGATCCTGGCGGCGCAATACGAAAGCTGGAAGCTGCCGTTCAGCGTGCTGCTGGGGACGCCAGTCGCCGTGTGCGGGGCCTTTGCCGGCCTGATGCTGGGCAATTATGAAAACAACGTTTACGCACAGATCGGGTTGGTTATGCTCATCGGTCTCGCGGCGAAGAACGCCATCCTGATCGTGGAATTTGCCAAGATGGGCGTCGAGCAGGGCAAACCGCTGGCGGAGGCCGCGCTCGAAGGCGCAAAGCTCCGACTGCGCCCGATTCTGATGACCAGCTTTGCGTTCATTCTGGGTTGCGTGCCCCTTGCCCTGGCAAGCGGCGCGGGTGGTCTTTCCCGTCAGGTGATGGGGTATGCGGTTATCGGCGGAATGACGTTCGCCAGTTTCATCGCCATATTCCTTATTCCTGTGTTGTTTGTGGTCATCGAGAAAATGGGTGGTGGAAAACACGTCGCACCACCGGCTGAAAACCCTGAAAATTCCACCGTGGGACACTGATCCCCCACACTCGGTTTTGGCATTCGTTATGCTGTGTTATTTTTTCATGCACCTAATTGACCGCTTTTACGTCTATTAGGTTGGGGCAACAGATTTTGTGATTTTGATTTCGCCCTGAATGAACCGCATAACCGCAATGCGAGGGGGAGAGAAACCCATGAAACGGGCGTTTACACTGATTGAACTGCTGGTGGTTGTTGCCATCATAGCCATCCTGGCAGCACTGGCGGTAGTAAATTATCAACAGGCGCAGGTGCGTGCAAAAGTCGCCGTGGTGAGAAGTGATTTCCGAACCATGGCCGCATCGCTTGAGGCCTACGCCACCGACTTCAACGGATATCCTCCGGCCAAAGGCTTTGGGATCGTCCCCAATTCGCCGTTTCTGACGCCGGTGAGCCTTCGCCTGATGCCGCTGACCTCGCCGATTGCGTACCAGTCTTCGTTTCCAAGGGATCCCTTTCTGGCACGCGAGGGATGGGCCGTCTATGACCAGAAGCCGTTCGACACTTACGACTATGTGGATGCGGACGACATTCCGACCCGCGGTTCGGGACTGACATCGGGCGGCGCGTGGCGCATTAACAGCGGCGGGCCCGACCTGTACCAGGCTTACGGCGGCCGCCCGGTTGAGAATCCCGACTGCAACGAGAAGGGCGTGGACTACGATCCGACCAACGGTGTCACGAGTCAGGGAGACATCGTGCGTGTGGGGCCGTTGCACACGAAATACGGCGATCCCCACGATTTGACCAATCCAAATCGGCCAGGCATCGTGCGTGTGCCGCAATACGTGGAACAGTGGCAGTAGCGCCCCTTTTGGTCCGCCATTTTTGTTGAAAGGCAGGCCACGTCCTCCCGCAGGATAAGGCCATGTCAACGGAGGTAACGGGGACCGAATCACGCCGTCCGCCATGGGAACCCTGGGCGGCAGCGGCAATTGTGCTGCTCGCGGCAGTTTTGCGTCTGGTAGCCCTGGACTCTATTCCTCCCGGACTCTGGTATGACGAGGCCATCTACGCCCTCGACGGGCTGAGCATCGGCCACGGCAACTGGCCCATCTTTTTCACCACCGAGGGGCACATGCGCGAGCCCCTCTACATTTACTATTTGGGGGGCTTTTTCGCACTTTTTGGCCATGCTGTGTGGAAGGCCCGCGCAGCAACCGCGCTTTGGGGGATTTTTGGCGTCGCGCTGATGTGGCCCGTTGGAAAGCGCGTTTTTGGCAATGCCCGCTGGGCGCTCGTCGGAATGTTCTGCCTGGCCGTATTCAGGTGGCACCTCCACTTCAGCCGCAGTGTGTTCCGGGCCGCCCTGCCTCCGGTCTTCATCCTGCTGGTCGTGGTGTTTTTTCTGCGTTGGCGGGAATCCCGAAAAACAAGCGACGCTATTCTCTGCGGACTATTCCTCGGGCTTGGGCTCTATACCTATCTGTCCTTTCGCTTTATTCCCATCGTGCTTGTCGTCTGGGTGACATGGTTGCTTTGGCATCGGCAATTGGAGTGGCGGCGCGATTGGAGATCTCTCGCCATGATCGTGGCCGTATCGGTCGCGGTTTTTCTGCCCCTTGGGGTGGACTACCTTCGCCACCCGGAGCATTTCTCGGGGCGAATGGATGAGGTATCCATGTTTCGAAAAACCCTCGAGACAAAAAATCCCGATGGCTCCCCCGGCAAAGTCGAGGTGCCCAAGACCACCCTGGAAGCTGCTTCGGGATTGACTGCCAACGCATGGGACATCGCGAAGATGTGGACGGTCCGCGGGGACCACGTCGGCAAGCACAACCTGCCCTACGAACCCGTCTTTGACTGGATATCCGGACTGTTCTTTTACATTGGTTTGATCTGGTGCGTCGTTAACTCTGGTCGCAACGAGTTCGCATTCCTTACACTCGTTTGGATCTTCTTCATGTCGCTCACCAGCGTGTTTTCCTTTGGTGCACCCAACTTGCTACGAATGCAGGGAGCCACCCCGGCCGTGGTCATGGTGTATGTTTTCGGCCTGAAATGGACATGGGATAGCCTCGCACGGTCTGCTGTGAAACCGACATTCCGATTGGCAGCCGTCGGAGCCCTGCTGGCCCTATTTGCCTCAATCCAACTCGACACCTATTTCCGGCGCTTCCCGCGCTCACTGGCCGTTCAGCAGGAATTTCAGAAGTGGAACCTCTGTGAGCCGGCCCGCGCGGTCCTTAATACGGGTTCAGTTGCTCAAAAGATTTATGTGCCGCAGGAAATGGCCGACCACCCCACGTTCCGGTTCATCACCTGGGGCGTGGACAATCTTGTTTCCTACGGGCCAACGGAGGATGCACCCACAACCGCAACGCGACCGTTTGCGTTTGTCGCCACGGTGCGCTCGGAAGATCTTGCGAAGGCCCGCCACAAGGATCCGTTGCGCGATATCAAGATGCTCAACTCCGCTCGCCGCGAGTTCGATTTCCTCCTTCCAACGGCCGAGCGCGACGGAGAACCAGCCAACTGGATCCACTGGGGCGAAATGTGGCTGGTGAAACCATGACACTGATTGAATCGAGCCCTGCGGGGGTAGGTGCCCCTTGGAAATGATCTACCTCGACAACTGTGCCACGACGCCGCTTGACCCGGACGTGGCCGAAACCATGGCGCGCGTGGCCCGGGATTGCTTTGGAAACCCTTCGAGCATCCACGCGGAAGGCCGACGCGCCGCGCGCGAACTGGCCACAGCTCGCGAAGCCGTGGCGGCGCCACTATGTGCCCAGCCCAAGGAAATTGTCTTCGCGTCCAGCGGAACCGAAGCCAACAACTTTGTGATCGCGGCGGTATGCCGCCTGGCCAGACCGGACGAACGGGTTCATATTATCACCAGCGCTGCCGAACACGCCAGCGTATACAACCGCCTTGCCTATGAGCAGCGGGCCGACCCAACGCGTATCGAAGTCACTCAGGTCGGAACCGATTCCACGGGGCGCCTGCGGCTCGACGAACTTCGCACAGCCATCCGCCCCGAGACCCGCCTGATTAGCATTCTGCACTGCAACAATGAAACAGGCGTGTTGCAGGACTTGGATGCTTTGTTTGCCATCCGGTTGTCGTATCCACGAATTCTGCTTCATCTCGACATCGTGCAAAGTTACCTGAAGGTGCCCTTCGATGTGCGCTCCATGCCGGCGGATTTTCTGACGGTTTCCGCGCACAAGATTCATGGCCCCAAGGGCATGGCCATGGTTTATGTCCGCGACGGCGTGAGCGCGGAGCCATTGCTGGTCGGCGGCGCTCAGGAAAAATATAGGCGCGCAGGGACAGAGAATGTAGCCGCCGCGGCCGGGTTTGCCCGCGCTGTACAGGCGATGCCCTCCCCGAACCAGACTCGCACAAAGTATGTCGAACTGGAGCGACTGTTTTTGTCCACGCTCGACTCCGAGGGAGCCGGATATGCAATCAATGGCCCAACGGATCACGAACGCCGCATGCCGGGAATCCTGAACCTGTCCTTTCACGGGGTGCGCAATAAGGAAGACCTGCTCATCGCATGCGATCTGGAGGGAGTTATGCTCTCCAGCGCATCGGCATGTCACTCAGGCGTGATTGCCGAATCCCATGTGCTGAAGGCAATGGGTCTGCCAGCAGAACGGCTGGCAAGTAGTGTGCGGATTGGATTTAACCGTTTCCTGAATGCGGACGAAGTGCGGCGCGGCGCTTCCGTGTTAGCCCAATGCGCCAAGCGCGCCGCAGCACGCCCCTGACAGCCACTTACTCTTCAGGCGGAGGAACTGGCAGGTCTGCTTCGCCGGTGGCTTTCCACTTCTCCCCTACCTCCACCAGCATGTCGGGAATGCCGTCACGGATGGGATACTTGTAGCCAGAGTCGTCGCAAACAAGCCAGCACCCCTTTACCAGTCGCAGCTTTCCGGGGTCGTCGCCCTTGTCCTTGTAATGGACGGCCACGGGACAGCGCAGAATCTCCAAAAACTCGGCGCTGATGGGGGTTGTCTCGGTCATGGTCATTTAGCTCCTTATGCGCCGGGTCTAATGTCCGCGGCGCGCCGGGGCAACAGAATTCCGGCGCACCGCGAACCAGACACCTTAACCGGCCAGCGCGGTTTCCCGGGCAAATTCGCTCTGGTCGAATTCGTCCAGCCTGATGCTGACTACCTTGCTGACGCCCGGTTCCTCCATCGTGATACCGTAGATGGTGTTGGCCAAGGCCATGGTTTGCTTGTTGTGGGTTATGATGATGAACTGCGTAGTATGGGCAAAGTCGCGAACGAGTTCCTTGAACCGTTCGATGTTCTTGTCGTCCAACGGTGCATCGATTTCGTCGAGAATACAGAAGGGGCTGGGCTTGCGCATGAAGATCGCAAAGAGCAGCGCGACCGCTGTGAGAGCCTTCTCCCCGCCCGAGAGCAACGAGATATGCTGTGGCTTCTTACCAGGCGGCTGCGCGACGATGTCGATGCCGCTGTCGAGCACGCCGTTTTCCTCCGTCAGCAGTAGATCTGCTTTTCCGCCGCCAAACAGCCTGCGGAACATCTGGACGAAGTTGTCGCGGATCTCTGTGAAGGCTTTCGCAAAGAGATCCTTGCTGGTCTCGTCGATTTGCTGGATGGTTTCGGTAAGCTGGGTCTTGGCAACAACAAGGTCGCGCTCCTGGGTCGTCAGAAACTCGTACCGAGCGTTGAGCTCGTTGTACTCGTCAATGGCGCCGACGTGAACAGGACCCATGCGATCAATAGCCGTGCGAAGATCTGCGATGCGCTGCCCGATGACTTCCGGCTCACGAAGGCGCGCCAGCGCCTCCTCGAAGTTGCCGGTGAATTCGTAACCAGCCGGCGCCTCGGTCACAGTTTCAGCGGCTTCCTCCGTCGATACGGTTTCCAAGGCTGCCTCTTCGGTATTCTCATCTTCAGAAAGGTCGGCAGCGGCCACGGCTTCACCTGAGAAGACCCGCGTGATCACCTCTTCAAGCGTGAGCGAGAACTTCTCCTGGGCCTGGATCTCAACGTTGCGAAGCTGCACAAGGTCTTCCGTGCGCTTGAGTTCCACTTCGTGGTGCTCGTTTTGGGCCTCGTTGAAATCGCGCTGGAGCACATGGGCCCTTTCGCCAAGTTTGCGCAGGTCAAGCTGCACCACTTCGCGCTTCTCGGTCTCATGGGTAATCTGCTGAGCGATTTCCGCGATGCGGCCCTGCAGTTCCTCGACCGTCTTGCGAAGTGTTTCAATCTCCGCCGCAGCCTCGTCCTGTTGGGACCGCAGGTTTGCAATCTCGCCCTGCTTGTCTGTCTGGACCCCGGCGACGCGAACCTTCTCGCGCTGCGCGGAGGCAAGGCGGTCGCGCATGCTGGAGAGCCGCTCAGTGTTGGTGCTAATCGTAATCATCAGCTCATTGATTTCCCGGGCGAAGTCGGCCACCTCCTGCTGACGGCCGGTGCTGTGCGCCTCCGCATCGGCCAGCCGTGCTTCCAAGTCCACCAGTTGCCGCGAAAGCTCTTCGATGCGGACGCCGGCAGTTTCCTGCTTCTGGCGATAACCGGCAATCTCCGCCTCGGACGTGGAATTGCGTTCCAAAACGCTCGTCCGCTGACCCAGCTTATCGGAAAGCTTTTGATCCACAACCTGGAAATCCGAACGGGCGCGGGCATTCTCGATTTCCTGCGCATTCGCAGACTTCATCAATTTGTCGTGGCGCTCCCGCAAGCTTTCGCGCTCAGCGCGGAGGTTGACGACGCTGGTCTCCAGCCCGGCAAGACGGCCGCGCAATCCCTCCAACTGCTGGGCAAGTTCCTTGACCTCGCGAGTCCGGTGCAGGAGCCCTGCAGCCTTGACCGAACCACCGCTCATGGCCCCGTGGGCATTCAGAACATCGCCACCCAGCGTCACAAACCGCGTCTTGACGCCGCGCCGCAGGAGTTCCACCGCCACGTCCAGATTCTCGCAAACCAGGACGTTACCAAGCAGATACTCGACGGCAGGAGTGATGCGAGCCTCATGCTTGACGAGGTCCGTCGCAAAACCCACGACGCCCCGCTCGGCCAGGGCCCAGCGATTGCGCTCGTCGTTCCTGCGCGGTTGTATGAGGTCCAACGGCAGCAGCGTGGCACGCCCGGTGTTGGACTGCTTCAGCATCCGGATGGCTGCTTTTCCATCCTCCGCGGTCTCGGCAATGATGTCCTGAGCCTGGCTGCCGAGAGCGGCTTCGATGGCCAGCTCGTGTTCGCCCTTCGCTTCGATCAAAGAGGAGACCACCCCCACGATGCCATGAAGTTGACCCGACTTTGAGGCCAACATCACATCGCGAACCCCGCGATAGTAACCTTCAAAGTTCTCCTGCAACTCCGCCAGGGCGTCGTGGCGGGATTGGCACGTCTGGCTTTCGCGGCGGGCTTGCTCCAATTCGGTCAGGGAGGTTCGGTAATTGCCTTCGCAGGTGCGGAGCAGGGCAATCGTGGATTCCAAATCGGACTTGAGAGCCGCCAGCAGCTGCTCCGCCTCCTCCGCCACCGACTGCTTTTCGTCCTTCTCGACCGACATGGCCTCGATCTGCTGGTTCAGCAGCGCCAACTCCGCCTCACCGCGTGCCATTTCATCGGCGAGCTTGCCTTCCATGGCGTGGGCCGTGCGTGACTCGTTCTCGGCCTCAAACCGGCTCCGGGTCAGTGAATTGATTTCCTGACGCAGATTGGCCAAGGAGGAAAGGGACTGATCCGAGTCAGATTTCAGCGTGTCGAAGTGAGCCTTCTTTTTCGAAAAATCCTCGCGCAGTGAATCAAGGCTCGCGGAGTGTGCTCCGATTTCCAGTTCGGATTTGGCAATTTCCTCATCCAAGCCACGCATCTGGTCATCAAGCTGGTTGATCTCGCCTGCGAGGGAACTGATGCGATCCCCATGGTCGGAAATTCGCTGCTCCAGCAACGCGATCCGGTTCTGAGCGCCCGACAATGACGAATTAACCTCAAACTGTAGCGACTGGGAAACTTCCAGTGCAGCCTGCACCTCATCGGCAGCAACCCTGCCGGCTGCTTGCTGCTCGTCGAGAACAGCCAACTCACCGCGAAGTTCCGTGACGCGGGCCGACAACTCCTGGTAACGGGTCTCCGTGGAGGAGGTGGCTTCCTTCAGCATGAAGAATCGGCGAACCAACAGTTCCATTTCGAGAACGCGCAGTTCGGTTGAAAGTTTTTTATAGCGATTTGCCTTGGCGGCCTGGCGCTTGAGGGAATTGGCCTGGCGGCGCACTTCGGCGATGATGTCGGCCAGGCGCGTCAAGTCGGCGTCCGTGCGATCCAGTTTGCGCAGCGCCTCCTCCTTGCGAGCCTTGTATTTGGCGATTCCAGCGGCCTCGTCGAAGATCGCACGGCGCTCCAGGGGCTTGGAATTGATGACAGCATCCACTTTGCCCTGTTCCATGACGGAGTAGCTGTCGGTGCCGACACCAGTATCCATAAAAAGATTTGTGATGTCCTTCAGGCGACAATTGGCCTTATTCATCAGGTATTCGCTCTCACCCGTGCGGAAGAGGCGGCGCTGGATACTAACTTCGTCAAAATCGGTGGGGAGCACACGCATGGCGTTGTTGAGCACAAGATTGACGCGCGCCATGCCGGTGGCCTTCACGCCGCCCGAACCGTTGAAGATCACGTCGCCCATGCGGGCACCGCGCATGCTCTTGGCGCTTTGCTCGCCGAGCACCCAGCGTATGGAATCAAAAATATTGGATTTGCCGCAGCCATTGGGGCCGACAACCACCGTGACCCCTGGGAACAGGTCGATCGTGGTCTTGTTGGCAAAGCTCTTGAAGCCATGAAGTTCAAGACGCTTGAAAAACAGCATTCGCATTCACCTCAGCGGAAAGTTACGGGGTACAAAAGCGCCGCTACACGACGCGCTCCCAGCGGAGTCTGAAGGACTTAGACAACACCCCAAAAGATATGGATGAGAGAAAACGTACGGTGGGGAGCAATTTCAACATCAAAATGCGCTGTTTCGCAAAAAAGATACAACATATGGCCCCTGGCAGACCCTTGAGGCTACACATTTTGGCCGGAGGTGCATATCTTGTATTCGAGGGACCATAGCAAGAAATGAGCAAAAAGAACCACCCGCAGGCCCTTTGCGAAGTTGGATCAGGGTGAAAGGCCCAAGTCTGAAGGCTGAAAAGGCAAAAAAAGCGGGGCTTCCTGGTAGGAGGAAACCCCGCTGATTATTGAAAGGTTTAGAAGGCCCTGCGCCTTAGTTCTGATTGTTGCCCTCGCCTGAGGCATCTTCCGAGACGGGCGGCAGTTTCAACAATGATGGATAATAGTTCTTGGCACTGCTATCCAAAGTTCCACGGTGCGTGGCTTCCCGCTGGCCGATGGTATCATCGAAGAAGTAATCAGGCAAATCCCAGTGGGCATCGATGCGGGTCCACTTATAGGACTCCGCCGGCGTGAGGACTGGTGCCTTCACAATGTGCGGCGTCACAAAAAGCATCAGGTCGTTCTTTATGTGGCCCTTGGTGGAGCGCTTCATGAACCAACCCAAAACGGGAACCTCACCGAACCATGGGTACTGAGACTTGCTATCTACGCCTTCCATCTGACGCAGCCCCCCCAGAACCACGGTTTCCTCATCCCGGACGATGACGTTGGTGATAGCCGTGCGCTTGGCCACAATCGGAACATCCGATAGAGTGGTCGGGTTGAAGAACTCGCCACTGAGGATCTTCTGCTCAGGTTCCAACCGCATGCGAATAAAACCATTATTGGTAATAGTCGGAGTAACGGCCAGCTTGACGCCAACTTCCTCAAACTTCACCGTAGCAGCCGTCTGATTTTGCGACGCGCCCTGCTGGGCTTCAATATAGGGAATCTTGCGGGTGATGTCGATCAAAGCATCCTGATTGTTAAGGGTAATGACCCGGGGATTCGCCAACGTGGTAATGATGCTCTTGCTCTCTAGGCCGTCGAGGGCCCCGGCGACATCATACTCGCGCCCAAAAATCGTCAGCACGGTTCCAAAACTTAGTGTTGGATTTGTCGGCTGACCGGAAAGGTTGCTGATCAAAGATTGAACCGCCTGGGCAGGAACAGCCGTAACATCCTTGGTTATTCCGGTAACCTGACCGGAGTCGTTAAACGTGGGAATGTACTTAGTGGACACACTTGCCGAATTGCCGCTGAGCGTTCCCTTCGTTGGACTGTTGCCGCTGGCATCGTTTGTTTCGACAGTCAGCTTTGAACCCAACTGGCGACCATTTTCCATCACCAGTTCCGCCAGACGAGCCTCGATCATGACCTGCTTTTCCGGCACATCGAGCTGGGTGACCAAGTCACGAAGCAGCGCCACGTTTGCCGGCGTGTCCGTAATGATGACAGTGTTGGATTCCTTGTGAGCCTTGACGTTGTTCACCGCACTGGCAGTGCCACCGGCAAACCCCTTAAGAGTGGTCGCCATGGTTTCGGCCGGCACCCAGTTCAATTTGATCGAAATGGTGCGGGTTTCAACTGTTCCCGGCTGGATTTCCTTTCGCGGAACAATGCGAAGCACGTTCTCGCCTTCACGAATGATGGCCAGATCCTGTGACGCGAGGAGACCCTGGAGAGCAACACCCAGTGGGACATCTTTCAGGTTTAGCGTTACACGACCGCGAATCACGCCGTCCGCGTAAATGAAATTCAGTTTTGCACGTTCGGCAAGCAACCGCACGACCTCGGCAACTTCTGTGTCGGGTGGCGTCGCGATGTTAACCCGCTGATTGAAAATATCGGGGCCAAGCACATTAAGGAGATCAGAAAGTCGCTCCTTGGCCCGATCATTGGCATCCATTTTTACGGGCGGTGGCACATAAGCTTCTGTCACACTCCCGGCGTTCGCTGCACCCTTTTGCAAGGTCAGGTACGGGTTACTCTCCGCATCATAGCTTGTGGGAACCTGATCATCGCCAGCTAGGGGCGACATTGCAGAAGAACCACCATCGGAACCAGTCTCACCCGCGACAGCAGTCTCAGTTGTTGCGGATTCCAGACCCGTCGCCGCTCCCCATCCAGCCACTGGAGCAAGCAACAGCAGTGGCAAAGCCACGCCCGCGATTCGTGGGATAAAATACCAACCCCTTCGCATAGAACCAATCCCTTTCATAAATTACTCACCGGCTTGCGGACAGGAACCTCAAATTCCTTTGTCTTGCCGCCAACTCCTACCTCAATCCTAACCATGCCTTCTTCAATGCCCGTGACCTTGTGATTGGCAAAGCCACGCACGGTGTCGCCAACTTTGTAGCCACGACCGTTTATCATAACCAAGCTTTCCGCAGGGTTGTTATTGTCTATCAGCACCGAACTCACCTTCACATTTGAGTCAAGTTCAATGTTAGTTACCACGACCACAGGCGCAGGGGCAGGGGGTAAAACCTGATTTTTGGGCATAAACCTATCAATATCAGTGATTAACTGCAGCGCCTGCTTTGCAAAATCTGTATCCGGGAACTCATTGGCAATTCCGAGGAATTTCTGCCGCGCCGAAACAAGCTGCCCTTGGGCCAGCAAATCCACGGCTTCGTCAAATTTCTCCTTCAGGACTTGGCGGTTTTTCAACCAGGGAATGATCATGGGATCCGGCAACGGAATTCCCTGATAAACCACCTGATAAACCACGGTGGGCTCCTCACTTAACATTTTCCGGGCATTCGCATCGTCAAACAGCTGTGTGGGGGTGGTCTCGTCGCTCTCATAACCATCCTGGGGGCGGTCACGCTTCACCGGGGATATGCGGGCATTCTTGAGGATGGTCTCAGCCGCCTTAAGATCCTTGGGATCGACATTTTGCGCCGGGACCGGCCCCGATGTATCCGCCATGGAAGGCACGGAAGTCTCAGCGTTCTCCGCCACCGGCTGTCCGCCGTCGGCTACTGGTGCAGGTGGAGCCAGTTCCGGGTTCTCGGTACTGGTCCCAGTGGCATTAGGGGGTGCCACCATTTTCTCCGCACTCTTCTCCTCATTTGCGGCTGCCTCAACTTCCGCGGTCCCAGTCGTCGTTACCGCAATCTTCTCAAGCGGCAACCCCACTGCAGGGGGCTGTGCCGCGGTTTTCATGGGACCTGCCAAGGCAATAAGCCCAAGGGCGCAAAGCGAGAGTAGCTTCGCCTGATTCTTGCACGTTTTGGCCATGGTTTCCGTCATCCTCGCTTCTTGAACGTAAACGTGCCGATTTCCACGGAAATGGGGTGAAGGCTTGGGCGCGTGTCCTGATTCTCAACTGTAAAAGTCTTAACCCGCATAAACCGGAATGGGTTTTCCTCTATCAGGTTCAGGAACTGGCCAAAGCTGTGATATCGGCCCGAGCATTTGATCTTGTAAGGTATCTCGATGTAGGCACTTCGCTCGAGGTTTGGTTCCGGCGACAAATCGGTATACGCAATCCGGGTTGTCTTAAGGAATTCCACCAATGCCTGAAAGAACCCCGGTGCGTCAGGCGAATCCGGCAGCTTGGCCGCAATCTTCTTCAGCATGGCCTCCTTGCGAAGCAAATCCTCCGCATGCGCTAACGCAACGTTTATCTCCTTGATCCGGTTGTCCATCGCGGTGACTTCCGCGCTGACAGTGCCCACCTTTTTGCCGATACTTTGGATTTCCGGTCGGGCGAATTGGAAGTCATAATAAATGGCGGCGGCCAGTACGATAACCGTCAGTATCCCCAATCCCTTCAGGGTTTCCTTTTCCCTTGGCGTCAATTGGGCCATGGCTATTCGCCCTCCTCTTTGCGGCTACTCGCCCTTGGCTTGGCGGCGGCTCCGCCAGCCGAGCCCTTGTTACCAATGGCCGCCTGAAAGTCTGCCGGCGACTTGCCACCCCCGGCTTTTCCCGCGGCCTTGCTTCCAGCGCCTGCCGGCCCGGCAGCGCCTCCCGTGGTCGTCGCCCCAAGCAACGTTTGCGACGTATTGGAATTATCGGTCTGCGGCAGCGCTACGCAGGTAAACCCAAATCGCAGCACATTGATTCCTCCCACTTTCACGGCCTTCATGCTGCCAGGTTTGAATTCAGACTCCATGTTGTCAATGAAATGGGCGGTTTTCCCATTTTGCCTTGTCCAGGTCATCGAGGTAAGGTGCTCATTGAAAAGAACCAGCTGTCGCAACTGGGATGGGGAATCGGTGCCGTACGCAATTCCCTCAACCAGCAGTGATTGGTTGATGATGGGCCGCTTGATGGCTTTGGGCTCTGTTTCGTTGGCAGCCTTGTTCTTTCGATTCTTCCACTCTTCGCGACGCTTGATGGATTCCTGGGTTTCCTTTTCCTCAATCTTCTCGGTCAGGCTAAGTTTTGTCACATAAACCGCAAGATCAAGGCGGGCCTTGGCAATCATGTTGATCTTCTCGGACCAGTAAAGACGATTCTCGGGGTTGAGGGCCTGCACAACCGCAAACTTCTCCTCAATATCGCTGCTGCGCTGCACGAACTCCTCAAATTCCTTTTCCTTGTCCACGAGTTGCTTTCGCTTGTCGTCGCGGCGGCGCTCCTCTGCCTTAAGGCGCTTCATGGCATCCTGCGTCGCACTGAAGGCGAACCATGCATAAGCGCATGACGCAACAATGACAGTGGCAATCAATCCGTAGAAAAGGGCCGCTCCGGGCGTGGCCATGGAGCCCCTTGGACCGCCGGTGGCGGCTTTCCCGCCGGAATCGGAGGGCAACAGGTTAATTTTGATCATATCGTGTTGTCTCCGTGCCTGTCAGTCAAACGCCCGGAGTCCCAGCCCGATGCATACGCCGAGTTGGTGACGAACGTTTTCCAGTTTCTTGCGGTCTGTATCACCGCCCACAAAACCGATGCTTCTCAGGGGATCGGCTACCTCCACGGGCAATCCCAGCTCCTGGCTCAGGTACTGATCAATATTCCGAAGGCGGGCCGTGCCACCACCGATGGCCACCCGCTGCACCGGCTTTCCGTTGGGTTGATTCTCAAAAAACTGAATGGACCGCTTGACCTCGTTGGTCAGGTTCCCAAGAACCGTCTTCAGGACATTGCCCGTCAGCATTTCCGGGGATTCCTCCGACAGGTCTTCGCCGGTAATCTTCTCGACGGTTCCCCGAATGGTGTCGAGCAAGGACGATCCGCCCACCATGCCCCCCTCGCCCTCCCCGATTAGGGCCCCGGCTGGCGCCCCTTCCTTGATCTTCAATTCCTCCGCGCGCTGGAAGCTGCAGTTTAGCCGCTGCTGGATCGCGGCCGAAATCGTGTCCCCGGCAATCCCGATGTCGCGCGAAAAACGCGAAACACCCCCGATGTAAATGTTAATACTGGTAATCTCTGCTCCGATATTCAGCAGCGCGATCACTTCCGAGGCATTGGGCAGGTAATTGGCCTCAAAACAGTTGAGGAAGGCAAACGAGTCCACGTCCACCACCGCTGGCGTCAGATCGGCCCCCTTGAGGAGGGACATGTGATCTGCCACGAGGTCCTTCTTGGCCGCAACCAGCAAGACGTCAATCTTTCCACCGCCGCTGGAGTCGGACCGTCCCAAAATCATGTGATCAAGGTTCACTTCGTCCAGTGGGAAGGGAATGTAATCCTCGGCCTCCCAGCGAATCGCGCCCTTCAGTTCGTTTTCCGGCATTTCCGGCAACTGGATATAGCGGACAATTATCGATTCGCCGCTAACAGCGGAAATGGAGAATTTTGCATTGATACCGGCGTTCGTCAGAGCTTGGCGGATGGCCTCAATCTTTGCATCACGGCGATTGCCCCCGGCGGACTTTTTGTCCACTCCCGGATAAATTTCGGCAATGCCAAATTTCTCAAGCTCAACATTTCGGGCCGATTTTCGAAGTTGGACGGCCTTAACTACGCTCGATCCAATATCCAAACCGACAACCTTCTTTGGGTTCAGAGCCAAGGCTTCTCCTTTCTCGGACTAACATGGCAAAGCTGCTGCCTGGCTGCGCCGATCACCAAGTTAAAGAGCGATAGAGAACGAGAAATCCTGCCATCGGCGTTGAAATCACAAAATCTGTGCATGAACTTGGCGGTTCTTTCGGCCGTTTTTCAAGTGAAAATGCACTTGGGTTGCGGTTTTCTGAGACTTTTTGATTTAAGGTACTTTTTGCCCACCGCCCAGCCGCTCCAAAACACCCCTTGAAGGGCCCGTCCGATGCGACTGTAGAATGCCTCCATGAAAAACTGGAAAGCAGACTTGGATTTTGAAGTTCCCGCAGGTTTCAGGTGGGCCGCAGCCAGCGGGTCCATCAAGAAACCCGGACGCCTCGACGTGGGCCTTTTTACCGCCGACACCACGGCCACCGCTGCTGCCACCTTTACCCAAAACGATTTCCGCGCCGCCCCGGTGCTCGTATCCCAGCAAACCCTGCAAGAAACAGGCTCCCGGATTTCCGGAGTCGTCGTTAATTCAGGTTGTGCCAACGCCGCCACAGGCGCTGAAGGCTCCGCTAACGCCTCCTCCATGGCCGCCACAGCGCAAAACGCCTCGGGCCGGGAAGCCCCCCTTCTTGTCTGCTCCACGGGAACCATCGGCGTTCAACTCCCCATGGATCGCGTCACCCCGGCCATCGCCGATGCAGCCGCAAAACTGTCCGGTTCAAGGGAAGCCTTCAACGAGTTTGCCCAGTCCATCCTCACCACCGACACCTGCGAAAAGATCGCGTGGGCCAGCTTTGTCGCCGATGGCAAGACAGTCCGCATTCTCGGGTGCGCCAAGGGATCGGGCATGATGTACCCCCGGATGGCCACACTGCTCGCCTTTGTGGCCACCGATGCCGATATCGCCCCTGACTTGCTAAGGAAGAGCTTCTCAAACGCCGTGGAACTCAGCCTCAACTGCATGACCATCGACGGCGACACGAGCACGAACGACACAGCCATCATCCTCGCCAGCGGCAAGTCTGGGGCAAATGTAACCGCCGGCTCCGACACGCTCCGTCTTTTCGACCAGAAACTTCTCGAAGTCATGCAGTCCCTGGCCCGCCAGTTGGCCCGCGACGGAGAAGGTGCCACGAAACTCATCGAAATCAACGTGCAAGGCGCCGCCGATTTCACGGCCGCCCGCCACATCGGACGCGAAATCGCCAATTCCAATCTGGTCAAGACTGCCATTTACGGCCGCGACGCCAATTGGGGCCGCATCTGCTGCGCCATAGGCAACGCCGGCGCGGGTGTGGACACGGCGAAGGTGCAAATCAAACTCGGTGACATTGTCCTCTTTAAAGAGAACGCGCCCCTTCCATTGGATGAAGAAGCCGCGCTCAAGGTCCTATCCGAGGAATTCATTCCCATCGAAGCCAGAGTCGGAAGCGGGCCGGGCAGCGCCACGGTCTGGACCTGCGACCTCACCGACAAGTATATCGAGATTAACGGGTCGTACCGGACTTGACCAGAATCCTGGTCGTGACCACCGAGCCGCTGCCAATCGCCGGGCAGCCAACCACCGGTGCGGGACTGCGCGCCTACGGGCTCGCCGAGGGACTCCGGGCACGGGGGCTCGATGTAGTCCTTGCCACCGTTGCCCCTATCGGGGACCACCCACCAACCACAATCCCTCCCCACGTTCGGATTGTTCGTCGTGGCGAACTGGCACAGGCGCTGAACGAAATCCAGCCGTCCTCGGTGGTGCTCCAACACTGGGGACTTGCCCGCGAATTGCCGGAACTCACCGTGCCGCTTGCCATCGATCTCGCCGGCCCACATCTCCTCGAACGACTCTATTGGGGCAGCGCGGACACGCGACGCGACGTCTCGGAGAAGCTCGCAGCACTGCGCCGGGCGGATTTTCTTGTCTGCTCCGGCGAATTCCAACGCCATTACTTCTACCCGTTCCTTGCGATGGCGGGCTACGACCTCAGAACTTTCGATTTCCCCGTCATTCCTTTTTCCGTGCCCACGGCATCTGTAATACCCGCAAATGCCTCACCCCGCGAACCGGGCTCGTTTGTCTTTGGCGGCACCTTCCTCGCCTGGCAGGATCCGGCAAAACCCATTGGTTGGCTGCTGGACGAAATGGACCTTGCCCAGAGTGGAAAACTCTACTTCTACGGCGGCTCGCATCCCGTGGCCGACGCCTCGGGCGGAAAGTTCTCCGCCCTCGCCGAGAAACTTCGCTCCCATCCTCGGGTCGAGATGAAGGGATTCGTGGGATTTGACCAGCTTCTATCGGAGTACCAAAACTACGAGGTGGCCCTCGACCTGATGGAGCGTAATCCCGAGCGGGAACTGGCCTACACCACCCGCACGATGATTTACCTGCGGTGCGGATTGCCGGTGATCTACAATGATTACTCCGAAATCTCCGCGATTGTCTCCAACCGCAAATGCGGTTGGGCCCTTTCGCCGGATGACGAGCAGGGTTTCCGTGCGGCGGTGCGCGACATTCTCACCGGAAGGGCTCCCCTTTCTGCCATGCGAACCGCCGCCCTTGCCGTAGCCGACGAGCATTCCTGGCACAAGACCATTGAACCTCTTGCCTCATTCTGTGCCGAACCCCGAATGAGGGAAGCCAAGACAGCCACCTTGCTTGCAGTGGAGTCCCAACTTCACGAGGCTGATGCCCTTGGTGCCGAACTGGAAGCCACCCGAGCGCACCTCGCCACGTTGCGGGGCAAGTTCCTCGTCCGGCTTCAGGATCGCCTGCCCGCCTTTGGCGTGCTGCTCGCGCCCTTGGCCTGGCTGGCGGCCTGGCCCGCGGCGGCTTTCCTCTGGCTGCGTTTCCGCGGGACAACAAAATAACCTGCCCCGTGCTTTTCCTTTGCGAACCTTTCCCCGATTGCCGAGTAATTAACCGAATACCCGCATCGTGAACCAGCGCACCCAACTGATCGTCATGGCCTGTATCCTCGCCGCAGTCGTTACGGCGGTGGCAGGCTTGCGCCACAAGGCCGAAAAGGCCAGGACAGCCGATGTCGAACTCACAAACCCCGAAGCAGACGATGA
Source organism: Candidatus Sumerlaeaceae bacterium (assembly GCA_019695055.1). Taxonomy (GTDB): domain Bacteria; phylum Sumerlaeota; class Sumerlaeia; order Sumerlaeales; family Sumerlaeaceae; genus JAIBAT01. The sequence goes on along the minus strand of JAIBAT010000019.1, from coordinate 4,137 downwards.
GGACGCGGGATTCAGCAATCGTCCCGGCGCGACCCACATTGCCCGATTCACCGATGTTGGCACTGCTCCGCGACAACAGGAGCGCCGCGTCGCAAACAAGACAGCTCCCGTTGAACGCCGGGAAGATCTCGACGCCCAAAAACTCCGCATCGCCGGCGAGTACTCGGTTACTGGCCGTGTCATTGGCATGCGCAACGAGCCAGGTGGCACCAACGATGGTGGCGGCATGCCGAACTTTCGGATGCGCGGTCCTGGCGGCCCCGGTGGCCCCGGTGGCCCGGGCGGTGACGGCGTCCAGCGCACCTTTGGCGGCGATGGCGGCGGGCGCGGCAACCGCGGGCGCGATGGAAACACTTCACAGACTCAAGGCGGTGGCGACCGCGGGCCGAGACAAGGTCGCGGCGGCCCCGGAGGACCTGGCGCGCCGCCTGGTCCTGATGGCGGCGACGGCCGTTGGCGCGGCGGGCCGCAGGGAATTCCCGGCGCCGTCGTGCAACTCTTCGAGAACGACCCGATGACCAGCAACCCGCCGCTGCGCGAGGTGGTTGCGGACAGCGAAGGCTCCTTCACCCTCGAACGGCTCACGGATGCCGGCGTGGCGGCGATCCTTGTGGCGCGGGCCGACGGGTTTGCGCCCAGCGCCCAGCGCGTGGTCCTTGAGGACATGCCGATGGAGCGCAACATCTGGCTGGAGCGCGGCATCACGATCAAGGGCACCGTCCGCGACGCCAAATCCTCCGCCACCATTCCCGGCGCGACCATCTATTATCCGTCCCAGGACAACGAAGTCATGGGCCTGCTCGGCACATCACGCAGCAGCCCCACGGGCGACTTCACCTTTGCCAACATCCGGCAAGGGCCGATTCTGCTGTTGTCGGAGATGGCCGGCTATCGCAAGACCTTCACGCGCACCCGCGCGCCCAATGACAACATCGATATCGCCATGATGAATGGCGGCGCCAGCATCAGCGGCATTGTCGTGGATCGGCGAACCGGCGAACCGGCCAGCGGCGCGCGGGTTTCGGTGAAACAGTCCGAGCCCTACGACTTTTACGACAGTACCGTCACCAGCGCCGACGGCGTGTTCACACTGAAGGAACTGCCTGGCGGCAGCATGGAACTTCAGGCCATGCGCGGCATGAAATCCGAGCCGTTGCAGTTCAACCTGGCGGATAATGAGAAGCGCGAGGACGTGAAACTCGTGGTCCCATCGGACGTTTATGTGGACGGCCGCGTCGTCCATGCGGGCAACGGTCGGCCGCTGCCCGGCGTGCGCGTGGACTACGAAACCGTCTCGGGCAAGAACTTCATCCTCGCCGATGAGAACGGGCGGTTCGGGTTTGAAACCATGGCCGTCAATTCCTATCGCGTTTGGGTCAATGAAAAACGCTTCCTCCCGCTGATGGAGGACCGCCGCACGACGGGCGTCATCAAGAAGATTGACGAGCCGGTGCAGGAGAAGTCGTCGGCGGACGAGCTCATCCTGAAACTAAAACCCGTGCCCTGCATCGAGGGCAACATCACGGCGGTGGCGGGCCGCAGCCGAAGCGCCACGCCCCAGCGCAACGTCACCGTGGTGGCGCTCTACACGCAGACCAAGGAGGTCGTTGGCGACCAGACCCTCACCGACACCAAGGGCGACTTCTTCTTCAACCTGCCCGGCCAGGGGCGCGGCGATGGAAAAATCCTTGCCCTGAGCCGCAACGGCATCGCCGTCGTTGGTACCAGCGTGCCGACGCGGCGCCCGCTCAAGATGGAGCTCAAGCGCCAGTACCTGCGCGGCTCGCTGGTGCTCACCGACCAGAGCGAACTGTCTGGCGTGAAGGTGGAATCCCTCTACCCCATCAGCAACCGTGGTGATGCGCCGCGCCTGCCGGGCCACAGCCTTGTCACCGGGTTCGGCGGCAACTTCAACCTGCTGCTGGGCGAGAACCAAAAGGTCGAGCTGCGCTTCACGCTGCCCGACGGACAGGTCATTGTGAAACCGTTCGAAACGTCCCAGCTCATTAACAAGCGCCTCACTTTCATTTACGATCCTGTCAGCAACGACATCCTGAGCGATGCGAAGCCGCCGCCACCTCCGGGCTCCACGCCTGCGGCTGGCCAGGGTGGCGGTGGAGGCCGCGGCGGAGGCGGACAAGGTCGCGGTGGTGGTGGCCAGGGGGGCCAGGGTGGCGGCCCACCGCGGCAGTAAAAGATTTTTGCTTCACCAATCCAGGGAGAACAACATCAGAGCCATGACGAATCGTCCTTATCATCGAATTGCTGCATCCTGCCTCACACTCCTTGCCCTGCTTGCGTTCGCGCCCATTGCGCATGGGCAGGACGCAACCACCGCGACGAAAGTGGCCGCTGAGGTTTCCTCCTCGACCAAGACCACGACCGGCAGCAATTATGAGAAACTCTACGCCGACCGCTGCGCCCTCTTTGAAAAGGAGAACGCCCAGATCTGGAACCAACCGGGCGCCGACCGACCCGTCGTGCTCCTGGGCAGCAGCTCCATGCACATCATCAAACCCGACCAGATGTTTCCCGGCTACAAGATCGCCAACCGCGGCATCAGCTCCGATCGCATCCGCTTCGGCACCCGCGGCGTGCTGGGCCGCATGCAGAACAGCGTGTACGACTGCCATCCGCGCGCGGTGTTCGTCCTGATCGGCACCAACGACCTCGGCGCGGTTTCCAAGAGCGGCAAACCGACCTTTGATGAGGTTGTAGCGGATTACGCCGAACTTATCGGTAAGATCCGCAAGGGCGTGCCCGACGCGGAAGTGTTTATCGTCTCCAACCACGCCACCCGCGACAAGTCCGCCCACATCGCGCCCTTCATCAAACCTTTCAACGAAGCGAATCGCAAGCTTGCCGAGGCGGGCGACAAGAAGATCCACTTCGTGGACTACTACACCGAGACCGTCGGCCCCGACGGCCTGCTGAAGCCCGAACTCACCAAGGATGGCCTCCACCTGAACGCGGAGGGCTACAAGTTCCTCCAGAAGCGTTTCATCGAAGCCATGGACAGCGTTGGTATCAAGCCGACGGCCACCGCAGCTACGACCGCGGGGAAATGAACGGTATTCGATTAAAGGAATGCAGTTCCTGAAAGGCCCTTGTCCTTTCACTGCCTTTCCTTGCATCACTGCGTCATATCCCCTGCCCTGCTGTAACCTGAACCCATGACCGTGCGCACCTTTGACAGCGAGCAGCTTGAGAACCTGCCGACGGGCCCGGGCGTTTACCTGATGAAGAACGCCACGGGCGAGATCATCTATGTGGGCAAGGCGCTCAGCCTGCGGTCGCGGGTGCGCAGCTACTTCAACGCGGCGGGCGACGGGCGGTTCAAGGTGCCCATCATGCGCCGCCATGTGGTCGACATCGAAACCATTGTCACGGCGTCGGAGAAGGAGGCGTTCCTCCTCGAAAACACCCTCATCAAGCAGCACCGGCCGAAGTATAACGTGCTGCTGCGCGACGACAAGACGTTCATCTCCATGCGGTTCCGCATGAACCACGACTACCCGCGCCTGGAGCAGGTGCGCGTGCGGCCGGACCGCCCCATCGCGCGCAGCGACCGCGACCTGTACTTCGGCCCGTACACGTCGCCGTGGTCGGTGCGCCAGATCCTGCGGTTCGTGCTGAAGATCTTCCCGGTGCGCACGTGCAAGGACAGCGTGTTCGCGAACCGCACGCGGCCCTGCATCCTTTACGACGTGGGCAAGTGCTGCGGCCCGTGCGTGCTGCCGGTGGCGAAGGCGGACTACGCGGCGCTGGTGAACAACGTGGCGCTGTTCCTGCGCGGCAAGAACGACGAGGTGCGCACGCTGCTGGAGCAACGCATGGCGGAGCTGAGCGAGACCATGGAGTTCGAGCGCGCGGCCCTGGTGCGCGACCGCATCGCCGCGCTGGACGAAACCCTGGAAAAGCAGCGGGCCGTGAAACACGAACGGATCGACCGCGACGTCGTCGCCATCGCGTCGGAATCCGGGAAGTCGCTGGTGATCGTCCAGGAGTATCGCGGCGGGCTGCTGCTGCACAGCCGCGAGTTCCTGATCAAGAATCACGACCAGACGGACGAGGAGGTGCTCTACTCCTTTTTGTCGCAACGCTATGACGGCGGCGTGATCCCGCATGAAATCCTGA
>JAIBAT010000071.1 GCA_019695055.1 Candidatus Sumerlaeaceae bacterium | reverse complement strand
TGGATTCCCAGGGCGGTGACTTTGCAGCCGACGACGACTATTACTTCTATCGTCAGTCCAATACCGGCTTCCTTGGTTCTCAGTATAACGCAGTGCTTTAATTGACCGGTGTTCGGGCCTACCTGACCGCCAATCCGTTGGCCTCCGTTGATCAGTGGCACCTGTACTAGGCAGCCACCTGAAATAGACCACAAGAATTGCCGTTACGCCGGGCGGAGTGATCCGCCCGGCTTTTCTTTTTTAAGGCTGTGTTTCTCAATAGACCAGGGAACATTGCCTGAAACAGAATTGAATTCCCACGTACCCGTAATTTACTCGTTTTGACAGAAAAGCCAGCCCTGAAGGGCGGCCTCGGGAGAAATCATGAGCGTGAATCAGGAACAGGCAGTTAAGCACCCCCTTGCCGGGAAGCAGATGAGCGGGGCAGAAATGATCATCCAGGTGCTGGCGGACGAAGGTGTGGATGCGATATTTGGATATAGCGGCGGAGCCATTCTGCCGACTTACGATGCCATCTTTCGGTACAATGAGGCCCAGAACGCCCATAAGGGACCAAACATTCGGCTTATAGTCCCCGCCAACGAGCAGGGGGCAGGGTTCATGGCGGCTGGTTATGCCCGTGCGAGCGGGAGGGTGGGTGTCGGGCTGGTTACATCCGGTCCTGGTGCCACCAACACAGTAACGCCGATTCGCGATTGTATGGCAGACTCGGTTCCGGTTGTCCTGATCTGCGGCCAGGTTCCCCGGGCTGCCATTGGTACGGACGCGTTCCAAGAAGCACCGGTCTTCGGAATCATGAGCGCGTGCGCGAAGCATGTCTTTCTGATCAAGAATCCGGATGAGTTGGAGGCGACGGTTCGCACCGCATTTTATATCGCCCGCTCAGGCCGGCCGGGGCCAGTGGTGCTGGACGTGCCAAAGGACGTGCAAAACTGGACCGGTGTCTTCAAGGGGGCGGGAATGCTCAACCTGCGCGGGTACCAACAGCGGGTGGAGACGGTAGCTGCATCGCGAGTTTCCAAGGAGAAGGCAGAGGCTTTCTTCAAGAACCTCGCCAAAGCCGAGCGCCCACTGATCTACGCAGGGGGCGGCGTCATCAATAGCAACGCAGCGGATCAACTCCGCGCCTTTGCACAGCGATTCCAGATTCCCGTTGTGACCACCCTGATGGGAATCGGTGGCATGGACACCACCGACGAACTTTCCATGCACATGCTGGGAATGCACGGTACGGCATATGCAAACTACACCGTGGAAGACTGCGACTTCCTTTTTGCCGTGGCCTCACGATTTGACGACCGCGTTGCCGGCAAGGTTCACGAGTTCGCCCCCAACGCGCGCTTCATTGCGCATCTCGACATTGACGCGGCCGAAATCGGGAAGGTGAAGCAGGTCAATTGGTCCCATGTCGGCGAGGCCCGGAGCGGGTTGGCCGACCTCACGGAGTATGGCCGCAACTTCAAGAAAGACTATTCCAAGTGGATCAGCCACGTCCAGGAATTGAAAAAGAACTACCCGATGAATTACGATCGGGAAAGCAAGCTTATCCAGCCCTATTACGTGCTGGAGACACTCAACGAGATTCTCAAGGGGGAAGGGATCGTGGCAACGGGCGTAGGCCAGCATCAGATGTGGGCCGCGCAATACTTTGATTACAAAGGCGCCCGCACCTGGATCACCTCGGGAAGCATGGGAACCATGGGTTTCGGGTTGCCGGCCGCAATCGGCGCCCAACTTGCATGTCCCGGTAAAACGGTCATCGACGTTGATGGCGACGGAAGCATTCGCATGAATCTTGGCGAACTTGAAACGCTGACCACCTATGATATCCCGGTCAAGGTGCTCCTGCTGAACAATCTGGGCGATGGAATGGTCCGCCAGTGGCAGAAGCTTTACTTCAGCCATCGGTTCTCTGGCAGCGACAAGTCGCTGCATAAGAAGGACTTCGTCAAGGCGGCCGAGGCGGACGGTTTTGGCTTTGCCCGTCGGCTGACGGACAAGGCGGACGTCAAGAAGGTACTGAAGGAGTTCGTGGACTATAAGGGACCGGCGTTCCTTGAGGTCATGATTGACCAGGATGCCGGGGTTTACCCGATGGTCGGGCCGGGGATGGGCTACAAGGAAATGGTCACGGGAGACTGGATCAACAAGCGTGAAACCCCCGCTCTTCCAAAAGCCGCCGAGGAAATCGACATGACAAAGATCCCGGATCTGTTTTAGCCGCCACCACAGACGGATTGAAATCTACGGGGGATTCGGCCCGCACAGCGGACCGAATCCCCCTTTTTCGTGGCCACAGATTCCCCGCTAAGCGGCCTCGAATGCCTTTTCACAGAGAATCTTGACGGCCTCGCCAAGGGTTGGCGCTGTTGCGACAAGATCGGAGCTGGATTTTGAGGCATGAACCAGATGCCGCACTCCCCCGCTCCCGGATTCCGTGTACGCATAGTGTTTCAGGTTCCACCCACTTGTGTGCATGGCCCTCCAGGCAACATCAACAAAGGTGATTGGCTGCGGTGTATCGCGATACTGGCTCATACGCTTGGTTCCCTTCGGCTTATTGACTCCCTGGATACGAAATTCCTGCATGATATTTTGTTAATTCGTTGACTTAACAAATTGTTAAATTCAATTTCCGAGAAACGTCCCAGTACCAGCGTGCTGGTAGTTGGAGGCTGTGGAGGTTTTCCCGGGGTGGGCGGAGCCCCGACGGGCCACTCCCCAGCCGCTGGTAGTTCCTGCTGGCCAGCCGGAAGGCCGGGTGACACCATAACTGCGAGCAGGACGAGCGGAAGAATCATGCTTTTTCTCATGTTTTGTCTCCTTTCCTAATTCCACGGAAAACCGGGGAATAGATTTTTTGCATATTTAGTCTCTTCTGAATTGGGGAACTCGCTCCTAAGAATCCCCAACGCACGGAGCTTAGTGGCCTGGTCATTCATATCGTTTGCAAGGTAGGCCAGCCATGCGGCCGCGCGGGCCCGCGGTTCCAATTGACCGAACATTTCATCGCGGGCGATACGTGCAGCCAGAATATTCTCGAACACCATTTTGGCTTCCGGCAACTGCCTGAGCTGGAGCAACATGATCCCCTGCCATACGGCAGCCGTATAGTACTCGCGTTTAATGTCCGGATACCTGGCCATGAATTCGCGGGATTTTGAAAGCGTCTCCTGATAGTTGCCTTCATAATAGAAGGTTTCCAGAAACATCAGTTCCGCTGTTGCTCGCTGCGTACGCGGCGCAGATTCATCCTCGGCGACTCGCTGGCACAGCATTCTAACTTCATTCCAGGTTCCCTTGCCGTTGCAAACCAACTCGAAGGCGAGACCGGCTTTCTGAACTCGCGCCTCTGCTTTCTCCTCCGCTGTGGCTGCATTTGACTCAATCTGGCTGAAAGCCGTCCATGCCCTACGATAGTCCCTGGAGGAGTGGGCCACTCCGGCTGCGCGACGCATGGATTGGCGCCTCAACGCCTCCGGGTAAGTCTGGTTGCCTGCAATCGCCTGGAAAGCCGCAAAAGCCCCCTCAAGATCCTTCTTATTGAGGAGAACATGAGCCCTGATGAAACTCGCAGCCGCTTTCTCCGCCGAAGTCCCGTTGGACGCCACAACTCCAAGAAGTGCTTCTGCCCTCGAAGGGTTTCTTCCGCGCCCATAGGCTCTTGCCAGTGCGAGCCGATTGCGGTTGGCATCGCTGGCGCCGGGTCGCAAGGCCAAGGCTGCCTCTAACGCATCATTGGCAGTTTGATCCTTTCCCGAACTTTTTATGGCAGCCTTTCTTGCCGTCTGAGAATCGGCGGACGTATCCACATTGATTGTGGTGTCCACGCCCTCCGGGGCTGCGTCGAATCCACCCGCAGCCCAAACATCCTCCGCACTCAATGTAGTCGCTTTTCCCAAACCAGCCGTAGAGTAGACTTCTGCAGATGGCGGGGGAACAGATTCCGCAATGCTGGAATTGGATGGCCACTTTGTAATGAACCTATCCGACGGCGCTGCTGGCGGCATGGAGCCTTTGGCGGTCCACGCCGCAGCATACGTCTCGTACTGGCCGGTTACCACTTTGTAAGGCTTGAGCGGCGAGCTCTCGCCGCCGGTACGAACCTCCGCCTTAATGCTGGCGGATTGCAGGGAATCGACTAACGCGCTTGCCTCCCGTGCCGTATCAAACGCCCCCAATTGTATAGAATAGACCATGGCGGGGTCAGCCTGACCGGCGCAAAGGCTGCCAGTCCCTGTGATGAACAGCACCACAAGGAGTACCCCGCTCCTGTGGATTTTTCTAATCATATCGATAAAACCTCCTCTAAGTGATTTAATATCAACATTGGCCCCCAGGCACGGGTATCGCGCGGCCCTGTTCTGGTCGCAGGCAATTACGCACCTGAGGTTTAATCCTCTAATCTATACGGACCGCTGAAAGCGAAATGGTGACGTTTTTTTTTGAACTATTTGAGGGGGTGGGGGGAAGGGCGGGGCTCTTAAACCGGCTGAGCTATTGAAATGACTGATGTTAACATGGCTTTTGGCCGGATGGTGGGAGGGAAGCGATCAAGGGGGACACGCCGAAACTCGCAAAGCTCATTGGCGCTTTGGAATGCTATATCCTCTCTCTGATAAATTGTTGGCAAAAATCCTGAGAGTATCCACAAACTGTGAACCAGCCAGGTTTCCGGAAATGGTGTAACTTCCAGGAAGCAGTCCACGAACTGTGAGAACTCCTTTGTCATCAGTTGTGGCAAGGACCTCGTCCTGTATGGACTGGGAATCGTCCGGCGTCAATCTACAGGCAATACCCGGAATAATCTTGCCGGTGTAATCCCGCAAAGTCCAACGAACTGCGCCTGTGGGGTAGAGAACTGCGTTGACTCGCTCCTCAGCGTTGTCGACGAGGGATATGCTCGTTGAAAAAACGGACTTTCCGTAGGCACTTACTTCCACCTCGTATTTCCCTGGGACCAGTCCGGCGACCTTAGCGATTCCAAACTTGTCACGTTTGACTTCCAAAGGGATAATCCCTTGTGGTCCCTGCAGCTTTAACCAAGCTTCCGCGATGCCATTTCCGTTATCGTAGTCAACCGCCATGGAAATCAGCGTGGCCGATCCGGCACGGGAGGCGGGGGAAAGCACGGCCAAAGTAGAGTCCCCGGCCTCAGGAACATGAACTGTCACCGGTCCCAATACCGTTCCGTTTCCCGCTGTGGCAGCCACAGAATACCGGCCTGGTAGCAAGTCCACAAACCTAAACGCACCATCGGCTGATGCGACTACCTTCCGAGAATATGGACCAACCCGCCTGGCAAGTGGCCTTGTATCCGACACATCCTCAGCACAAACGACGATTTCTCCGCCCGGGCTCAAGTCCAGTCCTTCGATGCGTCCAACTAATCGTCCCGAGGGCAGATAAATATTCTTAACCCCATCCTTATCCGCAGTGACTTCGACCTGTTCAGTAATTTTCTGCTTCAGAAGGTTTTCATAGGACGGTGCCACTTCAATCTTCCAAACACCCGGCAACAAATCCTTAATCTCGAAATCGCCATTTGGTCCCGTGGTCACCATCTGGGTTATCATACGGTTGTCCGGATCTCCCTGAGTTGCACGAACACTGGCTTCGGGAAATGGTTTTCCGTCACGGAATACACGCCCTACGATCCGACGGGTTCCGAGTGTCACCACAGTATCAGCTGTGGGCTGGTTCTCCAGTTCGACAGTCTGGTAAAGGAAATCGTGGTCGGGAATTGTTACGGCATAACGGGCTGCGGGAAGACCGGAATACAAGAATCGTCCATCTGAGTCGGTTATTGCCTTTCGGGTTTCCGAAGTCATATTGGATACCAATTCGATGTTCAGTCCAGGCACGCCCGTTTTGGCTGGGTCTTTAACCACACGGCCTGAGATCGTCCCTTGTTGCTCCAATTCAACATCGCCTGTGTCAAACCGACCGTCGGCTTTTCCGTCCGGAAGTTTGATATTTTTCCCGAGCCATGGCCATTCGGGTTTAAGGACAAGGCTGGAAGCTCCCGTTCCCAACGACGCAGCAAGGACAAATTTCCCGGAAGCGTCCGTAGTCATGCCGTGACCAGATTCGTCGGATACAAGGACATTGGCCAACGGCTGGCCATCGTAGCGGGAAATGGCCCGGCCGGTGACCTCGATGGTTGCCCCAGGAGGCAGAACCTTGGGCTGACCTGCCTTTGAAATCTGCGGTGATCCAGTTTCGGCCCCAGATGAGGGTGCGGCACTTCGGCCCGAACTGCCAACTGAGGGTCCTGAAACCACCACGGCGGGCGCTGCCACACCTGCGGGTGGCAGCGGCTTTGAATTTCTGGAGACAAGCGCGACGGTGACAAGGACAGCAACAGCTCCCACATAGGTGGCAATCTTCGCCTTGGCTGCTCCGGCGGCCAGTTTTCCGGCGGTAGCCGTACCGGCAGCGATTCCTGAGGCGGCCTGAGCTGAAGCGATTTTCGCCGCGGCAAACATCTGTTCCGCTGCCAGCTTTCGGGTCGGGGTCATCAGCAGACCAGTTCCAATAACCAGCAACACGCTGCTGACGGCTTCCTGGATCCCAGCCTTGTGCAGCAATACGCGGAGCATCCTCTCGCCCTTTTCAATGCGTCGGGAGACCCCCGAACGGGAAAGGCCAAGGGCACTGGCAATTTCCTCATGGGTCATTTCCTGAAAATAGAACAGGATGACGGGAAGTCGGAACTTCTCCGGGAGTTGGGACAGCACGGACCCCACCTGCTCTTTCATTTCCCTGATGGAGGCCATGTCTGTAGCATTCACCAGTCGAGGATCTGCCTGATCGACCGTCTCCATGGCCACGTGGCGTCTGTCGTGGCGCCAGTTGTGCTTGCAGCGGGTATCAGCCTCCCGCAATGCCAAACGCTGCACGGTCTGGCAAATATCGTCAACTTTCGGATAGGTGGGGTCACCGTACGCCATCTTCAGCAGGTGGCAATAGACCATCTGGGTGGCATCGTGGGTATCGTCATCGTTCCCCAAGACTCTAAGGCAGATGGTGTGGACAAGTGGCAGGGAGGCCTCGTACAGCGGAGCAAAGGTTAGTTCCCCGGGGGACTCCGAGAAACTGTTCCATGCCGCTCGCAGCCGATTCTGCAGATCCGCAGCCAGCGGATCTGAGAATTTAGGGGCCCCGGAAACGGGACCTATGGCGACGGCGTTGGCCATACAGATTGATTCCGTGGTGCAAAACCTATATCGACAATGTTTTGCGCAGCAGACCTTAGATGCCCTGCCAAGCCTCGCAGGGACGACTTTGTTCAATTAATAGGCTATGTTTTGTCCGTGTTCGCAACAGTTTTCCCATGCCCGCCTAAAAAAAAAATGCACTCTGCTCACTTTTTTTGTCACCAAACGCGTTTCAGCGGTCCGTATGATATGAAGGGACCTCACGAAGGCCGAAATTGCCCCGAAAGGGGCTTATCGACTGGAGTGGCCGGTTTCTGGACTTTTTGGGACCAAGAAAGGAAAAATGACATGAACCCCAAAGCAATCGTCCAAACCGCAGCGAGTCTCCCGACCGGACAGGGGGCTGTCCGCAGTGATGTCGCAATTGGGGATCGCGGGTACCATGAATCCGAATCCTGAGAATCGAAATGCTCCGGTTATAGCATTGTCTCGCAGCGGCATGCTATGGCCGAGCTTGGAGCGCATACTTGGCAGTCCCAGTTGCTTCCACTTGTCGGTACACTACGCAACGGACCCAAGGAATGCGATCAGCCTGGCGCTGTCGTCGTCGGAAGGAGCAGTCATTGTCACCGATATCGCGGCAACTGACTACGGTGCCAGTGTGTTTCACACGCTCCGAAGGGCGCAGCCCGGGATTCCCTGGATTGTACTGAACGACCAGTGGAATCCCGACTTTGCAGCCCAAGTTCTTGAGGCGGGGGCCATCGCGTGTCTGAACTCGGAGACTCTTTCCCCTGACTTGTTTGTCGCGGTCGTAAACAAGGCGCGCGCCACATGGAAACTTCAGGAGCAATTCCATGCGGCCCGCGGGGACATGCTGCGTTGCCAGCGGCTTGCCACAGTGGCAGTGAATGTGATGGGGGTTGTGCATGATTTCAACAACGTCCTGACGGCCGTAATCGGAAATTCCGAGGCTCTGCTTGAGAACCTGCCAGTTGGGTCTGAATCAGCCAAACAGGTTCGAACCATTATCGATGCCGCCGTTCGCGGGGGTGAACTTGCGCATCAAGCCCTTGTTTACTCGGGCACGACGCAATTGAAACCGACGCCCCTGGATCTTTCGGAGTGCCTTCGCGATTGCACATCGCTGATCCGGATGGCTGTGCCACCGAGAATGATTCTTCGGTTGCAGTTCGATGATGGCCTTCCCCCGGCAAATCTTGTCCCTGTCCAAATCCAGCAAATCATACTCAATCTTGTGACAAATTCCGTCGAGTCCATCGGGATGCAAAATGGCACCATCTTCGTGCGCACGAAGCACGCAACCCGGGAAGAGTTCCATTCGCTAACTAGCGAGGAGATTACGCTGCCAGAGGGGATTGAAAACGGCGTTGTAATTGAGGTGGCTGACACGGGGTGCGGCATGGACGCCGAAACGAAAGCTCGCGTCTTTCAGCCTTTTTATTCCACCAAGGCAATGGATCGGGGGTTGGGGATGGCGATTATATCCCAGATTGTCGAATCTCACGGCGGTGCCATCCACATTGATTCTGAAAGGGACCTTGGGTGTACTGTGCGGATTTTCTTCCCCGCGGTGCCGGAAAGCGGGCAACTTGTGGAACTCAGCCACCCATCCGGCAATGGCCAGGGGGAAATCAGACCTCGCAATGCAGAAACCCTCTATGGATAACCTTCGGTGCCTCTTTAGTTGATGGTGCTTTCCGGCTTGAATCCAAGATTCTCTGCATTTCACCTGTGGGACAGTCATTCCCTTTGAAGAGGCTGGTAGGCCCACAATGTCATCAAAATCCAAAATCACGTTTCTCGGAGGTGGCCCAGCCTTCCATCCGGTAGATCAGCAAGCCGCTGCTATTAGCGCCTGGCTTGGAAGCGCTTACGATTGTAGCGTGCTGGATGGGGCCATGGCTTTTGATGTCCTTTCATCCACAGATTGCTTCGTCCTAATGGGGCTGCATTGGTCCGGCATGACGGCGGATTGGTGCGGAAACCTTACGTACAATCCGCCTTCGGAGTCCCAGAAGTCAGCATTCGAAGGTTACGTGGCCTCGGGGCGTCCACTTGTAATCCATCACGGTGCAATCGGGAGTTACGACGATTGGCCACGTTTCGGAGAACTACTGGGTTTCACATGGATTTGGGATAAGACATCCCATTCTCCGATTGGGAATTACAGCGTTCGGGTGCTGGAGACCGGTTCTGCATTGGTTGCCGGAATCACTGATTTCCAGATTCATGACGAACTGTACTATGACATTCACATCACCCCGAGCCTTAATCCAAAGGTTCATGCGGAAGCGGATTACAATGGTAAGGCCCTGCCCATGATCATGACTGCCGAAGGCGGGCGAGTTTCGGGGGCGGGGCGAACCGTATACCTGGCAAACGGTCACGACATGGAGGCCTTCAAGTGCCCGGCCATGAAAACGCTGTGGACCAATGCCTTGAATTGGGCCCTGGAATGACCATGCGTCGGGGAATCGCCGCCGCGGGAAACTGGATCATTGACCACGTCAAAATCGTGGACAAGCTCCCCGCAGAAGAACACTTGGCAACCATATCCGCTCAGACGGACGGCACGGGTGGCGCACCTTACAATGTTCTTGTGGGGCTTCGCTCCCTCTCACCCGACATCCCGCTCTCAGCCATTGGTGTTGTGGGGCGGGACAGGGATGGGGATTCCATCATGGATCACCTTCATCGCCTCAACATTGATACAACCCTGATGCGCCTCTCCGAGGACTCTCCGACGTCCTACACTGACGTCATGACCGTTGCGGTCACGGGCCGCCGAACGTTCTTTCACCACTTGGGAGCCAATGCGGAACTTTCGCCCGATGATTTCCGACTGGAAGCGATCCCATCGGCGATTCTCCATCTCGGGTACCTCACGCTGCTTCCCAATCTGGACGCGATGCCCCCTGGGGAGCCCGCAATGACCTATGCGGCAAAGGTCTTCGCAACGGCGCGCGCAGCAGGAATAACTACATCGCTTGATGTCGTCACCGACTTGAGTCCGCGGCTGACGGAGATCCTCAGGGCAACACTCCCAGAAACAGACTACTTCATCGCCAATGAACTGGAGACTGGCTGTGTCGCCGGAATTTCAGCGCGTAACGACGCAGGGCAAATTCAGCCACTCCAACTGGAGGTCATCGCGGACGCCATCCTCGCCCTTGGAGTCCGGAATAGCGTTGTGATCCATGCGCCGGAATGCGGGTTCTGGAAGAGTCGCAATGGTGAGGCACACCTGCAACCGTCTCTGCAGGTCCCCGCAGATTTCATACAAGGCACCGCAGGGGCAGGCGATGCCTTTTGCGCTGGCATACTGTATGGAATCCATGAAAGCTGGTCTGCGGAAAAGTCTCTGTTGATTGCAGTGGCGAATGCGGCTCAAAGCCTCAACGACCCAACGACGACTGGCGGATTAAAGTCCCTCCACGAGACTCTTTCATTGATTGAAGCCTTCGGATTCCGCGATATCTGAGGCCGTGAAACAGCCCATGTCCCTCCGCCACTCGGTATCGGCAATCATCCTGGCACTCCCGCTCATCAGCATCTGCCAACCTGCCACTGCCATTCAGGAAGTCACCCGCTGGACTGAGAATCCAACTTTGTTCGACTTCGGGCGGGCACCCCAAATTCCCTGCTTTGGTCCACCGGAGTTCGGGGCAAGGCTATTTGAGCGAACTGGCACCACGCCGACACTGGAGCAGCGGCAAGACGCCACACTACTATTCGACGGGCTGACACTGCCAGTGTCGGGACCAACCCACAAGCTTCGCGCGACCAGCCCTGATGCGGAGTCCCAGTCACCCATGGGATACTGGGCCGCCCTGCAGGCGCAACTGGCCACCACTGCACGCACGGGAAATATGCATGAGCTTCGTTTTACCGATGATTTTGCGCACGAAATGGATGCTGCGGGAGTCCAAGGCGCAGAGCGCTATATGGAGCGACTTGTACGCATGACTCCCCACGCTCCATCTCCCATTTATACGTTTGATATGCACAAGTTTGCAGACCAGCAGGTCATGCTCAGGGACAAGCTCAGGAGGGGATTGCCCCGGGCCATGATTGGCTGCACAATGGCCACCGCCCCAGCAACCCCTCTTGGGACTGCGGGATGGGATTATGCCATTGTTGACCCCGAAACCGCTCCCCCGCCTTACAGGGACCAGGCGGCAGTGTCCTTCTTTCGTTCCCGCATTGGCGCCAAGCCTGTGCTGTTTCATGTCCACCGCCCCGATTTTCATCAACTCTGTTTCTGGTATTCCACCGGAGCAGCCGGTTTCTACTTCGACAAGATGCCCGCCACCGGGTCTGAAGACACGACGCGCCCCTGGCGCGAGATGCGTTCCTTTGCGTCCATCCGTTTCCGGTTCAAGGACGGGGTCACCCAACTGTTGCCCGAAGTGGCCGGCCCTGGTGCCTTTGGTGCTTTCGGCGAACCCGGTGACACCATCGCGGCCTTCATTCCACCTGATACCAAGGGGGTTCTCTTTCCGCCCCGCTCCCCCATGAAACCATGGTACACCTCCATCTGGTTCAATCCGCAAACAGACGAAAGCATACTTTTGCCACCGGCCCCGGAGAAGGCACGGGAGATTTTCTCGGTGTTTGCCCCCTCATCAGACGAGTGGCTCCATATTTACTCCCCACGGACCACCGCCGAGGCTGGGCGAACGACAGTGACCCTTGGCGCCCAAATCAAGCGCGGCGATGACGGATATTGACGTGGCCTGCGGAATCCCTGCCGGTGCATCCTGTAATGAGTTTAACGCAGTGCCACACCACCACCAATCTGGGATGATATGAATCAAAAACAGGCCCGCTGGGGCCAGACCTGTCTCGTGTTCATTGAGTTTGTAGGATTCTCTCTCGCCTTTTATCTCTTCCTTATTTCGGCACGAATCCTTTTTCCCGAGAATGTGCCATGTCCACGAAGCGGGCTGTTTGCCTGCAACGACATTGTGCGGGGCAGGTTCTCTCATATTGGCCCGTTTCCAATTTCGGCCCTCGGGTTGCTTTACTTTGTCGGCCACCTTGCCCTAACCGGACTCCTGACGCTAAAGGGCGATATTGTACGATTGTTGAAGATGGCTGGCGTCATCAGCGGCCTCGCCTTTATTGCGTATCTGCGCGCACTGGAACTTGTCTATCTTCATAAGATTTGCCCGTGGTGCTACGGCGTCGCCTTCATGGTCCTCGTTCAGGCCGTGGTCATGTACCCCCTGTCGGTTCCACCACTTCCCAAAATGAAAACATTGGGTATCATCATAAGCGTGCTGTCGACCTTTGTGCTGTTTATCCTGGCGGGATCCGTGGTTGCCTACGCATTCGGCAGCGCTCAGGCAGCTTTGGGCATTGCCTCCACCATTTCCACGCCCGCATCCTTCTCGGGCGATAAACCAGTGGAAGACATGAAGCCCGAGGAAACACCAAAGCCAACAGCGCCCCCAAAGGCATCCGCAACCGATGTCACGACGTTACCAGCCCCAATCAAACCTGACGCCAAAGCCACAAAGACTCCCGAGCCCACTGCTGAAGCAGGAACCGCCGACCTTAAGGATTTTGCAGAATCCTCGCTCGACACGGACGAAACAAAAGTACTGCGCAGCCATGGTTGGCGCATAGCTGGCAGCCATGATGCGGCCATTTATGCCATCAAACAGAAACCACCGGTCCTACTGCTCGCCTTTGACCCGCTTTGCGAGGAGTGCGCCCACCTTATTCTTAAGCAGCTTCCCAACTCGAACCTGTCGTCCCTTCAGGTAACGCTCGTGGCCATTGAGCAGTCCCTTGTGGAAGGACAGCTATCTGCGCAAATTCCAAATGTCCCAGCGTTGCTCCTCGTGGGAGCTGACGGTAAGGTCATTTACAAACATATCGGCCGCATTGAGGGGCCGGATTTAAGGCGCGAAATCTCGGAGAAACTTCCCAAGTAGCACCATACCCTGCTACCTAACTGGTTGATAATGGGTTTTGTTTCGACTTGCGTTTCAGAATCGCCAACCCGGCAACAAAGGCCGCAATACTCAACCACTGGGAAAGTGAAAGCCCTGCGAAGATTCCGCGCTCGTCGTCTCCCCGGAACAACTCTGTCAAGAATCGCAGTATGGCGTATCCCGAAAGGTAGAGTGCAGCCACCTGTCCATCAAAGCGGCGCCTCTTCCAATACATGACCAAAGCCGCGCAGAGACCAGCGTTTAGGAAAGCTTCGATCAATTGGATGGGGTAAACTGGCATGGAGTGGTGCGAAGTTGCATCCATTAGGCCCCTATTCAAATGGTCCATATAGGCCCAAGCCCCGATGGGGTTCCCGTCGGCCCCATCGATCCGCGGGTAGCGGACACCCAATGCGGGTATCCCTTTCGCGAGACAGCCGTAGCAGCACCCACTGAGATAACAACCAATTCTCCCGAATGCATGACCCAAGGCCACGGCAGGAGCGAAGAGATCCGCTGCCAACCAGACGCTGACTTTCCACCGACGGCTAATCCACCAGCCTGCAAGGATGCCTCCTGCGAGCCCTCCCAAAAAGACCCCGCCCCCGCCTGAAAAGAGACTCCCGATTGGGTCACTTCGAAATTCCTGCGGGTTCAGTAGCAAGTACGTTAATCGGGCACCGACGAATCCCGCGAGCACAACCCAGAAAACAAAATCGGGGACAAAATCCAGCGACACCCTGGCACGACGTGCCAGCAAGGCTGCCATAAGGGTTGCGGCCAGAATACCGATGGCGGTCAGGACACCATAACTGGGAATAGGAAATCCCCAGAGCGTAAAGAGAATCGGGCGCATTGGTCCCAACAACGCCACCCGCCGAACTCCGTGGTCAAAGCATAATCGCTGGGACCAGCAAACCAGAAATCAGTAGAGGGACCAAATCTCCGGTTCAATTCCGGCGGTAGTGACGAAATTCCACTGCTTTCCGCCCATGTTAATGTAATCCACGTCGACCTGCTTCAGACCGTAGGTGCCCATTCTCACCCACCCTACGGATTGGCCACCATTGGGAGTTAGACCGGACGCCGGGGGATCATTGATAGTCCAATTGACAACCGGTGAGGCGCTGCCATTCTTGTAAATCAAAATTGAGAGGTTGGCACCGTCCGCGACAGCTTTGATCTGGAAAACGTCGCCGCTATTAATTCCGCCGGAGACAACCTGATTGTAGGAACCAATCTGGGACCAGACGTTCGTGCGACGAAGAATGATTCGGCCCGAATTCACCGAGGAGGGAGTGGTGAAGAACGTTATGGAATAGCCACGGCTTCCCTCCCTGAGACGCACATCAAAATTCGCCTCGGCGGCAGCCCCGGTTGTGCGATTGGCGTCTGTTATGACGAACTTCGTGTCGAGGGCGAAATCACCGAACACATATCCCCTGGTGCGCACGGATCCTTCCCCAAACTGGCTGCTTGCACCGCCGGTGAATCTGAGGGCGCCTCCAGTCTGGCTAATTGCCCCGCCATTACTTGATGCAGCGTACCAGTCGGGCAGCGCCGGGGAAGTATCAAGAGAGGTCCCGTTGAAATCGTCCCCCCACCAAAGCGCTGCAACCGGCCATGTCCCGCCGCCACCGGAAGCACCTCGTGCGTAGCGAAGCCCCGCGACAGACTTGAATGCGTACCAGATGTTGTTTGAGGCATCCGGGGCTGGCGGAGATGTGCGAGTTTTCCAGTAGGCTAGGCTTTGCCTGTTGAACCCGTCCAAAACGTTGCTGCTTCCCGTCTCCGGGTAAAGAAACCAAGCAGTCCCACGTATCTTTTGGTTTCCAAGACCGGTGAAAATCCCCGCCGCCGTGGTCGTATTCCAGTCGTTCATGGTCTGGTAGGCGCGCTTCACGAAACTCACGCCAATGTTCTGGTTGGCCACATCGGGCATGTCCTTGTTGAATTCGGTGACAAAAACGGGTTTGCCTCCCTGGCCAAGCTGCCCGGTAACGCAAAGCTGCTCCCGTATGGCATCAAAGAAACCTTCGTTACCGGAATCCGGCCCACCGGGCTCAGCGTAGCTGTGAAGTGCGAATCCGCCAACCTTGGCGGGGTCCACGCTGTTTACCCGAAGTGCCTGGCGCCAAAGGAACTCGACGCCATCGTACCACGAGACGGCGCCGGCTGCGAGATTCGTGTCGCCAATTCCCGGCGACGGGGCCTGCATGAGGGCCACTGGCGTCCCGGCGGCTCCGGTTGCATTGGCCGCAAGGGCGTCGCGCACGGCCATGTAGCAATCCGCGTATTGCTCAGGAGTGGGGTCCCACTGGGTCTGGTAACTGTTGGGAGCACTGACCGTAGTGACGCGGTTATTCTCGATTCCCAGGCGAATGTTGACCTCATTGCCAATGACAAAATATTTCGCGTCATTTTTGATCAAATTGTGAACAGCGGCTACATCGGAGGCATAATTTGCGGTCGTATAGGGGTCGCTGACTCCCCCGGCTCCGAAGGAAGTGCTGTAGGGGACATTGCGGCCGTAGGCAGGCTGCACGCGCACGATAGGGCTGTGGCGCTTGCCCCCCTGTGTGGCCCTCCTGAAGGAATAGGCCATGTAACCATTGGCGGTCTTGTTTGTGGCGCCAAAGACACCCCCCTGCCACGTCCACTGGTAAAATGGAGAGTTGGCATCGTCCACATCAGTGGCGGTAAAATCCAGGATCCATCCGCTGCCGTCGCCCGCAATGGCAGGCGAAACTCCTGAATCAGCGAACAGATCCTCCACATCGGTCCGTACAGGGGCCGCAGCCACCCCGCCATTGGCATTCTGGTCCGCGGGGAAGTGAACCCCGTGAAGAAAATCTGCCTCCACATACTGCGCAATGGAAGCGCTTACATTTGCGATCCAAAAAAAAGACAGAACTACCAATCGAAGCGACATTTTTGATCTCACACCCATCATTTTATGATTCCAGTCCTCAAGAACGTCAACCGCCACTGACAAAATCAATCATGAAATGCCCCATTGGATTGCGGGGCCTTCGCAACAAGGCGCCTTCCGGCCGCATCCGGGACGGAACCCGTAACCAGAAAGAAGGCGTCAGCCAGCCACCATATGCCAAGAAGACCAAGTGTGCACAACTTGAGGATTCCCATCCGCTTGTAACCGAGATACAGGCGGTCCAAGCCAAGCCAACCACCCAAAATGGAAAGCAGGATGGCCTTTCCGCGCACCTTCTCGGGACCAACTTCCTTCTCTTCGCGCCAGCTCAAGTCGTCAAATACGAGCCCCCCAACCTCAAACATGATAAGGGTCCAGATTCCCCAACTCAAAAAGAAATAGAGAAACAATGAAAAAACCTGACTGCTACGCGCCGCGGTGTTGCCACCCATCAGGTTCTGAACGTACTTCTGGGTATCTTCGCTGTAGACAATAAGGGCTGCAATCCCTGCCAGAACCAGCGAAGACATTAGGGGCCAGAAGGCCACGGTCATGAATCGGGCTACGGGATCAAACTTGTCCGGCAGAATCTTGGCAACTTCTATGGCTTGGGGCTGCGGGTATCCATCCAGAGCCTCCAGGATTTCGGCGCTCGACGCCACCACCGGCTTCACACGCACCCCTGCAATTTCCTTCAGGTTGTCGAGAAAAACCAAGTCCGAAGGGTCTTCCATGGCCACCACCAATCCATCGCGATCGAGCTTGATCGGGACGCAGCGATGCTTCTTGGCCAGTACGCCGGGAATATAGCTGTAAAGGAGAGCATCAATCTTCGCGGTGCCCAAGGAAACAATGGGAACGCCGAAGTGCCTTTTAAAAAAGTTCATGCGGCGGGTCTCTTCAAGATACCCATTTTCCACAAGGAGGCGAACCAGCGGCAAGTCCGTTTCCCGCCGCCGGGCAAGTGTCGAATCCAACTGCGCTTCGGTGATGAGTCCTTCGCGCAACAACAACTCGCCTATGTTATGTCCTGCACTCGGTTTTTCCGCCACTCTACGGCCGTCTCCCGCTGCCCCTCAGTTCCAACGAACCTTTTGGGTACAAATTGCGCTGTTAACACAAGGTAATCTATGCAGATGGGGTGCGTGTCAAGTGCAAGCGAACGAATGATTTAGGACTCCACAGGAACCAAATCTGGAGGGTTATTACGGACTGAAGATAGTTTCCGTTTTCACAAACTAACCGCCGGCATTTTCCCAAGTCTGGAGACCATCGGTTTCGAGGTTAAACTCAATAATCTGAGCGCCTTCCGCCATCAGGGCCTTTCGGACTAGATGTTCCTTGTTATCATCACAGTAAAACAAAACGCAGCCGCCTCCGCCAGCCCCGCAGGCTTTTCCCCCCAATGCGCCCGCCCTGTTGGCAGTCTGGAAGAGTCGGTCAATCTGGGGATTTGTCGTCGAGGCATCGAGGGCCTTCTGGCACTCCCAGTTCTCCGCCAGCAGTCCTGCAAAGGCGCGGAGGTCACCGCTGATCAGAGCATCCTTGACCTCAAAAGCGATGCCCTTAAGACGCCGCAGTGCCGCCACCGTGGCTGCCTCGTTTCGCTCGTAAGCTCCCATGACCGTCTTGATAATGTCTCCACTAAGCCGTGATTGCCCCGTATAACATAGCAGCAACTGCTTTTCCAGCGTTCTCAGGGTCGCCGGTGCAAGGTGCAGATGGGAGCTGCTAACGGCGGGATCCTCAAACTCGAGGAAATTGATTCCGCCCAAGGCGGACGCGTAGTGATCCTGCTTCCCACCTGCGATTTTCAACTCCCGAACCTCCAGCGTGCGTGCCAGTTTAGCGACTTCGTGGGGACTAAGTTTCTGTTTCTGGACAGAATTCAGAAGTCCGATGAGGGCGACGCTGATGGACGATGACGAGCCCGTGCCGCTGCCAGGAGGCGCATCGCACCGCACGAACAGGTCCATTCCAAGTTCTACGTCCAATATTTTGACGGCTGCCTTGATTAGGTCCAGATTTCCGTCGTACTCAAGTGATCGAAAATCCGCCACCTCGACATACTTTTCGAAGTCCGCCGAGATGATCCCAATTCGCTGATCATCCCGAGGCACCAGCGTGGCATAGGTGTAGCGATTTATGGTGGCGTTTACAACCGCGCCTCCCTCCCGCTCGGAAAATGGCGGCACATCTGTCCACCCACCGGCAAAATCCACCCGAATTGGTGCACGGCTGTGAATGCGTCGGCTAACCACGTTTCCCCCCTTTCTCACGGCCCATGACAAATCTTAGCGTTACAATCTGTTTAGGTTTCACGGGGACCGAAACTGCCCCCTTGGAATCCACCATAAGTCTTTTTCCCAAACATTCCGCAAGATCAGACATGTATACTGCGGACGGCTTCTGGTGCCAGTGCACCTGGGCCGTGCTTTTCGCACTGCCCGAATTCCAGAATCGCACAACGAAATCGCCGGGGCAATTCTCTACCTGTTTAACTGCCGACATAACAATGTTAGCACCGCTGACCCCAAGGAACCCTAACTTATCAGGCGGCAGAATCCCGTCATCTCCGTATGCCGTCACACCCCGCCACAAGGCACCATGCTGGAGCGCCTGACGTTGGGTTTCGGCTGCGACACCATGCCCCTTCTGCGGAATGAGAGAATATCGAAAGGTCAGTGAGCGCCCCAGCATTTGCTGGTCCGGAGTTTCCATCATGGGCCCTGCGCCGCCCTGAATCGTGTTTGGATACTGCCCGGCACCAAGGTAGTTCACCGCACGCAGGAGCGTAAGTTTCAACACCGGCTGGGGCGCCTCGACGATCTCATACTCCGGCAAACCGGCATTGGCCAATGCCAGCGGCCCGTAAGCCACAAAGCTTTGCTGGGATTGCTCCAAGGGCATGTCCTCGACCCATTGTTCCTCCGCTGGTTGAACAACTGCATTGTGCCGCTCCACAATGTCGAACTGGGTTTCCGCGAAATGTGTTTTCCCGGCCGGTTTCATCCGGAAGCATATCCGCAGGCGATGATCCTTCGCTGCGTTTACGAGGGTCGTCTCAACATCCAAGCGTCGTGACTTCTTGCCCAGTGTGAATACGGACCGCACCTTCAGGGACACGGTCACCGCGGAGCGATGCTGCCGGTCCCCCGTTACCGATTCGGGAATCTCCAGCATGTAATCCACGGCAACAGATTGGATTGCCGGCTCATCGTTCAGCCTTGTAATTTGGACAGGCCCGCCAAGGCTCGTCACAATCGAATCATGCCGGGGCGGCGAGTAGGTGTAACCGTCCCCGTTGTCCCCGCCATCCTCAAAATAGTGAAGCCCTTCCAATACATCCCGCCCCAGAATGGGCCCACTCAATCTTAGTGTTCCGTTTGGTTGAATTTCCGCCTTCAGGTGCTCGTTGGACAGAGTAGCAATATCTGCGGTGCCATGACGATTGGGCAGACGATGCGCCTTCCTGACGAGGGAAACCCGGTATCCCCGATACCCCATTGCCGGCAAGTCCTCCGCCCACAAAGCCACCCGGAAACGGACTGTCTGATAACTGGGGCCGAAAACCTCCATCCACGGGCGATGGACGACCATGTATTTAATATCCAGGATCTCAAACGCCACGGGGCGGCCATCCCATTCTGTAATGCTCAGATTGCGCACTGTCTGGTGGATGTTTTCCCGATTGAGAGTGATGCCCTGGGTACTCTCCCACCATTCCTCGGCGGAGATATCCAAATCCACGGTAACCAGATCCTGAGCCACCCAATTTAGCGGATTAAAAACATAGAAAGCTAATTCATTAGCATTAAGATCATCCGTCTTGATGGCCTGGGTTATCTTATAGAGGGCCTCGCCGGTGGTGATCTCCCCGATTTCTCCGGCCCACTCGAAACGGGTCTCCATTTGCCGGTGCACCGGGTCCGTGCTGCACCCACCGATGGAATCGTGGGGATGATTGCGGAGCAGCCACTTCCACCCCGTGTTAAGTAATCCCGCCGGGTACTCATGGCCCACCCACGCCGCGGCACTACAAAACGGCTCTGACCACTTCTCCAGCAGGGTTTGGCATCTCGTATTGGCCTGCTTCAGATAAATCCGGGAACTCAGGATGTTGGGGAGCACAATTTCGCCGCTGCCTTTAGCCATTGCCGTGGAACGTTGCTCGCCGCGAATGACTTGCAGATCCTTGGGAGTCGATTTCTTCAGTGCATCCATGAACTCGGACAGCGTGCCGTGACGGAATTCGACGTGCGGATACAGTTTCGCCGCGCGTTTCAGGATTTTGGGAACCTGTGGCTGAGCCTCCATGTGATCCACGCCGTTCAGGAGAAGCAGGACATTGGACCGCGCTGGTGCTTTCAGTTTCTCAAGAACAACGCCCAATGCCCCCGCTGCGAACTCAATATTTGACGACACCATGGACCAGTAAGGGGTGCTGTCCCCCAAGGTACGTGCCTCTTCTGGCAGGGATCCATAGAAGAAGGCAGCGTTACAATAACCAACATTTTCAGGCAGGTGATGCGCCAGAACACGGCTGCCGTCCGGGCTGTCCCACCAAAGCTCACTCTTCCACTGGTCCCCACTTAGGCCACGCCACATGATGGTGTTATCGAGCCCGAAACCCCGCAATAACTGGGGAATCTGGGAAATGTGCCCAAACATGTCCGGCAGATACCCCACTGTCGCCGGCTCCGCGCCAAATTCGCGGCAGAGGGCGCGGCCACGCAGCAGGTTTCGCACAGTGGCCTCCCCCGAAACCAGCCACTCGTCGGGGAGAATGTACCAGGGTCCCACCGCGATGCGTCCCTCCCGGATCAGTTTCTCAAGGCGCCCGCGCTGTTCAGGCTTCACTTCGAGGTAGTCTTCCAGCACCACAGTTTGGCCATCGAGATTGAAGCACCGGAAATCCGGATCATCCTCCAGCAGATCCATGAGCCGATCCACCAAACGCACCAGACGCATCCGGAATTCTTGAAAGGTCCCATACCACTCGCGATCCCAATGAGTGTGTGAACAGAAGTAAGCGATTACCGGCCGCTTTGGCTGCCGCGAAGTTTGCTTTGATTTGGTACCCAATGAAATAGGACTCCCCAGAACCGAGATATACCGCTGCTATTCCCGCAGATAGTGGGTGTCAAAGAAGAACGCGAATCCATGAAACCGGCCCCCAGAAAGCAAAACACCCGCCGAACCCTCGATCAGGTACGGCGGGTGTTAAAGTTCTGACTGCTCTTACGGCTTAAGCTTGCGCGGCCGGCTGGGCTTTCTTTTTGCGGGCAGGCTTCTTGGGTTCTTCGACTTCCTTCACCTCCACCACACGGTCCACAAATTCGATATAGGCCATGGGGGCACCATCACCCTGGCGGGGACGGCTCTTGACGACGCGCGTGTACCCACCCGGACGCTGGTGAAAACGAGGAGCAATGTCACCGAAGAGCTTCTTCACGGCGTCCTTGTTGTTGAGATACGAGAACGCAAGGCGGCGCTTGGCGAGCCCCACACCCTTCGTGTCGTTGGCGGCCACGCCGTCCTTGGCAATCGTGATGATGCGCTCCACGTATTGCTTCAGCTGCTTGGCCTTGGCCTCGGTGGTGTGAATGATTTCGTTGTCAATAAGCGCACCTGCAAGGTTACGCATGAGGGCCGTGCGGTGCTCGACCGTACGGTTGAGTTTGGAACTATGGCGACGATGACGCATTTCTCTTAATCCTTAGTCTCTTTCGCGGGCCTTACTTATCGGTACCCGTGGCCACTGGGAGGCCGGTTTCCTTATCAATGGTCATGCCGAAGCGCAGACTCATTTCCTTCAAGATGTTCTTAATTTCGGTCAGCGACTTGCGGCCGAAGTTGCGGTACTTGAGCATCTCGCCCTCGGTCTTTTGAACCAGGTCGCGGATGGTCTTGATGCCGGCGGCCTCAAGGCAGTTGTAGGAACGAACGCTGAGTTCGAGTTCCTCGATGGACTTGTCGAGTTTCTCCTCCAGCGAGGCTGTTGCGGATTCCGCCTGCGCCTCTTCCTCCAGCGCGGCCAGTTCGGCGGCCTGATCCTGCATGGAGATGAAGACGTTCAGGTGGTCGCGCAACACCTTGGCCGCGTAGCTCACCGCGTCCTCAGGCTTTTCCGTGCCGTCTGTGACGACTTCCAGAATCAGGCGATCATAATCCGTGCGCTGCTGCACGCGGGCGGCCTCGATCGTATACTTAACGTTCGTAATCGGCGAGAACACTGCATCCAGAAAGATTGTCCCAAAGGCATCGGCCATTCCGGACTGCTCCTTAAGCTGCGCCGCGCTGACATAACCGCGGCCCATCTGGACGTTTGCTTCGAGGCGCAGTGTGGCGCCATCGCTCAATGTGGCAATGTGCTGGTCAGGATTGAGAATCTCTATGGAGGAATTCAGTTCGAAATCGCTCGCCTTAACAACCTTCTTGCCCTTGACGTCGAGGAAGATGGTCGTTTCGCCCTTGTTACCCGTCAGGCGGATGTTCAGGCTCTTGAGGTTCAGGATGATGTCGAGGATGTCTTCCTTAACGCCTTCGATGGTGTCGAACTCATGGTTCTTGCCCTCGATACGGATCCAGGTAATGGCCGCGCCCTGGATGGAACTGAGCAGCACGCGCCGCAGGGAGTTTCCAATCGTGGTACCGAATCCGCGCTCAAACGGCTCGGCGATGAATCTGCCATAGGACGAAGTGAGTGTCTCCTTGTCGGCGACAAGCTCACGCGGCATTTTGAGAGGCTTAAAGTCCATTCATTATCTCCTGGTCAACGACCCTCACGAATTCTGTTACTATTTCACACAACCCATTGATGCGACCAACCGCGCCGCGAAACATGGTTACTTCGAGTAAAGTTCGACGATCAACTGCTCGCGAACAGTCACCGGGATATCCTCGCGCGACGGCACGCTAAGTAGCCGTCCCGTGAATGTATCCGGGTTCCAATCCAACCAGGCCAAACGACCGCGCCCATTGGCATCCTCAAGATTTGTCGTCAGGCCCTTATTGGCACGAAACGTCTCGTGAATGGCAATTTCCTCGCCCGGACGGACGATGTAGGAAGGAATGTTGACCTTGCGGCCATTGACGGTAATGTGCCCGTGGCGAACAATCTGCCGCGCCTCGGCGCGCGAAGCGCCGATGCCGAGCCGGTAAACCATGTTGTCCAACCGCCGCTCCAGCAACTGCAACAGCACGGTGCCGGTCACGCCACGGTAGCCGTCGGCGATAGAGAAATAGCGGCGAAACTGGCGCTCCAGGATGCCGTAAATCCGCTTGGCCTTCTGCTTCTCGCGAAGCTGCTGACCGTAGGTGGACAGTTTAGTGCGGGCCTGACCATGTTGGCCGGGGGGATAGTTGCGTTTATCAATGGCACACTTCGCCGAGAAACAGCGGTTGCCCTTTAGAAAAAGCTTTTCGCCTTCGCGCCGGCAGAGCCGGCATTTCGCATCGGTATAACGAGCCACGAAATCCCTCTTAATCCTTTTAATCTGTTCCGGCGGGTTTTCACCCGTCCGAAGACCGCTGCAGGCTCATCACCTGCTGTCAGCCGATCCGGTTTACGACGCGGCGACCAAACATCAGCCACACTTTTCTCAAAGGAACGCCTTCTTCCCGGCTACTGCCCGCCTGTGCCGGAACCCTTTCGGGAACTCCACCACAGGTAAATCAAACCGCTTCCAAGCGAGGCGCACATCAACCCCAGTAGAGCCAACTCTCCGGAGTCCATTGTGCCCCTGCCCAGCATTGGCACCGCAAGCAAACCAACGGCGACAACGCTCAGAACCAACCGCATTTGGGTCGACATCGCGCGGCGACCAAACGCAATGCGCGAGGCTATAGCCACAACAATGAGGAACCCAAAAAGAATTATTATTCCGCTATTACCCAAATCTTCAATAATTCACCCCCGAAAGGGGCCAAACACGCCAAATCAGACGCGGCGACGCTTGGGAGGGCGGCAGCCATTATGCGGAATGGGCGTTACGTCCTTGATCAGCAGAATCTCCAGGCCCACAGCCTGAAGGCTACGAATTGCAGCCTCGCGACCGCTACCCGGGCCCTTAACGAAGACCTCGACGCTCTTCAGGCCGTGCTCCATGGCCTTCTTGGCACACTGTTCGGCAGCCAACTGAGCCGCAAACGGTGTGCTCTTGCGCGAACCCTTGAAACCCGCCGTGCCGCTCGAGCCCCAAGCCAGGGTATTACCCTGCTTGTCGCTGATGTTCACATGGGTATTGTTGAAGGTGGCATAAACGTGAACCACGCCCGCCGAGATGTTCTTGCGGGCCTTCTTCTTGACCTTTGCGGTCCCAGCCGCCGCGGCGGCCGTCTTAGCTTGTTTTTTCTCTGCCATGGTTCAGCCTACTTGGTTTCTTTCTTTCCCACGCCCACGGTCTTCCGTGGCCCCTTGCGGGTACGTGCATTTGTCTTGGTACGCTGGCCGCGCGCCGGCAGGCCCTTGCGATGACGCAGGCCGCGGTAGCAGCCAATGTCCATCAGGCGCTTGATATTCTGGCTGACCTCGCGCTTGAGATCACCCTCCACCTTCACACTGTTCGTGATTAGGTTGTTCAGGCGGCCAACCTCGGCATCCTCCAGATCCTTCACACGCTTGTCGGGGTTGATGTTCACCCGGGCCAGGATCTTCTTGGCCGTCATCGGCCCAATGCCGTAAATGTAGGTCAGGCCGACCTCAATGCGCTTCTCGCGCGGTAAATCTATGCCAGCAATTCGTGCCATGGTTCCCTCTTAACCCTGCCGCTGCTTGTGCTTCGGATTCACGCAGATGATGCGCAGGACGCCCTTGCGTTTCACGTACTTGCACTTGTTGCAAATCGGTTTAATTGATGCGCGTACCTTCATTGTTATCCAATCCAGATTTTGCTGCCCGGAACTCCCGAACGCGAACCTTGCCAGACTCTACTTGAAGCGATAGGTGATTCGCCCACGATTCAAGTCGTAGGGCGACAACTCAACGAGAACCTTGTCACCCGGCAGAATGCGAATAAAGTGCATCCGCATCTTGCCCGAAATGTGGGCCAGAATCTTCAGCCCGTTCTGAAGCTCAACCTTGAACATGCAGTTGGGGAGGGGCTCAATCACCGTGCCTTCCAGCTCGATGCCTTTTGCTTCCTTTTTCTGCCGCTCCGGACGTGCCGAGCCTGTCAGAGTTCCTTTCGTTTGGGTACGTTTAGTTGGCAAAGTCGTATTTATCCGGCCCCGTTTACACGGCATCCGGTCAATTCATTCAAACTGCCCTATTTCGAGTGCTTTTTAGTGAAAAAACGCTAAAACTCGTTCTTAAAACGCCCTGTTTCCTCGACCGATTTGGCATTCTCATCCATGGCTTTGAGGGCGTTTTGCACAATCGTTTCTTCAACGGGGAAGTGATCCTTCATGATTTGGGCCTGTCTTCCCAGCAGGCGCACCCTCAGGTCCCGCGCTTGCTTTTCGTCCACAGTCTTGGCACTGAGGGAAAGGCGCAGGGCATTCACCAAATCCTCCTGCTCATCCCGAAAAATGCGCATTTGTTCCACAATGCGACGTTCCAACGGCAACTTTTCGCTGGCCACTTCCTTCGGTAAGGGAGTCGCCACAACTGTGGCTGCGGCACCGGGCTCCGGCTCGGGGGGGGGCGGCACCACCACCACCGTTGGGGGCGGTTCGAAATTCACCCAGTTACGCCCCTTGAAGAATTGCCGGGCTTCGGGCTTCCCCATGGTTTCCCCGGTCTTTATAACTTCTGCCACCCAGAAACGTTTGCTACGCTCCAGCAGGGGCTGCACCTTGTTACGGCTAAAATCGTAAAGGAAACTCTCGGGCTTGGTCCGAATTTCCAGGGGACGGGACCATGTCGTGGTGTCCTCAATAACCACCACGTTAAACACCGCCCTCCCGTCCTGCAATAGGGCATGGTCTGCTCTAACTGATGGCCCCGCCGCCAACACGATTCCCGCGACCGTACAACTGGCAAAGACCCATTTCCTCACCCGATCAGGCATTTAGTCCCCAACTCATACATATCAATTTATGATACCATTTCGTACAGTTCTGTCCATTTAGCCACCAAAATCCGCGCCAGCGAACACAGTTCGATACCACCGGACGGCACGCTGGGACAATCCATAGCCAAATCCACGAGCATTGCCATTGATTTGGCCCAAGGGCGGGGTATTTGTTCCTGTTTCAGACGCGTTTTGCCGTTTGGCCCGAATTATGCATTTTTCGGGCCAGAGTCCCATCAAACATGAGGGAGCAGATGAGCACACCCGTCGGACCCGAAGAAATTTCGTTTCTTTCCGACCGTAGCAAGCCCGTTATCCTCGCAGGCCACGAGGTTCTTCGTGAACTCGGCAGCGGAGGCATGGGGCGGGTGTGGCTTGCGCGCGATCCGAAGCTTGACCGCCTGGTGGCCATCAAACTCCTCAATAAGGAGTTGCTGGAGATCGAGGACGCCGTTGTGCGCTTCAATCGCGAAGCACGGGCCGTGGCGCAACTCAATCATCCCAACGTCGTCCACATCTACCAGTTCGGGCAGGAAAACGACCTGTTGTTTTTCATCATGGAATATGTGGACGGGGAATCTCTCGGGGACCGCCTACGCCGCGAAGGAGCCCTCCCCTTCCACTCGGCCCGCCAGCTCATGGTCCAGATGGCCGCCGGCCTTGGATACGCACATCAGAACGGCGTAATCCACCGGGACGTCAAACCGGCAAATGTAATGATCAGCAAGCAGGGCATCGCCAAGATCACCGACTTCGGACTCGCAAAGATGGCGGACACCGACAGCATTACCACGACTGCGGGGGTGGCCATGGGTAGCCCGAGCTACATGTCCCCTGAGGCCGCAAGGGGCGAGGTGCTCGACCACCGCTCCGACATTTATTCCCTTGGCATCACATTCTACCAGACGCTTACCGGCCGCCTTCCCCACACGGCGCCGACACCGGCAAGTGTGCTGCTCAAGCAAATTCAGGAGCCGCTTCCCGAGCCTGAGCTGTTGCGCGACCTTTGCGGTGGCGCAGTCCTGGAAATTATCAAGCGCATGACCGCCAAGCACCCTGACGAACGCTACCCCAACTACGAAACCATTCTTGCCGAACTTGCGGCTGTCCCGGATTCCTCCATTTCGGGGGTCCGTCCTGTGACTCCCTATTCGCAAACAGCCATCGGGACATTTTCCGCTGGAGCCGCCGTTATTCCGTCTCCACTCCCCGCGTTCCCATCTGCCACGATGACTGCGCCCCCCGCGCCTCAGCCGAAGGAGCAGCAGCATCGGCGAAACACTCGCAAGTGGATGTTGATTGCAGGTGGAGCATTCCTAGTCGGCGCCGGAGTCAGTGCCTTCGTAATTACTGACATGGTGCGCCGGAATCGGAACGGTGCACAGACCATCAATATGGCCGCCGCTTCTCTCACACCTGCTCCCACCTCCGTCCCGGGCCAGAGCAGTCAGATTCCGCCAAACGGCCAACCACTTGCAACCGAGGGTTCCCAACAAAGGCGTCCCGGATTGTTGGGGCGCCGCGGCGACGGCCCCTTGCGTAGCGGTGCACAGGTGGCCGCCAACCAGCTTCGGTCAGAAATTGCGCCTGAGCTGACGGGACTCTTGCAAACCTACGATTTCGAGGAAGCCGCCAATCGGCTGACCCAAATGCTCAAGGAGCCCAATGTGCCTCCGCCCCGTCAACAGGCGGGGACCAAACTCCTCCAAACACTCAAAGAATTAAAGGGACTGCGCGATGCCATCACCCTGGAGGCCTCCAAGGTCGGCGCACGGGCAACACTGAAGACTGAGGAATTTGGGCCACTAACACTCAAATCAGCCGGCATCGAATCGTTCACCTTTGATGATTCCAAGGGCAACACACACATTCTCAAATGGGATAACCTGCGCCCAGCGGACGTCCGGTCCCTCGGCGAACAATTGTTGCCACCATCCCTCAGCCAGCAAAGCCTCGCCATTTTTGACCGAGTCTACACCAAAGTCATTCCACCATCCGAACAACCTGGCGGGACCCAGCCACCCGAACCACAATTCAAGCCACCGGTTAATCCCGGTCGTACGGATTAACCGGCCCGATTTCCTCCCCAGACTCTTCCACCTTCTTCAGGGTGTCCTTGAAAAGAGCGTCCAGCTTGGCGGACTTCGTCTTGCGGTCGGATTGAAACTTTTGGAACTTCTCCTCTGCTACACTCCCCCGCTCGCGCACTTTTTTAAGGGCATCCTGATAGCGGTCGCCCGTGGATTGATCCAGGATTGGTCGGCGTTCGTCCAGAATCTTTCCCGTTTTGCGATCCACGATCAGGATCGTATTGCAGCACGGGCATTTTACCTGATGGGCATCATCCATGGCACTGTTCCTTTGCAATTCCTTACATTGACTGCCATGAACTCTACTTGCCCCGACTTTTCAACCCAGATTTAGCCATCTTGGGGGCCTTGACTTGGAACTTTGCGAAGTAGCTGCAAAGCCCGGTCACCTCGCATCGCTCACATGCAGGTTTGCGTGCATTACAAATCGCCCGACCGTGGCAGATAATCCGATGGCTAAAAAGCGTCCACTCCTTTTCAGGGATGATTTCCATCAGTTCCCGCTCAATTTTCTCCGGTGTGGTTCCCCTTGTCAGCCCCAGCCGGGCCGTGACACGCTGCATATGGGTATCCACGGTAATCCCCGGCACCCCAAAACAATTCCCCAGCACCACGTTTGCCGTCTTTCTCCCCACCCCCGGCAGTTTCACCAGGGCCTCCATCTCGCCGGGCACCTTTCCGGCATGATCCCGGACCAAGGCTGTCGCCATCCCCTTCAAGGACTTCGCTTTGTTCCGAAAGAAGCCCGTAGTCCTGATAAGTCCCTCAATTTCGACCAGGTCCGCCGCGGCCAGTGCCTTCGGCGTAGGGAACGCACGGAACAAATCCGGGGTCACCATATTGACCCGCTCATCCGTGCACTGGGCACTAAGAATTGTCGCGGTGATTAATTGGAACGGCGACTCAAAACCCAGCGAGCACTTCGCCTCCGGGTAAAGTCGCCCCAGCGCCTCGTTGATCGCCGCCCCCCGGGCCTTGAGTTCTGCCTTGCGTGACATGAACTAAATTTGAACCCTGCCACCAGCATGTATTCAACAACAAGAAATTGCACCCAGTGAAAACCATCACGGCCCTAACAGATCTTCCGAACCACTTGGAACCCACGGCCCGCACTGCGGTCACGATTGGGGTCTTTGACGGCCTCCACCTTGGCCACCAACAGCTTATCAGACGCACTGTCGCCCTTGCGCGCAAACGCAATCTGAAGTCTCTTGTGATGACCTTTACTGGACACCCACTCGAATTGCTGGCGCCCCCCTACTGTCCGAAGAAACTCATTTACCCCGAACGCAAGGAACGCCTCATCGAGCGGATGGGAGCAGACCTGTATGCGAACCTCGCCTTTTCCTCCGAGTTTGCCGCCCAATCACCAGAGAACTTCGCACGCGACGTGCTGGCCGGGCAGTGTCGGGCGAATCTCGTTGTCTGCGGGTATGACTTCGCTTTTGGCAAATCCGGCGCCGGCAAAATCCCGCTTCTTCGTGAACTTGGAACCCGGCTTGGATTCGAGGTCCAAGTCGTCAATGCCGTCGCCGAGAACGGAATCCACATTAAGAGCACCATGGTCCGCGACCAGCTGTTGTCTGGCCACGTTGAGGACGCAACCCGCATGCTCTCGCGCCCATACGAACTTCGGGGGAATGTCGTACCGGGACATGCCCGCGGACGCCAGATCGGTTTCCCCACCGCCAACCTTGCCGTTGATCCCGCCTACATCATCCCCGCCCGTGGGGTTTACGCCTGCGCCGCCAGTATCCACGGCACGAACAACCTCCACCCGGCAATGGTCAACATTGGCAATAATCCGACCTTCGGGGAGAACCAGCTTTCCATCGAAGCCCACATTCTGGATTTTGACGGCGACTTAACCGGGAAGATGTTGAGCCTGTTTTTTCTCAAACGCCTCCGAAACGAACAGAAGTTTTCCGGCGTTGATGCCCTCGTCAGACAATTGAAAGCGGATCGTGAAACCGTAAACACCCTTTGGGGGGTAAAGGAGACCGGCAACGTCCTCACGGCCCTCCAGGCGTGGATCACGACTCGAAATGGTATCGCTGACTAATGACCTCAGCTGGGCCTGACGCTCCTTAGGGCAAACTAAGAGGTCCCGCCTGTCCGCCACCCAGAACGTAGCCTGTGGCTGGAGGCATCTTTCTTTCCCCCCAAGACATGGCCCCGATATTCAAAATGGTCAGACCTGCCGTTGTGTCGCTGATACCATGGCAAGTTGTGGCGATTCCCGCCACAATACCAACGCCGGATTTGCTTGTCCCACTGCAATTGTTCGCTGTCAGTTTCGCGTAAATACCCCTGCCTGATTCCGAAGCGCCGCTGCTGTTGCTCACCGTCCCCTGACTGGCCAGGCCATCGCCCGTACTGCTGAAACCGTAGCAGTCACTAATTGCCGAATCTGCCAGAACACCGGTTCCCGAGGTGCTGAACCCATTGCTATTTGTCACCGTGTAAACGTAGATTCCATTGCCGCCTTCGCGGGCAAATCCATTGCTGTTCATGACTGTGTTGGCAATAATCCCATCCAGTTTTTGGCTGTCTCCCAAACAGTTTGTACAGGTATAAACGGAAAGTCCGTAGGAATCATGGCTATACCCGTAGCAATTGTCCGCAACATACGCATCAACGCCCTCTTTGAAATTGCTCTGGCCGGAACAATTGTCGGCCGTGATGCAGTAAAAGCCCTTATCACCGCAATTCCTCGACGTTGAATCCACAGCGTTATTGCAGTGGGCACCAATATACCCCACCGTATCGACAACACAGGATTCCACCAGATTGCCGCCCCCGCCACCACCAAAATTAATCCCATAACGTTTGCACTTGGAGACACTGAGATTCGATGCACGGAGATTCGTCGGGGTGGATGAACTCAGACCGATTCCGTCCAGAAAACCTGGGCCTACGTAAGCCATACCGTTGTAGCTGACTCCGCCGGTAATGCTTCCGTTGCGAATCCAGACGTCGGGCACATTGGCTATCGAGATTCCCATGCCGGTCGGCACAGCTTCGCTGGAACTCAGGTTGTACCCATTCAGGTCAAGCGTCACGCCCCTGGTCGTAATATTGATGGCATTGCCACTCGTAACGCTCAGGTTCCCCGTCAGGAAGTAACTGCCCGGGCTGCTAATAGTAATGGGAGCTGGCCCGGAAAGGGCAATCCTTCGCTCACCATCGGCCGAGAGTAGTGCATAAGGCACAGAATCTATGCGTGTGCGCGGAAGAACAACATTCATCTGAGAGTCGACAGCGACCTGCAGGTAGACGTCCGAGGAGGTGTCGAGCATCGATTTCGAAAGAGCCCCACCGGTAATGTTTGACCCGGTGCCCACAGAATGGCTTGCCACACCATTAACGATTGAAATAGCTGCGGATTCCTTGAAGACCAGTGTTCCCGAATCCGCGACACCGAGGCTCCCACCTTGAAAAAGCGAAAAGTACAGAGTGTGCGCTCCCGTGAGGGGGGCACCTCCGGAGTCCGTCAATTTCGCCTGATAATTGAATCGAGCGGGCTGCGCACAACCACTACCGACAATTGCCACCAAAAAAAACGCGATAAGGAACGAACGAAACGACATTCCAGCCTCCTCCGAGAGTTGGGAACCACCAGTTTAGAAGAAAAAACCTGTAGGCTCGCGAAGGGGAAGGTCAAACAACTTTTGCGAAAGGGCGGCATGACCCAGAAGGATAGAAATCCGCCACTTGGAACCACCTGAAGAAGTCCAATCTCATAGAGAAAGCACTCCGGCAGATCCGGCTTTGGCGTGATTAATCAGCCTGACCGAGAACTTCCAATTTGATCTTCGCCACCCCGCTGCCCAGCATTCCGATCTGAGTAGCAGCAGCTTTGGATAGGTCGATGATACGCCCGCCGACATAGGGGCCGCGGTTGTTGATCCGAACAACACAGTCACGACCGTTGTTCAGGTTCGTGACTTTCACCATGGTCCCAAAGGGCAGCGTTTTGTGGGCTGCGGTCATCGAGTACATATCGTACCTTTCGCCGCTCGCCGTCGGTCCATTGTGGAAATC
Source organism: Candidatus Sumerlaeaceae bacterium (assembly GCA_019695055.1). GTDB lineage: Bacteria > Sumerlaeota > Sumerlaeia > Sumerlaeales > Sumerlaeaceae > JAIBAT01. The sequence goes on along the minus strand of JAIBAT010000071.1, from coordinate 9,914 downwards.
CTTACCGTACCAAGAGGCCTTACCCGTTAGTGTCAGCCCCGTATAGCGGCTGGTCTTGGGTTGGTCGAGCTGCTGGTCGGGCTCCTGTTCCGCGCGGCCAAAGCTGAAGAAGCGCTTTAAACCGCCGAAAGGTGAGGATTTCTGCTGATTGAGGGTTGGTGTGGCCGGGCTTACTGCCGATGCCACCCCGGCCGCGGGGCGCACCTGAACGGAATTGGACCCGGAGCGCGAACTCCACGAGCCACTTTTCGCGGGCTGCTCAAGTGGCTGGACCTGATAGTTAGCCGCATAGGCCAGCGTTGGGTTTGCAGACTGCTGCTTGTCCCCGGTAAACTTCCTCAATGCGGGCTGGGGTGATGAATAGTAATTCTGGTTTTGTGCGGTGTAGTAGTTGTAGGAATCGCTCGCGCTCGAACTGTCCTTGGTGGCCGCAAATGCACCATGACCCGTGGCAACCAGCACCAAGGCCCCACCGAGCACCACTAAACTTAATTTAGACCTGCCTGCACTCATCAGCATGGCGAAGAGTCCCTCCAACATCCTCGAAGGTTGTCCACACAACCCGAGAGAAAACCTACAAAAACCGGGTTGGGCGGGTAAAGCGAAAAATCACTCCAGCAGTAAACTTCTTTAATAATTAGAAAGAAGTTCCAAGCCAGAGTCTCCCCACTACCGCGTACCCCGGCAGGTTTATTCATTGGCCCGATGCATGCTCCCGTCATAAAAGATGAAGCGCTTTCGTCCCCAGTTTATCTGGATTTTGGATCGGTTTGATTCTAAGAATCGGCCGAATTTAGCGCTTAATAGGGGCGTAAACAAAGCATGACGCATCAGCAGACGGCCGACCTGTATGACCCCCTCGGGTGCGCCGACCCACCCGATGAACTGGACTACTCCATTCCGGGGGATATTGTGCAGATCTTCAAGGGTGAAGAGGGCATCGAGCGGGCCGTTATCCGCACTCGAAACCCACGGCCTGACTGGGTTTGCGCGAATCCGGACCCCATGGCACCCGACGCCGGACGTGTCGCCACCACCATCGACTATCGCGGGCAGTTCTTCCAGATTTCAGACGTCCAAAACCAGGGTGTAACGACCGAATACATTCTCGAACCTTGGCCTGAAGGGGAGATCCATCGGCGGGTGGAGACATATAGCCGAGGTGCGGAACTCTACCGCCGTTCATACGAAGTCGGCTTCTCCCAAGCGCTCGTGAAAGCTCGATTCCTGACCGTATTTTATCCGATTATTGGGATGCTGCCTCGCGGAGTGCTTGCAGCGCTGGTTCAAAGGATCCCCATAAACATAGATACAGCAGTGTTTTGGAACTGCATTCTGGAGGCATCAGTCGGAATCTTTTTTCTCTTCGTAGGCCGGTTTGTGAGGGGCATCGCGAACTTGGCTGGCTCGGAAGGGCCCTTGGGGAACAATGTTTTGGGAGTGTCATTGTGGCTCTGGGTTACCATCGCACCGCTGCTCCTGATTGATGCATTGATCCGTTATCGCATGCTGCGTCGCACGGGACAAATCTACGGAAACCTGCTGCTTGAACTGATCTGGAGGTTCACCCCCGGAACCAAGAATTGAGAAGGCAACAATGAAACTACAGCAGGGAGGAGCTTCAAAGACTGAATGGAAGAAGTATACGTAACTCACGCTATTGAAACACTCTATGCCTCTGCGCGGTACCGTTGCGGAGGCGATGCCACTGTGCGTCGGGCGGTCGAAGTGGCCCGGGTTTCCCACGCTCCCCACCGGCGAGACGGCGGGGAAACCTACATTATCCACCCCATCCGTGTCGCCACACACTTCCTCATGTTCGCGCCTGATCCTGTCACCCAAGACGATGTCGCCGCCGCCGTACTACACGATGTCCTGGAAGATGACCCCAATACATCCTTCGAGGGGCTGGCTGCGCAATTCGGGCCTGACGTGGCCAACGCCGTAAAAGCACTCTCAAAAAAGTTCGCCACTGGCGGCGAGTTGTCGATCCCCGATTTCCACCGGCAGCTCCTCGCTTCTACAAAGGCAGTCCGTATCATAAAGCTATGTGATCGCCTGGACAACTTGATTTCCCTCCATTCGTGCCCTGACGAGGAGAAAATCGCCAACTATCTCGCCAAAACAGCCAGATTCTACGGTGAATTGGCTATGGGGACCCATGAACCATTGATGCAAGTGATCTTGGAAGAGATTGAAGGAATGCGACGAAAACTCGCCTCGGGGTCTGCACCCCAATAGGGTTCCGTTCGTATAGGCTTCCTTGTGGATAAGCTGCCTAACCCCAATGATATGAATTTTTCTTGACGGGCACCGGGCCGCAGGGAGAACTGGTTCCCGCAGTAAAATCGTGAAAGGAAAAGGCACTTCGCATGAAATTGTCCACGGCTCTGACGTTCTCGTTGTCATGTGTTGCGCTGGCTGGATGCAACACGACCAGCCGCTCAACGTCTCCTGCTGCTGCAGGGCCGGGCGCCATGGCGGCTCCTCCCCCGCTTTCCGCGCCGTCGTCCACCATATCGGTGGCGCCTAACAAGATGTACAACATGGGAGGATCCAAGCCCAAGACCGGGGCTTCGATTCCCAAGTCCTCCAAGCCTGCTGGCTCGGATACCATGGTGGCCAAATCCACCAAATCCGCAGCGGCTCCGGCAAAAACGGAGGTCGCTTCAGCACCTGCCGCAGCCACGGACAGTAGTGTGGGGAACGCCGATGACACGTTGTTCGCAGCACCGGTTCGTAAGGCTAACTCGGGAACCGCCGCCAAAACCGACGCGGACGTCCCATCAGGGGAGGCCGTATCGGGCCCACAATCCAACAACACAACCGAGAAACCTGCTGGTGCTGCAGCGACCGTGATTCCGGTCAGTGCCCCTCCAGCACCCGAGAGAACAGATTCAAAATTCAGCTCGTGAGTTGAGGCCTTGCGAGTTGTAGAGGTTATGGCTGGTGGCGCTTGGCGCCCCGGTCGCTTGGGACAGAATTAAGCAATCCAGTCCCCCGGGCCATTTGGTCCGGGGGACGTTTCTTTTGATGGAGTGCCGGCGCGCCCGGTAGACTGGCGAAGCAAAACATGCGCACAGACCTTTTTGAATTTAGCCTGCCCCACGAACTGATCGCGGCCGTGCCGACCGAAATGCGGGAGGGTTCACGCCTGATGGTTCTTCATCGCAACAAGGGGTCCATCGAGCATCGTCGGTTCGTTGAGATCGGGAGTTATTTGAAGCCCGGCGACCTGCTCGTCGTGAATGATAGTAAAGTTATCCGTGCCCGGATCCATGGAAAGCGCCTTGAAACCGGCGGAAGTGTGGAAATGCTGTTAATGGAGCGAACTGGTCAAAGTGGGCTGACAGACCGCTGGAACGTCCTGTGCCGTCCAGCGAAAAAGCTCAAGCCGGGGCAGGTCGTATACTTTGCCAATAAGGAACTGACAGCAACCGTGCTTCATTATACCGGCGAAGGCGAGCGGGAAGTGGAGTTCTCAGCACCCGACGTCATGCCCTGGCTGGATCAAATTGGCGAGGTCCCGTTGCCCCCTTACATCATCCAAAGGCGGCGCGAAATGGGATTGGCGGATCCTCTGAAACCCGCAGACATGGACGACAACTCGCGTTACCAGACTGTTTATGCTCGTGAGCCTGGTTCCATCGCGGCACCGACTGCCGGGCTCCATTTTTCACCGGAATTGCTGGCATCACTGGAGGCCAACGGAGTTCAACGAGCAGCCGTAACGCTCCATGTGGGACTGGGAACTTTTAAGCCCGTGGAGGTGGAAGAGGTGGAAGACCACCCCATGCACACAGAACATTACGAGATTTCAGAGGGCACGGCTGCAGCCATAAACTCAGCCAAAGCCGAGGGCCGCCGGGTAATTGCTGTGGGAACAACAGCGGTCCGGACATTGGAATCCTCCGTGGCGGAGGACGGGAGTGTACGCGCGGGACGCTTTGACACGGCACTGATGCTAACCCCCGGAAGCAATTTTAGGGTGGTAGATGCCATGGTCACGAATTTCCATCTGCCCCGGAGCACCTTGCTGATGCTGGTAAGCGCCTTCGCAGGACGGGAATTCATCCTTCGCGCTTACGCGGAGGCGGTCAGGGAGGAATATCGCTTCTTCAGTTACGGGGACGCGATGCTGCTGTTGTGAACCTCAAGCCTAATGCTTCGCTTTGGGCATGGGCTTCGTTGTATTGTTCGTCTTGTTGGTTTCTCCCTTGGGTAACCGCAATTCGAAGGTGATTCGCTCCGGAGCGCCATCCACAAGGGTCAGATCTCCGTGGTGGGCGCGAGCAATCTCACGGGCCAAAGCCAGCCCAAGGCCTGCCCCACCCAAGGCCCTGCTTCGCGATTTTTCCAAACGGTAGAATCGGTCGAAGATTTGCTCTCGCTGTTCCCACGGAATTCCCCGACCCGCGTTTGTGACGCGCAGACACACATACCCGGCACCGTTGTTTACGCTGACAGCAATGGGACCATCCTTGTCCGAGTACTTCTGTGCATTGGAAAGCAAGTTTTGAATCACCTGACTCACCAGCCCGCGATCGGCGTGAAGCCGTGTATCCCCATCATGCTTGAAATGTATCACACGCTTGGGATCCACCAAACGAATATCATCGCACATCTCTTCCGCAAGTAGCGCCAAATCCAGGGACGCAGGGTGAATGGGCATGGCGCCAGAGTCGCTCAAAGAGATGAGCAGCAACTTCTCGAGAATCGCCTTAAGGCGGGCAATGTCGTTGAGCAGATCGGCAATGAAATCCTGTTCGTCGGGACCCAATTTGGGGTCCTGAAGACGCTGTTCCAGACGTCCCTGCAGGATGGTCAGCGGGGTGCGCAACTCATGGGCTGCGTCGCCCGTAAACCGACGATTCTCTGCGAAGCCGGCCTCGAGACGTTCCATCATGCGGTTAAATAGGGATATCAGGTGTTGGAACTCCTCAGCTTTCCCCTGGGGCAATACGCGCTGGTCAAGGCCTTGGGCTGTTATGCGTTCCATGGCGAAAGAAAGCGCTCGCACGGGCTGCAGGGCCCGCCGCGCCAGCAGCCAGCCAGCCATGGCTGCAACTGCAAGGCCGGCCGGCAGCGCCCACAATGTCTCCAGGGCAAGGCTTCGCGACTCCGCCAGGGCGGGAAGCAGCGAGAAACTCGCACCATAAAGTGCCTCCCGGGTGGCAAGCACACCAAGACGGTATGGTCCCCCAGAAGTTTCCACTGTTTTTGTGATGACTCGTGAGGCCGAAGTGTCGCGATTATCCAGGGAGAATTTCGCGGCCTGAACCAACTCGTCTGGCAGGTTGTTACTGCCCACCCCCTGCATCCACAAAGTGGATTGAAAGATGGAGGCATTGTTCGCCTTGTCCACAACGCAAAGGCCCATGGGGGAACCATAGGGATCCACCATTTCCACGGCGAGGCGATCCTCCACCATCCCCATTTCCGTGCTGACGGGTTTGTCGACAACCCAGGCCAGTCCACGCTCAAGGCTACGGTCAACGCTGGCCAGCATCTGGCGGCGAAGTGTAAACCACGTGATGGTTAGTGCAGCAAGCACCACCAATGTGGCACCCGCCATGGCCCACAAGGCCAGGCGACTGCCAAGGGATCGAAGCAACTTCACGGTGCCGCTGCCTCCGCGGCCGCGACGCGATACCCCGCGCCGCGCACCGTTTGAATGACAGCTTCACGGTCCTCGCCTTCCCTTGCCAGGCGGACCCGCAGTTTCTGGATGTGTACGTCAATGACGTTTGTCTTGGGGTCAAAGTAGTAGCCCCAGACATGCTCCAGGATCTGCGTCCGGGTATAAACGCGGCCGGGAACTCGCGTAAGGTATTCCAGCAGGTTGAATTCCCGCGAGGTGAGTTCAATGGGGCTATCCCCCCTCCAGACTTCCCGCGTGAGCAAATTGATCCGCAGGTCCCCAACCGTACGGATTGTCAGGCGTTCCCCGGTATGGCGCCGATGAATGGCGTGAACGCGGGCGACCAGTTCCTCAACGTAAAAAGGTTTGGTCATATAATCGTCGGCGCCAAGATTGAGACCCTGCAGGCGGTCATCGAGGCTGCCGCGAGCCGTGAGAAGCAGGACGGGAACGGCCACTCCCTTTTCGCGAAGCCCCTTGAGGATGCTGATGCCATCGCGACCAGGCAGCATGATGTCGAGTATGATGGCGTCGTACTCTTGCGTCGTGGCCAGGTGAAATCCGTCCTCGCCGTCGGACGAGACATCCACTGTGAATCCCTGTTCTTCGAGGCCCTTGCGTGCGAAATCGGCAATGGGGGTCTCGTCTTCGACCAGCAGGATCTTCATAATGCCCTCCTTCTACAGGGGCAGTTTGCGATATGTCGAGAACCGAGCGCAAATTAACAAATCTTAATCCCCCGCCCATGGTGGGTTTAGAATCGGTGTGGCACACTGTTTCCAGAAGTTCAAACCGGGAAGGGAGAACAGCACATGGAATCGGCGAATACGCAACCCCGGGGGGGCAGGACAAGACTCGCAGGCATAGCCTGTTTGATAATGGCCGCAGCATCCATAAGTTATGCAGTTGACCCACCGATCCTCTCATCGTGGTACACATCCAACGCCAACCAGTACGCCCGCGTGGTTGAAGTGACGGGCGGCCAGATCAAAACGACCTGGCCATCCGCCGGTTTGCCCAACATGGGCGGCGGCCAGAGCACGCAGGCCTACTCCGACGTTCAGCAAATTCGCTATTCCGCGAATTATGTGTACATCAATTCCAACGGGCTTGCGAGCCATATCATGGGGCCATGGTACATCAATAGCACGACCGTTTTCGGGAATTGGCCTTCAGCTCAGTCCTACCAGTTGAAATTCCCGCGCAATCCGACTCCTGCCTCCGGCGCTCATACGAGGTTGGGCGGCGGAAATGTCGGGCTTTGGGTAAACGGGGCAGGTTTCTTCAATGGCCTCGATATGTTCTCCTACAGCACGAGCCTGGCCAATGACTACTCAACCAACGGTCCTCCGGGAAACAAGGGTGACGGACTGTGGAACCGCAGCGCCATCGCGGCAGAGGTGGCCACATTCGACCCGGCCTATGCCCACCAGCCGGGAAACGGCGCTTACCACTACCATGCAAGCCCCAAGGGGCTGCGGTACCAGCTCAATGACAACATGACCTACAATTCCGGGACGAACACCTACAGCGAATCCACGGGGACGTTGCACCATTCCCCCTTGTTGGGATGGGCCTTTGACGGTTATCCTGTCTATGGTCCCTATGGCTATAGCAGCGCGATGAATTCGGCCAGCAGCATTGCGCGAATGCGGACCGGTTACGCCGTGCGCAACGGCACAAACGGAACGACAAATTTATCATCAACTGGTCGCCATACTTTGCCTGCGTGGGCGGCAACTGCGTATGGACAACCCCAGAACCTTGCCGTAAACCAGTACGGGCCAAACGTAACGACCGCGCGCCCACTGGGCTGGTACGCGGAGGATTTCGATTACCTCGGCGATCATAGCCTTACGCAGGGAACAGATTTCGATTTGGACAAGTACAATGGGCGCACCTGTGTAACACCTGAGTATCCCTCTGGTACCTACGCTTACTTTGTGGCTATCGATGCCACGGGAGCCCCTGCCTATCCCTTTACCATTGGGGCGGAGTACTACGGAACGGTGACGGGTGGCAACGCCGTCACAATCAGCGAGTCAGTCACGACCTACTTTATCCGAACGACTCCCGCGGCCCGGGTTGACGATTGGAATTCTTATTGATGAACCGGCGCTACTTAGCGCAGAAGGTCAGCAGAGCCGCCAATGATAGGACAACATCCATTCCAAAGGGCAAATAGGGCAATGTGGTTCATGGTGCTGGCCCCTTGGTTACTGGCCAACATCGCCTCAGCCGGGGAAGTTGCTTTGCCGGTTCGCCATAGCTTTGGATTGCAGCAATTGAGATTCCACGAACCACTGGTTTTGACGACAGGGTCCCTGGTGGAATTGTCGCGGCTCGAGTATCTCATCTCCAACGTGCGTCTTGTGCGTGCGGATGGATCTTCGGTGACCCTGGTCGATCAATACTTCCACCTGAATCCGCTCGAGGAGAAGAGCTCGCTGAATCTTGAAAAGGTACCGGACGGAACATGGCACGAATTGGTATTCGACGTGGGTGTCTCGAAAGAGACAAACCACCTCGATCCAGCCCGTTGGCCTGCAAACCACGCGCTGAATCCTTTGGAATGCAACCTTCATTGGAGCTGGCAGGGTGGCTACGTTTTCATGGCGATCGAGGGCTCGGTACCGCCGGATAAGGGTGTGAGACAAACCTTTCTTTATCACGTTGGTACTGATTCCAATCTGGCGAACATTTGCGTTGGCCTGCCTGCGGACACGCCACTTGCCCAAACGGAAATCATTTTTCATGTGGACCGGATTTGGAATGGCCCATCGAAGCTTTCCCCCCTTGAGGGTGGCGGGCTGACCCATTCGGCCGCTGGGGACACACTGGCGCCACGCATCGTCCGTAATGTGCAGAGATCCTTTGAGGCCCGCAAGCGTGCACCGTAATCGCAAACACTTGTATTTGTGGGCGGGAGCGGCAATACTTGGATTAGCTTGGGCCGGAATCGTGGGAGCCGTATCAAATCCACAGTTGCCCGCGAGTCCCACCCTTTACAGAATGACAATCAGCGCGCTGTTCCCGCCGCCGTCTTTTCCGCAGGACAATCCTTTAACTGAGGAGGGGGTGGCACTTGGGAAGAAACTGTTCTTTGACAAGGGATTGTCCAGCGACGGGACGGTTTCATGCGCGACCTGCCACCGCGGCAACGATGCTTTTGCCGACTCGCTCCACGCGATTACTCCCGGCGTAGCCGGGGAGGTGGGGCGTCGCAACGCCATGCCGCTCTTCAACCTCGCCTGGCGTCGTGGTTTTTTCTGGGACGGACGAACCACCGTAATTCGGGAGCAGGTTTTCCATCCCATAACCGACCCAAAGGAAATGAATCAGCCTGTCGATGGATTGATGAATCGCATCGCGAAGGACCCCGGGTACAAAAAAGCCTTTGCCGCTGCATTTGGGACCAAGCCGATTACCAGTGCAACGCTTGGCCTCGCTTTAGAGCAGTTTCTGCTGGTTCAAATCTCTCAAGACTCAAAGTTCGACCGTGCACGCCGGGGGGAAACCACATTCACTCAACAGGAGGAGCGAGGGCTGGAACTCTTCTTCACAGAGTACGATCCCGGCCGCGGCATCAGGGGTGCCGATTGTTTTCATTGCCATGGGAACACTCTTTTCACCACGGAGCGTTTCGCCAACAATGGCCTTGATGCCGGTGACGGAAAGGATTTGGGACGCTTCGAAGTCACCGGAAGGGAATACGAAAAGTGGTGTTTCAAGATTCCGTCACTCCGAAATGTGGAACTGACTCCGCCCTACATGCACGACGGACGGTTTCGAACGCTTGAGGAAGTCATTGAGCACTATGACCACGGCGTGAAGGAGTCGCGAACGCTGGATCCCAACCTGGCGAAGCATCAGGGCGCCATAAACCTCAGCCCGGAAGACAAACAGGCGCTGATAGCGTTTCTGAAGACCCTGACCGATGAAGCATTTGTGAAACGTGCAAAGGAGCAGGAGTCCCAAGCGCAGAAGCCCTGAGAATTGGATGGCTCGCCAGGGGGACGACTACATATCCAACGGCGGCGATGCCATGATCGCCGCCGCCACAGAAATACCGGCGAATGCCCCGCTCGTCGCTGCGGCAACTGCCGCCGCAGTAAGCCTCGGAAGCAGTCCCTCCCGGGAAAGCCGCTTCTTCAAGGCTGGCACCAGAAAAATCAGTGGGGCAAACGGAGCTGCCAAGAGCGCGGCAATCGAAACGTTCGGCAGGCGATCCAGTAGAATGGCGCCGGAAATCAGTAGCGCTCCCTCCAGGAAC
>JAIBAT010000156.1 GCA_019695055.1 Candidatus Sumerlaeaceae bacterium | reverse complement strand
GTGGCCAGGATCCTGTATGGATTCAGGCCAACCACGTCGACCGCGCCTGTGCTTGCCAGGCGCACCCAGTATCCGGCCGACGAGCCCCCGATGATGCCATCGCCAGGAGCGGCTGCGCGGCTGCGAAAATACGGACCGGCATACGTAATTCCGGATGAGGCAGAGGTAAAGCGTACGCGAATCTGAAACATGATGTTCTGCCCCATGTTGGCTCCACGTGCATTTCCTGCACAGGGAGTTTCACTGTTGGTAAACTGGACTCCTCCGAAATCGAGCGTGCCATTCGCGAGGTTATTGTCCGAAATGATGACGGCTGCGGGTTTGCCGTCGCCTCCAGGGAAAATGGGCAAATAGTTGAATCCCTCGACGCCGCCGTATTCGTTGTTCGGTTCGCCGAGGTTGCAGCTTTGGCGATTGCGGCCACGCGAAAACGTATCCGTGAAAATGATGTTTCCCGACAGGATTGATGGGGTCGTTTTCGAATATAGACGCTGTCCCATTCTGGTTATGTTTTCCATATTCTTTCCGCCCACGTACATCGGGCCCGGGAGGTAGCTGATTTTCATCATGTCGTCAGGAGGGGGAGTGGCACACACGTAGGGCGTTTGAGAAGCCGCGGCCGATGAAGAACCAAGCACTGGTGGAGGCGGAGGCGGTTTGGGACTAGTCTTATTGTCGGCGGGCCAGGTCAGCTGTGGCGTGGGCGTGGCTTCGGTGATTTTCGCGCCAGAATTGTTGGTTTGTGCCGTACCTGTGCAGGCGATTTCCGCGTCCTGCCCGGCTTCGAGGTAACCTTCTATCTGATCGAACTGGGCCGTGACTCTGGTGCCACTGATATACTTCACCTTTCCTGTTCCAACCTCAACCGGCTCATCCAAACCTGGAATCTTGAACGAAACGGTAACTACGTCGCCAGCCTGAGCCGGCGTGGAGGGCGGCACGGTGATGGTTGCTGTTTTATCTATCGCCGAGGTGACCTTGCCCAAAACCTTCGTGCCCCGTGGAGCGGATGTGGGCTCCGGTGTGGCTGTAGGGGTTGACGTGGGAGCTGGCGTTGCGGTTGGCGTTGGTTTTGGAGTGGATGTTGGTGTCGGTGCCGGGGTAGCGACAGCGTCCGGATCCATTCCAAGGAAGGAGAGGCCGGTCTGCTGCGCAAGCGATGGTTCCTGCCCAATTCCAACGAAACAAAGGATCAGTACTGCGCCTCTGGCCGCAAGTCGTGACGGGACGCGAATCGTCATTTCTTGTCTCCAAACGCCTTCATGAATTGATCCATCGACATCTCAACCGGCCTCGAACCTTTTCGTAGATCCTTGAACTCGTAATGCCAGACGAGCTTGCCGTCATAGTACGTCTTCAGTGAGCCGGACAACTTGTCGCCGTCCATAATAACATCCGCAACGTTGGTTACAGTCTGGCGACCTTCTTCGGTAATGGTTTGCTGGCTTTTCAGGTGGTTCCCCGAGAGTTCCGATTTGTAAACGAATTTGCCTTTTCCCAATTTATGGTGGTTGGTGAAATAAGCGACAAGGTGGCCATCGATGGCATCAATGGTGATGGCACCGTTGAAGGAGTTGGCCGCGACCCCGGGGAGTGCCTGGCTGTTCAATACACCGGAGTAACTGCCGAACATCTCTCCCGGTTTCCCGCCATTGGTAATCACGGTTTTGCTGACATTGTCTTTTGGATCTGCCGGGGTCGTGGCCACCACTTCCTTATCTTCCGGGCGCGGACGATCCTTGTATACTTTCACGGAAACGGCCTTGTCAGCCGGAAGTTCGCTGGCCGCGGCGGGCGTCTGATAATATACGTGCCCAACAAGTTCATCAGTCGGCGCGACGGTGATCTTGTCTACTCCGCCTATGTGCAGGCCATGGCCTTCCAGTGTCGCCTGCGCTTCGGATAGTTTCATCCCGGTAAGGTCCGGTACGCCTCCAAAACGCTGGTACACATACACTGAAACTGTTGCGCCGGTGAAAACCTCCTGGTTCGCCTGCGGAGACTGTGCCTGCAACTTAAACTCCAGGTCCTTGCTTGGGGTTTTTATCTTCGACGCCTTAATGGCAGGCTTCAGTTCGTTATGTAGGATAGCGGCACGCATTTCGGAAACATTGGAGAAGACAGATAAATCGGGAACGAGAACCGTCTTCTTCTTTTTTGGATCACCGGATTCTGGTGTCGGTGATGCGGCCGGGTCGACTTTTGAGCTATCATCTGTCTTTGAAGAGTCGTCCGTGGTGGTCGCACCCGGCGCACTGGCAATGATCTTGTCGGCGCATCCGGTGGCCCTTGTCAGCGCATCGACTCCAGACGAATCAAGGCCGGTTTGAAACGCCCGAACCGACGCAAGAGCGGAATCTGTCTGTGTGATCAGTGCAGGGAGCTTGATCGAATCAGTCTCCTTCTGTTTCGCGTCGAGTCGCGTCTTGTACAAGGCGACAGCTGCCGACGCTGCGGCCACAATTTGCGCGGCGTTCTGGCTGACCGCAGCCCCGATACCAAACACGGAAGTGAGCGATGCATCTCCCGGGGACGGCGCTGCATTGGTCGCGGCCGCGAGCGGTGCGACGAGCGTAAGTACCAGTGATGCCTCGTGGATATGTGCGTGCTGAGCCAGGGTTGCCTGGGCGGCTGCGGCTTCCTCGCGTGACTTGGCGAATTTGGTAGTGGCGGAATCGCGCAGCGTTTTGGCCTGGGCGATGGAGGCTTCGGCAGTCTTGATAACTTCGTTAAGGGCCGTAAGCTGGGCACTCCCACCTAGCGCACCAGTGGCGTCTTTATGGGCTTCAGAGTAGGACCGAAGTCCGCTCAGGGCGCCCTCGAGCCGTGAAACGAGGTTGTCGATCCCCGTCAATTTCGCTTTTGCCGCATCAATGGCACCCTTGGCCGTGGAAATCTTTGTACGTGCCTCGGTTTGTTTCTGCAGTTTTTCCTGGTCGGTGGCGGTCTCTGGAATGCTTCCGCCGCAAATCTCCTGTGCAACGTCGCTCGCACCCTTGGCCGCGGCATCAAGTTCCGTTTTGGCTGTTTGCCATCCGCCGACATTCGAATTGGCCTCGGCGATGAGCTTCTCGGCATTCTTTGCCACGTCTCCCAGGCCGGAGAGTTGGGCCTGCTCGTAGGTTGTGATCCCGGCAACCTTAAGGGCACTGCTGACCTTGTTGGATGCGTCTTCCTCAGCCGCACTTGCAGCGGCGAGGTCGCCCTTCGCGCCCTGGGCACTTTCAACAGCCAGGCGATAATGCTTTCGCGCCTTCGCCAGCTGGTCGCCAATCATTTCCGCCTCATTGATCATTCCATCCAGCGGCTTCTTTAGCGGGTCCTTCATATTCTCGTGCAATTTGTCCAGAATCTTGCCCATGTCCTCCGGATTGTACGGATCGGGCACTTTCCCGCCCAGGGCAGGTGCAAGTGCGTTGGGATTCTGGTTGGCAAGGTCCTGGATTTTCTTCTCGATCGCTTTTGCGATGGCGTCCGCACCAGCTTCGGCCGCGTTCGCTTCGGATTTGGCCTGTGCAGTCTTTACACCTTGGTAAGCAGTATACCCGCCTATGCCGACAATAACGACTCCTCCGGCTATGGCAGTTCCGACTCCAATCCCCGCGGTCGCTCCAGCGCCGGCCGCCGTTCCTGTGCCGGCTACTGCCGTGGAAGCAACCTCACTTGTGGCAACGCCCGTGGCAGCTGCTTCCGCGCCCACCGTGGCTGCAGTGCCTGTTGCGGCAGCCTCTGCGCCAACGGCGGCTGCAGCGCCTTCCGTTGCTCCTGCACCTATGGCGGCCGTTTCGCCCGCCGCGACTCCGGCGGCCGATGTTGCGGCTCCCTCCGTGGCGATGGCACCCGCGGCCTGGCCTGTCGCAGCCTGCACGCCCTGAGCCAACGCCCGGGCTTTTCCACGTTCAAGAAACCGGTTAAGCACTGTCTTGTGAAATTCGAATGCTGCTTTTGCTCCCTCGCTAACCTGGGCGGATGGAGCCACCTTAAGTGCCTGCCCGAGCGTCATTTCGTATACGGCCGCCTCGGTAGCCGTAAGGAATGCCGAGAAAGGACTACTCAAAATCGGTCCGAGGCTTGCCCCTTTTGGGTCTCGATACTTGAACGGGTTCGATCCTGCGTACGCATACATGTTGTGCGATTCTGGTGTCCGAAAAATTCCCAGCTCCGGGTCAATGGTGATAAATCGCGCGAGTGCCGAATCGTAGTAGCGCTTCCTTGCGTAAAAACGCGAACCGCTGTCGTGAACCATTCCAGCGAACAAAACGATTGGGCAATCACCTTTGCTGTTCACGATTCCGCCATACGGCGAAAAGTCCCGCTGGGCAACAGCCTTGCCGTTGGAATCCACCAGTGCGCGGGTCGACCCCATGGCATCCGCGGCAATGAAGAAAGTCTGTCCTGTGGAACTGCACAGCGCCAGGGGGTAGTCGGTGCCGGGCAGGGATACCAGCATCCATGCCGTACCATCCGGGTTTTTTACCCCAAGAAGCGAATTGGCAGAATACTCATACCATGTCGTCCCGGCGCTTGTCTTCTTCCAAAGCCTGTCGCCTGACGGATAGTATCCATAGGCAGTTTCCGATTTCGAATTGCTCGTGGATATAAGTCGATCCAGCGCATCAAAGCGAAATAGGAACGATGCCGCTCCTGAGTCAATCCGTGTCAAGTTCCCGGAGGAATCCCAGGTGTAATTGGCTTGTTGTGTGCGACCATCACGGAATGAAACCGAACCCGTCTTCGGGCGACCTTCGGGATCGAGTGCCCACTGGATGCTCGTTTCAGGCGAGGTGCGCAATTTCATATTGCCGTCGACATCGTAAGAGAGGGACTCATTGCCAATGGACGATTTCGTAAGGCGTCCCACCGAATCGTAGGAGTACTGTTGTTTTGCACCGGCGCCGCTGGAGCCCGTAAGGTTGCCATCGGCATCGTATGAGTACGATTCGGACCCGGTCTTTGCTCCGCCAATGGTCATGGCCAGCTCAGCTACTCTGTCCGCAAAATCATAAGCGATGGCCAATTTGGCAGCGTTGCCCATCTTGATCTCCGTAACGCGGTTCGCGGTATCGCATGATACATCAATTCCACTGCCACCGGGCAGGTCAATCCGCCTGACACGGCCCGCGCTATCGTAGCTATAGCTTGCCTTGAGCCCTGCAAACTCAATACCTGCCTGCCGTCCTGCAGCGTCGCGCGGAAACGCAACGGTTATGCCCGACTCCTTGCACGTTCTCCCAGCCAGGGAGCCATCTTCGTAGTACTGTTCCGTAAACGAGCACGTTGGCCCCGATACCGAGACCTCGCGACCATTGTCCTTATATGTCCACTTATACGTTCCATCCGGCAGGTCGCACTGCGCAACTTTCCCATCCGTATATTGCCATCTCGCGCCCATGCCGGCCGGGGTGCGAATCTGCGTCGTGCGTCCTGCATCGTCGTACTGCATTTGGCGCCAGAACACGCTTCCGCGGGTGATCGATTCCGGCAGCCCACTCGCGTTATACTGGATGGAAGTTCTCAGTCCGGCCGGGCTGGTGATTTCGCGTAAGCGGCCTTCACCTGTGTAATGGTACTTATAAGCTGCGCCATCGGGGGTTATTACCGATGTCGGGGTGCCGTCCGGTGTGTAGGAAAACAGGGTTGTCTTTCCGCCGGGGGATACCGCCTTCAATAATTGGCCAAATGCGGCCTCTTCATAGATCCACTTGCCTGCCTGCGGATGGGAAATGGTCCGGGTGCGGCCATCTCCATCATATTGAGCTTCCGTCTTGCCGTGTATGGGGTCTGAGTAGGATGCCACACGGCCCTTTTCGTCGGTCGCATAGGTTTTCTCGAGCCCCCCGGCTGTAAGCTCTGATACAAGATTCCCCGATTTGTCGAATGTTTCAACATGCTGGCCGCTTGCCGAGGAAAGACGCGTGATCCTGTTTTGCGCATCGTCGTAACTCGTGTTGACCGCGAGGCCCGAAGTTTCGCGCTTGCTGATGAGACGCCCCTTGTCGTCATAAGCCAGCGTGGTTTCCGTGCCGGGCGCTTTCTTTATGGAAATCAGTTGATCGCGATCATCATATCCAAATTCCGTCCAAGTCCCATTGCTCGCCGTACTCTTGACCAGGCGTACACGATCATCATAAGTTAGGACTTCGTCAATTCCACTGTAGTGCGACACCTCCGTTGGGAAACCGAACGCATTGTAACGAACCTTCTTTGTTTTTCCGGTCGCGTTACGCAGTTCCACCGGCCGACCGAAATCATCCGTACTGATGACTCTTTCATCCGCCTTCTTGCGTTCCGCCTCCGTTAGATCCAGTTCCAGGGAGTTAAGGAGGGCGCTATCACCTTGTGCCTGGGTTGTGGCCGGCGTTGGCTTCTCTGTTGGCGGATACGGGTGCTGTCCCTGGTCATCCGCATAACTCGCCAGCGTTCCGTTCGAGGAATAGGCATAGGAAATCTTCCTTCTGAAAGCGTTGGTTACCGATTGCAGCCTGCCGGCTGAGTCGTAGGAGTATTCAGCGACCAGCCCTTCGGGCCCGGAAACCTGCGCCACACGCAGGCCGCTTGGATCATGCTTATAGGTTAGCGCTGCGGGCTGTTTGCCAACCTGGATAAGCCGCCCGTGCTCGTCATATTGGAATGGAAGACGCTCCCCCTGTAATCCGGCTATATATTGCAGGTGTCCGTTTGAGTCGAAGCTGTATTTTTCGCCTGAGTGAAGTTCGAGAGTCCATCCATTGGGAGAGGATGTCATCTTGTCGTTGCTTGCCGATCGCCACTGGCCCTCTACATTGTTTACCAGCCGCCACCCGTTGGCGCCCCGCCATATTAGAACCGCTTCGGGATCAATGATTGTGAGGCGATAGACATTCTCATCACCCCAGCCGGGACCAAATGAGCAAGTTGCCACGCTTCCCGGCGCGTATTCGCGGTTTACGGCCAATGGCCCTGCTTTGGATGGATGCGCAAGATCGAGAAACGTGAACGGGGTTGCAGCAGCCTTGGGATTGTCAGCCAGCGCCGCGAAAATGGACCCACACATCACAGTGATGACCACAAAGATAGCACATGCATACTTTTGCATCAGGGAGTTCCCTCCGAACAGCGAGTTAGGTTGCAGATGGGAGCTATCAGTTCACGGCACACGACGTGCTCCCATCGGCTATGTGTTAAGCTGCGGTACTTTTGCCACACGCTTGAATACTATAGGAATTGTCAACAGGCACTTGCCCCTCTCCCGTCCCCACGCCACAATGCAAAGCCTCACCTCTTCGTGTTCCTTGGTGCTTTTCCTGTCTTCTTGGTGAGATTCTGCCCTCACACCACACCGCCCGTAACTCGGAATTCCCAAACAAAGGTTCCTAAGCGGCCCGTAGAGGCTGTAAGGGAATAGGCAAACCCATTTCCTTATGTTAGTCTCCATCCATCATGAAGATCAGGAGCTCCCAACCGCCCATTCCCCCGGACGTTAATTTCATGCACTTTCGCGCACATTTGGATCGGTTTAAGTCCGCACTTTGCGGCACTTTTAAATCGGTCCAAACGCACCCTCAAAACGTAAGGATTATTGATATGACAATACTTAGGCGATTTTGCGCACCCCCCCTCCCCCCTCCCCCCCTCGGGGGAGTGGGAAGGCCTCAAGGCCACCGACACGCAACCCTTCACGCTGCGCGTCAAAGAATTGAGCACGACTCACCGCGCCAAGCCTCATCCCAAATCATTTTCAACGCCGATGGTACGATTCATCCCGTAGCCTCAACCACAAACCCCAAGCTGGAGACACTCAATTGGTTCCAACCGCCGCACCCGCGAAGCCCCGCGTTTTTGCCGATAAGATCAGGATGCAGCACCGGCTCTTTGCCGAGCTGTCCGCCATGTTCGGCCGCGAGGTGCCGCTCTATGACAAGTCGCTTCTCGTCAACCGCGAGACCAACAAGGCGGTATGCGCCCTCCTCGCGCGGCTCCATGGCGGGTTCACCCTGTCGGACGAGCAACTCGACAAGGCCAGCGGCGAGCGCCACGGCGCCATCCGCATCGGCAAGCCCGACGAGTATCGCTGGGTCGCTGGCTACTTTGTGGCTTTCGGTCTCGAGCCCCACAACTTTTACGACATGACCAGCCTGGGCGGCAAGAGCCAGCCCATCATCGCCACCGCGTTCCGGTCACCCGTCAATCCCGAGCACCGCGTGTTTACGTCCCTGCTCATGATCGAAAGTTTCGACCCCGAAACCCGCAAGCGCATCGAGGCCCGCCTGTCCCAGCGCCAGGTTTTCTCCGAGCGTGCCCGGGAGCTGGTCCTCAGGAACGAGGAACAGGGAGGCCTCGAAGAGGCCGAGGCCGAGGAACTGATCCGCGAGGGCACGACCCGCATTTTCAAGTGGACCGCCCAGGCCCACGACTACTCGCTCTACAAGGACCTTTGCGACACCGGCTTCAAGATCGCCGCGGACATCGCGTGCTTTGAATCCCATCACCTGAATCATCTCACGCCCAACACCTTCTGCATGGACCTCTACACCGCGGCCATGAAGCACTGCCTCGGCGAGTGGGACCGCGCCACCTTCGTAAAGCGCGCCACCCAGGCACTGGCTGATCTCGCCCGCACCGCCGACCGCGACTATATGCGGCTCCACTTCCGCCACCTCACCAACGAGGCGATCGCCGGCTTTAGTCGCGCCGATGTGACGCCACAGGAAATTGCGCAACACGCTGAGAAGCTCGCCGCGCGCCTCGGCGAAAGCGACTTGGATCTCACCAAACTCAAGCATTCCGGATTCAAGGATTTTACAGAGGGTCCCTCCGCCGACACCCCCGTCCTCCTGCGCCAGGATTCCTATAAGGCTCTCACCGAGCCGGTGAAGTTCCACCAGGCCGACGGCACCACGGTGGACGCCGTTCACACCGCCCGATTCGGCGAGATCGAGCAGCGCTTCTACGCCACCACCCCCGAGGGACGCGAACTCTATGATCGCTGCATCGTCAACGCCGATGCCGCCCGCGAAGAGGACCCCGGCCTGATCAAGCGCGAGTACTACGCCTACATCGCAGCCTACCCCTCCGGTTTTG
>JAIBAT010000145.1 GCA_019695055.1 Candidatus Sumerlaeaceae bacterium | reverse complement strand
CATGAGGATCCGCTTTTGCGCGGGGAAAGGCTCATGCCCGCCTCCGCCAAGGAACTTTGACCCTCGACCAGGCAGAACACCGCCAACGGGCAGTGCCGTGCGTCTGCTAGCACTCTTGCTGCGTGAAGCCGCAGAAGAAATGCGCAGCGGTGAACGACAGTCAGCTATGCTGCGATCGCGCGCACTGGTCCGCGGAGGGCGACGGCATCGCCATAGCGGCGGACCCCGCCACGCAACGATGGTGGCCCCACACGCAACCCTGCCCGCAGGGCAGTAGCGAAGACGCCAATCCTTGGCTGGAGCCCCCGAACCGTCTGGCGCGGGTGTCCCGGCAGTTTGACCAAGCGGTTCAGCCTCGGCACCGACCCCGGCCCACCTGCTGCATGCCGGAAGCTCCCGCCCGCATCCGGAATGGTGCTACCACGGCAGGACTTCCCCCGTCGCAGACAGGAAGCTGCCGCTATTCTTCAGGCCTACATCGCGCAGCGTCCGCGTGATCTGCCCGATCGCCTCATCTACAGCCGCGGGGGCGTCCGGTCCGCCCATGGCGGTCCTCACCCAGCCGGGATTGATCGCCACCACTGTAATTCCCGCCGCCCGAAGTTTCTCAGCCAAACGGCGGGTCAGCATGTTCAAGGCCGCTTTCGTCACGGCATAGGCATCGAGCGGCCCCTCCGCGCCGATGTTCAAGGTCACTGAGCCCATTCCCGAGGAGACATTGGCTAGAACGGCACCGGGGCGCATCCGCGGAGCGACTGCCTGTGCCAACAAAGCAGGACCCACGACGTTGGCGCGCCAATGCCGGTCAAACAGCTCCGCGCTCCACTCGCCGAAGGCAGTGGGCAGGGAAACGCCTGCGTTGCAGATCACCAAATCAAATTGATAACCCCGCGCAGCCGCATCGTGCTGCCAGCGAATGATCGAGGTTTCGTCCGCTTGATCCAGCTCAGATACTCTGAGGAGCTGCGGGTGGTCTGTGCGGAGCCAGAGCAACTCCTCGGCCGATGCGTGGGGGCGAATCGTTGCAATCACGATCCAACCCTCGCGCAGATAATGGCGGACATAGCCCAGCCCCATGCCACGATTGGCTCCTGTCACCAGGACGGTCTTATGGCTCGTCATTTTGCTCATTGCCCCACCAATCCGATGAACGTTGGCATCATTCGTAAGTTTTGCGGTTCAGGAAGTGATGCTTCAGCGTTTCATCGACCTCGAACCGCTCCATGAAGCCGGTGCCGAGGGCGTCGTCCACCACATGGCACAAGCCCCAGCGCAAGCCTTCGAGCGGGCCCTTGTCGTGATCGGGGGTGCGGAACAAGCCGTTGGCGTGCGGTGCGCCTTTGATGTAGGCCTTGATCTCGAAATTGATGCCGTCGGGTGCCCATTGCAGCGTGTTCTTTTCCGGCCCATCCGTCGTCAACATCGCGGCGATGCCACCGTTGTAGGGCCAAACGCATATCTCGTGGCCCGAATTCGTAATGGGATTGTATTCACTGCGCACGTAGGGGCCTTCGGGGTTTTCTGCGACGGCCACGCCCCACTTCGTCTCGCGGCCGCCCATGAACATCTGCTCCCCCATCGGCTCGCCCTTGTAGTAGAGGTGGAACCGGCCCTTGAAGAACAGCAATGTCGGATCGTGGACCTTGTGGCTGTCGAAGCTGCCTTTCTTCTTCACAAGAAAACGGTTGTCTGCCTCGCCTTCCCATTCACCGTCAGCGGATGTTTGTAGGATCGGCCCCGCTGACTTGCGCCATGGACCGTCGGGCGAATCCGACACCGCCATGGCGATGTGCTCGAAGGATCGCCGCAGGTAGGGATGCTGCACGACCTGGTAGACGAGGTAATATTTACCCTCGTGGGCGAGTATTTCAGGCGTGAACACGCTGCGGTCGTCGTAGGCGCCCTTCTGACCTCGCGCCACCGCGAGGCCTTTTTCCTCCCAATGCCAGCCATCCGCGCTCGTCGCATGCCAGATATCGCACTGGTCCCAAGGAAAGGTTTTCTTCTCCAAGTCACCGGAGCCAAAGCCGTAGCTCCGGCCGACCGAGCGGGTATACCAGCAGTGATACCGCCCCTCTGCGAAGATCACGGCGCTTGGGTCGCGCCGCACGAGATCCGGCTGGTGCACCGCCAGGTCTCCTGTGATGGGCTTGGTGACGATTTCGCAGAACCAGTCCGGTGCTTGGAAATAGTTGCGCTCGATCGCACGCTTCGTGGCGGCACTCTGCTTCTTGCTCATAGTGATGGAGAGGAAGGATAAAGATCAGGCGTTGCGCTTCCGGGAAGCGGCCTCGAAAGCCAGCTCCACTTCCTCGATGGTCTTGTTCTTTGTCTCCGGCAACCAGCGATGGACCGCTACCAAGCCAATGAGGGCAAACGCGACGTAACAGAGGAATGTGTTGGCCGCCCCCAGGGTCGACAGCTGCCAGGGAAAAAACTGCGTGATGACGTAACTGACGATGCTGGTGATAAAGGCGAAGCTGGGAATCGCCACACCGCGCACGGCGGTGGGAAATATCTCCGAGAAGAGCACCCACATGATGGGGCCAACCGAAAACTGAAACGCGGAGATAAAGCTCATGATTCCGAACAGGATCAGCGTCGCGTTGATCTGCGCCGCTTTCTGCAGGAGCACGCTCGAGTGGTCGCGCACCTGGATCTCACCCACCGCGCCTTTCAGTGCGTTCTTGAATTCGGTATCGCTCCGGTAAGTCACCCCGACCAGCGGTTGCAAGGCGGGTTTGTTGACCTGCGCCGGCAAAGTCGCCACCGCCTCGGCAGTCAGCTCATAGCGCGCGGTCTTGAAGCCGTAGGCGCAGATCGCGAGGCTCGCGATGCACCAAATCAGCCCTCCGATCAGCATCGGCCGGCGCCCGAGTTTGTCGATGAGCAGGATGGCAAAGATGGTGAAGACGACGCTGACCAAACCGACGACCGCGGACTGCCGGAAGGCCGTGTCTGTCCCGCCACCCAACTGTTCGAAGACCGTAGGCGCATAGAACAGCACTGCATTGATGCCCGTCGCCGGTTGCACCGCCGAGATGGCAATGCCCAGCAACAGCACTAGCCGCAGGCGCGGCGTGAACAGCTGGGTGAATTGCGCCATCACGGAGAGGCTGGCGGTGCCCTTCCGCAGGCTTTGCTCCACTTCCTTAATTTCCTCTTCCACTTCGGCCGGAGGCAGGAACTTCCCCATAACCGCGCGGGCGTCCGCCGCGCGCCCGTTCCGGAACAGCCAGCGCGGACTTTCCGGCACGAAAAACAACCCGATGAACCACAGCAATGCGAACGGGATTTCCGAACCGAGCATCCAGCGCCAAGCCTGGGTTGTAAGCGCCCAGTCCGTGGCCCAGGCGGCATCCGACCTCGATGCGAGCAGGATGTAATAGTTGATAAAATAGGCCGCCGCAAAACCCAGCACGATGCTGGTCTGGTTCATCGCCACCAGCTTGCCCCGCCATTTCGGCGGCGCGATTTCGCCGAGATACATCGACGCCAGCGAAAGCGAGGTGAACGCCAATCCGCCGATAAAGCGCGCGATCACCAGCGTGATGTAGCTCGTGGCCAGCGCCGACCACACCGCGGAGATCAGGTAAAGTCCGGCCACGAGCAGCAGCGCTTTTTTCCGACCGAAGCGGTCGCAGACATAGCCGGCCAGCAACAAGGCGAACAGGACGCCCATGCCCGGGGCGCTGACCGCGGTGCCCACCTGCATCTCGGTCAGGTTGTATTTGCTCGTGATGAAGGGCACGGTGCCTGAGATGACGGCCGCATCGAGGCCGAAGACGAAGCCCCCCAGCGTGACGATGAACGCGATAAGAAAGGCCTGGCGGACGTTTGCAGTGGTCATGGGGTAGAGGCGGGCGTTGAGCAGGAGTTGGGCGGTAGCCGCCGGCTTACTTGCCGCGGTGAAATTGCGAGCCAAAGCGGCGCTGATACAGCGTGGCACTCAGGGCCTTGGCCGCCTGCACCATTTCGGGATAGGGAATATCCGTGTTGCTCACGAAGCCGATGTTATAGTTCTCCCCGTCATGCGCGCGGCCCGTTAGGGGTGAGTCCGTGTATTGGAACCAGTGGGCTCCGACAAAGTAAGGACTGTCTGCGATGGCCTCGACGTATTCCTTGAACATGCGGGCGCGATCAGACTGGTCCGCCGCGTAGATCAACCCGGGGTGAAACATGCCGGTGTCCGAGGTCGAACCCATGTGGAATTCGCCGATAATGCTGGGCATATCTACTTCCTTCAGAAAATCCCACTCCTCCTCGACGTAAGCCTCCTTGTAGTGGTTGTAACTGACCACATCGGTGTATTTCTTGGCCGCGGCGACGACCTCGGGATTCATGCCCCAGCCGGCCATGCGCACGCCCATGTAGAGGTGATGCGGCAAAACCTCCCGGAGGGCATCGCGCACGACCCGGAAATACTCGCTGGCGTAAGCCTGCAACATGGCGGAGAAATCTGCCTTCACGGCGCTGTTCCGCGCTTTGACGGCCACGGTCTTGGCCAGCGCGTCCCAGGAAGGGAGCGAGGTTTCCCAAGCCTTGTTCAAGACGTCGATGGCACCGTATTTCTCCTTAAGCAGGCGGACAAAGGCTGCCTTCGTCGGGCTTTCAGCCGCATCCATCTTCAACGCGCTGAGAACAATGACGTATTGGGATTCGAATGACCCCACCCTACCCCAGCTCTTTTCATTATCCACGAACACCCCGACACACCACGGGCTGTCCTTCACCTCCTCTCCGACGACTCGCAGGGTGATCTTCGCACGCCGGACGAATTCCGGATCAAAGGGGTCGGGCATCGGCGCCCAAAGGCCCGAGGAAACGGTCTTGAAGTCCCCGATAATCCAGCCGTTGGCGAAATACGGGATCTTGTTTACGTGATAAAACATGGGGTCGGCCCAATTGCCGAGGCATGTGAAACCCCAATCCAGCATGCGGTCCACCGTGACGTCGCGCCATTTGGCGAGGTAGGAGCGGGGACTGGTTTCCCCATACCGCCGCTCCAAGTTCGCCTCGTAGAAGCTGAACGATTCCCCGTGCTTAACTGGCCCCATGTTCACTGAGCGTTCATAGCTGTAATGGTCCGCCAGCGGATCATCGTATGCGGGCAGCCAAGTGAACATCTTGTGGCGCAGCTCCGAAGTGATGAATCGCGTATTGCGGGCCGCCGCACTGGTGGCGATGAATCCCTTGGAGTCCTCGGGGGTGACGTCCTCCGGATTGACCGTGCGCAGCGTCGGCTCGCGAAAATCCACACCGGTGATCGTCGGCGTGTTCGCCATGCGAACATTGGCGATGCCGAGCGCGAAATACAAATAACCCTCGGGATCAACCAGACTCCACTTCCCGCCGACCTTCTCGGTGCGGAAATAGCCGGTGGCCTTCAGGTGCGGGCCGCCCTTCCAGCCCCCGAACTGGGATCGGTCCCCCGGCGGGCGCGACCGGGACAACCCGGCCAGCTCAGCCTCGGCCCGCTGTTTCAGTTCGGCCGCGGAGTGCACCTTGCCCGGGAACTCGACCTTGGCATTCTGACCGAATTCATCGCAGATACCGACGAGATGATGCGGATCGGACGGAGGATTCGCCACAATCCGGAACCCGTCGAACACCAGGCGCTTGTCGTGCGCGGTATCGACGGTCGTGAGGCTGACCGAGACGATCTGCGCAAGATCCAGCTGCCGGTTGCCCCGTTTGCCGCCGACGAACTGCACCTCGTGCGTCGGCCATGCCGGCGGATCTCCCGCCTGGCCGGAATCCACGACCAACTCAGCGCCCTTGAGCACGAAGAAGCAGGTGACGGGCTGTAGACCGACCGGAATGGCCGCACGGCGCGTCACGCTGGCACCGGACCTCTGCTTGATTGTGGCCACCAAGTCGACCGGGTAATCGCCCGGGTTGATCACATCGAAAGCCAAGTGACAATCGCCCTGCGCGCTCCAGTTCCACGGGGTATCGGGACGGATGTTGACGCCGGTTTCGTTCACCCGCCCCTTGAAGCCGACTTCCAGCGCCTGGCCTCCCGCGCGCGTGGGACTCGGAACCAGCTTAATGGTGGCGGCTATGGCGTGCACCGCGGCGGGAATTTGCGCGTCCTTGAACTCGATGACCGGGATGCCGGCAGGTGCCGCGGCGGGAATCGATTCGCCCCACGCCGGTGGTAGCAATCCGGCCGCGCCGACTAAGCCGGCGCACCATAGGCTTCGGAACCAGATGGATTCTCTTTTGTGATTCATGACTAATTCAGGAGTTCAGGGTTGGTTTAGAAAGGAGCTGCGTGGAAGAAGGCGGGTTTCAGCCTGTCCCCACCAAGCAATGGAAAATGTGCATGGACTTTTCGGAAAACCGCGGCTCGAGGGCCCACCGCTTGACCGGGTCGGGATTTGGGAGATAGAACTGAAACGCGGTCATGCCGTCCGCCATCAGTGCACGAATGGACCGGAGGCAGCACAGAATGCAGTCAAGCATCCTTCGGATCGAATCCATTGCGAGTCCCTGGCTCATGAGGCGAAATCCGCGGCCTTGTCAGGGCTGTCGCCAATGCTCTGGTCGCGACCCGGGCCGCTCATCGTCGGGAAGAAACGGGAGTAGTCGGCGGAATGAAACCTGGACTTGTGCGCGCGCAGTTCCGCAGAGAGGCGCTCGCAATCCCGCTTGGCTTGCGCCTGATCAGCGCAAAGCAGGACATAATGGTTCTCGGAAATCACGCTGCCGCCGTCATCGAGCAGCACGAACTCCGCCCGGAAACCTTTCCCGGCGGCGGGAGCGACCTTCCACTTTAGATCAAAGTGGTGAGCGGAGCTGTTCGGCTCCACGCGCTTGATGCAGTTGCTCTGCTCATGAAAAATGCGCCCGCCTTCCCCGTCTCGCACGCGCACCTGGAGGGTGCAGCCGGCGTATGCCCGGTGAAGGTCATTGGTGATCCAGACCTGGCCGGCGAAGGTCTCTCCCGGCAGCCACCGGCGCTTGTCGAGTTGCAGGGAGACGAGCAGCGGCTGGAAGGCCCGGCGCACGAAATCGAACGAGAGTTTCTTCTCCTGAAAGTAGTCCACGATGCCCCACTTGAAATCGGGCGCAAAGGTGATGAAGTGGCAGATCGAAATGGCGCTGGACTTCGGCTTGCGCCGCCGGACGTGCTCGATGCCCCATTGGAAAATCGTCCCTTGGTTGATCTGCGAGGCATCCACGAATCGCTGCAGGGAATCCGTGCATTGGTCGCCCAAGATCTGGAAATTCAACGCGCGGAAAATGTCGAGGTCGGCCCAGTGGTGGCCCCAACTCGGGCCGGGCGGCCAGACCTCGTCCGCGGGGATGAACTTGCGGATACTCTCCGCATTTGGCGCGGAACTCACTGCGAACTCGGGAATAGCGGCATAGTCCCATGTCGGCACTTCCTCCTCCAGCATCAGCGCCCCGATCGTGTAAAACATTTTGTGCGTATGCCCGCTGTCCTTGGGCTTGCCCACGCCCATCTCGTGCAGCAGCGGCGGCCAGTTGAGCGGCGAGGTCGGGATGTATGGGAGGCTGGTGTAAGGCCGGATCGCACCCTCAATCCCGACGATGAACTCGACGTTATACTCCAGTCCCTCGTTGCCGTAGAAACTCTCCTCCCCTCCCTCGAGCAACGTGAGGCAGGGATGGCGACGTAGGGCCTTCAGGCAAGCGACGGCCTCTACATACGTGTCGTCGCGGAATTTCCTGTCCCGGGGCAAGTTGATCGACGCGATCGGCAGCAAGTCCTGCCAAACCGTGATTCCAGCCTCGTCGCACAGGTCGTAAAACAAATCCACTTCGGTCGGGTGCCAGCCGAATATGCGGAGGTTGTTCAAGTTGGCTTCTTTTGCCAAGTCGACCAGGCGGCGATACTTTGCCCCGCTGTTGCGCCCATAGAAAATGTCCGGCGGCCCCCCCCAGTTGCCCGAGCGGTAGAATGTGCGCTTGCCGTTGATGACCGGAGTCCACGAATACATCACTTCATCGGCGGTGTAGCCCGGATTGCGCTCCATGCTAATCTCGCGGATGCCGAAGCGCGTCGTCTTCAGGTCCCAGACCGCGCCGTCCGGTCCGGACACGACGACGTCGACATTGTGCAAATTCGGCGAACCCAAATCCCACGGCCACCAGAGCTGCGCGTTGGGAATACGAAATGTGAGCTTCAGCTTGTTGTCGGCCTTGAGCTTTGCGATGGCTGCTACCTTTGTGTGAACACCGGCCTCGCAATTTGCGCCCTGGATGACGGCGCGCACCTTGACTTTCTTGCCCAGTGCCGGCTTGCCGGCCGCGACTTGCACCTGCACGCTAACCGTCGCCGAGCCGTCCTCGTGAATTTGCGAATCCGGATATACATCCGCGATGTGGGCCGGGCCGGTCGCGACGAGCCGGATGGGCTTCCAGATGCCCATGGGCGTCAGCGTGCGCCAATAATCCCCGTGCCAGGCAAACTTCCGCCCGCAAACTTCGCGGTAGGATCGCGGCGGCGGATCGAGCTTCACGACGATGCCGTTATCGCCTTCGTCCCCGATGTAGAGGTGCGGCCCCACCTCGAACTCAAACGGCGAGAACATGCCCTCGTGCCGTCCGAGATACTTGCTGTTGAGCCAAACTTCGCAGGCGTAATCCACGCCATCGAAGACAAGGCGGAGTTTCCGACCGCGCTGCGATTCGGGCACCTTGAACTTGCAGCGATACCACCATTCGCGCTCCATCGCCCACTTGGCCCGCAGGCTGTTGCGGCCGAAGTGGGGGTCGTCGATCTCCCCTGCACGCCAGAGGTCGGTGTAGACGTCGCCGGGCACTTCCGCGCCGTTCCAGTTAAATGTGCTGCTGCAATGTTCGCCGAGATGCAGGTGAAACCCTTCCTTCACACCCTGTCCGGGCCGGATACCTTCGAACTGCCAATAGGTGGAACTCAGGTCCAGAACCCAGCGGCCGGTGGTGGCGGCGGGCGCGCCGCCGCCAGCCGCACTGTCCGGCGTCATGAAGCCCGGCGCTTCACGCTGGGTAATGGTGGCGGCTGGCTTGGATAATTTGCGACGATTCATACCGCAGGGGATAAACAAGGGGCAATGGGGGGGGGGGGGACCAACTTGCATACAATATACCAATTCAGACTATTACAAGCAGGATCGAAA
>JAIBAT010000102.1 GCA_019695055.1 Candidatus Sumerlaeaceae bacterium | reverse complement strand
ACAGGCTCTGGTTCTTGATATAGTAGAAATCGTACTCGAGGTTAAGCGCCAGCGGCAGGTTCTTCCGCCCCACAATCTGCCACAACCCCGTCACTCCTGGTTTCACGTCCAGCCGCCGCCGCTGCCATTCCTCGTACTGTTCCACAAGAAACGGCATCTCCGGCCGTGGCCCCACCATGCTCATGTCCCCAAGCAGCACGTTCCAAAGCTGCGGAAACTCGTCGAAACTGTACCGGCGCATCCAGCGCCCGCACCCCGTGATGCGTTGATCATCTGGGTCAGTCGGAGCGACGGCGTACGGATCCGCACTTGTTGTCATGGTCCGGAATTTCAGCATCGTGAACGGTTTTCCACCCTTCCCGATTCGCAACTGCCGGAACAGCACCGGCCCTCGGCTGTCCAGCTTGATGATGATTGCCAGGATCAGCATCGGGATCCCCAGCAGGAGCAGCAGCCCTCCAGCCACCACGAGATCCAGGGCCCGCTTCAGGATCTTCTGGATCAGCGGTGGATCCGTGTTCTGCAAATGTACCACGGGAATCTCGTCAATCACATCAATCTGCACCTGGGACGTGATAACCTCAAAAACATTGGAAACTATCTTGAACTGAACCCCAAGATCCTCGCAATTGACGATCAGGTTCATCATCTCATTCTGCGGCATCTTCGGGACCGCGAGGAAAACCACGTTGACCGGGTTCTCCGTCAGGATACGGACCAAATCCACGGTGCGTCCCAGCACCGGAAATCCCGCAATCTCCTGCACCATCCGGCGCGGATGCGGATCCACAAACCCCAGCAACCGGTAACCACCCTCCGGATGGTTCACAATCCGCTCCATCACGCGTCGTGCTGTCCGCCCAACCCCGATGACCATCACGTTCGTCACACCAACACCACGCAGAATCTGCGACTGCTTCCAGCTTCTCAGCAGCGACCGAGACGCATATAGCCAAATAAAGAAAAACGAGGACGCCATGATCAGCACGGCGCGCCCAATGTCCCAACCCTTGAAAAGGTAGGCAATCGCCAGCGACCCGATCAGCCCCGCGATGAATGCCCGAAGAATCGCCGAGAGCTGGTTCAACCCCGTGATCTTTTCGCGGTGGTCAAACAGCCCGTAGTACCAGCAGATCGCCAGCCAAAGGGGCAGGTAGACCTGAAGCGCCTCAACATAATTGCTGATCGGATTCAGTGGCCGCGCCAAAATCCCACGGTCCGCCAGCGAATCGCGTAGTGCATAGGAGCCCAGCCAAATTGCAGTCAGTGCCAGTGAATCCAGTATCACCAGCAGCCACGTCAGGGTGGGACTTTTTATAAACCGTTTCACCGCAATGGTTCCAACGCCAAACCTACGTCTGAAAACAGACCCATCATCAACACAAAAAAAGGCCATCGGCCTTGTCCCCGACCTTCAAGTTCTCCTTGCCACCGGATTGTGGCCCGTGGCTAATTCCCCCGTTTCCTGCTTGACCGGTGGGAAAGTGAAGCCCCGTAATGCACTAATATCAAATATCTACGATGTAAGGAAGAGCCTCGTTGAAACTGATCGGTAAAGGGATGGCTGCTGCATTGTTGTGCCTGGCCGCAGCCGCTATCGCACAGCCACCGACGCCCGCCCCGCGACCGTCGGATGCCGCCAGCGGCGAGGCCGCTAAAGTCTCGGGTGTCAGCGACGCCCTGCCGCCACCTGCCAACGTGCCCGGCCTTACCGCCGCCAATCTCTCCAACCCCGATTTCACCCGCGCCATCATTGTCGATGCCGTCGGCCCCGGCCTCAAATCCGCCGATGCCATCAAGGAACTGGTCGCCAAAACCCGGGATGCCGGTTTCAATACCATCATAGCCCAAATCCGCGCCTATGGTGACGGATTCTACAACTCTGCTATCGTGCCCAAGGCGCCCGGCATCGCTGCGGATCTTGATCCGCTTTCGGTGCTCATGACAGAAGCCAAGGCCGGCGACAAGCCTCTCAAAGTCTACGCGATGGTCGTTACTTACCGCGTGTGGTCCAAGTCCCGCGGCACCGCGCCTGAAAACCACGTTGCCGGCGCGCATCCCGACTGGATCACCGAAACGGCCGATGGCGTCCGCGAACTCGGCGACGACAAGACCGAGCTTTGGCTCGATCCCGGTGTTTCCGAAGCCCAGGATCACCTTGCGCTGCTTGCCGTTGACCTTGTAAAAAACTATAAAGTGGACGGAATCGTCCTCGACCGCATGCGCTATCCTGACAACACACTCAAGGCGGGTTACAACGCCAAAGCCGTTGAGCGCTACAACAAGGAAAAATCCAAGTCCGGCAAGCCCGACGCCAAGGATCCCGACTGGGTGGCCTGGCGCCGCCAGCAGGTCACGGACGGCGTGAAGAAGATCCGCGACGCCGTCAAGGGCGCCCGGCCTGACGTGCTGGTCATTGCCAACTCGGTCACCTATGGTGAAGCTCCGGCCAACGGCGACGCTTATCGCAAATCCAGCGCCGCCTATGCGGGCGTGCTCCAGGATTGGGTCGGATGGGCCGCCGATGGTATCATCGACGCCAACCTTCTCATGGACTACAAGGCCGCCGAGCGAAATGCGGCAGACTTCGACGCCTGGAAGAACTTCGCCGTGGAGAATCGCGGCAAAGCCAAGGTTATCGTGGGAGTTGGTGGATGGCTTAACCTCCCGCGTTACACCCTCGCCATGACTGTTGACGCCATCATGGATCCCAATGTCTCCGGCATCGGCATTTCCAGCTACCATGATCCGGCAAAGACCAAGGATCTGGCCAGCGCAGCCTTTAGCGGCTTCAAATTGATATTTGATCCCGCAACCCTCAACCCCAAGGCTCCTGAGATTACTGCGCTGCTGGCTCAGAAGGACGCCAACGCACTTGGCCGTCTTGACCGCCTGGCTGCCCTCATCCCGGGAACAACTCCCGAGGCGCCGCCGCTTTCGGCTGCCAACACCCAGATGCCGTCGCTCCCGACGGACACCGCTGCTGCGCCCGTGGCAACACCGGCTGGTCAGGTTACAGCTCTTCCCTCCCTCAGTGCCATTTCTCCGGCCTCCACACCGGCAGCCTCGGCGCCAGAGCCCGGCGCAAAGATGCCAAGCCTTGGTGAAGCGGCTGCTGCTCCTGCGGCCCCTGCCGCACCAGGCACCGGCCTTCCAAGTCTTGGCGAGGCCGCCAGTGCCCAGCCTGCGCCCGGCACTGCCATGCCGTCCCTTGGGGCTATTCCACAGGAGGCATTGGTTCCGCCTCCGGCCGCGCCTGTGTCCTCACTGCCAAGTTTGACTTCCATATCCTCGGGACAACCTGCGCCGCCCTCGGCGCCGGAAACGGCCCCTGAGGCCACGCTGCCGCCGCGTATGTCGTCCCTCCCCCCAATTTCGGGTCAGCCATCCGCCGTCAGCACGAGGCCGTCTGAAGTTCCCGGTCTGCCGCCGGTTCTTGGCAGTTCCCGCCAACCGGTCGCCACTCCAAACCCGGACCTGGGGCAGACCAACTACGTGCCCGCCTCGCGCATGGCCTCCGACAAGCCGACACCCAAGCCTTTTGTGGCTCCGACCATCACTGTTCCCACTGGAAAAGCCCAGCCGGCAGCCGCTACGGGCGCGGCAATTGGTCTCCGAATGGGTGATTCGATCCCCATGTCTACCACAGCGGCGGCCAAGCCTGATTACTCCTCGGAATCCATTTTCGTCCCGCGCCGTGAAACCGTTGGGATGCGTGATTATGCACCCCGTGAAGGTCGCAAGCCCATCACGGCACCCACGGCCGTTCCCACCGGTGCCGCCGACGTCATTCTGCTCAATAACGGCAAGCAGTTTACCGGTCGCGTCGTGGAGCGTGGTCGTCTCTGGACGATCCAGCTCGACAACGGCAGCACGATCAAGATCGCGGGCGACAAAGTCGCTGATGTCCGCGCCGGCGCGGGCATGTAAAAAGAAGAAGGCACCGGAAAGCGGCCCTGCGCCGCTCCCGGTGCCCGGATATCTCATTCGGCGGTAAAGTTGCCGTACTGCCGTCCGCCTATAACTTCACGTAAGCGCCAGCCTTACCCCAATCGGCAAACTGGATCTTCTGCGACGCATCCACGATGATATGGCCCTGCGCGTTCCGGCCAATCGCAAGCCGCGGGAGCTTCTGCTTGGGCGGTCCGGAAACATTGTTCCCAAGGTTATCAAAGAAACCCTCATGCTTCGTGCATTTGATTTGCCCGGGCACCGCCGGGTTCAGTACCAGTTTCCCGCCCTTGTGCGTGCAGACGTTGGAAACCGCGAACAGGTAGCCCTTTTCGCGGACCAGGAAGAACCCGGCTGACGCCCAGGTGTCCCATACGCCGTCCTTGGTAAAGCTCTTTGCATCTCCCACGTCGGTCCCGCCGGCCGGGGCGGCCGCGGCGGAGACGGTGCCGGTTGTCTCCCCGTGGCTCATGGCCGGGCACACCGCACAGGCGCACGCGGCCAAAGTCATTTCCACAAATTCACGACGGCTGATAAAACCCATTCCAAATGCTCCTTCACTGGACCATTATGTTCGACGGGTAAAACTGCGAGGTTCATTGGCTCAATACCCAACTGCAATTGGAATTTCGCAAAAACTCCGTCGCGGCAGTTTCTAAAACGATGGCGATCCTAGTAATAGACCCAATCGGCCACGGACGCATTGCTGGGAATGCTGACCTGTGTGATGTTTGTCTCCCGATTTCCGACCCGGTCCTCGGCCCGCACGGAGAAGAAGACCTGTGCACTTGCGGGGAGGCCGGTTACGAGGCCTGCCGTTTGCCCGGTAAACGATTGGCGCACGCCCGAGGAAATCACATTTGCCGAATTCGTATCCCAAAAAACACGGTAAACAATTTCGGACTGGGCGCTGATGTTGTCGGTTCCCGTCGTCCAGGTGACGTTTGCGCTCGTATTGC
Source organism: Candidatus Sumerlaeaceae bacterium (assembly GCA_019695055.1). Taxonomy (GTDB): domain Bacteria; phylum Sumerlaeota; class Sumerlaeia; order Sumerlaeales; family Sumerlaeaceae; genus JAIBAT01. The sequence goes on along the minus strand of JAIBAT010000102.1, from coordinate 4,223 downwards.
CCGCCCGTGTTGCCGTGAGGGCAGTTCCGGCCGTCGGTGGCGCGGTAATGACCGCCGTCTGCATGCTCTCCACCTGTATCCCGATTCCGCCAACTACTCCCACCTTCTCTGCGAACACGATATTGTAAGTCGGATTGTCACACTTAACTGTCCGTGTGCCCGTCTGTCCGCCTGCATAGGTGCTCGACGCAAAGGTCACATCCGACACATTCCGCCACCCGGTCTCGATGTTGCCAATGTTATTGATAACCGTGGTCAGTTCGTACTCCTGCCCCGTCGTTGTAAATCCGCTTTCCGCCTGTTCCAGGCCTGCCAGCGACGCCGCAATCGCGTTGATGTCGGCCGTGGTTCCAGAAAACGAAACGGAGCCGGATCCCGCCGTGTAGGTTGTCCACCCGGCTCCGCCGCTGTTGAAATCCCCGTTGGTAAGTGCAACACCGACAGAAACCATTGCCAGGATCATGCTTCCCAATGCCAGTCGCTTCATTCCCCTGCCTCCAAATAATCAAATCGTGATGCCATCATATCCCAACGCTGCCTCCAAGCCCCGAAAACCTCAAGCGGATTCAGCCTGCTGCGATCCTTGAACGCCCTCCCCGGGGGGGGAGGGGGGGGTATTTTTTGTTTTGCGCGAATTTCGGGGTTAACCCGAATGATTTCAATGCGGATAAATCCAAATTTAAACCGGTTGAAAATCGGGGGATTTTTGGGCACAAGACGGCCGTGGGGGTGAGATGCGGTTGTTTGGGCCGGGGCGTGTGAATCAGGCAAATAAGCCAGGTCCAAGATGGGCCGGAGGTGCGGATTCCCGTATGGCGAAGTTTCATGATGGGAGTACCGTAACACGGGAGTTATGGGTTTGCCTATTCCCCCACGACCCCTTGTAGACCCTTGTGGACCCTTAAGCCCGCCCCGACCGTTCAAAATAATGGTAGCCCCGGCAGGATTCGAACCTGCGACCAACGGTTTAGGAAACCGCTGCTCTGTCCATGCTGAGCTACGGGGCCGTGCGTGTTTGGCGCGGATGGTGTTACCGCAGCGATGGCGCGATAATCTCACCACCAAAACACCAAAAACACCAAAGGATCTGAAAGGTAAGCCAGTCCCCTCCCGCTGCTTCTGGTGATTTTGGTGTTTTGGGGTTAAGATTCTTTTTGCTTTGCATTTCGCGCCGCCTGCCAGCAGGAACCTTTTTTTGATTTACTGACCGAGGAAGGAAGACACGGCATAAACATGGCCAAGCGCGCCATCATCATCATTCTTGACAGCGTTGGCATTGGGGAACTGCCAGACGCGCACCTCTTTGGCGACGAGGGCAGCGACACCCTTGGCAATCTCTCGCGGGCCTTTCCGGACGGGTTGCGGCTGCCCAACATGGGGCGGCTGGGTCTTGGCAATATTGCCCCCCTTCGGGGCGTCGAGCCGGACCCCAAGGCCATCGGCGGATGGGGCAAATGCGCCGAGCAATCGGCGGCCAAGGACACGACGCTGGGCCACTGGGAGGTCTCGGGTATCATTTCCCGTGAACCCTTCCTTACCTTTCCTGAGGGTTTTCCGCGGGAAATCCTGGACCCCTTTGAGCGCGAAATCGGCGTTGGCAGTATTGGCAATTGCGTGGCCAGCGGCACCGAAGTCATTCAGCGCCTGGGCGATGAGCACGTGGCCACAGGCAAGCCCATCGTCTATACCTCCGCTGACAGTGTTTTCCAGATCGCGGCCCACGAGGAAGTTGTCCCTCTCCCCCGCCTCTATGAAATGTGCGAAATTGCCCGACGTATCCTGGACGAGCGCACCAAGGTGGGCCGGGTCATCGCCCGCCCGTTTATCGGCTCCAGCGGCAAGTATGAGCGCACCCGCAACCGCCGCGATTTCTCCGTGCCACCGCCCGGCCCCACCATCCTCACGCGCTGCAAGGACGCCGGGCTCCAGTCCATCGGCGTCGGGAAAATCGGCGACATCTTCGCCCATGTCGGCCTGACAAGCGAGGTCCATACGAAGGACAACGAGAGCGGCATCCTGGCCACGCTGCTCCAGATCAACGAGGCACCCGACGGCCTTATCTTTACGAACCTCGTGGACACGGACATGATCTACGGCCATCGCAATGACACGGTGGGCTATCGCGGTGCGCTGGAGCAGTTCGACAGCTACCTGCCCCGCATTCTGGCGGCCCTCTCCCCCGACGACCTGCTTTTCATCACCGCCGATCACGGCTGTGACCCCACGACCCCAAGCACGGACCACAGCCGGGAATACACACCGCTCCTGGTGCATGGCCCCAAGATGCGCGCGGGCGCCAACCTTGGCACGCGCAGCACCTTTGCGGATACTGGTGCCACGATCATGGAGTTTTTTGGGCTACCGGCGTTGCCGAATGGGGTCAGCTACCTGAAAGAACTGAATCTCGCGTAGTCCAAAAAGGAGAACCACCAAGGCTCCAAGACACCAAGAGTCATGGAGCTCAGTGACTTAAAGACTTCGCCTTTATCGTCTCAGGCCTGCCTCAAAAGAAAACGGCCCGCCGGCATTTCGCCAGCGGGCCGCGTAATTAACAGGGATAACTGCTGCTTACTTTACTGAGTACTTGCTTTCTTTCTGGGTCCGAACGATGTCCCCGGAGCTCACCGTGCCGTTCGTCGGATCATAAGGCACGTTCACACCAAGGGTCTTGCCAACGGGAACATAGGTTGGCCCAAAGGTGCGATCCGGTCCCGAACTGTTCAGGCGCCAATCACCATATTGTTGCAGGTATTCAGCCGTCAGCGATGCACTGAGCGGACCATACGTATACTTTCCGTTGGTGTACCGGAACCGCCGGTAATCGTTGTCGGTAAAATTCAATCCGTCCGGCACATCCGTCAGGCGTGCCGTCGCACCGTCGGACATCGTCCTGAACGGATCCACCAGAGCACCGCTGGTAATATAGGCAATCGGGCTGGTGACACCACAGGCCATACCTGCGGGAACTCCGCCGGGTCCACCTGGGATATACCAGTAGGGTTGCCCGTCACCGGCGATATTGCCGTCAATCGGATACTTGTTATTATCCACGGCATACGCCTCCACCGCCGTTGCGAGCGAGCGAATATCCGCCATGGCCCGTGAAACTTTCGACCTTACCTGAGCCTCCAGGAAGTTGGGTACTGCGATAGCTGCCAGAATCGCAATGATTGCCACCACGATCAGCAGTTCGATGAGAGTGAACGCCTTTTTCATTTTATAGCACCATCCCGTAACCATATTTGCACAACGCCCCCCATGATTTCGAACAGTAGCGTAACCATGTCCCAAGGGAAAGTGCAACCCCAAAACTCCAAACTAATTGTTTGAGTGTTTGAACAGGGAAACAGGTCCCCGGCCATTGCTTTTACTTGCTTTACGGCTACCGCCCCACAAACTGGCCTCCCCCCATGAGAACAGAAACCATCGGTGAAAAAGTTGTTGCAACACCCGCAACGAATTGCCACATACTTGTCTCTGAACCTCGGTTCTATGAAGGCTTTATATTAAATTTTTAGGAGTGGTGCAGAGATGAAGAGGAAACACGGATTCACTCTCATTGAGTTGCTCATCGTTGTTGCCATCATTGCGATTCTGGCGGCAATTGCGGTGCCCAACTTTCTGGAGGCTCAGACACGGGCGAAGGTCACTCGCGTCAAGGCCGATATGCGCAGCAACGCAACCGCGTTGGAAGCGTATGCCGTTGACTGGAGCAAGTATCCCTACGACGGCTATAACTACAACGGCGGTGACGGCGCTTACAACTACTGGTATCTCTCCAAGATGCTGACCACCCCCCAGGCTTACATCACGACCTGCATTTTCCCAGACCCGTTCCGTCAGCACGTTCCGCTGATCCCGGGCGCGTGGCAGCAGAACAACATGCGCTACATCAGCATCGATTCGACTTGGGGCACGGTGTTTGACGCCATTCAATCGACGGCCCCCGGCTTCTCGATCTATTACGCTGCCACCAACGAAGAGTGGGGCAAGTGGAAGATCAACGGCGCCGGTCCCGACCGTACCTATGGTACTTATGGATGGATTGGCGTTTCCAGCTATCCTTCCGGCTCGCTGCCACTGCCCTATGACCCGACCAATGGAACGGTCAGCGACGGCGATATTATGCGTACTCAGAAGTCCAGCACCACGGGATACGTGAACGCTGGATAAGTGGTCCATTGGCAGACAATGCACTTTCTAAAGTGCGAAGTCTGCAAGTA
>JAIBAT010000028.1 GCA_019695055.1 Candidatus Sumerlaeaceae bacterium | reverse complement strand
GGGCAGCCAATTTTGTCTCACAGCGAACAAATTCGCCTCCTCCTCACTTCCCCGATTCCAAACAAGACTGGGGTTTTCACGCCTCACAAGCCTATGCAAAGTGAGGCTTTCCTGTCACAGAATCTCCCCATCGCGGGCCTATTCTCCACCCCGTTTTGAGAACCTAAAGCATTACAAAAAAAGAACTTAAAATAAATTCGGACAAATAAGACTTGTGTTGGGGAACACTTCTTGCGTGGATTCCCTGCATCATAGAGATTTCTTTTAGGCAGAGACTTGGAACGGTGAGGGAATCGAGTCTTGTGGGCTTTTCTTGCATTTAGCGCCTTAAAATCAGACATAACAAGTCGGTTATGTCTTAAAATGGCAGCGCCGCCAAGATTTGCGATTCGTGTCGCTTCGCTTTGGATGGCTATTGTCCTCTGCTGGTCGGCTACCATGTCGCTTGGTGCGGCGCAGGGGCCAAGTGTTGATATCCTGTCCTCGGCCACGATCGCTGCGGCCGCTCAAACGACGGCGTCCAAATGGACGCTTGGTTCGGCCGAAAGTCCCTCCACGGGTTCCGCGTCCGCGTTGGTACCTCCGCCGGATGATGCCGCCCGGCTCTACGTCCAAAGCTGTGCGGGTTGTCACTCCATCGGCAAAGGCGTGATCACTGGTCCCGACCTCGCCCGCACCGCGGCGTGGGCGGAAGCTGACATTGCGACGGCTGTGAAGCGCATGGAGAAGAACGTTGGTCCCCTGGAACCTGAGAAGGTCCAGGGCCTTGTGAAACTCCTGAAGGACCCGAAGGTTCAGGAGAGGTTGGCGGACGAGGAACAGCGCGCGGCAAAGGTGATGCTGGCGCGGATGGAAAAGCCTTCGCGGGACAAGGGAGACAAGCTGTTTCACGGCGAAACGGCGCTGGTCAACGGGGGCATGGCGTGCGTGTCGTGCCACGCAATCGGTGGGGGCGCCTCGATGGGGCCCGACCTGACACACGTTTTCAAGAGGATGGGGCAGGTTCCCCTGGAGTCGGCCTGCGAGCAAACGGCTTTCAAGGTTATGAACGCGGCGTACCGTGACCACAAGGTCACCAAGCAGGAGGCGATGCACCTGACGGCCTACCTGAAGGCTGTCGACGAGAATCCCCCGGTGGCGGCTCCGGACCGGATCCCGCTGGGGGCGGTGGTCGGGGTCTTTGCCGGCCTTGGTGGAATCGGATATGTTTATGGCACGCGCCGCACCACGGCGCGTTCACGGCTGGCGAGGAGACGGTAATGGGCTGGATCAAGGATCTGTTTGCGCCGGAGCAGCGCACCTGGGAGGATTTCTACCGCAATCGCTGGTCCTACGACAAGCTCGTGCGCAGCACCCACGGAGTGAACTGCACGGGGGGATGCAGTTGGAACATTTACGTGAAGAACGGCATCGTGACGTGGGAGATGCAGGCCCTCGACTATCCAGTCATTGATGCCGAGGTACCCACTTATGAGCCGCGGGGTTGCCAGCGGGGCATTTCCTGTTCGTGGTATGTTTACAGTCCCCTTCGCGTGAAGTACCCCTATGTGAGGGGTGTCCTGCTGGGGGCGTGGCGCAAGTCGAGAAAGAAATTTCCGGATGACTCCGTTGCCGCCTACCGCTCGATCATGGAGGATGCGGATCTTCGCCGCCGCATCCACGAGGCCCGTGGCAAGGGGGGATTTCGCCGCAGTTCATGGGATGAAGTGAACGAGTTGATGGCTGCGGCCAATATTTACACGATTCAAAAATACGGTCCCGATCGCATCATTGGCTTCTCCCCCATTCCGGCGATGTCCATGTTAAGCTACGCGGCGGGTGCGCGCTTTTTGCAGCTCATGGGTGGCGTCAACCTTTCCTTCTACGACTGGTATTGCGACCTTCCGCCGGCATCCCCGGAGGTTTGGGGCGAGCAGACAGACGTGGCCGAGAGCGCGGATTGGTACAATTCCAGGTTTATTGCGGTGACCGGGTCCAATGTTCTCATGACCCGGACTCCCGATGCCCACTTCCTGGTGGAGGCGCGCCACCGGGGGGCGAAGGTTGTGGTGTTTTCGCCGGATTTCAGCATGACGGCAAAGATTGGCGATGAATGGGTGCCCATCCACCAGGGGCAGGACGGCGCCTATTGGATGGCTGTGACGCATGTGATCCTGCAGGAATTCTTCGTGCAGCGCCAGGTGCCGCGCTTCCTGGAGTACCTGAAGCAATACAGCGATTCGCCCTTTCTGGTGATCCTGGAAGATGCGGGCGACGGCAGCTACAAGGCGGGGCAAACGCTGCGGGCGGGGGATCTGGCGCAATACGCGTCGGTGGAAAACGCCGCATGGAAATTGCCGGTCCTCGATTCCAAGTCCGGGGAACCTTGTCTGCCGGGGGGAACGATCGGGCACAGGTGGCAAAGCACCAAGGGGCAATGGAACCTGAAGTTGGAGGACACTGAAACGGGCAAGCCGATTGACCCGGTGCTGTTCCTCGACGGGGCAACGGACGAGAGATTGCCGATTTTGCTTTCGGATTTCACCGAGGGCAGCGGCGACAAAATGCTGAAGCGATCGGTTCCAACCCGGACGATCCAAGGCGCCAAGGGCAAGATCCGCGTGACCACAGTGATGGAGCTTCTGCTGGCCCAGTATGGGGTTTCGCGGGACGTGGCGACGGGTGACTGGCCGAAGGGTTATGACGATGAGCACTGCCCGTATACTCCGGCCTGGCAGGAGCGGTTCACAGGGGTTGGGGCGGCGCAGGTTATTAGCTTCGCGCGCGAATGGGCCCGGACGGCCGAGCTCAGTGGCGGGCAATGCAGTGTCATCATTGGTGCAGGGGCCAACCACTGGTACCATAACAACCTGATTTACCGGGCGATTATCACGCCGCTGGTCTTGTGCGGTTGTGTCGGGGTGAACGGTGGCGGGCTCAACCATTATGTGGGCCAGGAAAAGCTGGTGCCACAGGCGTCGTGGGGGCCGATTGCCTTCGGGACGGACTGGGGCGGGCCCCCGAGGCTGCAGAATGCGCCGTCGTTCCACTATATGCACTCCGATCAATGGCGCTACGACAGGAGCTTTAACGACATTTGTCCCGTGGCCGAGCAGGAGCACCCCATGGCTCACGGCCACACGGCCGACAAGCAGGTGCTGGCGGTGCGCAATGGCTGGCTGCCCTGCTTTCCGCAATTTGACAAATCGAATTTCGAAATCATCCGGGATGCCGAGGCTGCGGGCGCCAAAACGGATGAGGACATCGTCAATTACGTCGTGGCACAGCTCAAGTCGGGTGACCTGCGGTTTGCGATGGAGGCTCCCGATGAACCGGAGTGCTTCCCGCGGCTGTGGTACATCTGGCGCGGAAACGCCCTGCTATCGAGCGCCAAGGGGCACGAGTACTTCCTCAAACATTATCTCGGAACGCACCACAACTCGATATCCGAGGAGCAGGCGCGCGACGAGGTGGAGGAAATCGCATGGCGCGAACAGGCCGCCAGCGGCAAGTTTGACCTCATTGTGGACCTGAACTTCCGCATGGATTCGTCGGCCCTGTACTCAGACATCGTGCTGCCCGCGGCGACCTATTACGAGAAGAACGATCTCAACTCGACGGACATGCACACGTTCATCCACCCGCTGCAGGCGGCGATTCCGCCCTGTTGGGAATCAAAGAGCGACTGGGCGATCTTTCGCGGGCTGGCGGAAAAGACCGCGGAGCTGGCGGCCACGCACATCCCGCAGCCGGTAAAGGATATTGTCGTCACGCCACTCATGCACGATACGCCCGCGGAGCTGGCGCAGCCGCGGGTGCGCGACTGGAGCAAGGGGGAGTGCGAACCCATCCCGGGAAAGACGATGCCCAACATCAAGGTTGTCACACGTGATTATGCCAATCTGCATAATCGTTTTGTGTCCCTGGGAAGGAATTTCCGCACGCTGGGGCTGAGCGTGCATGGCACCCACTACGACGTGGACGACTTGTACGATGATTACATGAAATCCAAACCCGTGGAGCGCTGGGGAGGGGTGCAGTACCCGTCGCTCAAGGACGAGGTGGACGCAGCCAATGTCATCCTGAACTTCGCGGCCGAGACCAATGGCGAGTGCGCGTATCGGGCTTACGAAGCGGAATCGAAGAAGACCGGAATCGACCATACACATTTGGCTGCGGACAATCGCGCGGTGCGGATGACGTTTCAGGATCTTTGCACGCAGCCGCGGCGCGTTTTGACGACCCCCTACTGGACCGGGGTCACTGTCGACAATCGCACCTACTCGGCCTACTGTCAGAATGTGGAAGAGAGGATCCCCTGGCGCACGCTGAGTGGCCGCCAGCACCTCTACCTTGATCACGAAGTGTACATTGCGTTTGGCGAGCACCTGCCGACCTTCAAACCGCGGCCGGAGATGATGATTCTGGGAGACCTGGACAAGTCGTCGACCGGGCCGGGGACGCTGCAGCTAAACTATCTGACTCCACACGGCAAATGGCACATCCACTCGACCTTTGGCGATACGCTGCGGATGGAAACGCTGTCGCGCGGCGTGGAACCCGTGTGGGTGAACGACAAGGACGCGGACCTTGTGGGCATCGAGGACAACGACTGGGTTGAGGTCTATAATGACCATGGTGTGGTTTGCACGCGGGCGTGTGTCAGTGCGCGAGTTCCGCGGGGACTGTGTATGATTTATCATTCACCGGAGCGCACCCTGAGCGTGCCGAAATCCCAGGAGCGCGGCAACCGTAGGGCGGGCGGGCATAACAGCCTGACGCGCGTGCGGCTGAAGCCGTTGTTCATGATCGGCGGTTATGCGCAGTTCACCTACGCCTTCAACTACTGGGGACCCCAGGGCGTCAATCGAGACACCTATGTGCTCGTGAAAAAACTCAAGAAACTCGTCTGGTAAGGGAGATCGCGAACAGATGGATGTTAAAGCCCAAGTCTCGATGGTCTTTCACCTCGACAAGTGCATCGGGTGCCATACGTGCAGCGTGGCCTGCAAGAATATCTGGACCGACCGCCCCGGTGCCGAATACATGTGGTGGAACAACGTCGAAACCAAACCCGGCACCGGATATCCCACGCGATGGGAGGACCAGGAACATTACAAGGGCGGCTGGCGGGTGGACGAACATGGCGGTGGCGACAGGGATCTCGAATTGCGCTGCCAGAGCAAGGCGGATTCGTTTCTCAAACTATTTTATAATCCCAACCAACCCGGGCTTCAGGACTACTACGAGCCGTGGACCTACACATACCAGGATCTATTTGACGCGCCTCAAGGCGATGACCAGCCCACGGCGCTCCCTGTTTCCCAGATTACGGGCCAGCCCATGGACATCAAGGCCGGGCCCAATTGGGACGACGACCTAAGCGGCTCGCCCATTTATGCGGAGAACGACATCAACCTCGACGAGCTGACAGACGAGGAACGCGCTCAGATGTTCGAGATCGAACGAATGTCCATGTTCTATCTGCCGCGGATCTGCAACCACTGCGCCAATCCCAGCTGTGTGGCCAGTTGCCCATCCGGTGCGCTGTACAAGCGCGGCGAAGACGGCGTCGTGCTGATTGACCAGGAGAAGTGTCGCGGCTGGCGCGCGTGCGTTGCCGCTTGTCCGTATAAAAAGATCTATTTTAATTGGAAGACGGGAAAATCGGAGAAGTGCATCCTGTGTTATCCGCGGCTTGAAACGGGCCAGGCTCCTGCGTGTTTTCATTCGTGCGTGGGGCGAATCCGGTACCTGGGCGTGTTGCTGTACGATGCGGATCGGGTCGCGGATGCGATGAAAGTTCCCGACAGGGCTCTTGTGGAGTCGCAACGGTCGGTGCTGCTGGACCCCCACGACCCGGAGGTAATTTCCGCGGCGCTTGCCAATGGAATTTCCGAGGGCTTCCTCGAAGCGGCGCAGGACTCCCCCGTCTGGGATTACGTCATGCGCTGGAAACTGGCCCTGCCGCTGCACATCGAATACCGCACGATGCCCATGCTGTTCTATGTGCCGCCGCTGTTGCCGGTACTCGGCAAGGGGGAGAACGGCGTGTTTGAGAACACGGCCGGTGGATTGTTCGGGACGCTGGACAAGTCGCGAATGCCCATTAAATACATGGCGCGATTGTTCTCGGCGGGAAATGTGGATGTGGTCAACGCATCACTCCGTAAACTGCTGGCAGTCCGCTTTCATAAACGGGCGCAGCAATTGGGGGATATCCCGGCGGATGAGGTGCGCCGTGTCATGCATGAAGCCGGTCTGGATGAGGAGGCAGCGGAGGCCATTTACCGGCTTACCGCGCTGCCGACGCAGGAGGACCGCTACGTGCTTCCCCCGCTACAGCGCGAAGAGGCTGTTGCGGGGACATGCAATCCGGAACTTTGCAAGGGCTCCTGCGGCCTCGGCTTTTCGCAAAAGCCAAAGCGGGGTGCATGATGACCATGTACTCACTCAGAATCGATCCTGCAATGTTGGCGGAATTCGCGCCGTTGTTGGAGTATCCCAATGATGAGAGCCTGGCGATGGCAGTCGGTTTGCACCGGAAACTGGAAGCTGTGTGCCCGGATGCGGCGGAGCCCATGGGTCTGTTTGTTGCAGAATTGCAGGGGCTGACCACGGATGAGCTTGAGGAGATTCATACGCGCACGTTTTCCCTGTCGCCCATTTGCGCGGCCTATATTGGTGTCCAACTGTTCGGGGAGAACAACTTCAAGCGTGGCGAGTTTATCGCCCAGCTTGCCAGCGAGTTCGGTCGCCATGGGCTGGATTTCAGGTGGGAGCTGCCGGATCACCTTTCCTGCATGCTGAGGTTGCTGCCTGTGCTGCCGGCATCGGAGCAGGAGGAATTGCTGGCTTACTGTCTCACAAAAGGCGCCGCGGGTATTGCCGGGCAACTCGAGAGCACAACGAGCGCTTATCGCCATTTGGTCCGGGCAATTCACCTGGTTCTCAGTCGCCTGGAAATGGAGGTTACGTCGAATGCTTAACGCGCTTCTCTTTGTGGGTTTGCCCTATGTGGCGATTTTCGTGTGTATCGCAGGGTCAATCTATCGCTTTCATTCCAATCGTTTTAGTTACTCGGCGTTGTCTTCGCAATTTCTGGAAAACAAGAAGCTCCTGTGGGGTTCCGTGCCGTGGCACATCGGGCTCGGGATACTGTTTGTTCTGCACCTGTTGCCGGTTTTAATGCCGGGCCCGTGGGCCGTACTGGTCGCGAACACTGTCGCACTCTGGACCATTGAGATTGTTGGGTTGGCGGCCGCCATCCTTGCCCTCGGGGGGCTCGGTCTCCTCATATTCCGGCGCCTGGTCAATCCGTACGTCCAGGCCATTTCCACCAGCATGGATTTCGTCGTACTCGCGTTGTTCCTGGGCCAGATCATTCTTGGAATCGTTACGGCCCTCAGTTTCCGCTGGGGCGCGCGGTGGGCGCCGGGCACGACGACTCCATATCTGTGGAGCCTGCTCACTTTGCAGCCTGACCCAAGCTACGTGGCCGACATGCCAGTGGTTATCAAGATGCACATCACGGGCGCATGGCTCATTGTCCTGGCCATTCCATTCTCCCGGCTGGTCCACGTGTTTTCGCTGCCGTTTGAGTACCTGTTTCGGCGTCCCCAGAAGGTGGTGTGGAATAATCCGCGCCGCAGCCAGGCACGCGCGGCGGAGGTGCCGGTGGTGGAGGAGCGGCGGCTTTTTCTACGCGGATTTGCGGGCCTTGCGGCTGGTGGGGCATTGCTGTCCGTGGGTGTGCTCGACAAGCTTGTCCGCTTCTATCGAGGGCCCAGTTTGTCTCCGGCCGAGGAAGCCGAGCTCATGGAGCGCAACGTCAAGAAACTCCAGATGACGCTGCAGGAGCGGGAATTCGAACTGGAACGAATGCGCCAGGACTACATCCTTGTCGCGAGGCTTTCCGAACTCGACGCGCGGCGCGGTAAATATTTTATCGATTACCAGATGCGGCCCGCGCTCGCCTATTTGGGCGAGGATGGCCTGCCGCTTTTCATCTCGGCCAAGTGCACTCATCTTGGTTGCACGGTCCAGAGCGACATGAACGCCGAGGGGAAAATCCTCTGCCCGTGCCATGTTTCCTATTTTGATGTGAAGACCGGCGAGCCCACGCCTGGATCCCCGGCGCTTACGCCGCTTCCGCACATTGGGTGGGTCGTGATGGATGACAAGGATCAGGTCATTGCCAGCAAATGGCCAGGCAAGGCGGTGGTGGGCAAGGTTCCCGCGGAATCAAAGGCGTCCTGCCGCGTCTTCATCGCGAAGGAACACGGGGAGACGGCATGATGAGAATCGGAGCCATCGTTGATCAGGTCACGGGTTTCATTGCGGAGCGGCTGCCTCTGGACAAGATGAGCTACAAGTCGCTGGTGGCAAAGAAGGAAGTCCCCCTGCACCGCATGAGCTGGGCCTATTACATGGGCGGCCTGACTATGTTTTTCCTGCTGATCCAGGTTGTCACCGGGCTCATGCTGCTGTTTTATTACAAGCCCACAGTGAGCGAAGCCCACGCATCGGTGGAGTTGATCACCGAACACGTCACCGGGGGCGCCCTCATCCGAAACCTTCACGCATGGTCGTCGTCCTTCATGATCGCCTGCGTACTTGTTCATATGTTGACGACATTCGCAATGAAAGCTTTTGATAAGCCGCGGGAACTCACCTGGATCACCGGTGTGTTATTGCTTTTCATCACGTTTGGGTTTGGGTTCACGGGATACCTCCTGCCATGGAACCAGATCGCCGTGAACGCGACGAAGGTCGGGCTGCAGTCAGTGGAGGAACTGGGCCATTATCTCCCCGGGCAAATGTCAAAGTGGCCGACGCTGCTGCGCGAAACCTTCCAGGGGGAGGCCAGCATCGGGCAGTCCACGCTGAGCCGCTTCTACGTGCTCCATGTGGTCATACTGCCGCTGGTGCTGGCGGGAACGCTTTCCATTCACCTTCTTTCGGTGCAGCTCCACGGCATGAGCCAGGGTGTGGATGAGAAGCCCACCCGCTTCGAGAGGTTCTTCCCATTCTTCATCCTCAAGGACTTCAAGTTGTGGGGCGCCATCTTCCTCGGAGTTTTCATCGTCGCGCTTTGCCTGCCCTTCGAGGCCTTCTTCGCATTCCCACTTGCCGAGCCATTCAATGCGCTTGGTTCGACGCCCGAGGGTATCAAGCCGGAATGGTACTTCTATTTCGTCTACTATCCACTCGAGCTTCTGCCGTTCTGGGTGGTGCTGCTTAGCATGACCGTCGTGAAGGCGGGACTGTTCCTGACGCCCTGGATATTCCGTGGAACGAGCCGGCGCACGCTGCGGTTGCTGGCGATTGCGGCGGCGACCTATCTCATCGTTATCACGCTGTTTGGCCAGGACATTTACAACGCGGTGAAGGGAGTGAAATGATGGGCCGCCTTCAATTTACTTCTGCGTCTCTTTTCGTCGGCCTTGTCCTTGGCGTTTTTGCGAATCGGGATGCCCATTGTTATCCCGAGTTTCAGAAGTATTCCCAGTCCCACTCGGGTCGTACTGTAAGCTGCGGGATGTGCCATGCGAGCCCCGACGGACCCGAGGGAACGGCGCCGGGGCAAATTGGAAGCCTGAACAAGGAAGGTCAGCAGCTCCTGAACGAAGCTCGGGCAGCTTTTGAGCCGGGCAAAAAGGTCAAGAGTCCCATTTTGAACGACTTCGGCGACAAGATCATCCAGACTATAGGCCGAAAGAAGGTCATCGAGTTGCGCCGCCACCCCGAGGAGATGTCCACGGCACTGGGGAACACGAGCGACCTGGATAATGACGGAATTCCAGACTCTCGGGAGTTCGAGGATGGCACGCATCCACTGCACGCCACGAGCGGCAGTCCATGGCTGTTATTCAAGCGAAACGTCGCAAATAATATATTTCACATCGTCATGATGATTTTGGCCACGGCAGCTGGCCTGTACGGACTGCACAATCTCCAGCTTGGCCTGGAGCACAGCCAGGCCGGGCATCAGGACATTAAGGATTCTGACGCGGGAGAGGGCGACGGGCCCTCACCGCCCACCGGGGCGCCCTCGACCGCGCAGACCATTACGGACGCAAAGGAGCGCCTCCTCAGCAGGGCGGCTGCCCAGCGGGCCAGGGACGGAAACGTGAAGGCGGTTCCGCCCGTACAATGACCATTCACAAAACCACACCGGGCCCGTGGCGCCTGCAAAAGTGGCTGCCCGTGGTGAAGGCGGAGTTTTGCACAGGATGTGGCAAATGTGTCGAGGCTTGTGGTCCCCAGTCCCTTGCCATTGTTAATGGTATTTCTGTGCTGGTTGATGCAAACTCGTGTGGCAGCGAGGAGCATTGCATTGGTCCGTGCCCCGAGCAGTGCATTGAAATGGCATGGGTGGACGCGACCGGTGATCCGTCGAGAGGAATCTGGCGCCAGGCGCCGGCCCTGCCTGTTACTTCCTAATAGAGCGGCCAGTCATCAACGGACGCCGCAAACTGGGCAACGTTCAGGCGTTGGTTTACTGCGACGTTGGTCAGGATGCGTTGGGTTCCATTCGGCCAAACGATCTTGAGTTCATCCACAATGGTCGCCGAGCCGAGGCCGAAGTGGACCGGGAGATCATCCTGGTGGAAGGCGTTGGCATTGGTGTTGCAGTCGCGGCGAAGGGTCTTCTCGTTCACGGTGCTCTTGAAGATGGTGACGTAAATCTGCGCGCCGATGGCCCGGGTGTTGGGTGAGAGACCCTGGAGCTTTACGTAGAGCCATTTGTTGCCATTGGTGGAAACGGTGCTGGTAAAGAAGCGTTCTGGTGCCGTGGAGCCGGTTGGGAATGCCAGATCGAGGTCGCCGTCGAGGTCAAAGTCGGCCCAGGCACTGTCGTAGCCGCCTTCGTTGGTACCGCCAAGGCCCTCGGCCACGGTCACGTCGGTGAATTGCCAGTTGCCGTCGTTGCGATAGAGGCGTCGGGCCTGGTTAAAGGAGCCGCTGGATAGATGGTCATGGAAGTAGAGATCTAGGTCCCCGTCATTGTCATAGTCCAAGGCTTGGGCACCGTTGAAATCGCCGCCCTGATTACTGAGAAGGGGGTGTGTTGAGAGTGTGTCCACGTCCGTAAAATTGTTGCTGCCATTGTTTCGGAAAATCTTGCTTGCCCAGCCGTCGGCGCCCGCCATCAGGAGGTCAAGATCCCCGTCGTTGTCGAAGTCGTAGAAACCGCAGGAATAGCTGTTGTTCATGTACTGCGTTCCGTTGGAATCGGCAATGTCGACAAACGCGCGTCCCACGCTGTTGGTGCTGATATCGTTACGGAAGAAGTTGTTCCGGATGATCTGGGTGGAGATGCACGTTGAGATATAGACGTCAAAGTCGCCGTCGCCGTCAGAGTCTCCAATGGCCATGCCGTAGGCTTTGTACCCGTAGGGGACCTGCATGCCCATGGTGGCTCCGGCCTGGGTGAAGCTGGTGGAGTTATTCTGGATATAGACCTGGTGGAGTTCGGGGCCTTCCATTCCAATCAGCAGATCCAAGTCGCCATCCTTGTCGATGTCGCACCATGCCACGTTTTGGTGGAATCCGGGATCGTTGATGGTGGAGGCGCTGACATTGGAAAACGATCCGCCGAGGTTGCGATAAAGGTCGCCGCTACTGGCGGATCCGCCGCCGTTGTTGGCCTGGCCTTCAAACACGTCGATGCGACCATCGCTGTCATAGTCGCCCCAGCAGGCACTCCACCCGGTTCCGTCTGCGCTGTTAACAGGGCCGGTTGTGATCTTGGTAAATGAACCAATGCCGTTGGGGATTTTGTTGTTGAGGAACATGCGCCGTGCGGTGGACGCACCCTGGATCAACAGATCGGGATCACCGTCGTTGTCGATGTCTGCGAAGGAGCAACTGATGGCGTCCAAGTTCGGGGATGCCGGAGATTCAATGAGGACCGATGCGCCCTGTTCCGTGAATGTTGCCGCTGTCACAGGCCCTGCCAGCAGCAGCAAAGATGCTGCTCCCAAGACCTGAAGGTGACGCACGATACCGCAACTGCCCAAAATGGGTTTCATGGCTGGGGGAGCCCTCCGAGGGTACAGATTGTCCTTTCACTATGCCAGTCACCCGGGCGGTGTCAAGCCTTCCCGGTGTCCAACACGGCCTTGACAGCTCTCCCCCGGTTGGTTCAGCACAGAACCAATCGGAACTGCGAAGCGGTCCCCAACTGGTTTTCCCGCATAAAACTCCTCAAAGGGCTGTTTCCGTTTTCACATTCCCCCAAGGCATTTTGTGCAAATTGGTATCGGTAAGATTTCATTTCCCCCGCATTCTGGTCCGCCAGCTGTTCGCCTTGGTGGCTGTCTGCACTGTGTTTCCTGCTTTCCCGGCAACCGTGAACATCTCCGGGCCTTTGGTCACTGATGACACCACGCTCTATTCCAACGTCCCCTTTGATAACGCTGGCGGGTCTGATCGCATGCGGGCGGGCGAGACCCAGGCCCACGGCACCCGTCGCGCTCTGATTCGATTCAATCTCTCTTCGATTCCGAGAAACGCAACGATCACCAGTGTTTCACTCAACCTGCTTATGACAGAAGCCCCAGGGGTTGGCCCTCCCGACACAACCCAGAGCCTGTACCGTATCACCCACCCTTGGGTCGAGGGTACCGGGTTTGGTACCGGTGCGGGGGGAACACTCACCACCGTCTCGGCGACATGGAATAACTGCGCCAGCACCTCGTGGACCAAGGCTGGAGGGGACTACTTCGCGGCAGAGCGCAGCGCAACGGCGGACATTGGCAACCTGACCTTTACCAATGTGATTTGGGCCGGCAAGGGCATGGTGAGCGACGTTCAATCCTGGGTAACCTGGCCGCGGCAGAACTACGGGTGGATCCTTAAAGGGGAAGAGATCATCATACAGACAGCCCGCGGCTACGGTACCAGCGACAGCCTGGAGCCAAGCGAGCATCCTGTGCTTACGGTTACTTACTCGACTCCGTCGCTGATGTCCGACCAGCAAGATCCAGAGAAACTTACGCTGCGGGCCGCGGTAAAGGAATGGCTTGAGTACGAGTAGCTGGCTACTCGTCGCGGTGGACAGTCTCGGGGCTGAAGGCGGGCATGCAAACGGCGACGTATTCGGCTCCGTCGGCCTCCGGGCTTGAGTAGCGAACCCACTCTCCGGCGCGGGTGAGGATTGCCTGGCCGGCGCGAACCTGTTGGTCGCCTCCCTCAAACTCCACGCGAAGGACGCCGCGGAGGACAACCGTGTATTCGTCGAATTCGGGGCGCTGGCCGGGCTCGACCCATCCGCCGGGGCTCTTCATGCGCGCGATGCTGACGCCGGCGGCGCCTGTATTGACGCGGCCAACGAATTCCTCGATGAGCTTGGGTTTGTTGCCTGCGGCCTCTATGACCTTTGGCGCGGCGATGAACTGGGGCATGGTGGTATTCCTCTAGAAATGATTTGGAAGGCAAAAAGAAATCCCGGGGCCGCGGCGACCCCGGGTTGGGAAACTATCCTGACTTTGCGGCCGGTTTGCTGAGCGCTATCGGCGCAGGAAGGTGAGGCTGTTGGTATTGGCCAGCTCAAAACTGGTCAACAGAACTGCCGCGTAGGAGACCAACCGAGGGCTAAGCCCCAGCCACCTCGCTGTCTAAGTTACTGTGAAACTGCAACCAGACCACCTCCTTTCTCAGCGTGCGGAAGGTGGTGCCGATTCGGGGCGGCAAAAGCAAGAAGAATTTTCAGGAAATGTTGATTTGTCGCCTTGTTGAACGGTTAGCAATACAACATGTTGTGCCAGGGTATGGCCGGTGGGGATTTGGGATGGCGTCCGGAGGGGGCGAGTCACAATCCGGCCTTCGCCCGTATTTCTGCCCCGCCCACAGGGTTTTTGTTCCGATGGCAATTTCCTTAAATTTTAACTTTTTAGCAAAATCTTCTTTTGACAAGCTATGTAGGACCCTGTACGCAGTAATGCAAAATCGTTCTTTGATATAAGCCTGGCGGACGCAATTCATGCCGGGCACAATGTAAAACGTATCTTTTGCTGACGTAGTTTTTCCCGTTCTGATCGCGCCGGGGTCTGGCTCATCCCGCGCGCTGCTGTGATCCTGTTGATGGAGGTGGCCGCTGAAGATGATACGCAGATTTTCAATTACCCAGGTGGTCGACAAGACCGGTCTCGAAGAGAGTGAGATCCGGTATTTCGAGAACGCCTTCAAAGAATTCCTGACTTTTACCGAGATGGGCCTCGACAAGAATGACTTCACCGAGGACCACATTGCAATTCTGCTCCGCATCAAGGAGCTTGTCCACAAGCGAGGCTTTACCGTCGATGAGGTGAAGCGCGAGCTGAAGTCCTTCATCAAGAACATCCACGTCAAGCCCCCGAAGCCCGTTAAGGGCCCCAGCTATGCCCGCGTCATTGCCATCACCAGTGGCAAGGGCGGAGTTGGCAAAACCAGCGTCGTGGTGAATCTCGCCTGCGTTATTGCCCAGACGGGCCTGCGGGTGGGAATTTTCGACGCGGACCTTGGGCTCGCGAACGTCCACATCCTCATGGGCGTAAAACCAAGATTTAATCTGTCGCATGTCGTCCAGGGCAATTTTGCCCTGGAAGACGTCATCACAAAGGGCCCTCTGGGCATCCCCATCATCAGTGGGGGCCAGGGGGTCCGCGAGATGGCGAACCTCAACGACGAGCAGCGACGCGTGCTGCTGCGCCAGATTGATGCGCTTGAGCGCGAAGTGGACGTGCTTCTCGTGGACACGGGCGCGGGAATCAGCGAGAATGTGCTGCGGTTCGCCACGTTCGCCGATGAAGTCATCGCCGTCACGACGCCAAACCTTGCGGCGAACGCGGATTGCTTTTCCATCATTAAGATCCTGCTGGAGATGGAGCCCCGCTCGAAGATCGGTGTGGTTACGAACCAGGTGCAGGACAAGTACGACGCGAAGAATGTCTTCAACCGCCTCGGAACGGCGGCGCGCCAGCACCTCAGGTACGAACTCAACGATCTTGGCCACGTGGTCGACAGTGAGCATATGCGCGTCTCCGTGACCCAACGCCGGCCCCTCGTCATGTCCTATCCCCATAGCGAGCCAGCGCGGAATTTCCAGGAGATCGTATCCACCATCTTTAATGAGAAAGTTTTCATGAATTCCGAGAAGCAGTCGAGCTTTGCGGATCTCATGGGCTGCCTGAAGCGCAACATGACCGGCCCGAGGCCGGCGGCAGCCGTCGGATGAGTTTGCAGTAATCAGTATATGCGGGCGCGGGTGGCCCGCATTGCAGCAGGGGCGGTCGACGGACGTGGCCGCCCGCAAACCGGGCTTCCGGGCGGGCCTTCAGCGGTCCCGCCCGGGGCCTGATAAAGTGGGAAACACGGGTTTCCCGGAAGGAGCAGCAGCATGGAGCAGGTACAGACAACAGGCAGCAAGGCCATGAGTCGCGCGGAGCGGATTATTGTCGGTTTCATCGTCGTCTCCGCGACTTTTTGCGCAGGGCTCATCCTGGCCTACCTTGTCATGTTTGACGCCCGGGGCGTCCTGAACTAAGCGCATAAGCCGGCCGCGAGCCGGAGATATCTCAGGTTTTAACCGGTGCCTGTCCGTGGTTTGGGATGGCGCTGGTGGTGGCGTCACATTTGCGTTGGGAGAATTGGCAATGAGCGAAGCTTTGAAAATCTATGATCTGGTGGATAACACGGTCGGACACAGCCAGGCTGAGTTCGATGAGCGGTCTGCCCTGCCCGAAAAGCATTTTAAGTTTCGGATCAATCCCTTTCTGGACAACGTGAATCCCCAGTTCTTCTTCCGCACCGAGGCCCACGAAGACGCCTATATCAAAATGAAGAAGTGCATCGACGAGAATATCGCCGTCGGCCTGACAACCGCGCTCAGTGGGACAGGAAAGACCCTGCTAACCCAAATCCTTCTCACGGAGCTTGATGAAGCGAAGTATGAGCCGGTGCTTGTGCTGGCATACCCGGGGCTCACGAGAACGGGTTTGCTGCGGGAGTGTGCCGCGGAAATTGGCGTTGGAGACCTCGCCCCCCGGGCTCCCATGCACCTGATTATGTCTGCCATCCAGGAGCGGATCGTCGACCTCCACAAGAATGGCCGCAAGTTGGTCATCATCATCGATGAGTGCCATTTCCTGGGTGTTGAGGCCCTTCAGATGGTGCGCACCCTGTCAAATCTTGAACTTCCCGAGAAGAAGCTCGTCACGATCCTCCTTTTTGGGGAGGATTCGCTCCTCAAGAAGATTAACAAGCCGGAGTACGCGAGCATCTTCAATCGCATGTTTGTGCGCGCGCGGCTGCGCCCGCTTAGCGAAAGCGAGACGCGGCAATATATCAAATTTCGCTGCCTGGTAAGTGGCGGCAATGCCAATATTTTCCCTGACGATTTTTACGCGGTGATACATGAGGCGTCGGGAGGCATCCCCCGAGAGATCAACCGGTTGTGCCATACAGCCCTGCTGGAGGCCGCGCGTCGCGGGACCGCTACCGTGACACCGGACCTGATCGGGCAGTAACACTGACTCACGCACTGTCACGCCACTTTTTGCTGGCATTAGCCGCCCACCGCCCTTAGCACCGTTTGATTATGCGACGGTTTCGTGTCTGGTTGCTGGCGTTGGCCATCCTGTTGCTTGCGGGGGCTTTTCGCTATTGGGGGCTGATGTCGGAATCTCCCGGCTTCGAGGAGATTGCCGCCCTGCAATTGGCAAAGCTCGGGCCGCTGGATTTCCTGCATGCTCCGCATATTGACCAGTGCCCTCCGCTCTTTTATCTCCTGCTGAAGCCCCTCACCGTTCTCGGCTCGGGGTTGTGGGCGGCTCGTATCATTTCGGTGGCGGCGGGTGCTTTGGCGGCGATGTTCCTGTTTGTTCTTGGCCGCCATTGTTTCGGTGACCGCGCCGCGTTGATCGGGGGCTTCATGCTCGCAATCAACCCGCTTCATGCCTATTACTGCCAGGAGGCCACTCCGGTGGCGCTGGCCACAGTGTTGCTTGTGGCGGCTGTCTGCTGGCTTGTCCGCAGCGCCGAACTTGGCAAGCCCCGCCATTGGATCATCTTCGATGCCATGGCCGTGGCACTTTTGCACCTTCATCGCGCCGGGGCCCTTTTCGTCGTGGTGTTGCTGCTGTGCCACCTCTTCAAGGTGTTTTTCTTTCCAAATCAGGGTGACCAGCGTCGTGTGCGCAAGGGGCGCATGGCCGCCACGGTGTTTTACAACTATCTTGTGGTCGTGGCCATCAGCATGCCCTGGCTTATCATCATGCCCGGCGCATTGCCCTGGCATGTGGAGGCGACGCCATGGCTGGACCTGCTGCGCTCGCACGGGGATTACTTTTTCTTCGGGGTGTGCGACGACCTTTCGGCCCTGCTTCGCCTGATCCAGGTGGTGCTTGTATTCCTCCTGTTGCCTCCACTGGCCCGCACCCTGCGGGGAATGAAATACAGCGATTTCGTGCCAGTGGCGGCCCTTGCGCTGAGTTTCATTCTCCTGGCACTGATGAGTCGGCTGGTCCCGGAGAGGTATCTGCCGGGGCGCGATTCCGTACTTGCGGTCCCTTTCTTTGCCCTCTTGCTGGGGCTACTGCTCGGCCGCTGCAATCCTTACGTGCGCTCGCTACTGTTCGGGTTCCTGACCGCAGCCATGGTATTCGGGGGATACCAGCAAGTCGAGACGAACCAGAAACTGCCGTGGGGAAACATCGCGACGACCATTAAGGACAAGGCGCGTCCAGGCGAGACCATTGTCTTCTGGCCGGATTTTACGGCGGATTTCGGACGACATTACCTTGCTCGTGATATCAAGGCCTTCGCGGCGACGGATTTCTTCCAGCAATTTGGGGACACGACGGAGCATCCGTCGGCGCTGTTCGCCGTTACCCAATTTCCCATGAAGGAAGACCACCTTTATACGTTTCCCGGGGCGCTAAAGCATTACTCCAATTCCGAGATGGTGTGGCACCAGGGTCGGAACTACGTCATTCGCGCCCGCGACATTAATATGTCCCGCCTGCGGCTGTGGTACAACAACCCTGATGAACTGAACATCCTGGACCAACCGACCTCGGACACTGCCTTCCTTTTCTCGGCGGCCGACCCAATTTTTCGAAATGAGGCGTTCTACTTCAAGGATCCCGCGACGTGCTACGATCTTGACGGACGCCGCTGTGTCTGGACCCGCACGGAGCATACGGAGCTGAAACCAGACGTGACGCTTGCGCCGGGCGCCTATGTGCTGAAGATCCATTGCTCGCCGGTGCTGGACCAACCTGAATTCGAGGCCCCCGACGCACGGTCCATCACCGTCAACGTGCGAACGGGGGAGGAGAGGACAAAGCTGAAGGTGGCGGAGGAGACCACAATCAAGCTGCGCTTTTCGACGGACACGGAATTGCGGAAGCTTCCCATTCATATTGAGGTTAATCCCATGCTGAAGGTGGACAAGCCGGACCGCCACAATTTCGGCCTCAAGATTTACTCCATAGCCATAGACCAGGATACCGGATCGAACTGATTGGTCCTGCCCGATGTTTCCGCTTGCGCCAGACTTTGAGAAAGCCCGCTGATTGGGCCTATAACCATGGCAAAGACCGCCCACGAATCGCTCCCCCAATTTCAGCTGGACTTGAACGCGGCGCGCAGGCGCGAGTTTTTGGTTCAGGCCAACAAGGACCTCGCTGAAGCCCGCGCGCGTGCAGTGAAGAATGTCCACCGCCACGGTGGCCTTCAAAGTGCCGGGCGCTTTGCCACCGACATGGACGGGATTTTGCGTGGCGCCTTTGACTGGCTTGTTGAGGAGGCCAGGCTCACCGAAGCGGATTGTTCCCGTATTGCCGTGATCGCCCAGGGCGGCTATGGTCGCGGACAACTCAATCTTCACTCGGACATCGACCTCCTGTTTCTTCTGCCCGACGCGCCCACGCCCACCGAGCATGCACTCATCAAGAGCTACCTGTACCTTTTGTGGGATCTGAACAAGATCGACCTTGGTTACGGCGCCAAGAAGATGAACGAGGCGTTGCTGGCGGTCGGGTTGGATCTGGACTCGACCACCGCGCTCATGAACGTGCGCCTCATTGCCGGGGCGCAGAAGCCCGTGGATGAGTTAAGCCGGCGCCTGACGGCGCAGCTTCGCGGCGCCAGTCGCAAGTGGTTCGTGGAGTCGAAACTCAACGAGTGGAAGAACCGTCGCGAGAAATTTGGAAGCTCCGTTTATCTCCTCGAACCCAATGTAAAGGACAGCGAAGGCGGCTTGCGCGACATCCATTCCCTCCAGTGGATGATCTACGTGTTGCTCGAAAGCGAGGATCTCAATGCCGTCGTGGAGAAGGACGTGCTCAAGGCCGCGGAGCTGAAGACCATCACCGATGCCATGGATTTCCTGCTCGGCGTACGCACGTTGCTCCATGATGCCGAGGGGAGGAAAGTGGACGTCCTTTCCTTCGAAAAGCAGCCCGCCGTGGCGGAGGCTCTCGGCTACAAGTCCGACGTGACCCTGCTGGCCGAGGAAAAGATGCTGAAGGATTACTATCTTAATGCCCGCAACGTAAACCGCTACGTCCAGAAAGCCACGGGCATCATGACGGCCCGAAACAGTTCCAAACTGCGGGGTGTCTTTGACGTTATCCGCCGAAAGAGCATCGGCCAAAACTACTTCATGAAGTATGGCGTCCTGTTCCTGAAGGAGGAGGATCCGGATTTTTTTCGCAAGAATCCTGTTCGGGTCATGGAATGCTTTTACCTGATGGCGGTCAATGGGGCCATCCTGAGTGATGCCATCAAGAACCTGATGGAAGCAGCTCACCGCCATACCGACACGGATGAGTTTCGCGAATCAGCCGAGTGCTGTGACTACTTCATGAAAATCATGGGTTTGCGCCGCCACGCCGCCCAAACCATGCACGCCATGCACGAAACCGGAATTCTTGCCGATTACATGCCGGAGTTCGCGAAGTTGTTCTGCCTGGTGCGAATAGACCATTACCATCGCTACACGGTGGATGAGCACCTCATCAAGACTCTCGAAATCTCGGAGGCTTTGATTAACGACGAACCCGGAAATCGCCCCGAACTTGTCCAGGCGGCGCGCGAGATCGAGCGCTGGGATCTGCTGAATCTTGCCCTGCTTCTCCACGACATTGGAAAAGGCGAAGGTCATGGCCACGTGCTTCGCGGCGCAGGGATCTCGGAGCAAATGGCCCAACGCATGGGCCTGCCGCAGTTTGACCGGGAGACTGTGCGTCAGCTTGTCATCCTTCACCTGAAGATGGTTCATATTTCGCAGAGACGGGATCTCGAGGACCCAACTGTGATCAAGGAAATGGCCACCGCAGTCCAGACGCCCCAGCTGCTGCGCATGCTCTACATTCTCACTTACTGCGACACCAAAGCCGTGGGGCCGAACACGTGGAACGACTGGAAAGCCTCGCTCCTGTATGACCTCTACCGAAAAACCCTTTTATTCCTTGAGGGCAAGAACCCAATCCCGCCCATCGATGAAGCGGCGACCGAGCGGCTGGCCATACAGGTGCGCGAGAAAGCAGCCGGGATTTTCGTCAGCGAGGATATCACGGTTTTCCTCAACAGCGTCCAGCCCAAGTACCTGAACGTGGTGCCACCCGCGAAAATGGTGCGTCACCTCGAGATGCTCCAGAAGCTCGACGAGGAAACGCTCTTTTACTGGGAAACAGACGAGCCGGAGAACCTCGATTACACGGAAATTACGGCGGTCAGCTTTGACAAGCCGGGGTTCATGAGCCTTGTTTGTGGTGCCTTGGCCTCCAAGAACGTAAATATCCTCAGCATGCAGGCCTTCTCCACGAAGGACGGACACATCATTGATATTTTCCAGGTCACGGACGTGCATGGCCGCAAGCTGCCGCACGGCTTTCGCCTCGACCGGCTGCGGTCGGACATTAACCGTGTGCTTCAGGGCAAGACGGAGGCCCGGGAGGTATTTCCAGTTCAGCCGCGTCAGCGGCCCGTGAAGGCGGATTTGGTTACGCTGAAACCGTCGCAGATTATTTTCAACAACGAGGGCTCCCCCAGTTTCACAATCCTCGAGGTCAAGGCCTATGACCGCCCGGGGCTGCTGTATGATGTGACATCAGTTTGCGCCGAGGAACGCATCAACATCCACCTCGCCCTCATTACAACGGAGGCTTACCGCGTCGTGGACGTGTTTTACGTCACCGATTTGGACTACAACAAGCTGGAGACCCCCAAGATTAAGAAGCTCACGGCCCGCCTGGAGGCCGTGATTTCCTGAAAGATTTCTTCCGTTTTGCTTGCATTGGCAATTCTGCCCCCTGTAGCCACAAGCCATACCGTCTGATTTCAGTTTGAGAACCAGGAGCCTTCAAGACCATGCCAGCAAAGCTGCTCGTGGATATCCCAATGAATTGGGCCTATACGGTCCTATTGGAGCCCGGCAAGAAATACGTGGCCGGGAGCACCACCGACAATGCCATCCGGGTTCCCGACGCGAAAACTTCGGTCCGCCATGCCGAGTTCTTCGACCAGTCAGACAACTGGTTTGTTCGCGATCTCAAGAGCGAGCACGGCACCATCGTCAATGGCGCCATCATTTCCACCGATACGGCCCTCACCAACGGCGACTTGCTGAAATTGGGTAATTGCGATCTGGTCTATCAGTGCACGCAGAAAAAGGCAGCGGAGGAGAATTGGACCAAGACCCGCGGGTTTGTTTCCGAGCGTCAGGGTCGCCTTCTTGGCGCCATCCGGCAGGGTGACCACTCCTCCGAGCTTCTAAAGGCCATCAATGTCGGCAATGAATCCTCAGTTCAAATGCCAGCAATCGAACCCGAAGCCAAGACTCCAACCGAGCCAGCCAGTGTTCATGGCACGGACCTTCTTTGGGTCGCACGCCAGCTTTCCGATATTCTGGATGAGGTTCTCGCCCATCCAGGCACTCCCGACGAAATCTTTGGCCTGATGCTCAAGCGTCTAAAAGTCGCCATTAAGGCGGACAACGGCTTCCTCATGATTCCCAGCGAGGATAAAAAGCGCTGGGTTATCCGCGCATGGGTTGGTGCCGTTTCCGACTGGACAGATTACGAGAAAAGCCACCCCGTCTCCCTGACCGTGGCCAACAAGGCTTTTGCCGAGGGACGCATTGTTTCCAACGCCCTGCGAGGCGACGAGGCCCCCGACGAAATCGACAGCAAGAGCCTCCAGATGATGGCTGTTCACTGCTACCTGGCTGTCCCGCTCATCGAAAAGGGCGAAAACCGCGGCGTGCTTTATTTCGATACGCGCAAGACAATCAAAATGTTTGAGCCACGTGAGGCCAAACTTATCGAGCGGGCTGGCGCCTACATTCTCGAAATCGACAAGCCGAGGGCCTGAAGCGGAGTCGCTGCGAGGACACACCCATGCGCGACCCCTCTGCGTTTCCCAGTTTCCTGCCCCTGATCATTGCCGCATTTGTTGTTCTTGTGGTCGGGAGCATGATTCTTTCTCGTATCCAGGCCCGCAAACGTCAGGAAGCACTCGCTGCGTTTGCCGGTCGAAACGGGCTCGCCTTTGATCCCGAAACATATCGCGATTTTCGCGATCGCTGGCCTGATTTCAAATGCCTGAGCCAAGGCGAGAATCGATATGCCTACAATGTCCTTTCCGGCCCGTGGAGAAACAGGCCGCTGACCGGATTCGACTATCACTACGAGACAACCACCACCGACAGTAAGGGGGAGCAGCAAACCCACCATCACCACTTCTCTGCGGTTGTCATTTCCAGCTCCGTCCCCCTGCGCCCTCTTACGATCCGCGCTGAGAATGTTTTCGACAAAGTGGCCGGCTTTTTTGGCAAGGAGGACATCAATTTCGAGTCCGCCGAGTTTAACCGGAAATTTTTCGTCTCCTCCACCGATCGCCGCTGGGCCTATGACGTTTTGCACACCCGGACCATGGAGTTTCTCATGGCCAGTCCGCGATTTGCCATCCAGTTTTCCGGCGATTGTGTCATGGCCTGGAAGGATTCCACGTTTAAGCCCGAAGATTTTGCCGCCGCCGCCGATGTCATCTCGGGTATCCTGGAGCGCCTGCCAGAATACGTGCTCCAACAACAAGGAGGGCAAAACGCCTGATGCCCACTCATTCCGGTTTCCCGGCTTTGGGGACCATTTTGCTTTTCTTGCTGATCCTGTCGCCTTTTGTGTGGGCGCTGGTCACCTACAATACGTTTGTGAGGCTGAGACAACTCATTGCGGAGAGCTGGTCGGGCGTGGATACCGAACTAAAGCGCCGGTACGACCTTATCCCAAACCTTGTGCAGACAGTGAAGGGCTACGCGGCCCACGAACAGCGGGTATTTGAGGAGGTTGCCGCTGCTCGCACGCGTGCCCAGGCGTCCCTCGGAACACCTCGGGAACAGGCTACGGATGAGAACGCCCTTGCCGGCGCACTCCGAAATCTCTTTGCCGTTGTCGAGGGCTATCCGACCCTGAAGGCGGACCAGCACTTCCTTGCACTTCAGCGCGAGCTGACAAACACAGAGGACCGCATTCAGGCAGCCCGCAGATTCTACAATGCCAACGTCCGCGACCTGAATACGCGCATTCAGGTTTTCCCGTCGAATGTCATAGCAGGAATGTTCTCGTTTCAGCCCGCCGAGTTTTTTGAAATCGACCAGGCTGTGGAGCGAACGGCTCCAACAGTACAGGTCTGAGGGTGCTACCGCCCCTCGAAAAATGCCCCAAAGTTCCCGCCATTTCCCTTTGACGGGAGCATCGACTTGCCGTAGCCGGTCCATTTCCGATATGAAGCGAGACCACCCCAAGCCCTTCATCTCGCCACCCTTCCCGCGGGCCATTGAGCCTGACAAAGGTTTGGCATGAACAAACTTGTCTATAACACCATTTCCGCCGCCCTGGCCATTGCGGTCGCTGGAGGGCTGTATGCGTACTGGCCCGACCTGCTCGGGCTGGGCAACAAGCTCGCTCCCAGCAGCCCGCGTGTTGCCGCCTGGATGGCGGTTGTCATCATTGTCTTCTTCTTCGTCGTCCTTCATGCCATCCTGAGCGACATACTTGCGCCGGCGAAGAAGCCCGAAGAGAAAATGACAGAGGCGGAGAAGCGTGCTGCCGCCGAGAAGCGTGCGCAAGAGGCCCTGAAAGACGGCCATCGTAAGCTTGCGATGGACACCTACGAGCAGGCAGGTTTTTTCCCCCAAGCTGCGCAAATTGCGCAGGATCTTGGCGACAGTATCGCCCTGGTTCGCATTTGCAAAAAGATGGGACACTTTTCCCGGGCCCGGAAGTTGTGCCTGGAACTCGGAGATTTCGAAGGCGCCGCATTTGCGTCAACCCTGATGGGCGAGGTTGAGGTAGCGCGGGATTACTTCAAGCAGGAGGCAGAATCCCGCGCGGAAACAGGGCAGCCCAAGGATCTGGCAGCGCTCTGGGATCGGTCGGGAGACTGGGCCAAGGCTTCCAAACTCTATGAGGAGGCTGGCGAGCACGAGCGCGCCGCGGAGTGCTATGACTTGCTGGGCGACAAGGTCAACGCGCGTCGCTGTATGGATCACGCCCGCGCCTTCCGCGCATTTGAGCAGCGCAAGGGGCTGGTGGATCGGGAATCGGCCGCATATCGCGGAGAACAGGCCACACTCGCCCAGCAATCCGAGGCAAATGGAGATTTCTTCGGTGCAGGCCTGTACTATCGCGAGGCCAACCAGACCATGGAGTCGGCCCTTGCGTTTGAGCGCTTCGAGGAGTGGGAGCGCGCCGCTCGAGCTTACGAAAAGGTCGGATTGCAGGATCGCGCGGGCATAGCGCGCACCCACATCAAGGCCCAACCCCAATTGGTGACCGGCGAAATGGATCCCACCATGATGGGTGCCCCCCTGCCCGCCATGGCCGCCCCTGTCCGATTCGAACCCCTGACGCAAATCCAGTATGTGCCGGTTTACGGCGCTACTGTCAAATCAGTGGTTTCCACACCTGAAAACCAGGAGAAGGTTGCTCAACGGGTGCGTCGTGGTGAGTTCCTCGAGGCGGCCCGATACGCCCAGGACGGCGGAGACTGGTTGATGGCGGCGGCCCTATTTGAGCGCGCGGGCGAAATGCTAAAAGCTGCCGACCTCTATCGGCAGATTGGAAAGACAAACGATGCGTCGTGGTGCCTGGAGAAGGCGAGTCGTCCCCGCGATGGCGCACTGCTTGCCCTTGCCAGCGGCGACGAGGATGGCGCCATCAAGATACTGAGCCAATCCCTCGAAGGCACGCGAAACAATGAGAACGGCCTGCTCCTGGGGAGCCTGCTCATCAAGCGGGGAGCCCACGATGAGGCGCTGAACCTGCTGCGCAAAAAACTTGCACCTGGCCCCGTTGATGAGGGAAACGCCCCGGCATATTATCGTTTTGCCCGATTGTTTGAGGAGGCGGGAGCTGTCCGTGAAGCCCTGTCGCTCTATCGAACGCTCCTTGAATCCGGCGCTCACTCGGACGATATCGCTCAGCGCGAGGCTGCTTTGGCACGGCGGGTTGCGTCGGAACCGGCAAGGCAGGAAGGCGAAGCGGAATCCGGAACGTTCAGTGGACGCCGCAGCGCTCCCACCAGCCCGAGCATACCCGCGGCAAAGCCAGGCCCGACCTTTGAGTTTGCTCCGCCACCTGATTGCAATGTGGGGGAGGGGGAAAGCCTGGTTGGAAAAATGCTCGGTGATGTTTCCAGCAAAGCGCCGCGCGAAATCTCACTATTTGGACGACCTGATACGGCCGATGCACAGGCGGCATCGGCTGGAGTATCGGCTGGCCAGGGAGATCCCTTCTCGGGGGCAGCGCGCTACAGGCTCGACCGCGAGGTGGCCCGGGGTGGAATGGGAGTCATCTACGAGGCGTTGGACACCGCCCTCGACCGCCGTGTTGCGCTGAAACTGATTCTCTCCGTTGAGGCGGGCCCTGACGACTTCAAGCAGTTCCTTCTCGAAGCTCGCGCAGTGGCCCGTATTACCCATCCGAACGTCGTGACCCTTTACGACATTGGCCTCATGGACATGAAACACTATATTACCATGGAATTGATCAGAGGTGGCACCCTCACCGACCTCGTTGCCGTGGAGAAGCGCCTCACCATCGGGGAAGCCGTCCGCATTTTCATCGAGGTGGCCCGGGGTCTCCATATTGCCCATGAACAGGGCATCGTACACAGAGACATAAAGCCGGGGAACATTTTGCTCAACGAGCGCCGCTTGGTCAAGATTGTGGACTTCGGCCTCGCAAAACTCCACAAAGGGGCGGAAGGCGCCGAGGAAGCTACCATGTTTGTCGGCTCCGGGACACCGGGCTACATGGCCCCCGAGCAAATCAGGGGAGAGGAATCTCTGCCGCGGGCGGATATCTATGCACTTGGTGTCATGCTCTTCACAATGCTCATAGGCGAGCCCCCCCACAAGCATGCCGGCAGGTCCGGCCCCATGAAAATTCTGGCTTACCAGCTCGACGGAGACCTGCCCTCCATTCGTAAGGCCAGGGGAGAAGTTCCCGAGTACATCGAACAGCTTTATCGCTACTGTACCGCCCTCGACCCCGAGGAGCGTTATCAGTCGGTGGATGCGTTCCTGCCCAGTGTGGAGGAATGGTACCAGTCTGTGGTCGTTCGCGATTCGGCGCCAAACCTGCAGGCGGTTTAGGGCGACACGGACCCCGCAGTTCCCTGCGCCGTCGGCTATTTTTCCCGTGCGGCCTTAAGCAGATATTCTGGAATGGAAAGTGGCAGAACTTCGCCCAATTTCTGATCGTTCTTGTCCGCGACAATCCGGGCGAGGTTGATGGGTGCCAGAACCTTGATTCGTTTGCCCTCGGGCGGTAATGTCGGGTCGGGGTAGAGTCCGACCCGGCCCAACCCTTTTGTTTTTGCCACCTTCTTCACATCGGCGGAGTAAACCATGGTTACGACCAGCTCCTGGTCGGGATAAACATGCATGTCCAACACGCTGTCCTCCGTAAAGGCGCCGACGGCGACGCGCTGGTTTTCTTCATCCAGCAGGCAGGCTTTGGCCCCTTTCACTTTGGCCTGATCCAGCAAGGCAGTGGCCACGATTCCTGCCAGCACAGTCTGGCTCGTCGCCCCACGGGCGGAGCTGGCAAAGCGGCCTGTGAATTCCTTTGCGGGATCGGGGTCCGGTTCGTTTTTCGCGGATTCCACCTTCCACTTCTTATCCTGGTTCGGATTGGAGAAGACCGCCCACTCCGTCCTCGCCGGAATGCGCAGCCTCACGTCGTCACATCGGGCTTCCAGTGTGCCTGTGGTAACGCGCGGAAGGTCAGACACTTTGACAGCGAATCGAGCAACATTCCGTGTGGTGATTTTCAGAGCGCCCGACGTTTCCTGCTCCGCTGTGATTTCGCCAATGTCGGGGAATCGCACAGTGGCCAGGATTCGCAACCAATAGGCTTTCCCTACCCGGGGGGTGCGCGTCGCAAAGCTTACAATGCGCGGGTTGCGCACCCGTCGGCAATCGTTGAACCATTCCAGAACCCGCGGCAGATTGTCCCCAATCAACGAACTTGCATGGCCGTAGCCCTGCTCCTCGCGATAGCGGCTCGACAGTCCCAGGGAGGTAAGGACCATAACGGGCTGGCGAGAGCGATCCACGGCCACGATCTCGTCGTCGCGATCATGGATGATGAATGGATTCAGGTGGCGTGCGGCCGGGAGCAATTCGAAAGGTGCAAACCCCGACATTGGGCTAATGGCCGCGAAAACGTCAGGGTGACGCATGGCGATGCGCCAGGTACCCCAGCCGCCCATGGAATGGCCCGCGAGATAGGTCCGATCAGGATCCACCGGGAGGCGACGTTGCACATCGGCAACGACGTCCAGCACGTCCTGCTCCGCAGAAAGCCGATACCACCAGTTGCCTCGACCCAGTGGTGCCGCAACGACATAGCCATACCTTTCGGCGATGGTCTTGACCGGAGTGAAATCAAACCATGCATTCTGGTCCACACCGCGGCCATGCAACACTACAAGTAGTGGCAGGGTTGATGACGTTTGAACCGCTGCTCGTGGCACATAGAGTCGGTAAGGTTGCGACGTTTGATCCGTGCTGCTTGTGAATGTCGTCGCGTGGTCACCCGGACCGGGTACCGCCGCCGCCGCAATTTTGCCCATCACCACCACCGCCAGTAGAAATCGTCTTATCATTTACCCGTGATGCACCAGACATACGTGGGGATGGCGAGGGAAAATGTGGGTCTCCGACTTACGGGGGTCGGACAAAATCATAGGGGGTCAGGGGCCTGAAAATTATGGTGATGCGATTCACTTTACTGGCGATGCATTGTGGAAATTGCTTAATCTCTCTGCGAGAGATTTCACCAGGCGTATGCCTACTGCGGGGTTTCGTGTGACGAACTTCTCCAACTCGGCCGCATTGAACAGGAGGCACCAGACTTCTGTGACTGCCCTCACGCTGGCCGTTCGAGCCTGGCCTGTTAGTGTGGCTACTTCGCCAAGGAATGTGCCTTCGCGGGTCTCCCGGTTTATCTGGCGGCCGTTTCGTTCGACGGCAACGGTCCCGCTCAGCAATACAAATGTCAGGTAAGCATCCTCGCCCTCGGCGCAAAGCAATTCCCCTTCGGGGAATTTCTCAAAGTGAAGCTGATTGAAATCCGAAACACAGATGGCGGCCCACAGGGGGTCCACCAAGCCCGTAATAAGCACCCGAACCTCACGCTGATCGGGCTTTGGGCGTTTGCGCAGGGTTGCGCTTGGAGATTCCACGAGGCTGCCCCCGCTGCGGAAAACGCGCAATTTCGCCAGGGCCTCTGCGGCTCCGCCCGGGCGTTTCGTCGGATCATAGGCGAGGAAACTCATGATAAGCTCCTCCAATTCCACCGAGCATTTCCGATAAAGTGAAAGAGGCAGCACACCTGCGGGATTGGTTCCCGTGGGGTCACGAAAAAGGTCCTTGTTCAGATCCATCCGAAGACCGGTGTAAACCGACCACGCGGTTGCACCCAACCCCCACAGGTCGGTCTGGGTGCCAATCAGGTTGTCTTGTTGCTTGCGCTGTTCCGGAGCTTGGTATCCCAGTGAACCGACACCGAGATCCACAATACTTCGCGACACCATGCTGCCCTGGGAGATGCCAAAATCAGTCAGGACATATCCCCCCTGCCCATTGAGAAGAATGTTCCCGGGTTTGATATCCAGATGCAAAATACTGGCCCGGTGCGCAACGTTGAGGGCAGTCAGGACATCTTCCAGCAGATGCCAGATGTCCTCTTCATTCAGCGCATTCTTCCGGGCAAACGCAACATCGTGGAGGCTGCCTTTCGGAAAATACTCAAGAACCACAAAACCAAACGGTTCCTCAAGGTTCCAGTCGAAAACCCGAATGACGTGGGGATCCTTAAGTACCAGCAGCGCGGAAAGTTCGCGCTTGAGCATGGTGGTCGGATCCAGCCCCAAAGGCGGATTAAAGCACTTGATGACCACCTCGCCCGGAGGAGTCCCCACCGCGTCGGGTGCATAATCGAGACACCGGGCGGTGTAAATGGCCCCGAAGCCGCCTTTGCGCAACGTGGACAGGATTTCGTATTGGTAGGTGGCGTAAAGACGTTTGCCTGCGGCCAGATCCGAAGAGTCGGCAGGATGGCCCGACTTGCTTGGCGTCAATGGTTCCGTTTCATCCAAGGCCCGGCCAGTAATTGGTTTGTTCCCGGTCGGATCGAGATCATGTTCTTCCGAAGCACCCATGACCCAGCTTCAAGCACCTGTCCGCGTGACTTTTGGGTCACGCTAAGTGAGAATGTTCCCCGGAAACCCGGGCCGCCCGTGAAACAACACGACCCGTAAAACCAATAATAACCTGTGCCACCACCGCTTTCAGATTCAAGTTCAATCGGAGTAATGATCAGGCTTCGGTCGGGCGCGAAAACCGACCCACAAGCGCGAATCCAACAAAATACAGGGCCGCTGCCACCAGCAGGACAGCGTTGAATCCGAGGGTCATGGAGAGTATCACGGATAGGATGGAGCCCACGACAGAGGTGATGCCATTGACCGCCCAAGCCCACGGCACGAGGGCCGGGCTGACCTTGTCGAGAAGGCGGATCCCCAGGGAAAAGGGAATCCCGAGCAACAGACCGATCGGAGCAAGAATGGCCACGGTGATGGCGATTCGGGGCCAGAGCGGCAGCACGATAAGGTGCGTAGCCATGTAATCGGATGCAAAGAGGAAGGCGACCAAACATGCCAGCAATGCAGCGGGCATGACCCATCGCGTCATGCCTGTTTTGGGAAGGTACCTCTGGCTGAAGAGCGCGCCAAAGCCGGTGAACACAAGCATGGAGAACAGCGTCACACTAAGTGAAAAGACTGGCTTGCCCAGGAAAAGCGTCAGCTTTTGGATCATGGTAATCTCGATGAAGATAAATCCGAGGCCAAGGCACGAGAAGTAGCCAAGGATGCTGCCGATGGCCGGAGTTTTCACTCCGTCGCGTCGCCCAAATGCCAAAGGTCCCAGCAGGAAAATCACAGATAGGACAAGGCTCAGTCCGAGTTGAGACAATATGAAAACCGGATTTCCCTGCGCAACATGCGTGGGCTCGTTGATCAGGCTCTTTGCCGCCCACGGTTCCCGCCATTTGTAGAAATTAAAGAAGTAAGGTTTGTCGTCGGTCGTGGGGGAAATGTTTCTCGGAAAGTCGGCAATGAATTGCGCCTTGTCGGTGGATCGCACGAAGCGGTCCACAACAGAATCCACAGGGTGGTTGGGTGTGTAAAGCAGGTCGAACCCTGCGTTCTTCGCGAATGAGTCGATGGCCCCGAGCTCGGCGGAGGTAAACGGCCCCTTGCGGATTTGCATGGCCACCAGGTCGTCCTCAGCTCGCAGCACCACGATCTGTTTCTCGAAATCCGCCGGCTGTCCCAGGGCACTCCAGGCATTGGAGACCAGCCGAAGCACTTCCATCTCGCGTCCCAGGCGGATGATCTGGATGATCCCGTCCTGT
This sequence comes from Candidatus Sumerlaeaceae bacterium, assembly GCA_019695055.1. Lineage (GTDB taxonomy): Bacteria > Sumerlaeota > Sumerlaeia > Sumerlaeales > Sumerlaeaceae > JAIBAT01. The sequence continues at coordinate 108,718 of JAIBAT010000028.1, read as the reverse complement.
TTGAGGTGGCTGTACATGGTTTCGATGGCCTCGCGTGTGTACAGGTAGTTCTCCGCCAGCACATAGGCGCCGCTGGCCAGGCCCGTCCACGTGTCAATGCCGCTCATCTGGATCACATCGTAGTCATTCGTGTCGCGCATCAGGGCCGCGCGCCCCTCGTCGCAAAGAAGGGTAATGTTGGGGTCGGAAACCAGCTTCTCAGAGAACGGGCGCAGCAGAGTGGAATGCACGTCCAGAATCTGCTGGTTGAGCTCAATTCCCTTGATACGGCTTGCTCCGCTCGCCTTGGCTGCCCAGACGTCGTGGCCGCCGCCAACCCCGATGATGAACACACGGCCTCCGGGGCGCTGTCGCACGGCGGCAGAATAGAGCGCCTGCTTGACCACCTCTAGCGCTTCAGGCGCGGTCGAACTAAAGTCACTGATGCGGGTTCCCGCGCCGCCGTCCTGACTGATAAAGTACTGCTGCGGGATGGGAAGCGAATGCTTGTTTCTCCCGAGGGCGTAAACCACGGATTGCGTCAGGGTCGTTACATCCACCCGGCTGTTTGCACTCCAACGGGAGTAAATAGGGCGTGGCAGTGACACCGTATCGGTCTCGGTTAACTGCAGTTTACCCTTTCCCGGAACGGGCATCAAATTATCAAGGCGTGGCACGAGGAAAACCCCCAGGCCGGTTAGTGCAAATGACGCAATGGTAAACAGCTTGCGCAGTTTCTTTGGGCACAGAAGCACCGCAGACCACAGCGCGAGTAGCGCCAGCGATGCCAGCACTCCACCTGCACCGTACATCCATATCAGCAGCGGCGATAGAAAGCACCCGATGCCCGAACCCAACAGGTCGGAGAAATAGTAGATGTTTACCCGTTCCGCGTTTACGGTCAGTATCAGGCTGATGGCGCACCCGCCAAAGAAGAATGGCACTGCGGCCAGCACCGTGAAAGTTGCGAAACTACTGAAGCCAGCCATTGTCTGGAAATCAATGTTGGCGGCCACCGGCATGCGGATGAGCAGGTAGTATGTAGCCACAACGCTCACAAAATAGGCACCTGCAAACACGAACAGCGCCGCGCGGGCGCGGCGTACCAGGCGATCCTGCAGCAGGAATGTTACTGAACCGCTGGCGCCCAATGCCAGCAGGCAGTTGCTTACGACAAGATAGCCAAAATGAAACAGCATTCGCAACCCGCAGATACGAGTCAGCAGGATCTGGTACATCAGCATGGAGCAGCACAGCAAACCAATGGCTGCCAGTGTGGCGCGCGAAAGACGCGGCGAAGCCGCCGCCGGATTTAACATTCCGGCCCCGGGTCGTGAGCCGCCCTGCGGTTTTGACATCTGCCTGTTCCCATCGCGTTATGGGATACTTCCTGATTCATGAATTATCCTTAAGAAGGCCGCCCGGACCTCGATTGTTCAGGGGCGGATTGTTCGAACCCGCGCCCCGTACCCTTGGCAAGGGGAAAAAAGCTTCGAGGTAGCGGAGCTCAGCCGGTCATCGGGCTACACCCCCTTGAATAGATACCCCAAAAGATGGGGGGTCAGATTGTCCGGGTAGGTTCGAAGCATGCGTTCCATGAATACCGCCAGTTCTCCGGCAAATTGAGAGGCCGGGGTGTCGCCCAAATTCAGTTCGGGGCTGATGAAGGCTCGGTATTTGCCGTCGGAGAACACGGCCTGCACGAGGTGGATGGCCGCTCCCATTCGCTTCGCAAGCACCGGCAGGGAAGTGCGGACTTGGAAGGGATACCCCAGCACCTCAACGCTTTCACACGACTTTCCGCTGCCGCCGTCCACCGTGGCGGTTACAATTCCTCCATTTTCCCAAACCCTCCGGATGGCCCGCAGCGCACCGTAGGCTGAGGAGTCGTAATCTCCCACGAAAATCGGACATGCTCCGTAGAGATAAATCTCTGAACCAATCCTGCCCCCCAGTGGTTTGTAGCTTTCGGCTCGCAGCACAGACGGGTTGTGCCCGTTTCGCGCCAGGCAGGCTGTCAGCAAACCCTGAGCACCAAAATGAAAAGAGACCAGAAGAACCCCTGACCCATTCTCCAACGAGGCCGTCAGATTGTCCCAACCTTCAATTTCGAGGAGCTGATCAAGATGGCGCGCGGATCCGTGGAGAACCAGCAACGGGCCATGGCTGAGAAAGGGCTGGGTGCGAATGCACTCCGTGGAGAGCTGCTGCCCCGTGGTCTTGATCCCCGCAGCACGGCAAAATCGGTCAAAAAGAGGAACGAAAGTTTTCCCTGCGCGGCGCTGAAGGAGCCAGCACTTGATACCGCCGGCCACCCGCAGTATCGTTAGGGACACTGCGGGTCGCATCAGGGCCAGCAGGTACGCGAACCCCCAATGGAATCGCCAAAATCGAGAGTAGGGCGCAGCTGGTGCCATACCGGTGCTCGATGCCGGTGAGGGGATTGTTGCGCGGGGAATGTCCACTGTTTGGGAATCTGCATACTGGGATGCACTGTCAAGAATGGCGATGATGCCCCCCAATTGCGCTGTTGCATTCCGCGGAAGGGCTTGGGCAGCGTCGTAGTCCAAATCAGCCGAAACCATCCCCGGAATGCGCGGGCGAAGCCTCCATGTATCTATTTGTGGTCGCGTCACCTGTCCCCGCCGCCAAAAGCATTCCCATGGGTTGTCGGCTGCTGTATCCCCAAACGTGGCGGCGTGGTTTGCGGTTGTGGTTGTTTTGCTTCAATAACCTCGGAGGACATGGTTTGCTGCGGATTGCTGTGGTTGGTTGTGGCTGGGCTGCGCGAAACCTGCATTTGCCGGCGCTTCATCGTACCGGGGTCGGCCAAATCGTGGCGGCCAGTGACCCACTGGCCCGTGCGAGAGAATCCCTCGGGGCTCCAAAGACTTTTGAGAGCTGGCAGGAGATGCTTGCCAATGTTTCCTGCGACGCCGTCCTGATTGCCTCTCCGCCCGCCGACCACGCCGAGGTCGCCATTGCCGCCCTCAAGGCAGGTCGACATGTTCTCCTTGAGAAACCCATCGCGACTACACTGGCTGATGGCCAACGGATCCTTGAAGCGGCAGCGGAGTCCAATCGCACCATCGCTGTGGGTTTCAACTACCGGTGTCATCCCGCGCTGCTACGCCTACGTTCGCAGATCCGGGCCGGTCAACTCGGCAATATCGAATCCATTCACGTTGCCTGGACGACCGGAGGGGTTCTCTCCACCCGGGAATGGCTTGGGGAAAGGCGCCTTGGCGGAGGGGCGCTGATGGATTTGGGCTGCCACATTGTGGACCTGTGGCGGTTTCTCATGGGTGGGGAAATTCAATCCCTTGAGGCCAGTTCCCGCTCCGTCATCATGGATGACGAGACGGCCACCCTCTCGGCGATGTTGGATGGCGGTGCGAAAGGGACCGCGGAACTTTCCCTCATGGGAGGCGACAAGTTTGAGATACACGTCACCGGCAGCGCCCGAAAGGTTACGATCCATCCTTACAGCCCTGGCATGGCGAAAAGTTACCGCAACCAATGGAGTGCGTTCGCAGGGGCCATTCGGGGAGACGGGCGAGTAGCTGCTACTTTGACGGATGGCTATGTTGCTCTCCAGGCAATTCTTAGCGCCTCCCAAGATCTCCCGATCAAGCCGATTGAGCCTTATCCTCCCGTGGAGTTCCCCATTTCGGCCATTTCCTGCACCCGAACCGATTACAATAGCATCCGGACCACGATTGCTCACCTTCGGCGCCAGACCATCGTGAACCAATTGGAACTGATCCTGGTGGGGCCGACCGTGGAATCCTTGGAAACATCGGGTGAGGATTTCTCCATGTTTGGTGCAGTCCAGAAAGTGGTGCTTGGCCCCATCAACGCGGTCGGCCATGGAAATGCGTCCGGGGTGCGGCGGGCTCGGGGGCGCGTTGTGGCCATTACGGAGGATCACTGTTTTCCGGACGCGGGTTGGGCAGAGGCATTCGTAAACGCGCACAAGGACGACGTTTACTCAGTTGTGGGCCCGGTCATGCGCAATGCCAACCCGGACAGTTATTGCGGGCGAGTGGATTTTATCATCGCCTACGGAACCTGGATGGAGCCGCTTGAGGCGCAGGAAATGAATGTCATGCCGGGACACAATTCCAGTTACAAGCGCGACGAACTCCTGGCCTTGGGCGGGCGCCTTGATCGCATGATGGAAATGGAACCGCTCATGCACTTCCAATGGTCTGCGGAGGGGAGAAGGCTTCGTGTTGAACCAATGGCGCGCTGCCGGCACGTGAACTTCTCTCGTTGGCGCAGCTGGTTTCGTGTCATGTATGTGGCGGGCCGCCTGTTCGGTGGGCTTCGCTGCGTCGGCTGGCCCCGCCCGAAAAGCCTTTTCTATGCGGCGGCGAGCCCGCTGATTCCATTCGTTCGGTTTTATCGCGTTGCCTTGCTGTTTACGCGGCCGGGTCAGGGACTGTTTAAGTTCCTGCCGTTGGCTCCCGGTATTGCATTGGGCTTGTCCCTCGACGGCCTGGGACAGTTCATGGGCTATCTTTTCGGTGTCGGGAGCGCGGTGGAGCAACATGGTGAGTTCGAGTTCAATCGCGATAAGCATGTCACATCCAGGGACCGCCGGCTTTGGATTTCTCGGTAATCATTCCCACCTATAACCGCCCCGCCAGGCTGGCGGAGTGTCTCAAGGCATTGTCGTCCCAGGATTATACCGCCGACGGCTTTGAGATCATTGTGGTCAACGATGGTGGCAGCCGGGAAGTTGAATCATGCCTGGCCGGGCATTCCTGTCCTGCGTCGATCAGGATTTTGCATGAAGCGAACCTCGGTGCCGGGGCGGCGCGAAATTTGGGCGCGAAAGAGGCTCGCGGCAGATGGCTGGCGTTTACAGACGATGATTGTCGTCCCCAATCCGGATGGCTCCGTGGTCTTGCCGTGGTTCTGGAGGGTGACCCGGAGGTCATGGTAGGCGGGGAGGTGGTCAACGGGTTGCCCGACAGCATTTATCCCTCCACCAGCCAGTTGATCCATGATGCGGCGTATGCCTATTTCAATCCGGATCCGGCTCGCGGCCACTTTGTGGCCAGTAATAACATGGCCATGTGGCGGGAAAAGTACTGGGCCGTTGGCGGCTTTGATCCGAGGTTTCGCCCTGCGAGCGAGGACCGCGAGCTTTGCGATCGGTGGCTGTGGCGCGGCGGGCGGATCGTCTGGACCCACGACGCCGTGGTGGCGCATTACCACGCCATGAATTTCACCGGGTTTGTGCGGCAGCACTTGGGATATGGCCGCGGGGCGGCGCTCTTTCATCGCGAGCGTTCCCGGAGGGGAACCGGCCGCGTTTGGGACGACATGGCCTTTCGCTGGCGCTGGCGGGACCTTATTTTCAGACCCGCGCTGAAGACTCCCAGCCCGGCAGCCACCCTGGCTATGGTGGCTGTCTGGCAAATTGCCAACACTGTGGGCTTCTTCCACACGACAATCACCTGGCTGTGGAGTCCCCCGGCAGATTCGCCGATCGAGGTTGCAAGACCATGAATTCGCTTTTTTGTTGAAGCCGGGTCCGCTTTTGCCCTCACATTCTTTGAATGACGGCCCCTTGGCCGTGTTCAACTACTGATATGAAACGATTTACTGAGAAACTGCTTCGAGGCAGGCCTTTTGCCGTGACCGCGTTCACGCTGCTCGCGGTGCTTTTGGCCGTTGCCCCGGCAGCCCGTGCCGACAAAGCCTGCGCCAAGGCGGTGGTTCTCGACTTCCCCATGCGTGAGCGTCTGGTCGAGTGGCGCGATGAGTGCCGCAATCCGCAGGAAGCATCCAAGCCCGTTGAGACCGAGAAGGCAATCCGCGGATGGTGGTTTGGTTCCAATGACATTTACTATAATGCCAATGTCGGTCGTCTTGCTGCGGATGTCATCAGTGACCAGCTTCGCGAATCCGGCACTTACCAGGTTTACTCCCGCGAAAACCTGAAATATTATTACGCAGACAAGAAGGACATCCTGAGGGAGAAGTTTCCGGATATGTCCGACAAGGATGTTAATGCTGCGATGCTGAAGCTTGACCCCATTGAGATCGGCAAGGAACTCGGCGTGGACAAGGTAATCGTGGGCATGATCGGCGATTCGGAGATGCGTCACAGCCGCGCCTGGGGCTATTTTAACAGCACCATGACCTTTCGCGTTGCCGTGCTGGATGTTAAGACAAAGACCTTCGAATTTGACCAGCCCTACGGCGGAAGCAAGGGGCGTCACTCCCAATACACGGCACTGGAGGAATTCGCCGTGCTTGTGGTGAAGGACATCCAGAAAACAATGGCTACGGGAATTCGGCCAAATCCTCGTATTATGCAACGCGAGCCGTAAACCGTTGCAGGGTTTGGCCTGACACTTCGCAGGCCCTCCGCTAAATCTTCAATTCGAAGTTTATTTCCTTTAGGATTGCTTCCTTCTCTTCTTCGCCAGTCTTCTTGCTGTGCTCGCGCATGTAATCCCGATGAACCTGCGACCGGACCGATTCGTAAGGTTTGACCGTTGAAGGCTCCAGGGAGTCCAGTCGCACAATAAGCACCTCGTTTCCATAAAGGAAAGGTTGGGAAATCTCGCCCGGCTTCAACTGTTCCAGCTGGTTCTTGAAACTCTCACCCCGGAATTCGATGGGAACTGTCCCAATCAGGCCACCACGTGACCGCGTGGAGAGGGCCTGGCTTTCGCGCCGGGCGCGTTGTTCAAAATCCTCCAGCGACTTGATTTCGCCACGCACCTGCGAAAGGTATTTTTTAGCTGCATCAATGTCGCTGTTCTTGCGGTCGGCTCCCAGTGCGAGTTCCACGCGGCGGGAAATCTCCCTCACCTTCACCTGGACTCCGCTCGTGTACTTGTCAAAATTCTTGGAGTAATACTCCCGCAACTGCTGCTCCGTGGGTTCGCTGCGCTTTTCGGCCATGCGGTGTTGGTATTCCCGCACGATCTCCACGATCTCCGCCGACTCCAATTCCTTCCTGAACTCCTCGGATTTGTCCAGCCCCAGGGCTTCGCTTTCCTTGCGGATAATGTAATCCGCCAGGAGTGGTGCGCCCTTGGCAAGGTTGACGCGCTCCTCATAGGTCATGCCGCTCCAGGATTTCATGGTCGGCGCCATATCGCGTTTGAACTGCTCCAGTGTGTAGGTGAAGCCCGGCGCGGTCGCAATCTCGGTGCTCGCGGTCAATGGGTTGGCCCCCTGGTCGTCGTTGCGCTTGAGCGCTTCTGTATTCAGCTTAACATTGTACTTTTTCTGCAACCGGTCGAACAGGTCCTTTCGGTAATTTTCCCGGTTTGCTTTCAGGATGTCCTCCGGGATCTTGATCTTGGATTTTACCTCCTCAAACGGCTGGGTGGAGGTTGTGCGATAGTCCACCACCTTGAATATGTGCAGGCCAAAAGGCGACTTTATCACCTCGGAGACAGAGGTCTCCCGTGAGACTTTCTTGAGCGCGACTTTGAGATCCGGCAACATTTCCTCGTAATCCGGCACAAAGGGCTGGGTCTTGTCCTCAAGGGGCGCCGCCGAATACTCGCGGATCAGTTCGTTGAAATCTTCTCCCTTGGCGGCCCTCTCGCGTACCCGGGTGGCCAATGTCGTGGCGGACGTGATTTCGTTTTCCGGTAATGGTACCAGCAGCCGCTCCCCGGGCCGCACGTCGTAGAACGGCACCTGTTCGCGCAGGTTGGCGGCCGGCATCCGCGGATACTTGATCATGTCCGACCGAAGTATGCGATCCGCGGCAGATTTTGAGCCGCTCTCCTTCTCCGCAATCTCCGCGAGCGTTTCTCCGGTTGTTGTCAGGTGACTCTTGTAAAACGTAAAAAATATTTCCTGGGCAAGCAGTTGTTCGGGGCGTGTGTAGCGATCCTTTGTTGCCTCGTAGACCTGGCGGGCGGATTCGTCGTCCATCTCCTTGAGATGCGGCTCGACGTCCTGTTGGTAAAAACTTCTCTGGTAAATCTGGTCGCGCTGGCGGGCCACCCTTTCCTTGATCCCGGTGGTTTCCGCTGTAATGCCGTCCTTCAAGGCCCGCTGGTAAATCGCCTTCTCATAAATCATGTCCCGCACAAGGTTTCGCAATTGTTCGCGCGGAAGAGACATGATCTCGCCAAATTCCATGCGGGTAAAGCCAATGGGGCGACGATACTTGAGGGTGCTTGAAAGATCGAGATTTGTGAATGGCCCCTCATTTGTCGTGGCCAGCAACACCGGCTCTTTGGAGTCCAGGCGAACCGGCGGCACGAACTTCTGTGAACCAGCCAGTCCGCTGGTTTCGTCGGCTGCGGATCTTGGGCTGGCCAATTTGGCGCGCTCCTCCGGTGTGAAAGCCATGGGTTTTGGAGCCGTCGACTCAGCGGCGGTGGCTTGGGTATCAACCTTGGGCACGGATGACACATCCGGACTTTGGGCCCAGACAGTCGAAGCCAACCCCATACAAATCAACACTGTAGGAATGCAAATGGCCGGGGTGGGGCCCATCACTAACTCCCGAGACGCAAGAATCCGAGTCACTAATGCCATCCTTTTAGGCGAGGTAAAACGACTTACAAGGCAAGTACTGGGCCAACGATACGCCCAATCCCAGTTTCCCAGAGGGGGCAGCCCCCCCTTCCAAGTCAATTACTTCGTCGCGGTCGTAGCACCATCGGCCGTGGACGATGTGGATTCGTCGGCTTGAGCGAGCTTCCCAGACTCGGTTGTGGATGTCGATGCGTTGTCCGGAGAGGTCTTGGGCTCCGGGTTGACCGTCAACACAGGGGAGGTCTCCGCCACCTTTTCCGTTGTTGCGCTGGTTGCCTCGTCCTTTGTTGCTGTTTGCGTGGTAGGCTCGTCCACTGGTTTGGACTCCGACGGGGGAATAACCACAGGGGCGGGCACAAACCTTCGGGCATAATCAGCCGCTTCTTCCTGCGGGATCGGCGCAATCTCCATCTTGTAATCCCACTGGTCAAAATAGAGATTTGAATCGTCGAACTCCACTTCCCCTCTTTGAAAGTCCACAGTCTCGCTTCGGAAATCGTTCTTGGAAGGGAAGAGTGGCGCGCCGTAGTCCGAATTGGTCGCCAGGCGGAAGTGGTCCATGTTGCCCAGAAGCCAATCCGCCAGTTCCTGGGCCTGGGTTGTATCCAGGTCGCCGTTGTTATGCCGCAGCACGTTGATGGCCATGTCTGTGTCCGCCGGCAGCCAGCCGTAGGGCTCGACGTAGAACTCCGTCCAGTCGTGCATGTTGTTGCCCTTGGCCTCAAAGCTCTCCCAGCCGCTTTGCCAGCGGGCGGGAATGCCGTTTAGGCGGCACAGTGCGATGAACAGCATGCCGTGCTGGCCGCAATCGCCGGCGCGGCGCGACGCGGTATAAAAGGAAATGTTATCCAACGTGGAGTATTCCCGGGCATACTGGTAGACCAGATTCTTTCCCATCCACTCGTGGATACGGCGCGCTATCAGGTAGGGATTGGTTTCGCCTCCCACAATTTCCGCGTTCAGCTTCTTGAGCAATTCATTGCCAAGATCCAGGTGGGGTTTGCGCTCCGCTGCATAATAGGCCAGCGGGCTATCCTTGGGATAGGGAGTTACTTTGCTCGGATCGATATTCGTGGCCCGTGCCCACGCACGGTAAATGTAGCGGGCTTGGAATACAGTGGGTTTATCCTTCTCGGCGGCCTTCTCCAGATACAGTGTCCTGTGGGCAGCTTCCGGGGGGGCAACGGTACAGTTTGCGGGTTCCGTTCCCAGGATATAGGCGTCTGTTTGGAAGGGAAAGGCCCGCACAAAGGGCAACCAGCAGCGTAGCACCTTGCCGGCTGGAGCTGCGTTCGCATTGACGGTCAGTGTGAACGTTACCTGAAAATCCTGTGGTAGTAGCAATGCGTCAGGCGAGAGCTTTTGGGCTTCCTTCACGCGCAGCATGGCTCCGTAAAGCTTTCGCAGTGTGCCATCCGGCTTGAAATTCGGGCGGCGCGCTTGCAGTTCCGGCACGCGGAACAGGAGATTCGAAACGCTCGACCCCACATAGAACTTCTGTCCATCGATGAGCAGGGCGTCCAGCATGCCGTCGCGTTCAAACTGATCCAGTTCCTCGGGCTTGAAGTCGGGAACCTTCTTCTTGAAATCTTCCAGCAGCTTCTCGCGCGTCAGCTTGTAGTCCATACGGATGCGACGAATCCGTTCGATCTCAAATTCCACCATTCGGCGCTCGCTCTGGTCCAGAGTGGCCGAGGACTGCTCAATGTAGCTGCGAAAAGCGTTTGTCGCCTTGTCAAACTCGCCACGCTCCCGCATGGCGATGGCTTCGCCGATGGCCTTTTCGTCAATGCCGGCGTGGCCTGGCGCGCAAAGCATTGCGAGACAGGCCGCCACACCAGCTGTCAGATTTCTCAATGTCATGATCCGGTCGTAACGCACTGATTTGATGTCACTTCTGGCTTCCCATGATGAAACAGGTTGTCAACAAGTTCACTCAATCTCCCTGCCAGTTGCCCAGTTGTCCCCAAAACAACACAGTTGGCAGTCTCAATTCTGGAATCTGTGCACAGCAGCGGCTTTGAGCGAAATAGACAATTAAACTTTAACTCAAATAAAATCAGCTTCGTGTGAATTGGGCCCAATTTTCTCCGCCTGATGGCACGCTTGGTGCTCTTTCTGGTCATCAGAATGTTCAAAGGCCGCACCATAAAACTGGAGGTCACCCAGATGAACCACCCACAGATCGTGATGATTCACAGCCAGCCGTTGATCCCCGTGCGAATCACTCAAACGATGGCGCCGGCCTGCAGCGTGCCCGTTACCGTGGTGAACGACATCACGGAAATGGATGTTCACGAGCGTCCATACATCGTGGTTCCTTTCGCGAGATATGCGTAGGCTCCCGCACTTCTCCGTGCGGGCGGATTATTAGTTCCGCGTATTCTGGCGAAGTGTCTCTTCAATCTTCTCAAGCTCAGCTTTCATGGAAACGACAATCTGGAGCAAATCGTGCTGCGGATGAGCGAGGATCTCGGCATTCTTCGCCTCAAGCTTGGCCTGGTCCAGATTGTTAAGGACCACGGCAATAAACAGATTCACCACCACGAACACTGCGACCACGATAAAGCTGCCAAAATAGAGCCACGCAAGGGGATGGGTGGCGATAACGGCCATCTGCATTTCGACCCAACCTTCCAGTGTCAGCAACTGGAAACAGCTTAGGAGTGCCGTGGTGAGCGTGCCCCAGTGCCTCGGGTCGTCGGGACCGAAAAGGTAGAACCCAAGGACCGCGTAAACATAAATCAACATCGCCAGCAGGATGACAACATGCGCCATGCTGGGGATGGAACGCAGCATCGTGTTAACAATGAGGCGAAGGTCCGATGAGACCGAGACCAGCCGGACAACGCGCAGGATTCTTGCAAGGCGGGCCACATTTGCAAAAGGTCCCGCAATCGGCAGCAGTGATAATGCCACGACGGCAAAATCAAACACGTTCCACCCCTCGCGGAAAAAGGCAAGCGGGCGACGACCGTGACTGCCTATGCGAAGCAGAATCTCCATCACAAACAAGGTCTGTACGGCAACGTTCAGTCCGGAAAGCAACCCGCCGAACCTCTTCATGACTTCGGGATTTGTCTCGATGCCAATGACGACGGCGTTCAAAACGATCACCGCCATGACAACAGTCTGAAAATAGAGGCTTTGAACAATGGCCCTGCACTTGTCCTGCACGAACTTGGCTTCCTTTCTAAATTCCTGTGATCCTCCGTGGCCGATTGAAGCCGAACGAATCCCGACGCCGGAGGATGACAAGGTAACGCAAAGAATGCGCCCATAATCGGGTGAAATCGGTCGCGATGTCTGAATTTTCGGAATTATAAAAGGGCAGCGGAAGTAATCGGCGGCCAAGAGAAAATCGATGAATGCAATCTCACTGTTTCCTTTTGCCGAATATTGGTGGTTCTACGGGCTGTTTCTTCTATTCGTCTTGGGAATGCTCGCCCTGGACCTCGGGGTGTTCCATCGGGAGGCCCACCGGGTCTCCACGAAAGAGTCCCTTGCGTGGACGGGCATCTGGCTGACCCTCGCGCTGGTTTTTGGCTTGGGGCTTTACTACTATTCGGCGCAGAAGTTTCCCCACGACCCGCGTTTGATGGCCGTTCCCGGTTTCGATCCCGCCGCCGCGGCCCGCCAGGTGGGGCTGGAGTTCCTTACCGGCTTCGTGATTGAGAAGTCGCTTGCCGTGGACAACATCTTTGTGTTTGTTGTGGTCTTTTCATACTTTTCAATCCCGCCCGCCTACCAGCACCGCGTTCTTTTCTACGGGATTCTCGGGGCGCTCGTTTTTCGAATTATCTTCATCGCCCTGGGCTCGGTGCTCATGCAGTACCATGTGGTTGTCGTTATTTTCGGGATTTTCCTGCTCCTGACCGGGGTCAAGATTCTGTTTGCCCCGGAAAAACCCATTGAACCCGACAAGAACCCAATTATCCGCCTGCTCAAGAGGCTGGTGCCGGTAACCACTGACATGGCGGGAGAACGGTTTTTTGTGCGAAAGTCAGGGGTTCTGTATGCGACACCGGTTTTCGTCTCCCTTGTGTTCATTGAGCTTTCCGATATCATCTTTGCGGTGGATTCGGTCCCGGCCATTTTTGCCATCACAAAGGAACCGTTCATCGTGCTCACCTCAAATGTGTTCGCGATTCTGGGACTTCGGGCCATGTATTTTCTCCTCGCCGACATGGTGGACCGGTTTCGTCTTCTCAAGTACGGCCTCGGTTTTGTGCTCATTTTTGTCGGGCTGAAAATGGTCTGGTTGAATGACGCGTTTGGCGGCAAGTTCCCGATTACCTGGTCGCTTGGAATTATCGCGGGCATTTTGGCGGTGTCGATGGTAGCCTCATGGTTGATCCCACCTCCCCAGAGTCGGCCGGGGGATCCCGGAAAACCTTGAGTTTCCCGAGGGTTACTTCGGATTGGCATTCTGCTCACTTGCGGGCGACATGGACTGTCCGGACAGATGTTGACTGGCATGGGACAGCCCTGCAAATGGCGCCATGAAGCAGAAATCAAGATTCCTTGCATTCCCGGCCGTATTTGCCCTGGTAGCGGTTCTAACCTTATCGGTTTGTGCCAATTCCAGGCCGTCCCGACCGCTCAATCCCAATTTTGACCTCTATCCGGACTCCTCTCTCGCCGACTTTAGCCACTTGCTGAAAGCGCCGGCCGGGTGCGACGGATTCGTGACCACCGGCCCTGACGGTCATTTTCATTTTGGGACCAATGGGCCCCGTGCACGGTTCTGGGGGGTCACCATCACCCAGGAACACATCGACATTCCCAAGCATCGCATCGACGAAGTAGTGGATGTGCTGGCGCGCGCGGGATGCAACATGGTCCGATTTCACTCTCTCGACAATCGGGCGGGCCTGCAGTACGGATTCCTGCGCCGCACAATCATCGACGAAACTCCTCCCCACGACAATGACACCCAGCACTTCGACGCAGAGTATCTGGACCGGCTTGATTACTGGATCGCGAAACTCAAGGAGCGTGGGATCTACTCCTATATTGTTCTCCGAGGCTTCCGTCACTATTTGCCGGGGGACGACGTGACGAGCGCCACGGCATTGCCCCGCGGCGCCACTCCCATGGCTTTCTTTAATGAGCGCCTTATCGAGCTTCAGGTCCAATTCGCCCGCCAGCTCCTCGTGGAGCACGTCAATCCCTACACGAAGCTCAGCTTTGCGAATGATCCGGCCGTGGCCCTAATCGAGGTGTTCAACGAGGACTCATTGTTCTCGCGCCCGGCGCTTTGGCATTCCATGCCGGCGCCTTACCAGGCCGAGTTCCAAGGCCTTTGGGCTGATTATCTCAAGCGTACCTACGGAACCACGAAGAAGCTACGAGCCGAGTGGACCAATACCAATGGCGTGTGCGCGCTCCAAACTTCCGAAACCTTGGAACTGGGGAATATCGCCCTGCCAGACATGAACGCCACGGAGTCGTTCGAGGTGGCCCAATCGGCGCCGTATGACAACCCGCAGCGCTCGCCCGTGCGTCGCAGAGAGGGAGTCCGCTTTGCCATCGAGATCCAACGCCAGTATTTCAAGCGCATGATGGCCGCGCTTCACGACATGGGGGTGCGCGTACCCTGCACCGGAGTTGTTGCCGGAAAATCCATTCCCGACACATTCAGCGCCGCGCAGGAGTTCGATTTCACCGCTGAAAATATGTATGAGGAGCACCCAAGCTACGAGCCCGGCCGCGATTGGCTCCCGCCGGCTTACTATCAGGACAAGAATTATCTGACCAGCGTAGACCCTGGCGCCGGGGTGCCTTTTATCGCTCGCTACAAATGGCAGGGCAAACCCCTTGCCGTGCGTGAATGGGCCACCTGCTGGCCGAACCAGTATCGCGCGTCGAGCATTCTCGAAATGGCGACTTACGGACGCCTTCAGGATTGGGACTGCATGTTGTATTTCGCATACTACACCACCGGTGACTTCACACGCTTGGGCAGCTTTGTTCTGAACAACGACCCCGCCCGATGGAGCCTCTTTGGACCGGCGGCACAGGTATTTCTGGGAAGCAATTCCATTGGCCCTGCCCGAAAATCAGTCGGCATTGTCTATGGGCCGGAGGACATGGGGGCCTACTCAAGTTGGGAGGATCTCCTCCACACCCTTTCCTGGAACGCCCGGGTCGAAAATGTCTATTTGGACCCAAAGGGCGCTGCGGTTTTGCAGAACCTTCTCGTGTTGACTGGGCGTTCCGGAGACGGTTTGGTTGCGGGGAAACTCATCGTGGGGCACAATCGTTCAGAATGGGTGGACGCTCGTCAAAAGAAGAGGGTTGCGGCCCGCATGCCTCAGGAGGGCGATCGCGGAACCTCCGCCACCCTGGCAAGTGTGATGGACTATGTGCGTAGTCGAATTGCCCAGGAGGATGAACCCACGTCCCCGGTCTTTGGTTGCAAGTCCGTTGATGGCTCCATTGTCCTTCGGGACGCCGGGGCCGGCCAGTTGGCCGTTTTAAGCCCGAACTTTGTACTTTTCCAGGGAGTGATGCCAACTGGTACCAAGGCTGCACCGTTTGGCGACGTACTGTCGGCAGTGTCCCAATCCCCCTTTGCAGTTATCATGGCGCTTTCCCTCGATGACCAACCTCTCACGGCTTCCAAACGTTATCTGGTGAAAATGGTCACCGTTGCCGAGAACCGCAAGCAACTCCTTGAGCCTTCCCGAAACCCGAAGATGCCCGATCTCAAGGTTTTGACCAGCGAAGGAGGCACACCCATCGTTACGAAGGGCCAGTATACGCGTGACGGGAAAGCCACACAGGTCTCCCTGTTTGGGCGCCAGCTCATCAGCGTGGGAATGGAAAACGGCACCTGGGAATTACTCGTGGATGAAGCGGCCCGAACCGCTGACCTGTATTGCGATCTGCCCAATGTGGAATTCATGCTGAACCTGGCCGATGCCTACGAGATGACGGCGCATCCCAATGAATCCGCTCCGCTTCCCGGCGTTCCCGTGGGAAAGACCTTCAAGTATCCCGGCTGGGCCAAGTTCGCGCGGTTGAAGTACTAGGCGATTGGGGAATCGGTGCCCCGGGTCTGCTGTCCATCGATCCAATCCTGCAACCCATGAGTGGCTATCTTCTCCGCAAACTCGGCTTCCGGTATTCCCGAAGCCGCCGCTGCGCGGGCCGTGTCAAAGGCCGAACGCCGCAACGCAGACATCAGGTATTCCCGTTCACTCTCAGCCAGCGTTGGCACCACGGTCATTCCCTTTGTTTCGGAGGCGGAGCTTTCGATGGGGTCCGTTTCGTCCGACTGGATTCGCAATTCGGCAAAGTTTTGAAAACAGTAACGGCGTAGTGTCTCCTCATCCACCTGGATCATGGCGTTGTCGGAAAGTATGAGCAGCCGCTCCACCATGTTGCGCAACTCCCGGGCATTCCCGGGCCATGAATAGCGCCGAAGGAACCGAAGCACGTCCTCCGAAAACCCATTCGCGCGCCGCCCAAGTTCGAGGGATTTCTCACGCAGAAATGCAAATGCCAGCGTTTCAATATCCTGTGGCCGCTCGCGCAGTGGCGGAATCTTGATGGTCATTGCCGATAGCGCGGCGACCAACTTGCCATCCGCAACGGAGCCAAACTCCGGTGATTGCAGGTCTTGGCTCGTCGCGGCGACGATGCGCACATCCACACTTCGTGGCACATCTCCGCCCGCTCGTGTTATCATTTTGTCCCGGAGGACGGCCAGCAACTGCCTCTGAACCGGCAGCTCGACATCGGTCAATTCATCGAGATACACCGTTCCGCCGTCAGCCAGCTCTAACAGCCCCTTTCGTGGCTCCGGAGTTTCGCTGCGTGAGCCCGGCTCACTGCCAAATAATTCTGTCGCCATCAACAGGCGCGGAACGGCTGCGCAATTGATAACCACAAACGGTCCCGTTGCGCGCGAACTCTTGTCGTGTATCAGCCTTGCAACCAGTTCCTTTCCCGTGCCCGATTCGCCGCAAATCAGCACGGCAGAATCCACGGCTGCTGCGGCGTCCACCTGCAGATTAACCGCCGCCGCTTCAGGCGACGTCCCCGGAAGTCGCCTGCCCTGATGCAACGGGCGCATGGGGTCGCGCTCCGATGTGAGCTGCTGAATGGCCAGCCTGCGCGCATCGCACCCTTGCGCAACCACATGAAGCAGCGTCTCCGGGGTGAAGGGCTTCGTCACATAGTCGAACGCACCCCGCTTGAGTGCCGCGACAGCGGTAGTGGCCGTCACATCACCGGAAATGACAATGATTTTCATCTGCGGATCGCGGCGCAGGAAATCCGGAATCAATTCGTCCCCACGTCCGTCCGGCAGATAAATATCGAGCAGCATCACCTCGATCGGGGTTGCATTGACGACTTTCATACCCTCGGCGAGGGAGCCGGCGGTGACAGCGTTATGTCCGGCGCGGGAAAGGATCCGCGTCGCCACATCGCGCACAACGGGCTCGTCATCTATGATGAGTATGCTGGCCATGGTTAAGGAAGTGCCGGTTCGTGAATCACCAGTAAATACATCTACACCAATTCTTGGTAAAGGGCATGAAACGTTGCGTTGTCAAAGCGAACCTATTTTTCCAACAACACGAATCGTTCGATGCCTGCATAGTCCTTGTAAACCCTGTTCTGCAGCCAACCCGAAGCGCGCGCCAATTCCGATATGGTCGGGGCCTGGCCAAATCCGCACTCGATAATGAGAAATCCATCCGGCACCAGAAATGTGCCGGCGGAACCCAGCAGAAAGCGAATCGCATCCAACCCGTCGTTCCCCGAAAATAGGGCTGCATGAGGCTCATGGTCTCGGACTTCCGGTTCCATCTCCCTTGCATCAGCATTGGACACGTAGGGTGGATTCGAGACCACGGCGTGAAACGGGCCTTCGATCCCGGCGAAGTCCCCCTGAACACGGAAATCAATGCGGTCAGTGACGCCATGCCGCGCGGCATTGCGACGCGCAACCTCCGCCGCGGCGCCGGAAATCTCGGTCGCAACAATGTGAAATCCAGGAAGTTCCGCCGCAAGGCTTACGCAAATGGCACCACTTCCAGCACCGAGTTCGAGTATCCGGTACGCACCATTGGCATCCGGAAACCGCGCGATCAGGTGTTCAATGGTGTAATCCACCAGTAATTCCGTTTCGGGTCGCGGAATAAGCACTGCGGGCGACACCTCAAATTCCCGGCTGCGAAACTCACGGTGGCCAAGTATATAGGCCATCGGTTCCCGCGCCGCGCGCCGCCGCAATAAATCGCGCGCCCGATCTCGTTCGCCTGTGTCCAGCGGGCGGTCCATGTTCAGATAAAGCTGTAGCCGGTCCATGCCCGTGGAGGTGCCCACCAGTAACTCAGCATCCAGCCGCGCCGTGCCCACCCCCTTTTCACGCAGGTAGTGCGCGCTTCGGGCGATGCACTCGCGAACAGTCAGTAGTTTATCCGGCAACGGTTTCCTTCGGGCTGCGAAATGGTTCAGGCCATCTGCGGGGAGCAAACAGTCGCATTCAAATGGAAACCGTCAGGGGTAGCCCCGTCAATTTCCACGGTTTCTCCCGGAGCGAATTGCCCTTCGAGGACAATCGGCTTATACGCGAAATTGCGCGCCAGAAACACACCCGGCCGCAAGGCTTCCTCCACGATTGCAGCACCGGACCAACCGGACCATTGCGCGCCATCCTCGGCAGCGATGGTGCGATGAAGCTGATACAACTCTCGTGATCGCCGCGAGACCTCGCAGGACGGCAGCAGTGGCAGGCGGGCAGCTTTCGTGCCGGGCCGAGGGGAAAACTTGGAACGGTTCAGCACCTGCGGTGCTGTTTCGCGCATCAATGCCACGGTGCGGTCAAAGGATTCCGTGGTTTCCGTGGGAAAACCGACGATCACATCCGTCGCGATGGTGATTTCCGGCATTCGTTCACGCAGTGCGTCCACAATACGGCGGAAATCGGCCGCCGTGTAGAGGCGTTGCATGGCCGAGAGAACATCGTCGCAACCCGCCTGCACCGGTATATGGGCGAACTTGAAAAATCTGTCGTCGGCCAGTGCCTCGACAAATTCGGGCAGGTAGAGCTTGATGAGATCCGGATTGGCCATCCCGACCCGCACGCGGAAATCGCCACGCATTCGGGCTATGCGTCGCATCAGTTTTGGCAGGTTCGAGCCCCGGTCCAGGCCGTAGGCCCCGCAATCCTGCGACGTGAGCCAAATAATTTTTATACCTTCAGCCACGGCCGCTTCAAGCTGCGCCAGAATCTCCTCTTCAGGAAACGAGTGCAGCCGCCCCCGGGCGATCACCGTCTGGCAAAAGGTGCAGGAACCAAGGCATCCCTTGCTGATGGGGATAATCTCAACGCCCTCGTGGCGCCGTCGCTTGGGCAGGTTCAGCCGGGGCTGCTCGGCGCGTGCCGTGCGCTGGACAATTTCGCCAGCAAGCGTGCGCCGCACGACCTCCGGGATGTCCGCAAGGTTGTCCGGCCCTATTTGCGAATGCGCCGCAAATTCCCGCGATTGATGGTAAACCTTGGGCACGCAACCCGCAAGGATGACCGCCGGGCCTTCCTGGTTTCTGGAGAGCGCCGCGATCCGCTTGCGGAATTCCAAATAGGAGCGATCCTTGACGGTGCAACTGTTCACGATGACCGCATCGGCGCCTTCGGCGGAGTGATTCAGCTCAAAGCCTTCACGCTCCAGCAGGCCCGCCATGACCTCACTGTCGGAAATATTAAACGCGCAGCCGTAGGTTTCGATAAAGACACGTGGCCGGGGAGCGGCTTTCATGGCGAAACTCCCGTCACGCAATGCAGCGGCCGGGATTAGTCGGCGCTGACAACCTCGGTGGGCAGGTGCTGGGCAAAGCGATCAAGGTGCGGCTTCTGCTCGATCTTCAGCGTGTCGGCCAGGAATTCATTTGTTGCGAGCTTCACCGTGTCGCGATTAAATTCCTGGGGCACCGGAACCTGCGCCTTTTCGCCAAGCTGAAGCTGGCGGACGCGCTTGGAAATGGCATTGATCATGAAGTACGTCCCGCGTCTTTCGCGTAGGAAATCGCTGGGTTCCGTCTCAAAATAATCACCCGTCGTGTTATGATCCGACATTAGGTCCCTCATCTTTGGTTTTTTCGCCAAGCCCGATTACAGGCTGGCCGTTCAGTTTGTTCAGAGAGTGCCAAAAGGGTGCGGTACATCCCTCAAATATAAGAACTTACCAATTGTGGTGGGCGGCTCAACCGTCCAAGCGAGCCGACGGGCCATCATTGGGGCCCGCATTGGACTGGGGCTTCAGGGCCCCCGCAGGCTGCGACTGGTTGGTGTCCTCCAGTTGAGGAGCTAAAGCCCGGGCGGCACTGGTGGCGCTCGAGACAACCATTTTGCCCAATTGCGAAAGATCGTTACCCGTTTCGTCGACCGTCTCAGGGATCATGACGGCGACGACTGCCGGACCAATCCGGGGCAGTAGAGGTTGAGCCGCTTGGGCCGTTGGTGCGGGCTGGTGGGTCGGCTTGGTGGTGGCGACCGGCTGCGGCTGGCGACCTGAGACGACCAGCAGTACCAGCGCCGCGGCCACGGCGATGCCCACCCCCATCTGCCAGAATCCCGGCGTGCGGCCCATGGGGGGCGTCATCCGCATTTCCTGGCGCACGGACGCCATGATGCGGTCGTGCATTCCCGCGGGCACGGAAATTTCCCCGTCTGTGCCAGCGGCGCTTAAGGTGGCTTCCGCTGCGCTCAGTTGTTCCCACAGGTCGCCGCAGGCTTTGCAATCGCCGGCATGGGCGACGGCCCATTCGGGCAATGGCGCGCCGCTGCCCAGGGCAAGGCTCGCGGCCTCCTGAAAATTCGTGCACTGGCTCATGGTTTTTTGGCCTCCGTGTCTTCCCCTCTGATGATTTGGCTAATCTTTTCCCGAAGGCGGTGGAGCGCCACGACCACCGCACCCGGTTTCTTTCTCACTATTGTCGCGATCTCCGCCACGGACATCTGCTCGCCGTAGCGAAGCTGAAACAGGGCGGCATTGTCGCCGGGCATTTCTGCCAGCGCCTGCTCCACCGCTCCCAGCGCCTCGCGCCTGATCGAGGCCTCCGCCGGTGATGCAGCGCGGGGATCCGCGACCTCGCCCATTTGCTCGGAGCCGCAAAGCTCCACCACCGCGCCCGGCCGCGACCGCCGACTGAGCGCGCAGTTCAGCGCTATCTGGTACACCCACGCGCGAAAGTTGCCCTCTTCGCGGAATCCCGGCAGTGCGCGCCACGCGCGCACAAACGTGTCCTGCGCGCAGTCCTCCGCGTCCTCGCGGTTGCGCACCACACGCCACGCCATCCGATAAACACCAGCCTCGTGACGCCGCACAAGTTGCTCAAAGGCGTGGGCATCGCCGCGCAGTGCCTGGGCCGCAAGGGCCGCATCGGCAACGGCATCATAAACCGTTGCCGATGCGTTCCCGGACTGCGGTTCGGGGCTTCGCAGGCTGACACCTTGCGCCACGTTGGACATTATTCTGGAATTCATCCGCCTGGTATTGCGTTACTTCTTGTCCTTCTTTTCCTTTGCCAGCGCCAGTAATTCTTCATTAGCCACGGAAATCTGAAGACTGGCGGAATCGCCCTCGCCACCCACCTTGGCACCCGAGGCAATCTTGCGCACGCCAGCGTTTTCACCTTGCAGCGAGCCAAGGGCCATGATGCCGCGCGCCACGTCCTGCAGTTTCCCGGCCTTCTCGGCGGATTCGGCATGGGCTGTCACGGCCACATCGACGGCCTTCTCGCCCAGCACGATGGCGCCCGCCACGCTCTTCACGCCCAGCGTCTCCTTGAACTTCGCGGAATCCTTCGCATCTGGCTTCACCAGCATGCCCCACAGGGCCGCATCGTCGCGGTTCTCCGGCAGCAGCTTCTTCTTGTCGCTCGACAGCAGGTTCTTGCCGCTTTCCTTCGCATCAAGCGCAGCCTCCACGGCGGCGGTTGAGTTGAAGATCGCCGCGCACCCCTCGCTCAGCACCAGCCCGTACTTCGTGCGTTTTTCCTTCTTGTCGAACCACTGGTGCATGGTCTGTCCCTTGATCTCGGACGTCTTGTACTCGTCGTTGGCTTTCAGGATGGCGATAAGGCCGTCCGATTTGAATGATCCCTGGGCGAGGATCACGATGCTTTCATCCCGGTCCACCCGGCCCCACAGGCACAGGCGATCCACTTCCTTCAGGACGTCCACGCCGGTGAGGTTCTTCAAAACCTGCAGCTTGGTTTCCAGCTTCTCGCGCTCACCACCGGCGGTTGCTTCCTTGAAAAGCGCCGAATCGATAACCTTGCGCACGTTGGCCGAAATCACGACCTCGCTGTCGGCGGGGGCCATGGCCAGTGGATCTTTCACCGTGGTCTCCGACCATGCGGGTAGGCCCACAAGTGCCAGTGTTGCCACAGCGAGGGCGGTCTTCAATGTCTTCATGATGTTTCTCCCTTGGATTGAGTTATGGCCCGAACCTAACAGGGCCGTCCACAAGGGATATACTTGGGGTTTCCGCAGGGATTACATCACCCCCGACAAAAACAGAAACTAATCGCCCTGCCGCGCCTTAACCGCGGGCGAGTCGTGAAAGCCCATGGCCACGCAAAACGCATCCTGGTAGTCGGGATGGCCGCCCAGTTCCACGTATTCGGCCGTTCGCCAGATTTCTTCAGCCCGACGAGACGCGACGGCATCCACCAGGCACATCCTGGCGCCAACGCCCGCCGCGTTACCCACAAACAAAACCTTTTCCGGATCCACCGGGGGCACAAGTCCGATATCCAGCGCGCTGGCCTTGCGAACGTATTGCCCGAAGGCACCGGCGATGAGCACCTGGTCAAGGTCGTCGTAGTGCACGCCAAGCTGCTTCATCAGGATCTCCGCGCCGGCGTAAATGGACCCCTTGATAAGCTGCAACTGCCGCACGTCCAGCGCCGAAAGCATCACCGGCACGCCCTTCTCGCTTTCCTCGCGCGTGGCCAGGATGAACGCCGGATGGCCATGCTCGCCACTCACGATGCGCGCCGCAAAACCAGGATACTGTTTTTCGTCCAGCGCATTTCGCCCGTGCATCCGGCCCGTCGCGTCGATCAGGCCGGCCCGCAACAAAATTGCCACCGCATCAATGAGCCCCGGCCCGCAAATGCCCTTCGCGGGCACGCTCCCCAGCACATGGATGTTCACCCGCCCGCCGCCGCGCAGCGACACACGGTCAATGGCTCCCGGCGCGGCCCGCATTCCCTGCCGGATGTTGGCGCCCTCGAACGCCGGCCCCGCCGCCGTGGAGGTGGCAATCAGCTTGTGTCGGTTCCCCAGCACAATCTCCGAATTTGTGCCGAGATCGATCAGCAGGGAAAGCTTGTCCGTCTGGTCCAAACCCGTGGCCAGGATCGCAGCCATGGTGTCCGCGCCAACGTTGCTGCGAATCATCGGCGGCAGCGAGAGCATCGCCTCCCTTCGCATATCCAGCCCGGCTTCCCGCGCCGGACACTCGATGCCCATCGTCCACGCGCCATTATAGGGTGCCTGACCCAGCGGGCCCACATCCACTCCCAAGAGCGTGTGTAGCATTGTCGGGTTCCCCACCGCGCACACCCGCCACAGCGAATCCCGCGAGATCGCCGCCTCCGCGGCAAGGCGGCCCACAAGCTCATTGATTCCCTTCGCCAGCACACCGTGGAGCTGCGCGTTCCCGTCGTCGTGGGTTTGCGTGTGGAAAATGCGCGAGATCGTGTCCGCGCCGAAGGCGACCTGCGGATTGAGGGCCGAGCCCTGCGCCAGCACGGCGCACGTTTCCATATTAATAATGGCAACACCCAGCGTGGTCGAGCCAATGTCCAGCGCCACGCCGCACGGCGCGCCGAAGGATTGCGTCTCGCCCGCCAGCGCCAGAAGTTCCCCGTGCCCGATGACGGCAGAAACCCTCGCGCCGGAATCGGAGATCAGCCCGGGCAAGGCCCGCAGCAGGTGCGGGGCAATCCTGATTTCCTGACGGCCGATTCGCGCCGCGACCGAACGCCGCAGCGCCGAGGCGAGGTCGTCCGATTCTGTGACCTCCACGGCGAGATCTACCGTCCGCAGGGTTGCCTCGAATCCCCCGGCAAAAAGATCCTCGGGCCCAAACGTTTTTGCGGCCGCTGCGCGCGACACCGCGGGAACCTCGATGACCGCGTCGCAGTTCACAACCGCCTGGCAGCTCAGCCGCCACCCCTGCGCAAGGTCCTCCGCCGAAACCAGCCGCTCCTCCGCCGCCGTGGGCGCCGTCGCTCCCTCCGCAAAGCGCACACGGCATTTGCCGCACGTCGCCTTGGCGCCGCAGGGATGATCAATCAGCAACTCCGCCGCCGCCGCCGCATCCGACACAGGCGTCGCCTCCGCCAGTTCCAGCGAGCGCCCTTCCGGCAGGAAGGTCAGGCGCAGCCCACTCATTCGGCTGGTGGCTCCGGCGCCGCCGGATTGGGCAGGCGCGCCACGTCGCGGATCAGGTCCCCCACCCGCTGCTTGAAAACCGGGCGGTCATAAAGCCGCGCGTGGGCGCGCAGCTCCTCGTTGTCAAATTTTTCCTCGGCAAAATCCCGCACGGCCTCGATGAGCGCCGCGGGCGTCTGCTCGTCGAAGAAAATCCCCGTCTTTCCCTCGATCACCGTCTCCAGCGCGCCGCCGTGGCGGTACGCGATCACCGGGCAGCCGCTGGCCGCGGCTTCCAGCGGCACGATCCCGAAATCTTCATCCGCCGGAAACACCACCGCCCGCGCCCGCGAATACAGCGACGCCAGCTCCTCGTCGCTCACCCACCCGAGAAACTCCACATTGCGCGGCGCGCGCCGCTTCAGCCGCCGCATCTGCGAACCCGTGCCCGCGATCTTCAGCGGCCACCGCAACTCCCGAAACGCGTCAATGGCCACATCAATCCGCTTGTAAGGCTCCAGCGCCGACACAATCAAAAAGAAATCCTCCGGCAGCCGCTCGGTGTCTGCAAACCGGTCGCAATCCACCGGCGCCGGCACCACCAGCGCCTCCCGCAGGTAATGCTCCCGAATGCGGTCCCGCACGTAGTTCGAGGTCGTCACGAAATGCCCCACCCGCACCGCCGTCTCCACATCCCATTCCTGCAAGCCCTTGCGAAACATCGGCATCATCCACGACGACAGCTTCCACTTGTTGCCAAAATAGTCGTCGTACTTGTCCCAGATGTAGCGCATTGGCGTGAAGCAATAGCAGATGTGCGGCGTCTCCGGCGGTTGCGCCACGATCCCCTTCGCCACGCAATGCGACGTCGAGATCACCAGGTCGTAATTCTTGATTTTGAACGACTCGATCATCCGCGGCATGAACGGCAGCAGGTACCGGTAATGCCGCCGCGTCACCGCCAGCCGCTTAGCCAGCGGATGCTCGTGGATCCGCATCGACCGGATCAACGGCGACACCTTCTGGGGCTCATAAAACAGGGTATAAACGTCCGCCAGCGGGTACAGCTCGCAAAACACCTCGAGCACCTTCTCCCCGCCCCGCATTCCGTTCAGCCAGTCATGGATAAGAGCAACACGCACGAGGGGAGGTCTGGGGCAATTGAGGCGGCGCGTAAAGGAAAACCCAACATCGGGGGACAAAAGGTGCGGCGGGGTTCTGGCGGCCAGCCTTGGACTGCGGCAGCCGTGCTGCCGCTTTGGTTGTGAGCGGAGCGCATCCTCCGGAAGGCGCTGTTTTGGGGAAAATGGACAAACCTCACCGCCGAATCGGTTACGACTTCGCTCATCGCTTGCGCGAGACCAGGCGCGCTCGAAAGAACGCAACCTCACAAACCCAAGGAACCTTGGAATCCCTAACTATTTCCCACGCACAGCCACGCCCTGCGCCACGCTTTAATTCAGAATTCAGAATTGCGAATTCAGAATTGAATTTTACCCCCGCGCCCCCAGCTTCGCCCCGCAGCTCTCCCGGATCACCAGGTCCAGATGGATCACCGGCGGTTTCCCCACCGGCTCGCCCGTCATCCGGTTCAGCAGCCGCTGGCAGGCCGCCTGCGCGATCTGGTCCATAGGCTGCTCCAGCGTCGATAGCGCCGGGCTCACATAGGGCGCCAGTTGGATGTTGTCCCCGCCAAAAATCGCAATGTCCTCCGGCACCCGCAGCCCCGCCGCCCGGATCGCCTCGATGGCTCCCAGCGCCATCATGTCGTTCGTCGTGAAGATCGCCGTCGGCCGTTCCGGCGCCGTCAGCAGCCACTTCGTCGCGTCAAACCCGCTCTGCTTGTCGAAGTAGCCCTGCGCCAGGTAGTTGTCCAGTTTCGGCAGGCCAAACGCGTCCAGCGCCTTCAGGTAGCCTGCCGTCCGGTCCAGCGCTCCCGTCACAAACTCGCTCCCCCGGATGTGCGCAATCCGCCTGTGCCCCAGCTTGTGCAGGTGTTCCACCGCCTTGAATGCCGCCGTCTCATTGTCGGAAATCACATAGTCCACGCCCGGCAGCGTGCTGTTCACCAGCACCACCGGGCAGCCCGCCGCCGCCAGCTCGGAGATGTACTTGTCATTGGTCAGTGCCCCCACCACCAGCACCCCGTCCATCAGCCCCTGCCGAAACAGCTTCAGCGCCTGCCGCCCCTCCTTGAACTCCGCGCTCGCCTCCTTCACCAGCAGGTGATAGCCCTGCTCCGTCGCCACGTCCAGGATACCGCTCAGGCTCTCCGAGAAATACGCGTTCGATACCACATGGCTGATCTGCGGCAGCACCACGCAGATCGTCTCCGTGCTCCGCCGCACCAGGTTCCGCGCCGTCTGGTTCGGCCGGTAGCCCACCTTGTCGATCAGATCCGTGATCTTCTTCTTCGTGTCGGCGTTGATCTTGGGGCTGTCGTTGATGGCCAGCGACACCGTCGACCGGCTCACTCCCGCCATCTGCGCGATGTCCCGAATCGTATGGCGGCCCTTCTTGGCGGTTATCTTCGACGTCATCGTTTCCCCAATCTCTCTCGCATTATTATCGCAGTCACTACCCCCAAACCCAGCAGCAACGTTTCATCCCAATAGTACAGGACGCCAGCAAAACCCGCCCTTTGCGTCAAAATCAAGCATTGTGGTTAAAATTCGCCACATTGGTGAAATCGGTTCAACGCAGGCCAGCAACCATGGCAGATTCAACATCTATTGGCAAGTTTCAGGGGTCACCCGCCCCTGCCCTATTTGGACTTTTCGGCGGTTCCCGTGGTCAGGCTCAGGGTCACCATCCTGCTTGTTCCCGGTGGGGCGACGGCATCACCCGGCGCCATGCTTTTCCCTATTTTTACCGGTGGTGCCTTACCCTGTCGAACGGCCTCAATGGCCTTTGTCTCCTCCAGGACGGCTGGCGCTTCGGGCGAGCTATCCGGAATTCCGGCCGCCCATTTCTTGGCCCCGGCCACATCATTTGCCAGCAGGGCCAGCCCCGTCATGGCGTGCAGCAATTGGTCGCGTTCCCGGGACGGCATTGTTGCCTGTTCCACGATGCTCGCCTCCACCAGGCGGGCCCTCGCGGTCATGATCGTGTCCGTTGTTACAGTCTTGAACAGCATCCGCTCGCACAGCAGTTCATAGTACTCTGCCAGTGACCTCTGCGGGCTGAACCGCATACCCTCCTGCGAAGCAGAGGCAAAATACTTTGCGGCCGCCGGGAATTTACCCTCCGCCATGGCCTGCCTGCCGCCAAACATCGTGATGCTCTCCGCCTGCTCTCCGGCCGCCGACTTGGCGACGAATGCCTCCGCCGCCTTCTTCTCAAAATCCGCGGCGCCCGCGAGCACTTGCGCCATCTGGGAACGCGCGTGACGTCCCGCGTCCGCATCGTGGTTCAGCGGGGGCCTTTGAAAGAGACTGGCCATCAAATGCGCCACGCGGTACTGGTTGAGGCGATTGTCTCCCAGGTCCGCGGCAAGGGCAGACCATGCAGGCAGCGAAGCTGTGGTTAGCTCCAGCAGCTTATCCTTCCGAATGGTATCGGCCATGGCACGCGCCATCAGGGCCTGTCCCTCCAGGCTCGGATGAACGTGATCCGCAAAGAGCCTCCAGCCCGGCGCGCTTCCATTGGTCTGCTCCGCGTCCGCGTGAAACGCCCCATCCACGTCCACAAAAGGAATTCCCCGTGCCGCCGCTTTCCGGCGCATCATGTCGTTGGTATCGGTGGGCGCGCGCCACGGCATTCCATCCAGGTCCCGCGCCTTCCGGTAGGCCTCCCGTGCCTTCTCGTGCTGGTCCGTCAGGTCCAGCATGCGTCCCAGATAAAACTGTGACAGGGCATTCTCCGGGCACAGTCGCGCCGCCTCCTCCCAAAGGGGCAGCGAGACCCTGGGCCCA
The DNA here is from genome assembly GCA_019695055.1 of Candidatus Sumerlaeaceae bacterium. Classification (GTDB taxonomy): domain Bacteria; phylum Sumerlaeota; class Sumerlaeia; order Sumerlaeales; family Sumerlaeaceae; genus JAIBAT01. The sequence continues at coordinate 80,893 of JAIBAT010000028.1, read as the reverse complement.
CTGCTCGTCGCGTCCATCGCGCGGTCAAACGCCGCTTTCCATTTGGCGCGTTCGCCGGATTCTCCCGGCTCGACACTCTTCACTGGCACGAAATCCCGCTCATTCGCCGCCACAGAACACAGCACCACCGGAACGCCTGCCTTCCGGGCACTGTCGAGCATCACGTCAAGGTTATCGCTCAGGGTTTGCTCGGCCCGCTGCCGAAGCGGGCTCTCCGGCCCGATGATGGTCTGCGTCCCCATCAGTTCCATCAGGGTTTCACTGCTGTTGGCGTCGCGCCTATCCATGCGCGCCGCTGCATTCTTCTCCACCACCGACAGGATCCCCTGGAAAATCGCAGTGGACCGCAGGGCCAGCGCCAATCCCATTTGCCAGGTACGCGTTCCCACGCCTTGCGCCGAGGCGACGCCAAAGGCCCCGAAAAACTCGTTGTGGCCGGCATAAATGATCAACAGGTCGGGCGTCAGTTTGCACGCCTCGGCAACGACTTTGCGCAGTGGGTAACTTGCCACCGCCGTGATTCCCGTGTTCAGGACCTCCACCTTCTTTCCGGGCGGGGAAAGGGCCTGCAGGTACTTCTCCAGGAACGATGCAGCACAGAGGTTGGGCGGGTAGGGAAATCCCTGGACGCTGGATTCGCCCACCATGACCACGCGCACCATGTTTTTCGGCTTGGGAACCAGAACGCGCTCCGGCACGTTGCTGCCAATGCGGCGCACCTGCCCCCCGGCGGCAAGTCGCCGCGAGAAATACGGCCACAGGGCGTCCGTGTCGTAGCGGAGGAGAGTCGATTCTGGCGCCTGAACGTAGGGCACGAAAAACGAAGGGAACCCGCCATACCCCGCAAGCCGCAAGGCAACTTCCGCGATGGCCATCAGGAGGACCAGCGGGACCAGCGCAAAAACTGCCAGCTTCCATCGGGCCGTCGGCTTTCGGGGGTTCTCGCTCTTGCGGGAATTCTTGTTTGGGGTCTGCGCCACGGGTTTCCTGTTCAATGTGAGCATTCCTGAACCACGCGCGCGTGCCGCAGGCAATCTCCAAAAGAAAAGGCCGCGCAGCAACTGGGCTGCGCGGCCTTCGATCTTACTTTCTTTTAAGTGATCGTTACTCGATCGTGAAGCCCGAAACGCCAACCGGTACGGTAATCGCGCTGGTCGGAGTGGAAAGCGTCGTCACGGTGCCCCAATCGGTAGCGTTGGCTTGGGAGGGAACAGCATCCTGCCCATTGTCGCCACCGCCGCCACCCGTGCAGGTGCCCTGAATCTGGATCGTGCTCGGTGTGCCAAGGGACGAACGGGTCAAAGCCCACTCAACGCCGCCCTGACCGCCGTTGCCAGCGCCACTGATGGCAAAGGTTGCGCCTGAGCCGAGGGAATCCCAGCTCGAGCCGTTCCAGTGGTGATAGTTAAAACCACCGCCGGAGTCAACCCAGCAGCTCAGGCAGTACTGGGGCGAAAAACCACCGCCGCAGGCAATGGCACGGCCCCAGGGATCCGTCGTGGAACCCGTACCGCCATTGTTGGTCTGAATGAAAATCTTGTACTTGCCCCAGTTCGTTGCGCCGATGTCGGCAGCAATCGTAAGGGCCAGGTTGATCGTACCGCTGTCTTCCGCGGCGTAGATACCCGACAAATCCATGACGGCATTCGGTCCTGCGCCACCTTCACCGGACGTCGGCAACACGGCATCTGTCGCCTGGGCTGAACCGAGGTCGCTGACGAGGCCGTCAAGCGTCAACGCGTTTGCGCTCGACGCAAAAGCGATAGCAGATGCTGCCATCGTGCAAATGGCGGCTGTTCTTAACATTCTTTGAAACATATCCTATCTCCCTTTCGGCAACGTTGTTGAAGCGTCACCAATTTGCTTCAGTTTAACCTATGTGGTGGAATTCATACACCTGTCACAACGAGATTCAACCGGAAAAATTGGACCGGTGCAATTTTCAGCGTTTGTCCTACACGAAACCTTCCGCTTGGCTACCACCCGAAGCAGGATGCCAACTTGCGGAACGCAGTCCGCGTAATTGTGTAAGACAAATAAAACCAGTCATTTGTGCGAACTGTCGGAACTGGATTTGTGCCGACTCCTGAAACAGGAGTTGACGTGACCTTGGAACGGTCCTCCCAATGCATCCCTCAATCATCACCAGAAGTGACATTTTCATTGGGAGGCATTCCCCATGCGATTCGTGTTTCCTGTGGTTGCGGCGCTAATTCTTTGTGGTTGCGAAGGCGAACAAAAGGCCAGCGTTGGCGGCAGCGAACAGGAGAAGCCAAAGAACGAGACGGGTGCTGTGGCCAAGGAACAGCCAAAACCGGCGGCCACCCCCAAGGAAGTGCTTCCTGCAGGCATCACCCCAAATCCCAAAATCGATGCCAACATGATGATCGCCGCCGAACTGGATTCGCGGTATAAGGGCAAAGCCCTCGAAGCCCTTGAAAAGGACTCCGGCGAAAAGGCCACCGCCGACCCAAACAGCAGTGGCACCCTTGTCACCTACACTATGCCCGCCAAATATCGTAATGGCGTTGTAGGTGTCTCCACCGGAAAGCCGGCGAAAGTTCTAAAAATCACCGTCGCCGATGGTTTGGTGGCGTCCGTCAAAGGCGAGGAATAGGGGAGAACGCTGCAGCCGGCCTTCCGACCGAAATCGTTCTCCGCCTCCTGGCACCGTCGCTGCACTTGGCACCCGGGAAATGGTTTTTGACAGCCATTTCCGCGCGCTCCATAGCTCGTCCACCTTTCAAAAATAGGGGGAAACTCACCCATGGAAATCAAAGCGCACCTGACGACCGGCAATGTCCTGACGTTTGAGATGGACGCGGAGCGACCGGCCGATCTTATCAAGCAGATCAAGCCGAAGGACATCTTCCGCCGCCCGGTGCATCAGTTCCTCGGAAACCTGCGCATGGTGACCATCAATCCCCAGCAGGTCGAATGGTTCGAGGTCAACGCCGGCCCGGTCCCCAAAAACGCCCTCATGCCCACCGCGCCCCTGGTCCGCCAGCTCACCCGCGAGACCTTTGCCGAACGCGTCAGCGTGGAAAAAAATTCCCTCATGACCGCCATGGAAATAACCGAAAGGCGAAACGTTTTCCTCGGATTCGCGACCGTAACCTTCCTCAGCGGATTCAGCCTCTACCTCGAGCTTCAGTCCGTGGTCGGCACCGCCAGCGAACGCGTCGCCAGCTCCATGAAGCTGTTCAGCCAGGTCGCCGTCTTCGTCAACGCCGCCGACGGCGGAATGCTGATCATCAACCCCGCCAATATCCAGATCTGGCAGGTCGTCCCCGGCCTCCAGAAGTCCACGCCCTTCACCGTCAAAGCCGAACTCAAGTCCATCGAACGCAAAAAAGGGTAAACGACTCCGACCAAGGCCCCCTCCGCTCCATATGGCCCTTATCTGCTCCGCTCCGTGTGGCCACTAGGTTGGCCACACCCCCAAACCCGTACTATGTTACGGTTTCGTTTCGTCCAGATGACTTCCCCCCAAACGCCCCACTCTACTCAATCATCACCAACTCAATGCCCAGGTCCTTCGCGATCTTGAAGCTCTTCTCCTCACGGTAAAACTCCCCATAGTAAATCCGCACGATCCCCGCGTTGGCGATCAGCTTGAAACATTCCCAGCACGGGCTGGCCGTGATGTAGATGTCCGCCCCATCAATCCTCACCCCGTTGCGCGCGGCTTGGATGATCGCGTTGGCCTCCGCGTGCACCGTCCGCACGCAGTGGCCCCCCACCATGTCGTGTCCGATCTCGTCGCAGTGCCCCATGCCGCGAATGCTCCCATTGTACCCGGTGGACAAAATCGTCTTGTCGCGCACAATCACCGCCCCCACATGCTTGCGCTCGCAAGTCGCCCGCGACGCCACCTCCTGCGCGATCTTCATGAAGTAATGCGGCCAGTCCACCCGCACCCGTGCCGCGCCCGTTCCAGTCTCACCCATCGTTCCCGCTCCCGCCAGTCTCTGAAGAAACCTCAACGCCCTAAGGCCGCTGACCGACCAATTCAAGCCGCAAACTTCTCAAATTCACGCTTCCACTTTATGGGTCTCCAAGGGGTCGCAGAGGGCTGTAAGGGAATAGGCAAAACGTTTATCCTGTGCCAGGGTGTTTTCACCATGAACAAACTCCACGAAATTTCACGCGCAACACGCCCGGCCGACACCTGTGCACCCGGGCTCCTCCCGCTCCCATTCCCCCTTTGTTTCGATTCCAGACAATTTCTCCCCGGACAGGCAAAAATCGAAAATAAACGCATAATTCCGCAACGATTTTTAACCGATCCAAATCTTTTAACACCAGTCATCCGCTCGAAAATACGTCAGTATTTTGCAATTTACCCCCCCCCTCCCCCCCCCACCAGCAGATCGGGCACAGCCCAACCACAAAAAGCCGGAAACCGTCCCCCGAGACGCAGTCCTGCAGAAATACCGCGTCTATCATTTCAGAACGATTCCACAAGGCAGGTTCCAACCATGGGCGGAGATTTTTGGGATGATGACGATAACGAACCGAATCCAGCAACCGGAAGCAGGGCCTTTGAGCTCCTAACCGCCCTTGCACTCGCCGTCCTCATTGCCGGCGCCGGATTCTACATATTCCGGAAGACCACCTGGTCTCCCATCCCCGGCCACCTCCTCGGCGCAGCTGGCGAATCAGCGCGGGATTGGCCCGTTGGAAAATGGATGGGCCGGTTGAACTACCCCGGCGGCAGGGGAGGGTTCCCCTTGGTCTTCACCGTGTACCGCCATCCGGATGGATCTCTGATGGGCAAGGTCCAAAGCCCCGAACAGGGGTTTGGCTCCGTACCCGTCAACGTCATTGAGCAGGGAACCGACCTGATTCAGTTCGAAGGCCCAATGCTCCTGCATCAATCCACTTTCGAAGGCAGGCGCCTCGGAAGGAACGAAATCATTGGGCAATTCCGGCAGGACGGCGATGCAATCGATGTCACATTGGAGCGGATTCCAACCGATGTCGCAGCCACGCCGCCCATCACGGCGCCACCTTCTACCGGATTCCTCGACCAGTTTGCCGGGGACTACAATCGCGGACCCACGACCGCCACGGTCCGGCTCGAAAACGGGGCACTCGTGGCCCGGTCACTGGTGGTGGATGGCATTCGCCTGGAGCCAAAGTCGGGCGACGTCTTCTTCTGCCCGGCCGAGGACCTGACAGCAATCTTCGGCCGGGACGCCTCCGGAAAGGTGGACCGCGTCAACTTCCGCATGGAAACCGGCGCCCTGAGAAAGGACCACATTTTCCGCAAGACGTAATGTCCTGGGCAGGTCAATACCCAGCCCACTGGATTGTAGCCAATGCCGAAAGAGCCAAGGACACGAGCTATGATTCATGCTGTGAAGCAGCAAACCGTAATCCAGCCGGGTGGAAAGGTTTCCATTCAGGATGCTGAATTGCCTGAGGGCAGGACAGCTGAAGTTATAGTGATAGTGCCTGATGCCGAAGGCAACCGGTCGCTTGTAGGCATGCTGGGTGCTGCCAGTGGTCTGCATGAATCGGCCGATTCAGTGGTGGATTCCGTCCGCTCGGAACGCGATTCGTGGGGTTGATCGAGTCCTGGCAGGGATGCCGGGTCTCTCTGGATTGAAATATTTTCATCTATGCCTTGGAGGGAACCCCGGAATTTCGGGGTTTTCTGGCCCAACTGCTGGGCGCCATGGATTCAGGGAATCTACTGGCTGTGACAAGTGAACTCACTTTGCTTGAGACGCTTGCAAAACCGCTGGCTGAAAACCGGGGAGACTTGGTTCTCAAATACCTGGAATGGATTCAACCGGCCAGAGGCCTCGATGTGATTGCAGTGAGTAGATCCATCCTTGTGAAAGCCGCGACATTCCGCGCTAAGACGAGGATGAAGACTCCAGATGCAATCCATCTTGCCACTGCCGATTCTGCGAACTGTGCCGCCTTTCTAACAAACGACAAGTCGATCAAGGGCCTTGAGGACTCAAATATCATTCTCCTGTCAGAAGCCGTTGGGCTATAGGTCAGCCGTAATTGTAGAAACAGTGGCCCGTGTTTTTCGTGGCTGGGATTGGGCTTTGTCGCCTCAAATTTCCCCGTTGCAACGCCTCCGAATGAATGGCGGGGTTTCAGAATCATAAGGGTTTGTATCGATTCGCTGTTTCCCAGGAGGATTACGGGGCTCCCCCATGACGATGATTGATCCGAGAACCTTGCCGGCGGGCGCCGAGGGCGCGCTGACCGAGGACGAGCAGCACGAAACCCGCGAGTGGATTGACGCGCTGGAGTATGTGCTGGCCGAGCAGGGCCCGGAACGCGTGGCCGAACTGCTTAAGACAATCATCACCCAGGCCGAAGCCCTGGGAGTCAACGTTCAGGTTCCACGTAACTCTCCTTATATCAATACGATACCTGCCGAGTTCGATGTGCCCTACCCCGGCGACCGTGATATCGAGCGGCGTATCAAGAGCGTCGTTCGGTGGAACGCCATGGCCATGGTCGTGAAGGCAAACCGCGACAAGGCCGAGCCCGGTGGCCACATTTCGACCTACGCCAGCGCCGCGACCCTCTATGAGGTGGGTTATAACCACTTCTTCAAGGGCCGGACGGACAAGCAGCTTGGCGACCTGATCTATTTCCAGGGTCACGCCTCACCCGGAATGTATTCCCGGGCCTATGTGGAGGGGCGGATACCCGCCAAGCTACTCCACAATTTCCGGCGCGAATTGCGGTCCGGTGGCGGCCTCTGCAGCTACCCGCACCCGTGGCTGATGCCGGATTTCTGGCAATTCCCGACAGTTTCCATGGGCCTCGGGCCCATCAACTCGATTTATCAGGCGCGGTTTAATCGCTACGTCCATGACCGCGGGCTTGTTGACACGAGCAACAGCCGTGTCTGGGCGTTTCTCGGCGATGGCGAGACGGACGAACCGGAATCGCTCGGGGCAATTACTCTCGCGGCCCGCGAGCAACTCGACAACCTGACCTGGGTCGTCAATTGTAACCTGCAGCGACTCGACGGACCGGTTCGCGGAAACTCCAAGATCATACAGGAGTTGGAAGCGGCCTTCCACGGCGCCGGCTGGAATGTCATCAAGGTCATCTGGGGCTCGGCGTGGGACAACCTGCTTTCCCAGGACAAGGAGCACGGCGGCTGGCTGGTGCGGCGAATGAACGAGGTGGTGGACGGCGAGTACCAGAAGTATTCCGCCGCAGGCCTGGAGTATGTGCGCAAGCACTTCTTCGGGAAGTACCCCGAGCTGGCGGCCATGGTTGCCGACATTCCCGACAATCGCATGCCGACGCTCAAGCGCGGCGGCCTCGATCCGCAAAAGGTTTACACGGCTTACAAGTTTGCCACCGAGCACAAGGGGCAGCCTACGGTGATCCTTGCCAAAACCATCAAGGGCTACGGCCTCGGCGAGTCGGGCGAAGGCAAGAACATCACCCACCAGAAGAAGAAGTACAACGACGAGGAGTTGCGGGCGTTTCGGGACCGGTTCAACATTCCGGTGCCGGATGGCGAGATCAAGGACCTGCCATTCTACAAGTTTCCGGCAAGCAGCCCCGAGCACAAGTACATCCAGGAACGCCGCAAGGCCTTGGGCGGCCATGTGCCCAAGCGCGTGGCGACGGCGCCGCCCCTCAAGATGCCTGGACGGGATTACTTCAAGGCCTTCTACGAGGGCAGCGGCGACAAGGCCGCCTCCACGACGATGGCCTTCGAGCGCATCTTCAGCTCGCTCATGGCCAACAAGGAGTTTGGCAAGCAGATCGTCCCGATCATCCCGGACGAAGCGCGCACCTTCGGCCTCGAGACGCTCTTCCGCCAGTACGGCATTTACTCCCACGTTGGACAGCTTTACGAACCGGTGGACAAGGATCAGGTCGCCTACTACCTGGAAAAGAAGAACGGGCAGTTACTGGAAGAGGGAATCACCGAGGCGGGCAGCATGGCGAGCTTCATTGCCGCCGGCACAGCCTACGCCTCTCTTGGCATCACGATGATGCCCTTCTTCATCTACTACTCGATGTTCGGGTTCCAGCGCGTGGGCGACCAGATGTGGCTGGCGGGGGACATTCGCGCGCGCGGGTTCCTGCTGGGTGCCACGGCGGGCCGCACGACGCTGAACGGCGAGGGCCTGCAGCACCAGGACGGCCACAGCCACCTGCTGGCCTCCACCATTCCAAACTTTAAGGCGTACCACCCGGCCTTTGGCTATGAGCTGGCGCTCATCATCCAGGACGGTATGAAGCGCATGTTCGAGAAGCAGGACGACCTGGTTTACTATATCACGCTGGGCAACGAGAACTATGTGCAACCAGTGATGCCCGCGGGCGTCGAGGATGGAGTCATTGAAGGCCTTTACAAGTTCAAGGCCGCCGACAAGAAGCTGCGACCCCGCGCGAACATTCTCGGCGATTCCAGCGCCATGCTTGCCGCGCTGAAGGCTCAGGAGATTCTCGCCGAGAAGTATGACGTCGGCGCCGACGTCTGGAGCGCGACAAGTTACAAGCAGCTTCGCTACGGAGCCCTCGAAGCCGAGCGGTGGAACATGCTGCACCCCGGCGCAAAGGCCAGAAAGAAGAGCTACCTGGAGAAGACCCTCGAAAAGGTCGAGGGCGTGTTTGTGGCCGTCAGCGAAAGCATGCGCAGCGTACCCGACCAGATCGGCAAGTGGGTACCTGGCGGACTGATGACCCTTGGGACGGACGGCTTCGGGCGCAGTTCATCGCGCGAGGAGCTGCGCGAGTTCTTTGAGACCGATGCTGCGCACGTCGTGGTGGCGGTCCTGAGCCGGCTTGCCGACACGGGTGAGGTAAAGGCCGCGACGGTCAAGAAGGCCATCGAGGATCTGGGCGTCGACCCGGAAAAGGATTTTTCGCTGTTTGTGTGATTTTCGCGCCTGAACGGCGCGACATTGGGAAAAAGGGAGTTCCATGGCAACGGAAGTCAAACTGCCGATACCGGCGGAAGGTGTGGATAAGGGCGATGTCGCCAGCGTGGCGGTGAAGGTGGGCGACGTCATTGCGGATGGCGACACCGTCATCGAACTGGAGTCGGAAAAGGCAACCATTCCAATTCCCTCGTCGGCCTCCGGCAAGGTGACAAAGGTTCTGGTGAAGGCGGGCGACAACATCAAGGTGGGCGCTACGCTCATCGAGGTGGAGGAAGCCGCCAAGGTCGGCGCAAGCGCGCATGGACCTGCAACGGTCGCTCCCTCCGCGACACCAACCCCGGCACCGGCAAAGACCGCTGCGGCGCCTGCCACGGCTCCGGCCGCGCCTGCAGCCGTTGCACGACGAAATGGCGGACCTGTTCCCGCCGGGCCCACGGTGCGCCGCATGGCCCGCGAATTGGGCGTGGATCTCTCGCTGGTTCCCGGCAGTGGCCGTGGTGGTCGCATCACCGTCGAGGACATGGATGCATTTATCCGCCAGCACATTGCCCGCCAGAGTGGCGGCGGTGGCGGACCCATGTTTGCGCCTGTTGAGCTGCCCGATTTTTCTAAGTGGGGTCCCATTCGCACCGAGAAGATCGACTCGCTGCGCCGCAAGATTTCGGAAAAGATGGCGACTGCCTGGGCCACTGTGCCGCACGTGCACCATTCCCACGAGGCCGACATTACCGAGCTGGTGGCTGTGCAGAAGCGCTACAAGGAGCGCGTCAAGGAGAAGGGTGGCGCGCTGACGCTGACTCCGTTCCTGGTCAAGGCCGTGGTCATTGCCCTCAAGGAGTTCCCCCGATTCAATGCGACCTTCGACGCAGCGGGCGGGCAGGTGATCTTTAAGGACTATTACAACATCGGCGTTGCCGTGGACACGCCGGCCGGGCTCGTGGTTCCAGTCCTGCAGAATGTGGACCAGAAGCCCATAGTGCAGTTGTCCGTCGAACTCAACGACCTCGCCGAGCGCACCCGCGATCGCAAGGTTGGAGTCGAGGAACTACGCGGCGGCACGTTCACGATCTCAAACCTTGGTGGCATTGGTGGCGGACATTTTAACCCGATCGTCAATACTCCCGAGGTGGCGATCCTGGGTGTGGGCCGCGCGGTAAAGAAACCCGTGTTTGCCGAGGATGGCAGCGTCGTGGCCCGCATGATGCTCCCCGTGGTGCTGGCCTACGACCACCGGATCATCGACGGCGCAGACGGCGCGCGGTTCTTGGTCCGCGTCGTGGAGATTCTGGAAAACTTCGAGGCGACTTTCCTCGGCTTCTAGAAGGTGGTACTAGGCTGACACGCTCGTAAGTCCAGCGACACGGGCTAATCTCCAGTCCAAGCGACTTTTCATTGAAATCCCGCGATTTGTACCGATACAAATCGCGCAGATGGCTCAAAATACACCAGCGCCAGTTCCGGCCCCGGCGCGTTTCTCACCGCGGGAAATGTTCTGGGGGATTTTTTTCGTGTCCCCGTTTGTTCTCGTGGCGGCCGTGTTTCTGCTGTTTCCCATCGCCTATTCGCTCTATCTGAGCCTGCGCGAAACGACGCTCTACACGAGCTGGTTCGATCAGTTCGGCCAGATGAAGTACGTGGGTTTTGAGAATTATCGAAGGCTGGTGACAGACCCCGTCTTTTGGTATTCGGTCCTGGCAACCGGCATTTACGCATTGCTCCTGATTCCGACCACCGTGGCGGCGTCGCTTTGGCTCGCGCTGATGCTGCACAGCAAGCTGCCGGGATACCGGGCTTTTCGCTCGGCGTTCTTTCTGCCCCATGTGTTCGATGTCTTTGTCGTCGGGATCATCTGGCTGTTGCTGTATAACCCGCAATCGGGCCCATTTGCATGGCTGTTCCGGTCCCTGGGCATCGACTGGTTCACAAAGAACGGGTTTGTAGATAACCCGATCTCGGTTCTCCCCAGTATAGCGTTTGCCATGGTGCTCAAGGGGATGGGTTTCGGGATGATCCTCTTCCTCACGGCGCTTAATAATATTCCGGAATCCATTTTCGAGGCGGCTGACATTGACGGCGCCTCGCCGAGGCAGAAGCTCTTCCGTGTCACCATCCCTCTGCTGCGCCCCATGATTCTGTTCCAGATGGTTACTGGTCTTGTGGGCGCCTTGAATGCATTCTCGGAATTCTATGCCCTCACAAAAGCTGGCGGCGGCCCTGCGTTCTCGTTTTTTGGCAGCACGGTTCAGTCGGCCCGCGTCTCCGGATTTCACCTGTTCCGCCTCTTTGACGAATCCTATTACGGCAGCGCGGCCGCCATGTCGTTTATCCTGCTTGGCTTTGCGCTCATCATTGCGTGGGTGAACTTCCGGTTCCTCGGAAAGGACAATACAGCCTGATGGCCACGGAAATCCGCCGCGACGTTCGCCTCCGCCAGTGGGCGATTAACTACGCCATTCTGGTTCCCATATTGTTCGTTGTCCAGCTGCCATTGATGTGGATGGTGCTTACCGCCCTGAAAGCCAAGGGCCATGGCCTCGAACTGCGCTTCATTCCCCACGCCGGTGAGGCGCTGTATACGTTCGATAATTTTATGTCCGTTCTCAACGACCCGAGCTTTCCGTTCAGCCGCTTTATCATGAATAGTCTTATTGTCGCGTCGGGTTGCGGGGCGCTCACGGTCCTCATTTGCACCATGGGCGGCTATGGCTTTGCCAAGAAACGCTTCCCGCTTCGCGACCAACTCTTCGGAATGCTTATTGCCGTCATGCTGGTGCCAGGCCTCATTTTCATGGTGCCGCAGTTCGCCATCACGGCGAAGCTCGGCTGGATGAACACCTTCACCGGAATGATCGTGCCACATGCCGCAAATATCTTTGGCTTGTTCCTTCTGCGCCAGCACATCCGCCAATTGCCAGACAGTCTCATCGAAGCCGCTACAGTTGATGGCGCGGGGGAGATTTCCATCTTCTGGCGCGTCATTGTGCCGCTGTCGGTCCCCATTATGATCACGCTTTTCCTGCTCACCTTCGTAGGGCAGTGGTCAAACTTCCTCTGGCAGCTGATCGTGAACACACCTGATTCCTTCAAGATCACTCTTCCCGTGGGCCTCAGCTACTTCAAAGGCCAGTACTCCCTCGAGTGGGAGCGCATGATGGCCGGTGCGTGCTTCTCGATTCTCCCCGTATGCGCGCTGCTCCTGTTTACGCAGCGATTCTTTATGCAAGGCCTCATCGCCGGGGGCGTGAAGGAATAATGCGAATTTATCTGCGCTCCCTTTCCCTCGGCGTGCTATTGGCACTTGCCTCACTCGCTGTCGCAGCGGAAGAGGGCACCATTCGTCTCGTTCTGTGGCAGGGTTTTAAGTACAGCGAGGTCGGGGAACTGACCGCCAACGTGGAGGAATTCACCAAGTCCTGGAATGCTTCCCATACACCCAGGATCGAGATAGCGGTCCAGCAGGTTTCCTTTGACGACATGGTTAAGCGCATGAAGACGGCGGCCTTGGCCCACATCACACCCGACATGGCTTTTGTGGATGCAAATTCCATGGTTTCACTGGTCTACGGACAGGTGGCCCGACCTCTTGATACCTTGAAGAACTTCCCCCCCAACGGCATCGAAGAGCTGCGCAAGGAATACGTGCCTGGCGCCTTTGACACTAACGTCGTGGAATTCGGCGGCAAAAAACATCTTTATGGTCTCCCGGCGCAGACCACCACACTCGCGCTTTTCTGGAACAAGAAGATGTTTCGCGACCGCGCGACAGAACTCAAAGCCGCGGGTCTCGACCCCGAGCGTCCGCCACGCGACTGGGATGAGTTCATTCGCTATGGAAAAATTCTCACTCAGCCCGAAAAGGGTCTGTTCGCCTACGGGCTCACCAATTCCCTCTGGTTTTCCATGCCCATCATGAACCAGTATGGTGTGAGTCTCGTGCGGCGCGACGAGAACGGCGTGCTCGTGCCGAATCTCTCCAACCCGCGCACTGAGGCAGCGGTAAACCGCAACGTGAATTTCTTCCTGAAGGACAAGGTTGAGGCCGGTGCCTGGCGCGAGGGGCAGCTTGATCCCGGGCAGGGCTTCCTAAACCAGAAATATGCCATGATTTTGATTGGGCCATGGATGATCGAGAACTTCCGCGCCAGCAAGCTCGACTTTGGTGTGGCACTGGTGCCGAGGGTGCCACTGGAAGAAGCAAAGCGCCTTGGCCTCGTCCCCCCGGACGCCGACGATAATTCCACGGCCGCGCAGCACCTCTCCTCGGGCAACATCGGAGGGCAGAACCTCATGGTGGTTTCGGCTTCCAAGCACCCGGAGGTCTGCTTTGAGTTTGCGCGATTCTTCTCCAGCGAAAAGGTTCAGCGCGGCTGGGCTGAGAAGTTGGGACAGATCCCCATTTGTGTCGCCGCTCAGAAAAATCTCGACCTGTCCAAGTTTCCCGAGGTTCCCACCTTCATCGAACAGGTGAACCTGGCGCGCCCGCTGCCGCCGTTGCCCTTTGGCGGAACCCTGGAGGTGGACATTGTGAACCCCGAAATCAATCTTGTGTTGCAGGGCAATCGCAGCACGAAGGACGCGCTTGCCAGCATTGAGAAGAAGATGGCTGCCCGCATCCTTGCCCCGGTGAACGAAGCCGAGGCGGCCGCCCGGGACTCTGCGAAATAGACGAATTTTCTTCTCGCCTTGTGCTTCGTAAATTGGAACAAGCAACACGGGTGACTTCGAAATGAAAAAGGCGGAGTTGCGAAAAGGAATCTTTCGCGAAACGGCCGACGCCTCCGCGCTGTCCGGCGGAAGTGGCATGGATGATGCCGTGGAAGAAATCCTTTTCGGAGTGTCACCCGGTGAAACGGAACCTCAGGACGACAATGGTGACAAAGACGACGAAAACTAAACCAGCGGCCAAAGGTCGCATGGCGAAGGTGGAACGCAGGACGAAGGAAACCCAGATTGCTGTGCGCCTCAATGTGGACGGCGTGGGCGAGTTCTCCTGCAACCTCGGCATTCCCTTCTTCGAGCACATGATGAACCTGCTCACGAAGCATGCCCTGTTCGACATTGCGCTTACAGGCAAAGGCGACCTTGAGATTGACGCGCACCACACGGTGGAAGACGCCGGAATCGTACTCGGCCAGGCGCTCAAGCAGGCCCTCGGCGACAAGGCGGGAATCGAGCGCTATGGAGAGGCGTCCGTCCCCATGGAGGAAACCCTGGCGACGTGCGTGCTCGACATCTGCAACCGTCCCTTCCTGCGGTTCGATGCCGATGTGGCCAAGGCCAAGGTCGGCACCTTTGACACGGAACTTGCCGAGGAGTTTTTCCGCGCGTTTGCGTTCAACGCCGGCATCACCATGCACCTCAAGGTGTTTTATGGCAGCAACCTGCACCATATCCTCGAGGCGATGTTCAAGTCCGTGGGCCGGGCCCTGCGCCAGGCCTCCAGCCGCAACGCCCGCGTGCGTGGCGTGCTTTCCACCAAGGGGGCGCTGTAGCGCCCGTTGGACTTCCGTGACATGACCCTGAAAAAAGGCCAGCAGAAGTTCACCAAGGAGGAGATCATCGAGATCCTCAAGCGAAACGTAAACCTGTTTCGCGATGAGGAGGAGTTTGTCGAGTATATTGTCGAGCTCACGCTCTACCTTGTGGAGCACCGTCTCCAGACAACCACCAAGTTGCCTGCGGGCGAGTCCCCCGCGGCTGACGAAACCGGCGGAATTATCCTGAAGCGCAAAGACCAGTTCCTGCGCACGCGCAAGCGCGACACGGAAATCCAAAAGGTTTTGCGCAAGCATATCACGAAGTCCGACGCCACTGGCGGACGTTCGGACCCGTCGGCCACAGGTACCGGCGCGCCACTGAGCCCGTTATGTCCCATGTGCGGAGCCCCCACGAAGGGCAAGCGCATGTGTCCAAACTGCGGCAGTTTTATCCATTAGCCCGGGGGCGGGTGGCGGTTTCCCGGCGCTGCTTTTTTTTTACTGCACCACCGCCGCCGAGCGGTAGATATCCCCCTCTGACACGGTCCCATTTGTTGGGTCGTAGCGCGGTGCGAAGCCGAAGAAACCAGAGGTGAGGACGAACCGGCGGTCCGGGCCGCAACTGCCCACCTTCCAGGCGCTGGTGCCCAAATTGTCGGCCCACAACTTGGTATACACCGCGTCAGTGCCGACGCCGTGCCAGCGAGCAGTTCCATAATCATAGCTGTGTTTCGTGTTGTTTGGCGGATCGATGAAGAATGACTGCCCAGGAGGCGGTACCGCCAGCCGCATGGATTCATCCTGGAATGGGTCGAGTGGGATGGCCGTCAAGTACGCCACGGGAGTCGTCGCTTGAGAATACACATTTATCCACCCAAAGTGGGCGCTGTTTGGCTCCCCGTCGTACATCGGATGATTGTAATCCACCGAGTACGCCTCAATGGCTGTTGCCAGTGTTCGCAGGTCAGTCTTGATTCGGCTCACCTTGGCCCGGGTTTGGGCCTCCAGCATGTTTGGTATCGCAATTGCAGCCAGTATGGCAATAATTGCCACAACCATCAGCAACTCGATAAGCGTAAAAGCCTTCAACAACTGCGGTTTCACGTCAATTCCCCCAATTTTACAGATTGTACTGCTTCAAGGCAGTGACTACGAAGCGATGATTGGAAGGGGGGAGGTGCAAGGGCTTTTTTGTTGCTGAGATTTGGTGTGAAATGCGGGCCGGTTTCGGGTCAAAGACAAACGTCAACCTAACATCATTAATCTGTGGCGTCCACCGGCCGTGAGGAACAAGGACACAGCAATTCTGGGAGTCCAAGGTCTGTGATCCATTCCTGTCCACGAGGCCGGTGAGACTCAATAATAACATGGTGACAGGGACAAGACACAGTTTGGAATGCTGAAGTTATCGGGAACAACTCAGAATCCGGAATCCCCCGACGCAACACCTCCGCTATGCTGTCAGCCCTTTTTCTGCAACCCAAGCGATTTGAAAAGCGCGTCCGAGGGGCACCAGTTCGTCTGGCTTTCTTGAATTTTCATAATGCCCATGAAGACGATAAGGCCAAGACCCACATGGGCATTGACCCAATAGGTGATGGCCGCGAATACCAACAAGAGAATGCCCTGCAGAAGGGCTCTCGCACGTTCGACGCACATAACTTGTTCTCCGGTCATGGCACGAGGGGGAGATTCCACGTGTCGAAATTGGATTCCAAACAGGAATTGCCTAACTGTTTGCGTGCCTGTTGGCAAGGCGGATTTTGGCCTAAGGCGTGCGTCCTGGAGGGCAAAACGCAATTGTCGGTTTCCCTTGCAACTCCTTTGCCACGCCCAATGTCTTAAGCCTTCATGATTAAGATCGAGAACCTGACCAAGGAGTTTGGGGAGGTTCGTGCCATCCGTGGGCTCACGTTTGAGGTTTTCGAGGGCGAGATCCTCGGCTTTCTCGGGCCCAACGGGGCTGGCAAGACAACCACCATGCGGATCCTTACGTGCTTTTTCCCGCCGACGTCGGGCCGGGCCACCGTGGCCGGGTTCGATGTGGTCGAGGATCCGCACGAGGTGCGCCGAGTTATTGGTTACATGCCTGAAGGTGTGCCCCTCTACCGCGAGATGGATGTCACCTCCGCGCTGGATTTCGTGGCGCATGCCAAGGGCTACGGCAAGGCGGACCGAAAGCGCTTTGTGGATGAGGCGATTGAGGAAACCAATCTTGGCGATGTTCGCAAGCGTATGATCGGGCACCTTTCCAAAGGGTACCGCCAACGCGTCGGACTGGCCCAAGCCATCATCGGGGACCCAAAAGTACTGATTCTGGACGAACCAACCGTAGGCCTCGATCCAAAGCAAATTGCCGAGGTTCGCAATCTCATTAAGAACATGGCTGGCCGGCGCACGGTGATCCTCAGCACTCACATCTTGCCCGAGGTCCAAATGACCTGCACCCGTGCCGTCATCATCAATCGCGGCCAGATTGCAGCCAGTGGCACGCCCGAAAAGCTGACCACCCAGATGCGCCGCGGGTCCGAAATCGAGTTGATCATCGCCGGTCCCACGCGAGCCGTGGAAAAGGCTCTCGGGGCTGTTGCAGGGGTGTCCCGTGTCGAGCGAGTCGTGCACCATGGCGACGTCCAGGACGAGGATCACGACACGGCCAAGGTCTGCAACTACAAGGTACATTCGCTGAATATGGCACCCGAACTCCAACCCGGCCTGGCCGAGACAGTGGTCAGGCACGGTTGGCAGCTTATCGAGATGCGCACCGTCGGGCTGACCCTTGAAGACATTTTCCTCCAGGTGATCTCCAGCGACGGAATTCCCGCAGAAAACGGCACCGCGGAGGCACCCGCTGCATCCACTTCCACAACGGGGGAGGCCAGCAGCAATGGGAGCTAGATTCCTGCCCATTTACCGCCGTGAGCTGAAAAGCTATCTCACCAGCCCGGCGTTTTACGTGGCCGTCGCGATTTTCTTTTTTCTCACGGGTCTGGTCTTCTGCGGCATCCTGCTCAGTTTCTCCGAGATGTCGGGCAATGCCGAGTACCGCAAGGAGATGGGTTTCGAGGAAATCAACTTCACGCGCCATGTCGTCTCGCAGGTTTTCTGGAGCACAAACTTTTTTCTGATGTTCGTGGTGCCAATTCTCACCATGCGCCTTATTGCGGAGGAGAAGCGCACCGGAACCTACGAAGTTCTGACTTCCCTGCCGTTCACTGATTGGAACATCGTCCTTGGCAAGTTTCTTGCCGCCTACACGCTGGTCGCGTTGATGCAGGCGGGCAGCGCATACTATGCGTTTATCATGATTCGCTTTGGCACACCCGAGTTGCCCGTGATGGCGGTGGCGTTTGTGGGAGGGTTGGTGGTGGCTGCGGCTTATGTGGCCATCGGGCTTTTTGCATCCTCATTGACCGAAAGCCAGATTGTGGCCGCGATCCTGGGTTTTGTGCTCCTTCTTGTCTTCTACCTCATGAGCGATGTGATTCCCGGCACGGCGACTGGAGTCGGGAAAATTGTGGAGCACCTGTCCCTGCGTTACCACAGCGAGCAGTTCACCCACGGATTGCTGCGGCTGGAGGACATCGCGTACTTTTTGATGATGGTGGGTGCCTTCCTGTTCCTCACGTGTCGCTCCCTTGAAATTCGCAGGTGGAAGATCTGACCATGGCCAACCCAACAGGAATCTCCACCGCACCCATGGTCGCCAACTCGCGAATCAAGGCCGTTGCCTTTGTCGGCATGGTCCTGTTTTTCACAGGACTTGTCCTGACCGGGTATTACGGCGCCTTCAGCCGTCTGAGCAGCGCCCTCTGCGTACTGGGCATTCTGCTTGGCTCTGCGCTGTTCCTGCCCCGGGTCACGCGCAATCTGCGGCTCTACGTCAACATGACGTTGTATTCGGTTTTCGTGATCCTGACGCTTGTCATGCTGTTTCTGGTGCTGCGGCGCCATCCGGCGTCTTACGATTCCACGCGTTCGCGCCTCTATAGCATTTCCGAGGTCACGCGGGCTTTTCTCCAGCGCTTGAACCAGCCGGTGCGTGTCACCGCCTTTCTCACCGAAGCCGGCAAAGACGATGCGACCCAGCTTCTTGGCGAGTACCAGCGCTACAATCATGGCTTCACCTATGAGGTTTACAATCCGTTCCGCGATGTTGCCGTGGCGCGGCGTTATGGGCTGAATGTATCGCCGGGCGATGTCTTTGTGGAGTCGTTGACCACGGATACGCAAACAGTGCTGCGCACCGTGAAGCTGACCCGCCTTCGCGAGGAAGAATTGACCAATGGGATCATCCAGCTCCTGCGCGGGCGTGATGTCGTTCTCTACTTCCTGACAGGCCACGGCGAAATGAGCATCGAGTCGGACCGAGCCGCTGCCACTCTCGGCAACAGGCGGGTGCGCATGGACGAGCTGGTCTGGCTCAAGGAGCAGCTTGAAGCGAGTTACATCAAGGTGGTGCCGCTTTCGCTCGCCCAGCGCGGCAAGGTGCCCAGCGATGCCAGCGCCGTTGTCATGGTGGCGCCCAAAACCGATATTACCAGTTCCGAACGCACGGCGCTCCAGGAGTATCTGGATGCCGGGGGGCGCGGGATTTTCCTGCTCAACCCGGACACCTCGCAAGCTGCGCGTGATTCCCGTTTGCCGCTTCGTTCATTGACGGAGCTTGTGGAGCAGTATGGTTTCGAGTTGCCGCGGGAGATCGCCGCTGTTGCTCCGCAGGGCAACACGGCGAACCAGGACATGTTTAGTGTGCCGGTACAATTTCGCAAGAGTCCCATTACGCAGTTTTCCAGTGACGAGGCATTCTTCCTGAATCCGGCTCGCATCGTGGCGCCGTCCAAGGTGCCGCCACCCAATGCGATCGTGGACGTTTTTATGGAGTCACCTGCGGACGGCCGCCGGGTCGGACTCGACGATCTCGCCGCTGCGGTTGCCAAACGCGAAAGGCTGACCGTGAACACAGACCCCAAAAATGCCGGCGCGCAACCACTGGGCGCCTCGGTCACGATCTTGCCTCCCGGGACACCCGAGGAAAGAGCCACGAAACTGGTGGTCATCGGAAACGGAAACTTCGTTTCCACCGGATTGATCAGCCAAAAGGGATGGCTGCTATTCCTGAATACTGTGAACTGGATGACCTCCTCCGGCGACCTCATTGCCATCCCAACCGCCCGGATTGAAAACACGCCGGTCATCCTTTCCGACGGACAGAAGCAGTTCCTCTTTCTGCTTACGGTTATCATTGTCCCGACTCTCATCACCATTTTTGGGCTCGGGTACAGCATTTCGAAGCGGGAGCTTGCCTGATGAGTACCCGCCGAACCCTGTTTGCAGCCGCGATATTTGTGCTGAGCGTGATGCTCTACTATCTCGACCAGAAAATCGCGGACACCAAGATCGTCCAGGCGATCAACGAACAATCACTCGCGCCCGGTATCAACCAGAGTGAAGTCATTGAGATCAACCTGCACAACGCGCAGGGTGACGTGACGCTAAAGAAGGAGTCTGGCCAATGGCGCACGGTTAAGCCCTCACAGGCCCCCGCGGATTCCGAAGTCGTAGACCAGTTGCTCATCAACGTAACGGCCGCGCGCCGCCGCAATGACCTTGATGTGAAGAACCTTGCCGAATACGGACTCGCGGCGCCAGAGATTACCGTTCAGATCAAGACCGAGTCTGGTCGCACCTTCGACCTTCTTATTGGGAACGAATCCACTTACACCGGGCAGGTTTTCGCGAAGTATCCCGGAGACCAGAAGGTTTTCACCGTCGGCGAACAGGTGCGCAGTGTCCTGATGCGCCACCCGTCAGATTTCCGACGTGCGCGTGTCTTGGAAGTGGATACGGGGGATCTCGAATCCTATGAATCAGTTTCCATTAAGAGTGCCGAAGGTGAAGTCCGGTTGCAGCAGGACAAGGGGGCTTGGCGCATTACCAGCCCGATTACTTCACCCGCCGATGCCGCCACCGTGGTGGACTACCTGCGCAAGGCCGGACTGCTCAAGGCCGCGGGTTTCATCGGGCAACAAACGGATAAGCCGGTAAACCTGACGACGGCCTTGCAGGCTCTCACGAGCCCGACCCTTCAGATTACCCTTACCCGCTCGCAGAACAGGGTCACGCGTCTCATCGTGGCACAGGCCGGCGAACCGGACGCACCCATCCTTCTTGCACAGCGCGAAGCCAATGACGAGGTCATGGTCATTCGCCGCGAGACACTGGAAGCCCTGAACCAGGACGAAAACAACTTCCGCTCGAAGGTGCTTTTCACGCTCCGTCCGCAGGACATCGGTGTTTTCAGCATCGAGATTCTGCGCAGCCACACAGACCTTTCGCGCAACGCGCAGGGATTGTGGGAGTTTGTCGGCGACCCGGGGCGCAAGGTGGACCAGGAGCAGGTCAATAACCGCCTCGAAACGCTCCTGCGGCTGAAGGCAAAGCAATATGTGGACGTTTCTCCGCGCGATGCCACCGTTTACGACCTGCTGCCTCCAAAATTAAAGTTCACCCTGACAGACACGGCGAAGCAGCGAACGGAGGGCCTGGAGGTTGGCCGCAGCGAACCGGGCAGCCCCAGCAGTGTTTACGCGCGGCGCCTTGCAGACCCGGGCGTCTTTACGATGGATATTTCTCCCGAACTCTACATCGTTCCCAACCAGGTCGCAGACCGCAAGTTCCTGTGGACCCCCCTTCAGCAAGTGGCGAAGTTGGCCATCCAGCTCGGCGATAAAAAGTATGAACTTAAGCGCGAAAAGGGCGCCTGGACCATTCTCAAGCCTGGCCAAACCGTGTTTGCACCGACGGACACGGCCAAGGCCGACCGCCTGATGGCCATGATCAACGCCCTCGAGTATGAGCGTGATTTCAGCGCCGAAGGCCAGACTGTCATTGCCGCCTCCGAGGCCCCCTCCATGACCCTCGACATTCAGAACGATAAGGGCGAGGTTCTGGCCGGGCTTTCCGTCGGCAAGCGCCTCAAGGACGGCACCATTGTCCTTACCAACGCAAAGCGCAGTTACGAGGTGAGGAATTCCAATATCGACCTCCTCGTTGCCGTTGTTCAATCACTTGTTCAGTAGGCTTGAAGTTTCAATTTCGTAGTGGGTGAATTCGCCCGGTTTTCTCCATTTTGGGATGTAAATTATGCGTGGGACTCAGGCACGGTGACTTATGGGATGGTTTGACAAGAAAAGCTGGAAGATGCGGCGCAAGATCAAGGATCTGCAGGCCGATCTGAAAAACGCCGAGGCGGAAGGCAAGTTCGTGGTCGAGGACGGCCTGTTCTTCGCCGAGCTCGAGGACATGGGCGAAATGACCATGATGGTTTTTGGCACCGTGGACACTCTCGCCAGCTCCGAGGACTCGGTCATCCGTCAATTCTTTGACCGCAACGGCTTCACGGTGGAGCGCCTGAAGTTGGACCGTGGTCACACGGGCCTCGCCGAAGTCGAAATCATCCCTCCGGAGGAAATGACACGGGCCGTCGGGCGGGCACTGAAGACCGCCGGCTTCCGCATGATCGACGACAGCGAGAACGAATTGGCACCCGACTTGGAAGGCCGCATTTACCCTTTCAGCGCTCTGATTCGCGCCATTACGACCTTGTTCTCCGAACGCGTGCAGGAGGTCATCGGTACGACTCGCATCAAGCTGAACAAGGAAGGCAATCGCCTCCTGCACTGGATGCCAAAGATCGTGGAAGCCATTGCCACGAAAGTTCCTCGGGACGTTGTTGAGCAGGCACGAGAAGCGTTCAACGAAGCCTACGCGCAATTCTATCAGCCCATTGGCCACGGCAGCGAAGTTTCACCCACCGATAAGCTGATGCATGGCGGATCTTCGGGGCTGGACAGCAAGAGCTCCAAAGGGCCACTACGAATGGACGATAAAATTCCGTCCCCGGATTTCGGCAATACTCCACCCAGTGGCCTGCAATCGGTTCAGCCGCCCCCACCGCCGCGCCCCAAGGCGCCTGAAGGAAGCGTGGCCTCCTCAGTGGACGGCGTGGATTTTCACCCCTACAAACCCCGCGGCCCCCAGGTGGCTCCGGCCCCCACCGCTGCTCCTCGTCCCGCACCGGCTCCGCCACGTCCAGCCGCGAAACCGGCCGCATCCGCCCCGGCGGGCAGTGACGAAAAGCTCGTTCGGGCAAGGGAACTTGCCGAAGCTCTGGCGCGAATGTACAAGGCCCTCGTCAAGGCCAACCCGTCCCGATGCGTTCGCAACAGCGAAGCCATACTCGAGGAAATCAACAAGCTGTTCCAGGCCGCCGCGACCTGCGTGATGGTCAAGGTTGTGCAGGGCCATGGCCTCACGATCCACGCCCAGGCCGGCAAGAAACTCGTTTGGGGCGAGGATGGGGGACAGGGCTTTCCCATTTCCTCCAGTGTGCTGGGCCACTGCATCAAGATTCGCGAGGTCGTGACGAATCTGCAGTCGCCATCCGCAGACCCAACTGCAAGCATGGTGGCGCACAAAATCGAGGCGACCGCAGCCGCCCCCATCAGCGTCAACGACGAGATCGTGGGAATTGTCTACATTGATCGTCGCGGCGGGGTGCGTCCCTTTTCGGATGAAGACGCAGCCATGCTCAAGGAAGTCGTCAAGATTTTCGAAGAGTTCCCCGACCTGACCCTTGGTTTGATGTAGTCGCCGGGATTCCTGCTACGGTTTGATTTCGATGGGAGCCGAGGTCATTGCCGACTTCGATTCCAGCACCCGACGCCGATTTCCCGTCGTCTGGCGGTCTGCGGCACTCACCGGCCGGGTTCGTTGTGGGAATGGCTGATTCCGGAATGCACGCTGCTGCTGCTCCAGGGTCAGGGTGCCTGTGGTCGCCATTCGTCTTTCCTCAAAGAACTTCTTCATTCTTTCCCGTCGTTCCAAAACAGCAGGATCCGTAGTCTGGGAGTCCGCCCCCGCCCAGTTTCGCTCTTTCAGTTGATCAATTCCGCGCCTGGGCACCGGTCGCACTGCGGCCGGGTTTGCGGCGTTGTCTGCGGTCGCTGTGCCCTGAATCAGTCCCGAAACGCATAAGACCGCGGCGATTATCGCGTGTTTGTGGCTCATTTTACCTGTCCCTTAAACCTCTTGGCTATTTCCCCAATGCTTCGCCGCCCGAAACGTCGGCAGCTTCCGTTTTCTGTTTTCCGATGCCAAGCCAGCGCCTTGCAGTGGCATCGGCCTGGTCAATCAGGCTGTAGAAGCACGGCACCACCACGAGGGTCAGCATAGTGGAAACAATCAATCCGCCGATGATGGCGATATTCATGGGGCTTCGCACTTCGGAACCCACACCGTGCGCCAGCGCTCCGGGCAGGGCCCCCGCCATCATGGCAAATGTTGTCATCATGATCGGCCGCAGCCGTATGGGGCCGGCGTGCTTCAGGGCTTCGTCGGCCCCCATCCCCTGTTCCCGCATCTGGTTTGTGTAATCCACCAAAAGAATGGAATTTTTCTTCACGATTCCAAACAGCAGGATCACGCCGATAAGCGAGTAAATGTTCAGCGAACAACCCGTGACCACCAGTGCCAGCAGCGCGCCGGTAACGGCGAAGGGGAGCGCCATCAGCACGGTCACCGGGTGAATGAAACTGTTAAACTGGGATCCCAGCACCATGTAGGCCGTCAGCAAACCAAGAAACATCGCAAACACGAGGCTGTTGGTCGACTCCTGAAAGGCCTGGCTTGCCCCCGACGCCACAAGGCGGTATCCCGTCGGAAGTTCCTTCTCAAACTCCTTCATCTTCTTCAACGCCTCGTCCTGCGAGTGTCCCGGCGCCGCATTGGCAGTGATCGTGATGGCGCGCTCGCGCTGCTTTCGTGTAATGGACTGCAAACTCGG
Organism: Candidatus Sumerlaeaceae bacterium; assembly: GCA_019695055.1. Taxonomy (GTDB): domain Bacteria; phylum Sumerlaeota; class Sumerlaeia; order Sumerlaeales; family Sumerlaeaceae; genus JAIBAT01. Next base: position 56,678 of record JAIBAT010000028.1, on the reverse strand, counting down.
CTGCACGCTGATGCTGGTCACTTCGCTCAACGGGACGAGCCGCCCCTTCGAGTTGCGCACGTAGAGCGACGTAATATCCTCGGGACGCAGCCGGTCCTCCTTGAGCAGCCGCACGCGAACGTCGTACCGTCGCCCATTGTCCTTGTACTTGGCCACCCGCGCCCCACCTATCAGCGAATTGATCGTCGATGCAATTTCCTCCACATCGACATCGTTGGCCAGGGCCTTCAGGCGGTCCGGCAATACCTGGATCTCTGGCAACCCCACGCGGTAATCGGTATCCACGTCCACCATAAGCCCGGAGTTTCGCATCTTGGTCATCACATCACCAGCGGTCTGTGCCAGCACGCTCCAGTCCGGTCCACGCACGGTGTACTCCACGGGAAAACTGCGCCCGCCCGAAAATCCCTGCTGCGAGAAATCCAGCAGCGACACGCGGGTTCCCGGAAACGAGTTCAACTGTGGCCGCAGCTTGTTGATGATGTCGATCTGGTTCGCCGTGCGCTCCCCCTTTTCCTTGTCCTTCAACGTCACGAAGATGAAACCGGAATTCAGGTCGCTCGTCCCCGCGATGGCGAGCATACCCTCCACCTCCGGCGTATTCTTTAGGATCTTCTCCAGCTGCGACATCTGCCGATCCGTATACTCGATCGACGATCCCACAGGTGTCGTGAACTGGCACATGAAGAATCCCTGGTCCTGCGTGGGGACCATTTCCTTCTTCAGGCCGCCCACAAGATAGAGGGACGCCACAAATATGGCCGTGGCGATGGCGAGAACCGTTACGCGCCACCTCAGCGCAATGCCAAGCACGAACGCGTAAAAACGGCTAAGGCCGTGGAAAAATCTCCCGATGGCACGCTCGATGATGTTTCCCCGCCCGCCAACGCTGAGAAACTGCGAGCATCGCGCCGGTGCCAGCGTCAGCGCCTCAAGCAGCGATATCAATACCGCGACGGAAATGACCACGCCAAACTGGAAGAAGAACTTCCCAATGATCCCCTGCATGAACGCCACCGGCAGGAAGATCGCCACGATCGCCAGCGTGGCGGCCAACGCCGCCGTTGTGATCTGCTCCGTGCCCTTGCGGGCTGCCGTCACACGGTCTTCGCCCTCTTCGGCATGCCGATAAATGTTTTCCAACACCATGATGGCGTCGTCCACCACGATGCCGATGCACAACCCCAGCGCCAGCAGGCTGAACGTGTTCAGTGTGAAATTCGCAAAATACATGACGGCAAACGTGCCGAACAGTGCCACTGGAATTGCCAGCACCACGTTAAAGGTGGACGACAGGGACCCAAGGAATAGCCAGCACACAAACGCCGTCAGCAGCACCGCCATGGTCAGGTCAAATTCGATTTCATGAATCGCCGTCTTGATGTACTTCGTGTTGTCCACGCGGATGTTGAGTTCCATGCCCTGGGGCAGTGTGGGCTGGATTTCCGCGATGCGCTTGCGCACCGCGTCCGCCACCTCAACAGCGCTGAACCCGCGCTGCTTGATGACTCCCATGCCCTGTGCCGGTAGCCCGTTGCTGCGCGCCACACGGGTCTTGTCCTCGAACCCGTCCTCCACAAGCGCCACATCCTTCAGGTAAACCGGCGCGCTCCCGCGCATGGCCACCTGCAGGTTGCGCATCGTTTCCACGTTCAGGGCCTCGCCCTCGATGCGCACATTGGCCACCCGGTTCTGGCCTTCGATGCGCCCCGCCGGCATTTCCACGTGCTGGCGCTGAAGCGCCGCCACCACCTCGTTGATCCCAAGATCCCGCGCGCGCAACTCATCCGACTTGATCCAGATCCGCACGTTCCGGTCCAGGAATCCCCCCATGCGGACCTCGCCCACCCCCGGCACCGTCAGGAACCGGTCGCGCAGGCTGTTCTTGGCGTACTGCGTCAGCTCCTGTTGCGATCGCGTCCCCGTCAGCGCCATCCACATGATGGGGTCTTCCTCGGGGTTCTGCTTGGCCACGATGGGCGGGTCCATGTCTTTTGGCAACGACTTGCCGGCCTGCGCGATGCGCGCCTGCACGTCCTGCAGCGCCTGGTCAATGCTGGTGTTCAGCGTAAACTCGATCTTGATGGACGCCGAGCCCTGGCGGCAGGTGCTGGTGACTTCCTTCACACCCTCCACCGCCATGACCGAGTCCTCGATCACGTCCACCACGTCAGACTCCATGATTTCCGGCGCCGCACCCTCGAGGGTCGCCGTGACCGTCACAAACGGAAAATCCACGTCGGGATTCTGGCTGACACCAAGGCGGTTGAAACTGATGACCCCAAACACGATGAACCCGATCATCAGCATCCAGGCAAAGACAGGGTTTTTTATGGAAATCGAGGCAAGGCTCATGGCGTGGGGGCTCCCGGCCGCGGCGCCTCCGCTACGGTGGTCGTCCCACGATTGTCCAGCCCGGACGTTGCAATGGGTTTCGCCGGCAGCTTGGCATCACCGGCGCCCTCCTTTACGTCCACGGGGACATTGTCCTGCAGCGACCCCATTCCCTCCACCACCAGTTGTTCGCCCGGCTCCAGGCCGCTCAGCACCTCGATGGAGTCACCCGTCACTTGCAGCCCGGTCTTGATCTTCCGGCGCACGGCAAGCCCGTCCTGAACCACGTACGCAATCGTACCGATTTCCGTCGGGAGCACACTGGCCAGAGGCACCACCACCGAGGACTTCTTTGTGGCCGTTTCCATGGAAACTTTTGCAAAGTACCCCGGCCTCAGCAAACCGTCGGGATTCGCCAGGCGGCCCCACACCGGCACTTCGCGGGTCTCCGCATCGGCCGCCTCGCCCAGCGAATAGACCTTTGCGTGAAACTCTTTTCCCGGAATCGCGTTCACCGAAAAACGCACTTCCATGTCCTTCGACAGGCTCTCCGCCTTGCTCTCCGGAACCATGAACTTCAGCCGCAGGGGATCCGTCTGAACCATCACGGCCACCTTGTCGCCCGATTTGAGAAACTGCCCGTTGGTTACCCGGCGTTCGAGGATCGTTCCCGCAATCGGCGCCCGAATCACAGCCCGTTTCAGGTCATCCTCCGCCAGCGCCAGCTCCGCCTTCTTCGCCCCCAGTGCCGCGCGCTTCTCGTTCAGTGCCGCCTGGGCCTTCAGCACCAGCGTGCGCATCTGCACCACCGAATCCTCCAGCGAGGTCAGCGCCCGCCGATATTTCATCTCAAACGTGGCCCGGTCCTCCGAGGAAATCACCGAGCCCTGGGTCAGGTTCGCGCGCCTGTCATACTCCGATTTCGCCAGTTCATAGTCCAGGCGCGCCTGCTTTTCCGTCGAGCTTGTCTGGCGAACCGCATCCTCCAGCGCGGCCTCCGCGGTGCGCACCGTGGCCTCCGCCTCGCTCAAATCATTTTGTGCTTTATCCACCCGCAGCTTGTAGCGATCATAATCAATTCGCATCATTTCCTGGTTGGTCGTGACGCGATCCCCCTCCGAAAAACCAACTCCCACCGCCGTGCCCTCCACCTGCGCCGGGATCTCAAAGCGATTTTCCTCCACAAGGGACCCAATGGCTTCAGTGACATAAACCACGGGCTGTGTGGATACCGGCTTGACGCGCACCCCAAACTTCTTTGGGCCCTGCCCGGGCGCACCGTCCGTTTTGCCGCCGACCGCGGCCGCCGGTTTCCCCGTCGCGCCCGGTGCCGGTGCCGGGGCTTTTCCGCATCCGGCAAAAATCAACAGGAAGGCGATACCGATACCGATGGTCCACCGCATTACAGAGTCCATGCAATCCTCGTCAATCCGGGCCGCTCCACGGTTTGTGGAATCCCGATGCGGGCCATAACACCGGTTGGCGGCGCCGGACAAATTCTCAATTCATCGTTATACTGGAAGCCCTAAGCGTAATACGTGCCGTGAATTCCGCATAGTTTCCATGTTTGAAAGAAACGGTGCTTGATGAAACGGTACTTAAAACCCTGAATATTGTTTCTTCAAAAGGAGATGGGCTTCCCGCTCAGCCACATAAAGGACTGTATTTATTGACGTTAAACGAACTCAGTCAAATTCTCCGCGGATTCTCTCCAGATAGCTCCGGTACGAGCTCTTCGGCATGGCACCCACCACCTCGTCAAATTCCGCCAACGTAAAGAAGCCCATCCGAAGTGCAATTTCCTCCAGACACCCGATCTTCAATCCCTGCCGGTGCTCGATGGTGGCAATAAAATCGCTCGCCTCCAACAGGCTGTCGTGGGTTCCCGTGTCCAGCCAGGCCACGCCGCGCCCCAATTGACGCACCCGCAGTTGCCCCTTCCCCAGATAGACGCGGTTCACGTCGGTAATCTCCAGCTCCCCCCGCGCCGACGGTTTCAGGTTCCGCGCAATCTCCACGATCTGCTTGTCATAAAAGTACAGACCCGGCACCGCAAAGTGGCTCTTGGGGTTCTTCGGCTTCTCCTCGATCGAGATCGCCTTTCCTGTCTTGTCGAATTCCACCACGCCATATCGCTCCGGGTCATTGACGTAATACCCGAATATCGTGGCCCCGGCCTGCGAAGCAGCGCCTTCCTCTAGGAAGTTCATTTTCCCGTAGAACACATTATCGCCCAGAATCAGCACCACGTCGTCCTGCCCGATGAAGTCCGCCCCGATAATAAAAGCCTGCGCGATCCCCTCGGGCCGCGCCTGCTCGGCATAGCTCAGCCGCAGCCCGAATCGCGACCCGTCCCCCAGCAGTTCGCGAAACCTCGGCAGGTCCTGGGGCGTCGAGATAAGCAGGATGTCCCGTACCCCCGCCAGCATCAGCGTACTGATGGGATAATAAATGAGCGGCTTGTCGTAAACCGCCATAAGCTGCTTGCTGGCGACCAGCGTCAGCGGATAGAGCCGGGTTCCGGCCCCGCCGGCCAGTACGATACCCTTTCGGGCTGAGGTCCTTGAGTCCACGAGCGCCTGTTTCCTTGGCCGGGTTTCGGCCTTGATTGTACTCCACTTAACCTGCACCAAGGCTCCGGCCCCTGCAAATGGAAAAACCAGCCCAAACCGGGGGCCAAAATCCCCTCCTGTTTCCCTTGATTTTTGGTTTGACCGCAGCCCAGAGTTCCTCCCTACTCACAAAAAATCTATTCAGAAGGAGCGCTGTAATGCGGCGTTCATGTTTGTTTGCATGCTGCCTTGCGCTGAGCTTGCCGGGTTTCGCACAGGAGACGCAGGTCCCGAAAACCCCGTTTCAAACCAAGGGCGCGGTTTCCGCCTATCGGTACGAGCCAATCGTATCCGTTGAGTGCGACGGCGCTGCCATTCCACCCAGCGATTCCGCACGGCTCATCTGTGACCTGGTCGAATCGCCCCAGCGCAGCCAGTACCTTGGAACCTTCGTCGAGCAGGCTCTCGCCCTTTCGCCCGGCATCAGCAAGGAGGATGTGTCCGTAACGTGGCTGGAGCTTTGCCGCGAGAACAACGGCCCACCAGCCTTCGGCCACTTCCAGGGGAATGAAATGCTCTTCGCCTCCGGCGTCGTCCGTCCATTCTATGCCACGGCCCTCGCCTATCAGTGCGCCATTAATAATGTTTCCCTCAAGCCCTACGCCAAGGATCTTGATGCCATGCTGGCCCACGGCAACAATGCGGCCACCAACCGCCTCGTGGATGCCATCACAAACACCTCGTCGGACGGCCACCTTTCCAAGGGCGCACTGACAAAGTTTGCCACCAAGCGCAATGTCGTCAACGCGTTCTATGTCAATTGCCTCGGCCTTGAGAATTTTAACGCGAACCAGAAGATTTGGGTGGGAGAGCCCTCAGCCAGTGACTCCCAGTTACTCGGCGAGAAGCTGGAGCTCAACTACGAGAACAGCAATCGCATGACGACCAACCAGGCTGCCGCGCTGTTCTACCTCATCAATGCCGAGGGCATAGGCACCAAGAATGCCTGCAAGATGATGAAGAGCGTCATGAGCAGGGCTCTCGAGCAGGCCAAGGTCGGCCCCCTCGCCGGAATCTGCGGTGGCCTCCCCGTTGGCTCGCGCTTCTTCGGCATCAACGGCTACACCGTCCGAAATTACAATGACGTCGGCGTCGTCGTTCTGCCCAACCACAAGACCTACGTTCTCGCCGTCTTCACCAAGTATCGTGAATACCCCAGCAACTTTATCGCCCTCCTCAGTGAACTGATCGCCACCGATCAGATGACCGAAACCGGCGACAACGAACCGGCCACCACCTTTGGCGGCCGCCCGAACGTCGGCTTCTAATTTAGCACCCCAAAGCCTTCCCCCCATGGGGCGCCGGACCGTTCAGGTCTGGCGCCCCGAATTTTTTTGTGGCCACTCCGCCCCGAACCCGCATTGAATGCGCGCCATAAGAGATTCCGGTCAGAACCCAATGTCGCCAGCCCCATACCGCATCCTCCAGCTCGCCTCATCCTCCGACATGGGCGGCACCGAGCGCATGATCCTATTCCTCACCGAGGCCCTCGACCGGGCGAAGTTCACCCCCTACGTCGGCGCCCTCGTCGGCGACGGCGACCTCATCCGTCGCTCCGCGCCCCACTGCCAGCAGGCCCGCCACTTTGAGTTCCGTTTTCCCGGCGACCCCATTGCCCTGAAAAACCTCGTCTCCTTCATTCGCGAAAACCGCATCGATCTCGTCCAGACCTACGGCCTGCGCGCCGACACCGCCGGCCGCATCGCCGCGAAGCTCGGCGGCGCAAAAGTCATTGTCTCCAGCATCCGCAGCATTGACCCCTGGCGCCGATGGCACCACACCCTTCTCGACAAGGCCACCGCGTCCCTCGTGGACATGATCATCTCCAACAGCGCCGCTGGCCGCGATGCCGCCATCGCCCGCAGGGAGTATCCACCCGAAAAGATCAAGGTCGTCTACAGCGGTATCCCCACCCGCAGCATCCCCCGCGAGCGCCGCACCCGCATCCGCCAGGAACTCGGCCTCGCCCCCGACGCTTTTCCCGTCATCGGCATCCTCGCCAACCTCCGCGAGATGAAGGGCCACGAGGACGTCATCGAGGCGCTCCCCGCCCTTCGCGCCGGCCTCCCCAAGCTCTCCTTCCTGTTTGCCGGCCGCGACGACAGCATGGGCGACATCGAATCTCTCGCCCGTACCACTGGCGTCGCCGATTCCATTAAATTCATGGGCTATGTCGAGGACACCACGCCTCTTCTCGCCGCCATGGATTTCTTCATGCTCCCCAGCCACTGGGAGGGCCTGCCCGTTTCCGTCATCGAGGCCATGCACGCCGCCCTTCCCATCATCACCACCCGCGTCGGCGGAATCCCCGAGCTCATCCGCGATCGCGTGGACGGCCTGCTGATCGAACCCGCCAATCCCATCGCCATCACAAACGCCGTGTTCGAACTCGCCCAGGACACCACCCTTCGCCACGCTCTCGCCACCTCTGCCCGCGAGCGCGCCATGCGCGAGTTCTCTGTCACTGCCATGACCTCGAAAATCGAGGCCATCTACGGCGAGCTGCTCGAAAAGTAGCACAGCCGGTCAGGTGGTGAGATCCCGAAACCATCTGACATTTCCCGCCTTTATGCATCTTTTTGCAAATTGCCGGGATGGAAAACGGGATTTTTACGTCTACTATGGTTATGAACATCTTCCATCGCCGCCGCATAGGCTTCACCCTCATCGAGCTTCTCATCGTGGTCGCCATCGTGGCCATCCTCGCGCTCATTGCCGTCCCCAACCTGCTCCTCGCCCAGACTCGAGCCAAGGTCTCCCGCGCCAAGGCCGACATGCGCACCATCGCCACCGCCATGGAGGCCTACCACACCGACGCCAACGCCTACCCTCCCGACTACGATGCCCTGATCTACCCCGGTATCTCTCCCGTGGACGAATCCCTCACCTTCGCCGCCCTCACCACCCCCGTCGGCTACATCACCTCCGCGCCCACTGACCCCTTCCGCCCGGACCAGGTTCGCCCCGAGCGTGGCAACTATTTCGAGTACTTCGGTGAGGACGCCCAACCCTTTTACTCCACCCCCGAGAACATCGCCGCCTGGAAAAACACCAACACCAAATGGTTCGTCTACTCCCTCGGCCCCGACCGCAAGAACGAGCGCCTCCCCGCCCAGCTCGACGACCCCGCCGACTTCTGCTACGACCCCACCAACGGCACCGTCTCGCCGGGCGACTTCGGGCGGAGCAATTCGCAGGTGTCTGTGCCCTGAAGTAGCACCTTGGCAACTCTAAGCCAGCCTGTCATAACCCGGCCTCACACCCAATTCCCCCCATGGCCACACCCGACCAAAGCATGTCCGCCGACTCATTTGGAGTGCGGTGCCCATGGCACCGCTTTAACCGTGCGCGGAGCGCACCACCACGCAAGCGCTCCCCAGGAATCTCAAAACCTTCTACAGCACCCATGCCTCCACCCCAACCTTCCTCCACCCCCTCACAAAAGGAGGGCGGGCATTCCTGCCCGTCCTGCTGCCAATCCGCAAAAAGGAGAAAGTGGCAGCGGCGTCCCGCCGCTGAATCAGAGCCGAGACGGCTCTGCCACTTTACAAAATCCCCAAACACCCTCGTAGCCAATCCCACCCCATGGGAACGCCCTTGCGGCCTTCGCGGTCAGTCCCCCAACGAAATCCCCAGCGCCCGGGCCGTGCTGGGCAGACTGCCGTCCGGCGGGACGGTCTTCAACCGCCCAACCGCTTCGCTGATATTGACGTCGCTGATCTGCGTGCCCAGCCAGCCCACCATCCGCCCGAATTTGCCCTCGGCGACAAGCTCCACCGCATGGGCCCCAAATGAGGAACACAACGCGCGATCAAAAGGCGTCGGTGAACCTCCCCGCTGCAGGTGGCCCAGGACGCAGGCGCGGGTTTCTTTCCCAGTACGTTTCTCGACCTGCGACGCCACTACTGCGGCAATGCCGCCGAGCCGCGCCTCGCGATTGGCCTCCTGGCCGCCGGAGGTCACAAACCCGCCATCCTTCTCCCGTGCCCCTTCGGCCACCACGATGATCGTGAAATGCTTTCCCCGGTCCTCGCGTTCGCGGATCTTCGCGCAGATGCTGTCGTAGGTAAAGGGAATCTCCGGAAGCAGAATCACATCGGCGCCACCGGCGATGCCCGCGAACAGGGCAATCCATCCCGCGTAGCGCCCCATGACCTCGAGGACCATCACGCGGTTGTGGCTTTCGGCCGTCGTGTGGAGCCGGTCGAGGGCGTCCGTGGCGCAGGCGACGGCGGAGTCGAAGCCGAAGGTGAAGAGCGTTCCTTCCAGGTCGTTGTCGATGGTCTTCGGCACGCCGACCACCGGAATGCCAAACTCGTGCATCTGCTGGGCAATGGTCAGCGAGCCATCGCCGCCGATGGAGACAAGCGCCGAAATCCCCAGGCGTTCCATGCCCGCCTGGACACCCTCACACAGTTCCGTCGGCAACTGCCGGCTGTCCCCATGTCCCGTCTTGGAAGCGAACTTCCCCCGGTTGGCTGTGCCCAGAATGGTTCCCCCGCGCGTCAGCAATCCGCTGAGTGCGTGATAGTCCAACGGCAGGGAGTGCGTGGGCTCCAGCAAACCTTCGTAGCCACCCAGGATGCCAACGCATTCCCATTCGCGCTGGGCCGCAGCCTTCGCCACCGCCCGGATGACAGCGTTCAATCCCGGGCAGTCACCGCCACCGGTCACGATTCCAATTCTTTTCTTCATAACCCTACTTTGCGCCTCCCCTTGACGGATCCATTCTACACACCTGTTCAATAGGACTTGGGATTGGGCTTGTGCAACAGGGCAATAACACCATGTTTGGTCCAAGTTGTCTACTTTGCGGAGGTGCGTATTGAAGATTAGGCTAACCGAGTATCTCACTCTGTCCCTAATTCTGGTTTTCGCCGCAAACGGGGTGTTGGCAGGGACCCAGTATCCGCCCTTGGGGGAAACATCCTTTCTGGATCCCAGCACATCGCCCACTCATCTCTTGGTTGCACGGGTTTTTGTGAGGGCCTTCCCGCCCACCCAATTGGAATTGGCAACTTCCCAGCCTTTCGACCTTTTGCCAGAGGTGACTCGGGATGTGGTGAAGAGTCGGCTATCAAGATACCTGAAACCCGATTTGCTGACCACGCCTCCCTCGGACAAGATTGTTCCTTTTCAACGAAAGACCCATTATCCGGGCACCAATGTTACGGAGGAAACGGACGAAATAGTTGTCTGCTACGTCAAAAACAAAAATCGGGTTCTTTACAATCTGGAGGATGGTGGCATGGCGGCGTTGGTGATTCCTGATCCGAATGTCGTTCCCCCGGCGAATGACAATCCGACATCCGGACAATTGCAGGAGTATCTTTTTCGCGCGGCTCCACAGGTCTTTGAAATATCAGAGGCCGACCTCCGAACTGGGAGATATTACGACACCCATAGCGGAACGCCAGGTCTGCTATTCGGGCGGATTTCTTGGAGGGAGGCGGGCCATGTTCCGGTGGGGTGGGGTGCTATGATTTCTGTCTTTACGGACGGAAAGGCCCTGTTCATCGCTTCCAAAGACAACTACCGTTGGAACCAGTGGCGGAAAAGTGCGAAGCCGATTTCCTGGTTTAAACCTGAAACCGCCGAACAGTTGTTTCTAGCGCTCCCAGAGCACTCTGCGGAATCTGCTACTAGCACCACAGACACCGTTTCCACAAATCCACCCGTATTGCCGAAGCTAAATCCCGTCGACCCGGGGTATTAGGGCGGCAATATAGGCCGCGCAAGATTTCCGTCAGCTTCGGCTCCATCAGCCCCAACCTCCTCGCGGCCCTTCTTGGTTCCTTGGTGACTTCGTGTTAAATTTCTGCCTCTCTCAAAATGGGCATTCCACTTTATGGGTCCACAGCGTAAAGTCGGGACAGGCACGCATTCTGTCCCGACGGTAGCAGCGCCTGCATGCGCAAAACTTGGAATTGGAATTGACGATATGGCAAATGGCGTATCTCTACCATGTAGATTCCACCAACGATTATAGACCGAGAAGTCTGACGAATGCCCGTTTTCCCCGAACCCGGATTGATATAGACGGCCCCGCATGTACCTGCTCTATGTGGACGAAAGCGGTGACACGGGCCTGACAAACTCGCCTTCACGATATTTTGTACTATCTGGCCTGGTGATTCACGAGCTTAGATGGCAGGCCGTCTTGGACCACTTAATTGCCTTCCGTCGCAGAATGAAGGGGGCCTTCGCGCTAAAATTGCGCGAGGAAATACACGCTTCCGAACTCATTCACCATCCCGGAGAACTGGCCCGAATCCACAAGAATAACCGACTGACCATTCTTCGTGCCCATGCGGACGCCATCGCGGCGGCCCCGGATACCTCCATCATCAACGTGATTGTGGATAAGGACGGTAAACCACAGGATTATGATGTTTTCGAAATGGCTTGGAAGGTGCTCCTTCACCGTTTTCACGATACCATCGGTTATCGCAACTTTGCCGGCCCTAGAAATGCCGATGAGCGTGCGATGATCTTCCCCGACCGGACTGACGTGGCGAGGCTCGACCGGCTGCTGCGGAAACTGCGGAAGTACAACCAGGTGCCTCATAAACCCGGAGCGCCATATACCGGAGCTTCGAGGAATGCGCCATTAACTTCCATCATCGAGGACCCAAACTATCGCGACTCGGTCCATTCCTACTTCATCCAGGCAGTGGACACAACGGCATGGCTGCTATACCAGCACGTCGCCCCGTCGACGTATATGAAGAAGAAATCCGCCCAGAACTATTTCGCACGTTTGGGGCCGGTCCTGTGCAGAGCGATTGCGCCGAAGGACCCTTTAGGTATTGTGCGGTTGTGAGTGGCAAAAAAAGAGGGGAAGCCTCTCGGCTCCCCCGGGGGAATCCTACCGGGAAGTCTAGCCTCCTTTCAGATTCCATTAGAAGATTACTCCCAGTGGTTTTTTTAATGCAAGTCTAACCTGACAAGCTCCTTGGACGAGGAATGGGTGGACTCATACCCCCGCTGGATACGGCCCTTCCACTTTATGGGTCCACAGAGGGTCGCAAGCGTCTGTAAGGGAATAGGCAAACCCATTCCCGCATGTTAGGGTCTTTTCATCATGGTTACCCTGCGCCCAACCCATCCGCTCGCCAACCTCGCGACGTTTCCGTGCCATTTCAGCACCAATTCCCATGCAGTGCTGGCTTCGCGCCATGCAAAGGGCCGTCCCCCGCTGAGGGCAGTCCCAATAAATGCCTTAAATTATATCGATTTAATTTCCGATTTTTCCGCACTGAAACCATTTGGGTTAGAGGCCATTTTCGCTGGGAAAAAAATATACCCCCCCCTCCCCCCCTCCCCCTCCCAATTCGGTCTTGGAACTGGCAAACAGCCCCCCATTCTGCATGGGCCAGTTTTATGCTGATTTCGCCAAATGCGCCGCCCACGGTGGGCTGCCATGACGACCCGATATCCCCTCATCATGGCGGCCGCGGTGCTTGCGACGGCTGCCTTTGCCGGAAAGCCTGACATGAAAACCGAACCGAAGCTACCCCCTGCCCCCGTGGCGCGGCAGGACAACGTGGTGGACGACTACCACGGCACGAAAGTCCCCGACCCCTACCGCTGGCTCGAGGATCCCGACAGCACGGAGACCCAGGCATGGGTCGCCGGGCAAAATGCCCGTGCGAAGGCCTATCTCGCCGCCAATCCCTTTTATAAGAAGTTCCAAACCCGCCTGAAGAAGGTCTGGAACTACGAACGCGTCGGCACCCCCCAAAAGGAGGCCGGCTACTACTATTTCACCCGCACCACCGGCCTCGAAAACCAGGCGCCGCTATATCGCTCGAAAACCCTCGGCGGTAAACGCGAGCTTGTCCTCGATCCCAACAAGCTGTCCAAAGATGGCACGGTCGCCTTGGGCGAATGGGCCGTCAGCCACGACGGGCGCTATTTCGCCTACACCACCGAGGCCAGCGGCTCGGACTGGAACGAGGCCTATGTGCTGGAGCTGGCAACAGGCAAGAAGCTGCCGGACCACCTCGAATGGCTCAAGTTCACCGGCCTCGCCTGGCTCCACGACGGCAGCGGGTTCTTCTATGCCCGCTACCCGAAGCCGGAAAAGGGTCGGAATTTCACCGAGGCAAATTACAATCACGCCATCTACTTCCACAAGCTGGGCACCACTCAGGCCGAGGACAAACTGGTTTACGCGCGACCCGACAACAAGGAACTGGGCCTGACGCCAGACGTGACGGACGACGGCAAATTCCTCGTCACGCCCATCTGGCTGGGCACCGACACTAAGAGCGGCATCGCCTACGCCGAACTCTCGAAGGGCGTGCCGTCCACCACCGCTGTGAGGACCCTCGTCGAGCGTGGCGAGAGCGACTATAACTTCATCGGCAACATCGGGCGCACGTTCTACGTCCTGACCGACAACAAGGCGCCCAACATGCGCATCATCGCCATCGATATCGACAAGCCTCAGCGCGAGAACTGGAAGGAAATCGTTCCCGAGGGCGCCGACGCCATTGACGAGGTGGGCCTGATCGGTGGCCAGTTGATTGTGGGGACTCTCCACGATGCGGCCGCGCGCCTCACGCGCTACGCCGCCGACGGCAGGAGCCTTGGTCAGGTTCCCCTGCCCGGCCTCGGTGCCGCCAGCGGCCTCACCGGCAAGACGGACGACACGGAGTTCTTCTTCGACTTCACCTCGTTCACCGAGCCGTGGTCTGTGTTTCGTTTCGACCTCAAGACGGACGCTATGGAAACGGTTTTCCGCCCCAAGGTGGAGTTCAAGAGCGAGGATTACGTCACGACGCAGGTCTTTGCCCGCAGCAAGGATGGCACCCGCGTGCCGGTGTTCGTGACTCATCGCAAGGATATGAAGCTCGATGGCTCCAATCCCACGCGGCTTTACGCCTATGGTGGCTACCGGGCCAACACCACGCCTTTCTTTTCCACCAGTGGCATTGCGTGGTACGAGAACGGCGGTGCCTTTGCCGTGGCCATCATCCGCGGCGGCGGCGAGTATGGCGAGAAGTGGCATCGCGGCGGCAGCCTCGATAACAAGCAGAACTGTTTCAATGACTTCTACGCCGCAGCGGAGAAGCTCATCGCCGATGGCTACACCTCCAGCGCCCATCTCAGCGCCGAGGGCGCCAGCAACGGCGGCCTGCTCATGGGTGCCTGCATCACCCAGCGGCCCGACCTGTTCCGCGCCATCTGGGCCGACGTCGGTGTTCACGATATGCTCCGCTACCACAAGTTCACCATCGGCTGGGCGTGGAAGGTCGAGTATGGCTGCTCCGACGATCCGGCGCAGTTCGCGTATCTTATCAAGTACTCGCCACTGCACAACGTGAAGACGGGCATCAAGTACCCGGCGGTTCTCATCACCACCGCCGACCACGACGACCGCGTCGTGCCGGCCCACAGCTACAAGTTCGCCGCCACGCTGCAACCCGCGCAGGCCGGGGAGTACCCCATTCTTCTGAAGGTGGACACCAAGGCCGGCCACGGTGGTGGCAAGCCCACGGCAAAGATTATTGAGGAACGCGCGGCGGCCCTGGCATTCCTCGCACAGGAACTGGGAATGAAGTAATGGTTCAGTAGCGGTGCTTCAGGGCTTCCTTGATGAGGTCCTGAATGGAAGCGTCGGCGCCAAGGATTTCCAGCGCCTTGTAGCTGGCGCGCTCGGCTACGGCGGGCTTGCAGCCAAGGCCGATGAGCGCCTGGATGGTTTCGCCCAGCGGTCCGCCGCGATGCTTGCCCGCGTCGTCGGTCGCTGCCACGGTTTTCTTGCCGCCCGGCGCGCCGCCTTCGGCGAAGTGCATCATCTTGTCGCGCAGTTCCACGACAAGCCGCTCGGCGGTCTTTTTGCCGATGCCGGGGATTTTCATAAGTGTGGACAGATCGTTACGCAGCACTGCCCGCGCAAAGTCACCGATCTTGATGGAGGAAAGAATGCCCAGCGCCGTTTTCGGGCCAATGCCCGACGTGCCCAGGAAAACCTGGAACACATCGCGCTCGCCTTCGGTCAGGAAGCCGTAGAGGCGCATGATCGCTTCCTGCAGGTAGAGGTGCGTGTGCAGTGCCACTTCTTCGCCCGCATCCGGCAGCCGATCCAGCGTGGTCACTGGCACGTCGACGCCATAGCCGACGCCGCCAACGTCGAGCACGACGTGGCCGCTGTCTTTCGTCAGGAGCCGTCCGCGAAGGAATTCAATCATGATGGGAACGAAGGATTAGAACGGTTGGAGGCAATTGCAAAGCAAAGTAGCAGGGTCACTGCGCGGTGGACAAAACCACAGGATCCTCGCCATCGCGCTGCACGGTGACCTTGTTCCGGGTAATCTTCAGTACCTTGAAGTCGTCGTGGGTCTGGCCTTCGTGGAGCATGGTGCCGTTGATGACCGCGATCTTGCTGTTCTCGTCGAACAGGATGGTACCGAGCGAGAAGCCCTTCTTGGAGCGGGCGGCAAGTCGTTCCGACGGCGTGGCTGGTTTCGCGGGCTGGGTGGGCGCGGCGGTTTCCGTCGGCCCTTCGTCGGGTCGCGCGCTCTTCGGTGCCGCATCTGTCGGGACAGGCGTATCGGGTGCTTTGGTAACCTTGTTTGCGGCTACCGGTACCACCGGTGGAGGCGGCAGGTCCGTGGGCGGCTGGATGGCGGCCTGCAACTGTGCGTTCGACGGGGCAACGACAGGAAGTTCCTGCTCAGCCGTCGCCGGAGTCGGTGCCACCACGGCCGCCGGTTTCGTCCCGGCGAGAGTGGATTTTGGGGCCGCACCGCCCTCGACTTTCAGTTCGGTAAATCGGCTGAGTTGGCGGATGGCGTACCAAGCCACGAAGCCTGCAAGACCAAGGCTGAGCACGGTGCAGGCTATCAGGGAGCCAATCAACAGGCGGCTGGGCTTCTTTGCCGGGGCCGCCGCGCGGATGTGCTGCGGGTCAAGGGCCCGCGTATTGTTGTAGGCCGGGTCGTCGCGGTCGCGTCGGGCGCGGTGCAGGGCGTCGAGAATCAGGCTCATGGCTGCGTCAGTCCTGGTCCGCCGCGTTGAGCCGCGGGCCGTTTCGCATCATGCGGCTGTTGAGGACGAGAAGCGTCACGTCGTCGATCTGCCCGTTTGCGCTTTTCCCATTGATGCCATAATATTCCTGGAACTTCTTGATGGCTTCGGTCGTCTTGATGTCGTAAACGCCAGTCACTTCGTCAAGGTATTTCTCGCCCTTGAGAAACTCCTGCAACGCGCGCACCCGCTCGTTGCGGTCGCCGCGGTTGAGGGTGCTGAGCTGATTCACATCCACGCAGATGGCCGTGGCGCCGCCCCAGCGTTTGGAGAAGTCACCGGCCTTGTAAACGCGCACGCCCCAAACCGGGTCGCCGACTGTGACGGCTTCGCCCTCGGCCCGCAGAAGCACGACGTTCTCCGAGCGGTCCGGGCCCGAATCCTTCATCTTGATGATCATGGGCACGTTGAGGCGAACCACTTCGCGGAAGCCGCCGGGAATATTGATGATGCGGATCTTTACGGCATCGGATTTGAGTTCTCCGTTGAGGATCATGTCCTCGCCGAGCTTGGCCATTTCACCAAGGTCGATCGTGATGCCCCACATTTTCAGGATGCTGAGTTGGGCCGCGCGCAGCACCGTCTTCGGGCTGTTCACGCGCACAAGCGGTGAGTTCTTGTCGTACTTCCAGTTCGGGTTCTTGCGCCGCTCCGCGTCCCAATCGGTGGCGGGAGTCGGTGTCGCAGGAACGGCGACGGACTTGGAATCGCCCGTACCGGTTGTGGTGTTATCTGTCGCGGACTGGGCGCCGCCATCGCTTTCAATAGGCGGTTCGGCGGGAATCTTCATCTTGTCGATGCGCTCGGCCTGCGGGTCGGACTGATCCGGATTATTGTGATTGGCCCATCGTACGCCGATGGCCACGGAGACCGCCACGACCGCCATGATGGACAGCATGGCGCCAATGACGATGGCAACGCGGCGCGTAAGGATGCGCCCGATCGTCGCGGCCATGGTTTTGGCGGCTCCGCCAGAATCAGCGGGTGCCGGAGCATCGCCGGCGATCTCCTGGATCGCCTTCTGCATGATGCGCTCGTCAACAGTATAGCTGCCTTCGACGTAGCAGCCCAGCAGGGCGCGATCGCACAGCACGTTGATCTTGCGGGGAATGCCGCGCGTGGCCACGTGGGCCATTTTCAGGGCCGCGTCGGTGAACTCGACGTCGATCTTTGCGCGGGCCACAAAGAGGCGATGCTTGATGTAGGCGTGCATGTCCTCAGGGCTGAGCGGAGTCAGGTGGAACCGCACAGCAATGCGCTGGTTAAGCTGTTCGAGTTGCGATAGCGAAAGCGTTTCGTTCAGTTCCGGCTGTCCGATGAGGACGATCTGGATGAGTTTCGTGTCCTCGGTCTCGAGGTTCGACAGCATCCGGATCTGCTCCAGCAACGCCGGGTCAAGATTCTGGGCCTCGTCGATGATGAGAACGACGTTGTTGCCCTTCTGGTTCTCGGTAATCAGGAAGCGGTTAAGCTCGTCGATGAGGCCCTTTTTGGTATTATAAAAGGACGGAATCTGGAACTCGTCATTAATGGCTTTTAGCAACTCGAGTTCAGACAGGCCTGGGTTCAGGATCAGGGCCAGCTTCATATTGTCTTGCTTCAGGTCGTGGACGAGCGCTCGGCAGACGGTGGTCTTGCCGGACCCGATTTCACCCGTGAGCAGGATAAAGCCCTTCCGTTCCCGAATGCCGTAAACTAGGGCGCTCAGAGCCTCGCGGTGCCGCTGGCTCAGAAACAGAAAGCGCCAGTCGGGCGTAATGTTGAATGGAGCTTCGGCAAGGCCGAAGAACTTGTTATACATCAGTCTCCTGCGTGCCTGCCGGAAGGCAGGAATGCATGGTCAAAGCAGGGGCAAATACAATGCCAGACACTTGCGACACCATTTGACCCCAAATGGTTTCAAAAAAACCGGGTTTTTCACCCTGCATGATACTGGAAATGAAGAACTTAGCCTTGTTACCACAGGCGATGGGGAAAAATTTGGAGGCCCCGGCCGGCTTTTGGCCGGTTTGATTCAATAGGGAGCAATCGCTATGGTAGACCTTTATTCGATTCCCCAATTACCAATCCGAGACCCCAAAGGACGCCCTGGAACCGGTGACGACAACCTCAAAAGCCCCCACAGCCACGAAAGTTCTGATTGTTGATGACAACAAGATCTACCGCGACGCCTTTCGCCGAAACCTGCTCCTCCAGAATTATGAGGTCCTCGAAGCCGAAGACAGCGAACAGGCCCTCAAGATCATCAATGAGGGGATTCCGGAGGTTGTCATTACAGACCTCCAAATGCGCTCCGAAACAGAGGGGTTGGACTTAATCCAACAGGTCAAGTCGACCTATCCGCTCCTGCCGATCATCATGATCAGCGCCGTGGGTACATTTGAGGAGGGGGCGCTGGCCAAGCAGTTCGGCGCATCAAGTGTCATCAGCAAGAGCCGAATTGAGGACGAAATCGAGCGGCTCTATGATGCCATCAATCAGGCCCGGGCGGAGCTGGACCGGGGCCGGACCCAGGACTCTGTTATCCAGCAGGCCAAATCCCTTGCGGGCGATGAGGCGGCTGTCACGGGTCCCGCTCTGGAATCGATGCGCGTGTTGCTGGCAGATCCGTCGGCACACCCGTATATTCGTAGTGAAGCATACAACGTGTTTGCCCTGCTGAACCAGCGCGAGATTCAAGCGGAGGCGCGTCGCCAGGCCCAGTCCGCGGCGGGGGGAGGCATCGAGGCGCCGCGAAACCTGCAGGACATCGAAGATATCCTGCGCCGGGAAATCCCCCAATACGACAGTTTCTCCGAGGACTCCAAGGACAGCCTGCGGATTGCCGAGTTCCTATATGAGCAACAGACGCACACGCCCGGCTCCATTGATTTTTCGCGAAACATCGGATTCAGTTTCTGCTTTGCAGTGGAGAACGAGGCCAAGTTGCGCATGGCCAAGCGACTGCAGAAGTTCCTGTCCAGCGACCCGACCTATATCGCCGTGACGGAGATGATGGAGAACAACAACCAGAACCTCTCCATTTACTATCACCAGTATCTGCTGCTGCTCCTGCGTACGCGGCCCATGGATTTCACGATTGATAACGTGAAGCAGACGTTTCGCCGCATTTTGGAGCACCAGAGCCGCTACAAACCGGACGGGTTGAAGGCGCTGGGTATCATGATCATTGCGTTTGGCCGCACCTACTCGTGGAGCAAGAACAACAAGGCCGTGAAGATCACGAATCCTCTGGGGATCAAGGGGATAGAGTCGGACGACGATGTGCTGCATTTTGCCGAGCTGCTTATCAGCCTGCAGCACTACCGCAATCCCTACATTCACCCCGAAATCAGCGACCTGGAAAAGCTGTCCATCATCCGGGCCACGGCGTTTGAGTGCCTGAACATGGCCAGTCGGTTGCAATAGCGGCTGGTTGCATCCTGACCTGATTGGCGTGGAGAAGTTGTTTCGTGATGGAGTGAGGATTGCACAGTCGTCGAGCAGTTGTCAATTCCCCCACGACCCCTTGCAGCCCCCTGTCTACCCTCATTTGGCCAGCCGACGGAGTTCGGCGGAAGGTGGGTAACCCTTGAAACGTGTGGGGGGAAGGTGACGCCAAAGAACTGACAATTGTTTGGCCGCCACGTTGGTGGTGACCGAACCGACATGACGACGAACCCGATGTGATTCAAAGCTTACCGCCCGGTCCTCGCCGTTCGGGAACTGCGCCAGGCCTGCGGGCCCATGCGCCATTTCAACTGTTTCGAGGCCGGGCGGTTTGACCCAAACTCAACCTCCCGCGACGGGCTGGGGGGCTCAGGTCCCCAGGTTTCTGATGCGTGCAAATGGATGTCTGGCCCATGGCTTTGAGCCGGTTGGCCCCTGAGAGCAGATTAAAAAAGCAGGATCGAGGGTAAGTCGAACAAAGAACGGCGCTTAGCCGTCTCAGCGAACGCTGTAGGGAGCACTCGGTGCCTCCAACCGTTTTTCCTTATCATGGACGTCCCCGAATTTCCAGTCGCAACGGAGCTCGGAGGCAATCCGGGCTCCGCTTTCAATCAGCTGGTTGGTGTCGCAAATGCCTAAAAAAACTCAACACATTGACCGCAGCAGACTGTCCGGTTTATCGGCGAAAGATCACCTAGGAAAAGATTTTGGTGGTCCCGACTTTTTCTTGGCTCTCACTGCTGGGGGTACCAAGTCGGGCTCGCGGGGACTGCCCCGGCGCTCCCCAATATTCATCCCGACAATCGCACCCGAGAGCACATCTTCCGACCCAGCCCCCGTCTTTCCCGTAGCCTCAATCATTACCGCAACTTCAGCCATGGTGGGATAAGCCTCCCAATTGCCGGCTTTATCCACGGCTCTAGAGGCAAACTCATATTTGCCAACCCCCATTGCACAAAGGTAATCGAGACTTCCTTGGTTTCCCGCCCCGGACACTCCGCCACTTACAAATTCTGAAGTCCCGGGTGCACGAACCCACAACTCCGTCGAGGCAATGCCACTCTGGCTATCCTGGCTATAATAGGCAAGCCCAACCGCCAGCTCCCCTTGTGCCATTTGCGGAATCAGGCTCAGCCGCGAGGTGGGTGGCGAATTATCGACATTTAGTAGGATACCACACGCGAACTGCGCCGTGCCGGTCGGAATTAGCAGGTCTAGGTCCCCGTCCTTGTCAATATCAGCTGACATCAGGCTCAAACCAACAGGAGCCTGCACAGCAACAGAACTGGCGAAAGTTAGGTCCCCCCGTCCCTTCAAGATAAGAACGCCAGCCTCATTCTGCGGGCTGACTGCCAAATCAGCCAGACCATCCCCGTCGAAGTCCCCAGCAACGCATCCCCGGACTGGATTTGGGACGAAGACAGGCAACGCCTCGCCAAATGTAAGGTCTCCCATTCCGGGGAGAATGAGAAGAGTTCCACGTTCCGTGACCAAGCACATATCTACACGGCAGTCTCCGTCAAAATCCACAAGTACCAAATCTGAAGAAGCTTCGGTAGCCCCGCCGCCCTGCTCAATTGGCTTGAACCGTCCATCGGGAGTACCCTTCAAGACGGAGAAGCCTGCCGGTGATTTTACAGGCAGGACAACGTCCAAATTCCCATCCCCGTCAAGGTCGGCGGTTCGCACCTTTGACGGCCCGCCCCCGACCTTATAGTCGGTACGCGTACCAAACGTACGATCCCCACTGCTGCTAAACACATAGAGTTTGTCCGATACGGCGTCCTGCGCTAGGATGTCATCATTACCGTCACTATTTATGTCTACTGATGCTATGGATAGCACCGTGTAGTCCGTTGGCAGGGCAACAATGGTTCCGGCAAAGGTTGCATCACCCCTCCCAAACAACACATTTATCCGTCTCGCGTTCGGGCTGCTCACAGCAACGTCGGGGTTCCCGTCATGGTCAAAATCCCCAGTCGCGATGGACTCAGGCGCCATTCGCTCCTCATTGCAGGTAAACCCAGGATGAACAGGACCTGGGGCTTTACTGAAGTGTCCCTGTCCATTTCCTAGAGCAATTCCCACTTCACGGCTGCCCGGGCTCGCCGTTGCAAAGTCCAGCTTCCCGTCCCTGTTGAAGTCAGCCACGGCTACTTCAATCGCTTCGCCGCTGTCCAGAAAAACTCTCGGTAAACCAAGTTCTCCGACAGAACTACAGGCAGTGATTGCAAGATCCGAACTCGAGTTAAAAACAGAAATCAGGCGTGCCGGCAACTTCCCAATCGGCTTGCTGAATACGGAGGAAACAGGATTGTGGCCGGCATAATAAGTCTTTGGCGCCAAAAATGTTCCGTCACCGTTACCCTTGGCCACTCCAATGACGTCATTCGCGCCAAATCCCAAAACAGCATCAACATTCAAATCTCCATCTACATCAGCCGCAATAACAAATGTGGCATACCACGTCTCGATGGATTCCGACTCGAATGACTGGTGCAGGTGGCCATGGCCATCGTTCACTAAAGCAAACAATTTCGTTTCGCCAAAGTCCCCACCGGCAAACAATAGATCAGGTGCACAATCGCCATTTAGGTCTGCAACAGCCATCTCTGAATAACACGGCATCTGCCCACTTATCGGGCAAATAATGGCGTGTTCAAAGGTCCCATTGCCCCTGCCGAGAAGTATGGAGACAGAGCCGGTGTCGGAGGAAGCGGTGGCTACATCCAGGAGTGAATCACCGTTAAAATCTGCAACGACAACATTGGTGTTGCCGCCCGCCGCACACACAATTGGTGCAGGCGCAAAGGTGCCATTCCCCCTTCCAAGGAGTGGGAACAGGTCACCGTTGAACTCGGGGACCACTATGTCCGCAATCGCATCGCCATTGAAATCCGCTGAGGCTCCAAACCAGTGGCTGTAAGGTGGTGCCCCCGTCGGAAATGTGATCGCCTTGGCAAAGGTGCTTTCCGTAATTCCACCCAGAAATGACAGTGTCGGATTGCCATAATTTACTGTAACAATATCCAGGGGGGCATCCGAGTCGAAGTTTCCCACCAGGATCTCCGATGGGAGTAAATCCGTCCCAAGCATAATCGGGTTCTGGAGACTTCCATCCGGCCTTGCCAGATACACCGCGGCATTTGAATCAGCCCCGCAGTGCTTGGCGTCGGAAAGAGTAATGCAGTAATCCGGTATACTGTCCATGTTGAAGTCGCCTGACGTCACCTTGACCGGATTTCCGGGTAAGCCA
Source organism: Candidatus Sumerlaeaceae bacterium (assembly GCA_019695055.1). GTDB lineage: Bacteria > Sumerlaeota > Sumerlaeia > Sumerlaeales > Sumerlaeaceae > JAIBAT01. The sequence continues at coordinate 34,010 of JAIBAT010000028.1, read as the reverse complement.
ATATGTTGAGGCGTTAAATGCGGGAAAGCTTCGGCCGAAATCCCACGCAGGCTAAACATCAGCAATACCACCGATACCATGGCCCTACCAAGGCTAAATGCAATGCCCCTCAGTCCAATATCCCAAGACCAGCCCATTTTGCAACACTCCCCCGGTTCGCACCCAAATTAGTACTCTCCAGAGCCTCGTGATAAAATGTGAGCCGTTTGCGGTGCAGGCGGCGAACAGCCTATCGCGAGACCCATAGAGAGTCTCAGTGTGGGATTACAAGTTGTTGCATTAAACGATTTTCAGGGAATGGGCCATAATGGTGTGGGTTATCCGGCCCGAACCCCGTCGGGATTCCCCTACACGCCTTCCAGAAGTTACTAGTTTGAGCCAACGTCAACAAAGCAGAAAGGAATGCGAATCATATCCCGATCAGCTATCCAGCAGCTCATTTTTAACGGCATAAGTGATCAACTCTGCATTAGTTGTAAAACCCATTTTCCTAAGAATCCGGGCGCGGTAGGTGGTGATCGTCTTCTCGCTCAGCGAAAGCTCACGGGCAATGTCGTGTAAGTGCCGCCCCGTTGCAATCATGCGAAACACCTCATACTCGCGGCTCGAGAGCATTTCATGTTTCGCGTGTCCGGCCTCACCGCTCAATTCACTCGCCAGATACTCGGCAAGAAGAGGACTGATAAATCTACGACCTCTCACGACGGCTCTAATTGCATTCACAAGGTCGTCCGGTGCGCTCTTTTTCAGCAAATAGCCAGACGCCCCGGCTTTAAGCGCCCTGATTCCGTATAGAGATTCCGGGTGCATGCTTAGGATTAGTACTGGCAATCGGGGGGTGAGGCGCTTTATCTCCACCAAAGTCTCCAACCCCCCACGACCGGGCATGCTAATATCCAGGACAACGGCATCCCACCTGCTGGTGGTTAGCAATTGAATGACTTGTTGGCTGCTCTCCGCCTCCCCGCCCACTTCAATATCGGGATAATCCATTAGTATCTGCTTAAAACCACTTCGGACAATGGGATGATCATCGGCGATCAGGATTCTAATCATTACTAATCCCTATCACGGTGGGTATTACCAAAAGTATCTCTGTTCCCGCTCCGGGCAATCCGGTGAACTTTATCGAGCCGCCAAGATTGGCAGCCCTTTCTCGCATCCCCAACAATCCAAGCGAACGGGAGTCAATCATCTCGGCCTCCCGGATTCCCACCCCATTATCACGAACGGTCATTTGGAGATCAAATTGTGACTGAAAAAGCGATATGGTCACTTCGGTGGCGCATGAATGCCTTGCCACATTCGTCAGGGTCTCCTGAAGTATCCGGAAGGTCGCTAATGAGGCCGCCGCCGCCACGCTTAATTCTGCTTGTGGGCAATCTAATTTGCAGCAAATTCCAGTACGGGAGTGAAATTCATTTGCTTGCCATTCGATAGCACTTCTTAAGCCCAAATCGTTTAAGATGGATGGGGTCATTTCAAACGAGATTCGCTGCACAGACTCTGTCGTGTTATCGACCAATTCGGCCATCGCAGTAAGCTTCTTAGCAAGGGCACTGCAAGAAACAGGAAGCTTCTTTCTGACCCACACGAGATCCATGTACAGGGCCGTGAGTCTTTGACCGAGCTCGCCATGAACCTCACGGGCTATGAGCTGGCGCTCCGCTTCACGTGCATTCTGCAATTTCATCGCAAGAGCCCGCAGCTGCTCCCGTGATTCGCTGAGCTGAGCTGCGTGCACCTTCTCGCGAGTCACGTCATTCGCCAGGCCCACAAAACGGACTATTGTTCCGGCATCATCGTAAACCGGAAAGCCGCGATCGTGAATATGGCGAATCGTTCCGTCAGCGTGGATAATCCGATATTCCTGGTCGAAGACCCCAGTCTCCAATCGCTCTGCAATGGCTTTACGAATCCTATGGCGGTCGTCAGGATGGACGGTGTTAATCCAACTTTCCATACCATTTGTCAGAACTTCCCCGTCTATTCCCCAAATTGTCGTGCAAGCCGGGCTCACGTAAACGGACCGTGCCGTGGTCGCATCAACAATCCAGAACACTTCGCTAATATTCTCCGCAAGCTGGCGGAACCGCGATTCGCTTTCGCGAAGTTCTTCAGTCTGATGAGTAAGCTCATCTGTAAGCCTGACAAGTCTCTTCTGAGCTTCCATCAACTCGATGTTATTCTGCTCAAGTTTGGCAATGAGACGAATGCTGTACTCGCTCTTGAATTCCAGAAGTTCATCGGGGTTGCTTTTGCGGGAATTTCGGTCCCGCTTGCATTCAGGATCGGTCAAAACATCACGCAGGGCTTGCCGAATTTCGACTGCGGAACAAGGCTTGGACAACACCCTGTCGGCACCGAGCCTCAAAGCAAGTTCAATGTCTTGTCCTTCGGCGTCCATTGGGCTATGAATTATTATCGGCACATTCGGAAGTGGGCTTACGGAGCGTATGTGACGACAAAGCTGGTATCCATCGAGTCGAGGCATGAGGATGTCCGAAATGACAGCGTCAATTCTCCCCCCATTTAAGACCGCAAGTGCCGCCTCCCCATCCTCTGCTTCAACAATGGAATAACCTTCGCACTCAATTGTGGAACGAAGGGTTAGACGATTGGATTCGCTGTCATCAACAATTAGTATTGTTGTCATTTATCCCTCGATAAGGGTTTTGATGGCAGCCTTGAGCTGCAGGTCTGCGGCTCTGTCCACCCTGAACCGACGGTCACCCATGCGACTACTGAAGTTCGTCTCTGGCCCACATTCGCTGGTTTCTATTTATCGATTCTAAATTTGTCACCAACGATTATAGTGTCGCAAATGCTCTCGAAGATGGCAAGTCAAAAATTGATAGAGACGGGTGATCTGCCCTCCCATGAGAAGTTTCAGCAACGAATCTCGGGGACGACGAATTTCGGAATTTTGAGACCGGTCGCCCCCCAAATTAATTGAACAACGCGGCAACAGAGTCATAAAGTCGGGACAGGAGGGCTGTTGAAGAACCCCGATTGGATCATGCAAAACATTTCAAAAACGGGGACGTCCATGATAAGGAAAAATGAGGAAAACTGGAGGAAAACTGGGACGGGAAAACTGGGGAAAACTGGGGAAAACTGGGACGGGTAAAATTTCGAATTTCCGGGACGAATTACGCAATCCCCAATAAATTGGACGGCGCGCCGACACGCCAAATTAAGCACCCATCCTTCCCAATCGCTCGCCCCCCGCTCAATTTCGCCCACTTCGATTTCAGCAACTTCATTTCATGGGTCTGGAAGAGGTTCTAAGCGGCTGTAAGGGAATAGGCAAGCCGGTTGCCCTTGTGGTAGGGTCTTTTCATGATGATCGCCAAACCGGTTAACCCCCCCTGAGCCCCCTGAGCCCCCTGACCCCCCTGACCCCTCAGAGCAGTCAGAATCCTGTCCATCCTGCGGTCGTGTCCAGTCTTTGCCCTGACAAAAAGGAGGAAATAAAACCTATTTAATCCGTATCGTTGCTTGAAAATACTCCACTTAAAAAATCGCCCAAAAAAATTCCCCGGCCTAAAACGTTTGACAAGTGGCTGAAATCAGCCGGTTGCGGGGTTCCAGACCCGCACAGGAATTCAGAGGCCGTCGTTTGCTTTGCGTCACCAAAATCCTAAGGGCAGGTCCACGGGGCCACGGAAGTGGTTCTGGGGGGTATCCGCTTTGCACACCCCCGCCGGCAACTGTCTGGCAACCCTCCCAGTTGCATGGGAATGCGAACTTCAGCGCCTGGCGAAAAGCCGGGGGCGCCCCTCCCTCGACGGGGGGGGCGGTTCCGGCGCGATGGAATCACCCGGCCCGCGCGGTGGCAACGCCGGTTCAAGGGAATGGGGGCAGGTTCTGGAGCAGTGAGGGCCTCGATCCTCTCGATCGGGCTCGAAACGGGCCCGGTGCCATGGCGGTTTGGGCCGGACCATGAAATTGGCCCCGAGCCAATCAAGATGCACGCAATAGCGGCACGATTCGCGCTTGCAGATTGGGCGCGGAACATGCGTGATGGTTGCTTGTCAGATTGTGAGTCCGGTGAACGCACAGCCCCCGGGCGTGCCGGACAGTTCTCGCGGATGAAGGTTGGGTGTTAAGATGAAGCGGCTGATGGTCATTCTTGTGGTTTTTGCCATTGTGGCGGCGGCGCTGGCCGGCGGCGCGTCTTTTATCATGCAGCAGAACAAGCTTGGCAAGTTGAAGCGGGTCGCCACCCAGGCCGAGGAGAAAATCGCCCTCAACGAATACGACGACGCGATCCAGTTGCTCCAGCGCATCGAGCAGGATGGCGGCACGGCGCGGTCGGCCTATTTGCTCGGAAAATCCTATTACAGCTCGGGACGCATGACGCAGGCCATGCCATGGTTCCAGAAAATCCAGGCAAAGTATGCCAGCAGCAACTACATGCCGGACGCGATGCTTTACCAGGCGCGCTATGCCATGGAGGTCACGGCGAAGCCCGCCGAAGCCAGGGAAATCTGCCTGAAGATCCTCGAGAATTACCCGGACTCGGACGCCGTGGATTTCGCACTCTATTATCTGGCGAAGATCAGCTTTGATGCCGGCGACATTCCGCAGGCGCGCAAGAACCTGGACGTGGTACTGAAGCGCAAGGACTCACCGGCGCGGGACGAAGCCGAGTTCATTCTCGGCGACATGAACATGAAGGCGCTCAAATCCGGAGAGGGCGGTGCGGACGTCGAGACCTATATCATCAAAAAGGGCGATAACCTTTGGAAGTTGGAGCGGCAATTCAAGGCGCCCATTGATCTGATCGTCGGCATTAACGGGATCAACCCCAAGGCATTGAGCGTGGGGTCGGAAATCAAGATTCCGCGGCTGGACATCTCCATCGTGGTGGACAAGACGAAACGCGTGCTTATCGTCCGAAACGGGCCGAACTTCTTCAAGAAGTACAAGATAGCTATCAATAAGACAGACGCGCGGATTCCCGCCAAGGATTACAAGATTACCATTAAATCGGAAAAGGGGAGGGATTTCACCAACCTGGAGTCCAACAGTGTCGTCAAGGCAAGCGACCCGGCAAATCCCCTCGGCGACCGCTGGATTGAGATTTCCAAGGACCTCGGAATCCATGGCGGGGCGACCCCCGAGGTGCTGGGCAAGCCAATTACGAATGGTTACATAGCCATGACGAATGCCGACGTTGAGGAATTATATGCGCTTGTTCGAATAGGTACGCCGGTGACGATCAAAGGCAAAGTGGCTACGGAGGAGTCCCCTGGCAACAAAACGAAATGATTCGCAAAACATCCTGAAAATCGGCCTGCCGAAGGGCAGCTTGCAGGATTCCACACTGGCATTGTTTCGCAAGGCCGGATTCAATTTTGCCGTTGGGACGCGTTCCTATTCGGCCTCATGTGATGATGACGAAATTACCGGGTTGCTGATTCGGGCGCAGGAAATGTCGCGCTATGTCGAGGAGGGAATCTTCGATGTCGGCCTGACCGGGCTCGATTGGATCGCCGAAAATCGCTCCAAAGTCGTCGAGGTGGCCGACCTTGTTTACGCGAAACAATCCATGCGCCCCGTGCGCTGGGTGCTGGCGGTCCCCGAATCCAGCCCGTTTAAGTCGGTCAAGGATTTGCGTGGCAAGCGGATTGCCACCGAGGTTGTAAATATCACCCGTGACTACCTGGCAAGACACAAGGTCAAGGCCGAGGTCGAATTCAGCTGGGGTGCCACGGAAGCAAAGGCCCCCGACCTGTGCGACGCCATTGTCGAGGTCACGGAAACCGGCAGTTCGCTGCGCGCAAACAAGTACCGCATTCTCGACACGGTCCTCGAATCGTGGACCAAGCTGATTGCAAACCCCAAGGCCATGAAGGACCCTTGGAAGAAGCAGAAGATTGAAAGCATTGCCATGCTGCTGTCCGCCGCCATTGAGGCCGAGGGGAAGGTCGGGTTGAAGATGAACGTTGAGCGTAGGAAACTCGATACGCTGTTAAGAGTACTGCCAGCACTGACATCGCCTACGGTCTCAAGTCTGCACGACCCCAAATGGGTGGCTCTTGAAACGATCATTGAGGAGAAGCTCGTTAAGCGATTGATTCCCGACTTAAAGCGTGCTGGAGCCACGGGCATCATCGAATACCCTCTCAACAAGATTATTTACTGACACCATGCGCCCCCTGGGGCGCGGTACCTACATCACCGAAGGAGACTCCCCCCATGAACATCCTCGGCATCGCCGGAAGTTTGCGCAAGGATTCCTACAACAAGAAGCTGCTGGCCCACGCGGCCGGAGTTGCGAAGTCACTGGGCGAGGACATCCGGATCCATGACCTGATTGACCTGCCAGTTTACAATGCGGACGTGGAGGCGGCGGGTTTTCCCCCGGCGGTGGCGAAATTTCGCGAAGCTGTGGAGTGGGCCGATGCCGTTGTCATCGTCACCCCGGAGTACAATAATTCCATTTCCGGTGTGCTGAAGAACGCCATCGACTGGGCTTCCACGAGTGGTAACAAGTGGAGCGGCAAGGTTGCGGCCATCATGGGTGGCACTGTCGGAGCATTCGGGACCGTCCTGGCCCAGGCCCACCTGCGCCAGATCCTCGTCATCTTGAATGTTATCGTGGTCCCGACGCCTTTTGTCTATGTGCCTCGAATCCAGGATGCCTTTGACGCCCAGGGCAACTTCACCAATGAAATTGCGGCAAAGGCGGTCGAAGGTCTGCTCAAGCGCCTGTTTGAAACAACCGGGGCCCTAAAGGGCATCGGCAAGTAGACTTCGGTTGTTGTTGGCCAACACTGTATGCGTTTTCCCTGTTGCCAGTCGCCAATCGCAATTTGACCATCGCGTTATGATTGTCTGGATGGCAGCTCTTTGACTCCGGTACGCTATCGTGCCGCCGTGATGGAAGGTCCCGGTACACCGGTCGCCCTGACGGAGTACGACGCGCCGACACTCGAGCCCGGAGCGATGCTCATGGAGCCGCTATTTGCGGAAGTGTGCGGGACGGACGTGCATCTTAGCCACGGGCGACTGGCAGGGGTGCCTTACCCGATTATTCCGGGCCATGTGAGTATCGGTCGCATTATGGAGATTTCGGGTAGCGTTACCGATATGGAGGGTAATGCTTTTTCTCCGGGCGACATGGTGACGTTTCTCGATGTGCACGAAACCTGCGGAAACTGTTATTACTGTCTCGTTGCCAAGGCAGCGACGCGGTGTCCAAGCCGCAAGGTTTACGGTATAACTTATTCTTCGTGCGACGGGCTGCTTGGAGGGTGGAGTGAGCGAGTTTATCTGAAGCCGGGCGTCAAGACGATCCGTATTCCGGAGAAACTCTCCCCCGAAACTTTTATCGGCGGCGGATGCGGTGCGCCGACGGCGTTTCACGCGGTGCAGCGGGCTGGAATTCGCATGAATGACGCCGTTCTCGTGCAGGGAAGCGGACCGGTTGGCCTGAGCGCGGTTGCCTTCGCGCGGATTTCGGGAGCCGGGACGATCATCGTCATTGGCGCTCCCGCTGACCGGTTGACCCTTGCAAAGGCCATGGGAGCGGACGAGACGATTTCATTGACGGCGACAACCGCCGAAGAGCGCACGCGTCGCATTCGCGATATGACCGGAGGTCGCGGTACCGACGTCACCATCGAGGCAACCGGGAACCCTGCGGCCATTCCTGAGGGTATGACACTAACGCGCGATCAGGGAACGTATGTAATCGTGGGGCAGTACACGGACTGCGGCAACGTTGAGATCAATCCCCACACCATGATCAACAGGAAGCACCTCGATGTACGTGGTTGCTGGGGTTCGGACTACAGCCATTTTCATGGCGCTGTGCAGGCCATGGCGCGCCACGGCGCAGGCGTGCCCTGGCATAGGCTCGCAGCTTGGCAATACCCCTTAGAGCTTGCGGCCGAGGCACTGGCCGACGTTGAGGCCCAGCGTGTGCCGAAAGCGGTGATTCGGGTGGCCGGGCGCCCATGAATGCAGCGTGCCAGCGCGGTATATGAACCTTCGATATCCAGAACCATGAACGTAAACGACATACTTGCCAAGGCCGCGGACGGCGGCCGCCTTACCAATGAAGATGCCCTCGAGCTGTTTCGTTCGAACAACTTGACGGCCCTGGGCGCCGCGGCCCATGAGGTGCGCTTACGCAAGCATCCCGAGCCTGTGGTTACGTACATTATAGAGCGCAACATCAACTACTCGAATGTCTGTGCAGCCGATTGCGATTTCTGCGGCTTTTATGCCAAGGCTTGGGATAAGGAAAAGGCTTATGTCCTCCCCATCGAGGAAATCGACAGGAAGGTGGAGGAGACCATTGCCCTCGGTGGTCACCAAATTCTGCTGCAGGGCGGTTTACATCCCAACCTGAAGATCGAGTGGTACGAGGAGATGCTGCGGCACTTGAAGGAGAAGTTTGGCATTCACCTGCATGCCTTCTCGCCCCCTGAGATTTTCTGGTTCGCCAAGATCAACAAGATGTCGCTGAAGGACGTGCTGACGCGGCTTTATGAAGCGGGGCTTGATTCGATTCCCGGCGGGGGCGGCGAGATTCTGGTGGACCGCGTTCGTAAGGCGCTCACCAAGAACAAGGTTCTTACAGACGAATGGCTTTCCGTGATGCGCGTGGGCCACGAAATCGGCCTGCGTGGCAGCGCCACCATGATGCTGGGACACATTGAAACTCTTGAAGAACGTGTGGAGCACTTGCAGCGGATCCGCGATTTGCAGGACGAAACGGGTGTGTTCACAGCGTTCATTGACTGGACCTATCAGAAGTCACCGGAGCTGCCTCTGCAGTGCGAGACCGTTGGCAGCCACGAGTACCTTAAGACGACCGCCATCGCGCGGCTTTATCTCGACAATATTGATAACATCCAAAGCTCGTGGGTCACGCAGGGCGAAAAGATCGGGCAGTTGAGCCTGTTTTTTGGCTGCAATGACATGGGAAGTACAATGATCGAGGAAAATGTGGTCAGTTCAGCGGGAACCACCTATTCCATGGATGGACCGGAGATTGAGCGACTGGTGCGCGACGCTGGCTTTGAGCCCCGGCGCCGTAATTTCTTCTATGACGACACCGACCAGCCCCGACGAACGAGTCTTGCAGCACCGGTGGCTTAGGCTGGCCAATCCATAGGTTACGCAGATTTGCGCGGAACCCGCAATTGGCGCCCTGATCCCAGCCATAAAATGTGATTCGTCGGAATCTGTGAAATCCGTGGACAAGATTCTTCCGGCACCTAACCTGTCGTTCTCTCCTTCGCTTCCACCCAAAGCCCCATAAGCTCATCAAGGCTCATGTCCTGCAGGTTCTGCCCCAGTTCGTGAACACGCTTTTCGATATGTTGGAAGCGCTGGCGAAATTTCTCGCCAGTTTGGCGCACGGATTCTTCGGCATCAATTTTTAGAAAGCGCGCCAGGTTTGCGATGGAGAAAATCAGGTCTCCAATCTCCTCTCTTGCGTGAACTGAATCGTTATTCGCGAGTGCCGCTCGCAGTTCTTTCACCTCTTCCTCGACCTTGTCGAGCACCTGAAACGGATTCTCCCACTCGAATCCAACCCGCGCTGCCTTCTCTTGGATGCGCTGCGCCTTTAGCAGCGCAGGCAGAGCCGTCGGCACACCGGACAGAATTGACGGTGGTGCTTCCGTCTTCGTGTTGTCCGTGCCTTTACCTGCCCGCTCGGCGGCTTTTAACCGCTCCCAGTTTTGGAGGACCTCCCCCGCCGTTCGCGCTTCAACATCACCAAAGACATGGGGATGGCGCCCCACCATCTTGTTGGCAGCGGTGTTAATGACGTCATCAATCTGGAAGCGCCCAAATCGCGCGGCCAGAACGGAATGGAAAAGCACCTGTAGCAGGACGTCACCGAGTTCCTCGGTGAGGTCCGTGTAGTCCTCCCGGTCAATCGCATCGAGTGCTTCATAGCACTCCTCGATCATGTAGGGTTTAAGGGACTCGTGGGTCTGCTCCAAATCCCAAGGGCAGCCGCCGGGCTCCTGCAGCCTCGTCATAATGCGCACAAGGCGCTGAAAAGGGTCGCTGATTTCTTCGTAGGCCATGGTCAGGAGCATAGCGTGGCGGTTACAGGTTCAATCAACCCAATTCGAGATGTTCCCGTTCGGACGACAATCCACTTGCCATAGCCTTGCATCCGACTATAGTAGGCGGTGCCTCAAGCATATTACTCGCCAATCGCATCCATGTCCGGGCAATCGGCCGACCAATTATCCGGTCGCGCGGTCATGGATTCGTGGAAGGAATTGTCATGAAAAACCTGTTACGCTTCCTCACGGTTGGAGCGATGCTCCTGCCGGCTTTGGTTTCAAGCTCGCAAGCCCAAACCATTGTTCTCACGTCCATGATCACGGGAGTAAACAGGCCCGTGTGGTGTGGTCCCGCCGGCGACGGCTCCAACAGGCTCTTCATACTGGAGAAGAGAACCGGCAAGATTCTGATTTGGAAGAAAACAGGACCGCTTACAGGGTCCTTGTTGGGCACTCCTTATCTGGATGTTAGTGCGTTGATTTCAACGAGTTCCAGTGCCGGCAGTGAGCGGGGCCTGCTTGGAATTGCGTTTCACCCCCAGTTTTCCACCAACCGGCGTTTCTTTGTTTATTACACCGTCGTAACAAGCGGGGATCTGCGAATTGCGGAGTACCGACAGAACGCCAGTAATCCGGATGTTGCGGATACGGCAACGACCACCATCATCACTATAGCGCATCCCACCAACACCAACCACAACGGTGGTTGCATGGCGTTTGGGCCGGACGGCTATCTCTATGCCGGCACCGGCGATGGCGGGGGGGCTGGCGACACCTCTAATAACGCCCAAAACACAAGCGTGCTGCTCGGCAAGATGCTTCGTCTCGACGTGGACAGTACGACCTCCACCCCTTACGGTGTTCCCGCGACCAACCCGTTTGTGGGCGTCGCTGGCGCTGACGAGATTTATGCCTATGGCCTTCGCAATCCCTGGCGATTTTCCTTCGACAGCCGTCCCGGCGGCAGCAATCGCCTGTTTGTTGCCGATGTGGGCCAGGGCACGGTCGAGGAAGTGGATATTGTCGGGTTGGGAAACAACATGGGCTGGCGCATTATGGAGGGGAACGCCTGCTACAACCCGTCGGTGGGGTGTTCGTCAGCAGGCCTCACGATGCCCATAGCCACCTACACCCACAGCGAATCGCCCGGGCATTGCAGCATCACCGGAGGATATGTCTATCGGGGCACCAAGTACCCATTGTTGAATGGGAAATACATTTTTGCGGATTATTGCTCCGGTGTCATTTTCATGCTCACGGAGACCTCCCCCGGAGTTTTCAGCCGAAGCACCCTGTTAGACACTCCTTATCTCATTTCCTCCTTTGGGCAGGATGAGGATGGCCAGCTTTATGTTTGTCAATACACGGATTCCGATGTGACCAACAGCACAATCTACCGGCTCACCGAGACCTCGGCTGTGTCTGACTACGAGATCTACTAGGGGCAGACCGTGCTGGCGCGCATAGGGCGGCGAGTGGCGTTTTCACTGGCGACGCTGTTGGTCATCGCCACAGCCACGTTTTTCCTCATGCATTCCATACCGGGAGGTCCGTTTAGCAGCGAGCGATCGCTGCCACCTTCGGTCGAGGCGAACATCCTGCGCCGCTACAAGCTGGATCAGCCCGTGTGGCGGCAATTCGCCGATTACATGGCCGGGCTGGCCAAACTGGACTTGGGTCCCTCCTTCACGAGCGACGCACGGACTACGAACGATATTATCAAGGACGGTTTCCCCAAATCCGCCCTGCTGGGCGCGACAGCGTTCCTCATTGCGTTTGGTATAGGCGTTCCGCTTGGCGTGGCCGCGGCGCTTCGGCGGGCGCGACTGACGGATCGTATGCTTATGATGGCGTCGGTATTGGGAGTGTCGGCACCGAGCTTCATTATTGCGTCACTCCTGCAATACGTCTTCAGCTATCGCTGGCAAATTGCACCGGCTGCGGGGTGGGGCGAAAGTCCCTGGCAGGTGGTGCTGCCTGCTGTCGCGCTGGCGGGTTTTCCAGTGGCATTTGTGGCTCGGCTGGTGCGGTCCAGCATGCTGCAAGTGTTGGACGAGGACTACGTGCGGACGGCTCGCGCCAAGGGGCTTCCACCGTCGGGCGTCTTCTTTCGCCATGCACTGCGCAATGCCATGCTGCCGGCAGTAACCTACGCGGGGCCGCTGCTTGCGGCGTTGCTGACCGGGAGCTTTGTTGTCGAAGACATTTTCAGCATCCCGGGACTTGGGAAATTCTTCGTATCAAGCATCAATGACCGCGACTACACGGTCATCATGGGTGTCACGCTGTTTTATAGTGCCCTGCTCATCGGCTTCAACGTCGTAGTGGATGTGCTATACGCCATCATTGATCCGCGGATGGCGGTTGCAGACTAAAACTTGAACTCGATGTCCGCACCCGCGACGCCGTCCTTATAGGCGTTTTGGAATTCTTTATCGACGGTCATCTGGCGATACGCGGAGTAGGCGTAGGTCTTCACGTCGGCAAAGCCGGGTTTGTCGAGCTTGCGTCCTTCTTCGATGTAGTAGCTGACAGCGGCGTTGCCCGCCGGTATCGGCGCACTGTAGCTGCCAACAGGCACCTGACGCACGCCTTTCGGGATCTCGGGGCGGTCTTCGAGGTAGATAAACCCGTAGTCATCATAGCGCAAGACGTAGTCGCCGTTTTGATACTTGAGGACTGTTTCGCGGAATTTTGTGGGATCCAGCCGCTTGAAGTAGGTCAACGGCAGCGGCGGCACAAGGGGGCGGCGCGCTGGCGGCAGCAACATGGCCGAATTGCCAATCCCAATCATCGGTTGGCCCGGCTGCAATTTCAGATCGCCACTCTTTCCGGTGCCGCCGTTTTCCACCGCCGGAGACTTCGCCGAATCCTCGGTGTTGTAGGACTTCTTCACGCCGCCCGCGGCTGATTCTGGATCTCCCGCGCCGCCGCGACCCTTGAAGCCAGGAACCGCATACTTTGCAGGCTGGTTATCCTGGGGCCGCTGCGGACCCTTCTTGGGTTGCCCAGCCTTGGGTTTTTCATCGTCAGGGGAGGGCGTCGGAATGGTAACCGCGTCCCCACCCGTGGCATCGGCAAGGACAGTCGCCAATTCATCCTGCAATTGCTTTGGCTCGGGGGCGAGGTTGGTGGGGGTCAGGGTAATCTTCACGACGCGCTTCATCATAAGTGGCGTAAAAAGTTCCGGATTGTTTGCCCAGAACGAACGGACCTTTGCCTCGTCCACCTTCAGGTTGCAGTACAAGGAATTCAGGAAGCAGTCGCGCTTCACGCGATTGGCGGCCATCGTCTTCATGCGCTGCAAATCGCAATCCTGTTCCCATCCTTCTTCGCGCACTTCCTGGGCCATGGCCTCGCGTTCGAGGATGGCCCGCAGGTGCTGGCTGATCAGGTCGTCACGGCGGACAAGGTTTTCATCCTCAATTTCGGGGAAAAGTTCCTGGAACTGCTGCTTCACGAGCTTAAAGCTGTCCACCTGGCCGATGGGCTCATCGCAGGCGCGCTCATCCCACCGATTGTTGCGCATGTCGATCAGGCGCTTCTTGAAAAGTTGTTCCGATTCAAAATCATACTGACCGCGGAGCGTCTTGCACAGCACTGCCTCCTCGGCTCGTTTTGCATGATCTGGGTTATCGAGGGTCGGCTCCTCGGCAGGCAGCACTTCGAGCAACTGGACGATATAAAGACCGTTAGGTCCGCGAAATACCTCGCTGATTTCACCCGGCTGCAGGCTGGCTGCGGCGTTTTCGTATAGGAAGAACAGCTCACCCTTTTTGAAGGGGGGGATCTCGCCGCCATTTTCGGCGCTGGCGGCCTGGGAGTTTTCCTTCGCAGCGTCCGCAAAACTGATTTCACCCGAAGCGATACGGTCACGGATGCCCTTTGCCTGTTCCTCGGCAGCGAGGCGATCCTCGATGGTGCCCTTCTCGTCCGATTCTATGAAAATGTATCGTGTGCGCCAGCGCGTCGTGTTGGCCACCTCGGCCTTGTGCTCCTGCATGTACTTGATAAGGTCAGCGGGCTGGATGACGACGAGCGGCTTCACGATGCAGCGTAAATAGGCCAGCTGGTAACCGGGAAGGGAATACACATATTCCTTCCAGGCGCCATTCATGGTGCATTCCGGTGTGCCAACGAGTTTTGGAATCACGTAGTTGGTAAAGACGTAATCCTCGATTTCCTTCTGAATGCGTTTTGCCAGTTTCTCGCGCTCGGTCTTGAGTTTGGACCTGTCGTACTGTTCGAGGATAAAGGCCGGTGTTTTCGATTCGCTTGCGAGGATCCACAGGTAGAGATCGCGGGCCGTCACCTTGCCGTACTTGGTGGTGGCGACAACGCGGTCCTCCTCGCCAATGTAGGGCGACTTGAACAGGGGGTGTTCCGCAGCGGAAGCCTCAATCCGTCGCGACGGTTGCACGAGCTGCTGTACTGGCTCGCCGCCGTTGAGGGAGCTCATATACTTGCTGGAGGCGCCGCGCGTGGACTTTACGTTTAGGTCCGCCTCGGCCGCGTTTGCTGACAGCACTGTGCCAAGAAACGCGAGGCAACAGCCGAGAATCAGGCAACGGGTGGTTAGAACTTTCAGCGATACCATCTGCATTCTGTCGTACGGTTTCCCAATCGTTTTATAGACAGCATCAAATCCCGGGCGTGTAGTATCCCCGGCTAAAAACACTGCTGTCAATTATCTAACCCGGAGAAAGGCCCCAAAATTCGGGGCAGCGCAAGGATTATTTCCGCCACGAGCCGTGGGTAAGGGCTGGCCGCTGGGGCTAACGAAACTGCCGCAAATAGCGGATGTCGTTCTCGTACAGGGGGCGCATGGCACTTAGGCCGTAGCGAAGCATGGCGAGACGCTCCAGCCCGCAGCCAAAGGCGAAACCGCTGTACTCCGCCGGGTCGATTCCCACGTTCCTCAGCACATTCGGGTGCACCATGCCGGCGCCGCCCATTTCCAACCATGTATCACCCTTACCGCTGCGCCATTTCATGTCAATTTCGGCACTGGGCTCCGTAAACGGGAAGTAGCTGGGTCGGAACCGAATTTCGATATCATCGCTATAAAGTGCCCGCAGGAACTCAATGAGAGTGCTTTTCAGATGGGCCATGGAGACCTTCTTGTCCACGAGCAGCCCCTCCACCTGGTGAAACACCGGCGAGTGAGTCGCGTCTACGTCGTCCACGCGAAATACCCGTCCAGGCGCTATAATAGCCAACGGCGGCTTGTGCTTAAGCATGTAGCGGATCTGAACCGGCGACGTATGGGTGCGGAGAATTCCACCCGCGGGCGTATCCAGATAGAAGGTGTCGTGCATATCCCGTGCGGGGTGGTCGGCCTTAATATTAAGGGCGTCGAAGTTGTTATACTCGGTTTCAATCTCGGGGCCCTCGGCGACCTCATAGCCCATGCTGATGAAGATCCGTTCCACCTCACGTCGGGTGAGCGTGAGAGGATGGAGGCTTCCTGTGATGGGCCGCGGTGGGGGCATCGTGACGTCCACGCGTTCCGTGTCCAGGCGTCGCGCCAGTTCGGCGTCGCGCAGGGTGGCAAGCTTCTCCTCAAAGGCGGCCTCGACCCGCGCCTGGGCCTCGTTGATAACGCGTCCCGCTTCAGGGCGCTCCTCGGCGGGCAACTTTCCAAGCTGGCGCAGGAAACCGCGCAGGGCACTGCTTTTGCCAAGGGCTTCGGGCCGAACGCGCTCCAAGGCGGCCACGTCCCCGGCAGCGCCGATCTTCGCTAGAGCAGCGTCCTCGGTGGTTTTCAGTTCTTCATTTAAGCTCATGGGGAGACAAGGTGGAAGCCGTCGTGGGAGGTTTCAAGGGGAGATTCGCTGAGCTAACGAGGCAATGCGCGGAACAGAACCAAGTTCTGCCGCAAATCCTCGAATTTCTCGCTGGACGAGGCCTGTAGCTGCGGGAGCTGCTTGTCGCGCGCAAAGAACTGGCGGATGCCGTCTCGGATTTCGCGGCCCAGGTCACTATTGCGGGGCAGCCACTTGCGGCGCAGGGCAACGGGGTCCGTGGGAATATTGTCTGTCTCGATGACCACGCGAACCAGTTTCGCCAATTCAGAGTCTAGTTTTTTGCTGGAAAGAACCTCCTCGATGACGCCGTTGTCGGCCGCCCCGACTTCCACAACACCGTTGATGACGTACTTCACGACCTCCTCCGGCGTGTCGCAGAAGCGCACTGCGAGATCGGCGGTGCCGGTGGTGAGGCTGGCGATCTTGAGCCGGGGGTACACATAGCCGGCGGCGCTGAAGCTCCCAACCATGGCGATTTCCCGACGCTGAAAATAGTCCGCAAGCCGCGCGGGCGTTATATCCCCGGAGAACAGTGGGCTGCGGTTGTTCACGAAGATAACGCCACTATGGAAGACGCGGCTGCCCCGCGGATCAAAACGGTCGCGTTTCGAGCGGCGCAGCTGGTAGATCGCCTCGTAGTCGCCCGTTTGCGTCACATAATCAATGGACGAGCAGAAGACCAGGTCGAACTCGTTCTGATCCATCCGCTGGATGAGATCCTGGTGTGAATCGGACGCCAGTAGTACGATGTCCGACACGGCGCCACTGGTGACGGCGTCACGGATGGGCGGACGGGCAAGCAGATACTCGCGCAGTCGAAAAAAGACGCCTGAATCAAGAGGCGCCTCGGGATCGCCACGCAGGTAGCCGATGCGGAACGGTGCGGACGTTGGGGCGTCCCCGACAGCAGAAGATGAGCGGGGTTCTGCGCCAAGCAGCAGGAAGGCGGCGCAAAGCAGCTGAAATGCGCCGCGCGTCAGTTTCGCTTTGACAGCTATCGTTCGTGGAACCATGTCTCTCAGTCGTTAGTACAGCGTTACCCACCATTGTTGCGAGTTTGCGATGAAAACTTTGTCACCAAGGCGTGCGGTTACTCTCATAGAAGTGCTGGTCGCTCTCGCGGTTCTGAGCGTAGGGATATTCGGGATTGCCGAATTGTTGCTGCGTTCGCGGGGATCGGCGGCGCTTGCCGAAATCAAAATGCAGGCTGCAGGACTGGGCGAGTTGAAGTTCGAGGAACTGAGAGCCTCGGGCCCGGCACTGGCTGCAGCCATTTCCGGCTTGTCCGCTGCGGAGGGCGAGGATTTGAACCTGCCCGCGGATGGTCCGCAAGCGTTTGAACAGAACGCGAAGTATGTGTGGCGCGCGGGATTGCGGCCCGACCCGGCTAACAAGAATCGTGTGTACGTGCGGGTTGACGTATCCCAATCCGGCCCCGCTGGCAACAAGGGCCCCGTGGCGCGTATTGGTGGCTGGGTGTTAATCCCCAAGGGGGGAGGCGGCGCATGAGAAAGATTTTCGGCGCAGCGCGACGCGCCTTTACCATCGTGGAAATTATTGTCGTCGTCGGAATTGGAACCGTTGTTTTCGGGCTGATCCTGGGCGCGTTCATCGAAACCCAGCGCGAGGCCGACCGGTTGCTGATGGAGCAGGAATTGCACCGCGAGGGCCTTGTGATTGGCCGCATGGTGGAGCGCATTATCCGCTTTCGCCTCCCGGCAGGCGAATTGGCGTCAGGTGGTGCGGGGCAGGACGCCGCGGCCGGCGGCGAGACCACGGCGACAGCCGCAAAGACCGTCGCACCCCAAGTGTCAAAAACGGATAAGTTCACTGCCGGAGAACTGACTGTACTTTCACTCGCGCTCGGCACGAGTGCCGAGGAAATCCTCTGCGGCATTTCAAACGGCACCAGTGCAGGTTCAAGGCACGTGATGTTGAAGAATACTTCGGCCGAAGGCGAAGGCGGCCGCAGCAAGCCGCTGGGTAGCAATACGGATCGCTACCAGAGCGAAATCTCATTCCGCTATGCCTCGGAGTTTAAGGGAACAGATGCCGTTTGGAAGGCCGACGCTTCCGCAACGCCCCGGCTTGTGGAATTTGCGGTGCGCGTGTGGCCAAACCGGCCAACCTTCAAGAATTTTGCGGATGCGAAGGATGGCTCGGGGCGTAACCTCGGGTTCACATTCACCTCCGCCGTGGCGGTGCCCTGATGAAGACTCTGGCTAGGACACACAGCGGATTTGCCCTGCTGGCAGCCATTGGCGTGCTGGCTGTGCTCACGATTCTCGTAATGAGCGCGGCGACTGCGGCAGATGTGACACACCACGTGGTGCAGTTCGATGTGACGGACTTCAGGCTGGCAGCCGCCATTGAAAACGCCGCAGTTCGATTGGAAGCGGGCGACATTCCCGGCGCGGACATCAAGGGACCGGAAAGGACCGTCCCGGTGCCTGCGGAAAAGGTCGGTCCCGGCCAGCCCATTGAAGTTACGGTGACCACGGGCCTTGCGCCTGCGGACAATTATATGGCTCCAGCGCTTCACGCCCGCGATGGCGACACAATGGTCAAGGTCGTGGCGCTGATGCCGGGCGCGGGGGGCAAGGCGCGCGATACCATGGAAGCTATGTTTCTCCTGAATACGGCGGGCAAACGCTCAGCGCGCATTCTGCTGCAGGAGAAGCGCAAGTGACGGCGACCCTTAACGACAAGACGCTGCGGATGGCGCTGGTTTTGCGCGAGGCGGGTGTCTTGGACGAGACCCACTGGCAGGCGGTTGCCAAGCAGGTGGGAGCCACGGGCGAGAAATCCCTGCGTCAGGTGCTGTTTCAGGAGGCCTCCCTTGGTGCCATAAAGGATTTCCTCACGCTTGACGTGGTGACACTGAAATCGGGCAAGGCCAGCACTGCCTCCGACATGGCGAAAACACTGCGAAGCGCGGTCAAGCTGCTGCCGGACGAAATTCTAAGCATGCTCAAGGCCAACCAGCCGGACGTGGCGCGGCTTTGTCATCACCTTATCCGGCAAAAATTGATGACGGAGGGGGCGCTCGTATCGGCATTGGATCTGGCCGAGAAAAACGCCCTCAATGTTTATGACGTGTTGTGCGCCCAGAAGTTGATCTCGCCGGAAATAGTGGAGCAGTCGGTCGCCGATCATCAGACGGAATTCGGGCAGGACAACCGCACCCTGCTGGCCGGGGATATCCTGATATACAACAGCCTGATTACGAAGGAAGACTACTCGAAGGCCCTCGAAAGCCGTGCCGTGACAATGGCACCGCTGTCGCAGACCCTCGAAAATCTCAAGTACATTTCCCAGGATGACCTGGTGGCGACGCTCGAGCGCGGCATCGAACTGCCCATGGTGGATTTGGCGGCCTGCGACGTTGCGCCGGAACTGCTGCAGCGGTTCCCGACTGAGTTCATGCGGCGCCAGTTGTTCGTGCCGCTTACCATTCAGGACAACAATTTTGAAATCGGGACGGCCGATCCGTTTAATCTTTCGCTGGCAGATGCCATCACGCTGCTGACCGGCAAGCGAGTTTCCATGATCTATGCATCCCACAGTGACTTGCTGGCAAAGCTGGAAACACTCGTTCCCCAAAGCGACACTTCCGGGAAACCACTTATGTCCATGCCCATGGCGTCAGCCCCCCGTGTCATCAAGCCAGCAGCGAAAACGTCCGCCGAGGGTGTTGGAGAGAAAGCCACCCGTGTCGCTGAGGGGGACACGACACGCAAGCCTGCCGAAGTCTTCGTGGATAATCTTTCTGCGGTTCAGCTCGTCTCTCAAATCATTGAGAGCGCCGTGGATATCGGTGCCACGGACATCCACATCGAGCCACAACTTGAGGCTGTACGCGTGCGTTACCGGGTGGACGGCTTGCTGCACAATGTCATGAAGACGCCGACGGAAATGGCCCTGTCCATCACATCGCGCATCAAGGCGCTGGCCTCCATGAACGTGACCGAGCGCCGGCGTCCACTGGATGGACATCTCAGTTTCGAAACTCGCAACGGGTCCTACGATTTTCGCATTTCCACGCTCCCATCGGTCTACGGCGAGAAAATCGTTATGCGTGTCCTCGACAGCAGTCGCGTAATGACCGGCCTGCCGGATCTCGGACTGGAGCCTGAGCAGAACAAGACCATGGAGCGCATGGTGTTGCGGCCCCACGGACTGATTCTCGTGACCGGCCCCACCGGCAGTGGCAAGACCTCTACGCTTTACGCATGTCTTAGCACGGCAAACAACGAGGGCTCGAACATCATCACCATTGAGGATCCTGTCGAGTACATGCTCGAAGGCATCACTCAAGTCCAGGTGGACGCGAATATTGATCTCACGTTTGCAAATGGCCTGCGCAGCGCTCTCCGCCAGGATCCGGACGTGATCATGGTCGGCGAGGTTCGCGATGCCGATACTGCCCAGACGGCAATACGGGCCGCGCTGACCGGGCATTTGGTCTTCTCAACTCTTCACACCAATATGGCTGTGGGTGCAATCTCGTCACTGACCCACATGGGTATACCACATTATCTGATTGCATCGGCCTTGTCGGGCATTATTGGCCAGCGCCTTGTGCGAAAGATCTGTGAGGACTGCAAGGAGTCCTACTCAGCACCGAAACCACTCCTCAAGGAGTTGGGTGTTTCCGAGGGCACCCGAAAGAAGATTTACCACGGCAAGGGATGCAGTCGATGCCTCAATACCGGCTATCGGGGGCGCACCGGGCTTTTCGAAGTGGTCGAGGTGACGGGTGACTTGCGCAGGGCCATTGCGGCTGGAACCGGCGAGACCGAGCTGGAGGAGTTGGCGGCCCTGCGTGGCGATACATTGAAGGCCGTGGGCATTAAGAAAATTTTCGCGGGAATCACCACTCCCGAGGAAGTCGTGAAGGCTGTTGTGATGCAGTAGAGCTTGTGTATATTATTAAATTTGTTTATTATCATCTCATCATAGAGGGACTTTGCAGCCATGGCCGACAAGGAACAGGAAACCGGACAAGAAAACAAGGGTTCGAGCCTGAAGGACGACATCCTCCAGAAGATCCGTCAGCAGGAGGAACTGCAGCGCGAGACCGGCGCGACTGCTGGTGGCGCAAGCCCGCGTCCCCCAAGCGTTGCCGGTGGAGGCGTCACTGGCAGCAAACGTGGATTCTTTGGCGCCAACCTGCACCGGATGTCCGTATACTGCCGCCAGCTTGCCACGCTTATTGATGTTGGCATTCCCCTGCTTCGATCGCTGCGCATCCTTGGCGAGCGCAGCACGGACAAGACACTTCGAAATGTGTCTCTGGACCTGGCAAGGCGTGTGGAAGAGGGACAGCCTCTCAGCACGGCAATGCTGGCCCACGGCAAGGTTTTTTCGCCGTCGTTTGTCGGCGTGGTCCGTGCTGGCGAGGCCGGCGGTATTTTGGAAGACTCTCTGCGGCGTCTGGCCGACCTTCTTGAACGTCGATCAGAAATTCGCCGTCGTATCATCAGCTCCATGATTTACCCCCTTATTGCCCTCATGGTCGAGCTCATCGTTATCGGCATCGTGGTGTTCTACGCACTTCCACAGCTCATGAAGGCTTACCCAAACCCGGATGACCTGCCCGCCCTGACACGCGGGCTGCTTAATTTCTCCACCTATGTCACCACGAACTGGATGAAAGTGGTGATCATGGTTGTCGGCGTGATCGTTGTCGCCATGCTTTACCTGAAATCCAGCATGGGCCGTCGCCAGTTCGACTGGTTGCTGTTGCGCCTTCCGATATTTGGCAATGTGGTCCGCAAGCTCAACGTGGCCCGGTTCAGCCGAACGCTGGGCAGCCTGATTGCCTCGGGCATTCCGCTGATTGCAGCCCTTCGCGTCACTGCAGATACCTCCGACAACGATGTGGTCGAGCGCACGCTGCAGCGCGTTGGTGATACAGTGGAGCGCGGCGGCAAGATGGAAGAGCCCATGCGAAGCGAACCCATCTTTGATCCCATGGTCGTGGACATGGTCATGGTGGGCGATGAAGCTGGTGCGCTGGATGCCATGCTCCTTAAAATCGCTGACACCTATGACGTCGAGGTGGACATCAAACTGCGCACGCTGACGTCCATCATCGAGCCCGTGCTGATCGTCTGCCTTGGGTTTGCTGTCGGCCTGTTGGCTCTCGCCGTGTTCCAGCCCTACTTCAACCTGGTGAATTCGAAGTCGCTGACCGTCCAGTAATCCAGCAAACTGGCAAGAAATCATGCCCATGAGGCGCAATGGGCCAATGGAATTACAATGACCCATTCGCCTGACGATAGCCCTGATGTCGATCGCATGCGCCGTGCGTGGCAGGCAATGGAAGACACATTCCGCGAAATTGCCGACACCATTGAAGAGAAAAAGCACGAGCGGTGCCCCTATCGGACGGCCAAGGACGAATGTACCTTTCGTGGTGGATGCGTGAACAAACAGCGACTCGGCCCCGGTGAGTACCGCTGTGGCGGAGATCACCTACTCAAACGAATTCCAGCCACAGAAAATACAGGGTAGTGTACTTTCGGGGGGATTGAGTGATCAAAAGCACTTGCCACTTTGACTGGAACGGGGGAATCGCAAGTCTTCTACTAAGCAGCGAACTTTCAGCTGAGAAGCTGCCCGATTTCTGTGTTCTTAAATCTGTGAAATCTGTGGATGACGTTTTGGAGGTCGAAACATGAACAGCCGTGAACGTGTTGCCGTGGCCATGGCGAAGAAGACGCCGGACCGTGTGCCGGTGATGTGCCAGCTTGCGCTGGGGCACTATTTTCTCAACACCGACCAGCCATTCGTCGATATCTGGCATGACTCAGAGGCGTTTGCCCAGGCACTCGTCCAGCTCCAGCGGCGGTATGGGTTCGACGGCATCCTGATCAACCTTCCCGGTCGCGATCCTGATTGGCGCAAGAACATCGTCAAAACCGAGGATGTCGGCGGCGAGACGATCATCCACTGGAAGAACGGCATGTTCACCGTCGCCCCGCCGGATGACAATCCTCATGTTTACATTGAGCCGGAGGTTCGCAATTTTCCGACCTTCGAGGAAGTTGATCCGGAGAAGCTCTTCTACATGGAGCCCCACGATCTGTCCGCCATCACCTATCCCTACTCGTGGGGGTTCAGCAACGAACCGGCCCCCGTTGGCGGCGAGGATTTCTTCCCGCCGTGGGAATGCAACACCATCAAGCGCGTGCGCGAGCTCACGAAGGGCGAAGTGGCCGTTCATGCCGAATTCTTCTCTCCATTCTCCCAGTTCATGGAAATGCTGGACTATACGAACGGCCTCATGGCGCTGATGGACGACGCAGGCAAATGCCACGCCATGCTGGATCGCCTGAGCGACGGCGCCGCCACGCTGGGTCGACTTCATGCGCGGGCAGGGGCGGATGCGCTGCTCATTTCCTCGGCGTTCACCGGCGCGGGCTTGATATCACGCGCACACTACGAAGAGTTCGAGCTGCCCTATATGAAAAAGGTCATCTCGGGTATCAAATCCGAGTTTCCCGATGTTCCAATCTATGTTCATACTTGCGGCGCCATTGGCGACCGACTCGACCTTATGGAGCAGACGGGCGTGGACGGCATCGACACCTTTGACCCGCCCCCGCTGGGCACGGTTGAGTTGAAGGATGCCGTCCAGACCCTCGGCAAACGAGTCTTCATCAAGGGCAACCTTGACCCTGTGAACACGCTGCTGATGGGTACGCCGGATGACGTTATGGCCGCATCGCGCGAGCGCATCGAAACAGCCGGGCCTGGCGGTGCGTACATTCTCTCCACGGCCTGCTCCGTGGCGCCCGCCGCTCCGCCGGAGAACGTCGCAAAACTGCGCGAAGCAGTGGAAACTTATGGAAAATACTAATGCCTGATCCAATCACCAACTTCAATGAAGCACCGGATTTCCGGGTCGAAACCCTGGGCGAATGCAAATTCGCATCGCCCTTCCACAATGGTTTCTTTGTTCCGGATGACTCGCGCGTACTTTATCAATCGCGCCTCGAGGAGGTGCGCCCCTACTTTACTGCGGGCAAGGAACCGCCGTCCCTTGAATGCGGCGGCCCACGCCAGAAAATCTTCTTTGACCCGGCCAAAACCCGCGCCGGGATTGTGACCTGCGGCGGCCTGTGCCCGGGGTTGAACGACGTCATCAGGGCCATCGTGCTGGGCCTTCATTATCACTATGGTGTCGGCGGAACCCTTGGGTTTCGATACGGTTACGAGGGCCTTGTCGAACGTCTTGGCCATCAGCTGCTCAACCTCACTCCCGATTCCGTCGCCCCCATTTATCAGGTGGGCGGCAGCATTCTCGGCTCGTCCCGAGGACCGCAGGATCCGGCGGAAATGCTGGATTACCTCCAGAAACTGGGCGTAAACATACTCTTTGCCGTCGGAGGCGACGGCACGCTACGCGGCGCCGGAAAGATCTCCGACGAAGCACGCCGCCGCGGTTACGAACTGGCTGTTGTCGGTGTGCCGAAGACCATCGACAACGATATTTCCTTCATCTCCCAGTCCTTCGGGTTCATCACGGCCGTCAGCGAGAGCCGCACGGCCATCGCCTCGGCCCATGCAGAGGCCAATGGCGCCCGCAACGGTATTGGCCTTGTGAAGCTCATGGGCCGCGATTCCGGGTTCATCGCGGCCTTTGCCTGCCTTGCCACCAGCGAGGTGAACTATTGCCTCATCCCAGAGGTCAAATTCTCCCTTCCCCGTCTGCTTCAGTCCCTTCAGCAGCGGCTTGCGGAAAAGGGCCATGCCGTCATTGTTGCCGCCGAAGGCGCTGGCCAGGATCTGCTTGCGTCCGCAGGGGAACGCGACGCCTCGGGCAATGTGAAGCATGGCGACATTGGCACCTACCTTGCCTCTGAGATTAAGAAGCACTTCAAGGCCGCCAACACCGAGGTGAATCTCAAGTATATCGATCCCAGTTACATCATCCGCAGCGTTCCGGCCAACGCCCGCGATTCCGGGTTTTGCCTCTATCTCGGTCACAACGCGGTTCATGCGGCCATGGCTGGCCGGACTAATATCGTGGTCGGAACCTGGAACGAGCAGCCAACTCATCTGCCCATCAGCGTTGCAACGTCGTCCCGAAAGAAGATCGAACCCTGCGGCAAGCTTTGGGGCGCGGTGCTTGCCGCAACGGGGCAACCGGCGGAATTGTAAAGCGCCCTATTCCACTGTGATCATCAGCTTCTCGCCCAGGCTGCGGAAATGGGCGATCCATTCGCGGGCGGCCTGGTCGCCGGTTTGCGAGCGCGCCGTCATTCCTGACCCGGCGCCTTCGCGGGCGTAGTAATACGTGTTCTGGATCTTCCAGTAGTTGATGTCGAGCTTCAGGTCGCGTGCGAGTGTTACCAGACTGTCGAGCTTGGCGATCAGTTCGCAGTCCGTCGGGTTTTCCTCCAGCCTGCCTGCGACGCGTTCCATGGTGGCCTTCATGGCGAAGCTGATGCCTGCCATGTCGAGATTCAAGCCCCACACATTGGCCTCATGGAAGATCTTGCGAATGAGCGACGGATCCATGTCTTCATTCTCAACGGCTTCCTGCAGGTTGAAGTTCACGGTGAACTCGGCAGTGACGTGAAACACACGCGGCAGCGGCATCTCGAAACCCGCAAGGAACCGCATAAGCGGCACCTGGCGATTGAAAAGCTGTCGGTACGTGTCGGCCACTTCATCCAGCGTGGATTCCAGCACCTTGTTCAGGATCTGGCGCTGGCGGTCGCGGAAGAGCGACTTCAGCGTGTACTCGTCGCCGGTGAAGAATCGCCGGAAGGCCGCGGCCACATCCTGAAAATCGCCGGATGCAAAGATTTTACTGGTATCGTCGCAAAAGGCCTTGAATAGCGCCGGATCGCCGTCGGGCGCCACGCGGGCGTGCAGGTTGTGGTCGCCCAGGTGCAGGACGCCGTAGGATATCAGCGCCGACTCCAGCGTGATGTTCGACGTGACCCGCGTGCGGCCCAGCACGAGGCGCGCCTTGCCGTTCTCGTACTCGTGGGACTCCTCGAGGTCGAGCGTGAAGGCGTGCAGCCGCAGCCTCGCGGGGTAATCCTCGAATAGCGAACTCACTGCGAAGTGCGCGGCGACTTTGGACAAGTCCACGCGCGCGGACTTCACATACTTGGCATAAATCACCGCGCCGTCCTGATTCTCGGCGACGTTGCTCTTGGCTCGTGAAAGGCGCTCGAGGAAGCCGGCTTCCAGCGGCATATCGAAGATTTCCTCGCCGAGCTGGATGGCGCGGCTGGCGTACTGCATGACCTGCACCGTCTCGATGCCCGACAGCTCATCGAAAAACCACCCGCAGCTTGTGTACATCAGCATGGCATTGCGCTGGATTTCCAGCAACCGCAGTACCAGCGACTTGTCCGCGGGAGAAAGGTCGCCCTTACTGTGCTGCGCTAGGAACGCCTCGACGTTTTCCGGCGAGCGGTCCAGCACGACGGTGATGTACTCATCCCGCGCGATCCACGGGTCCTTCAGCAACTGGCGCCCCTTGTACTCAAACAGCGGCGCCATGGTGTCGCGCAGCCAGTCGAGGGCGTCGCGCAGCGGCTTGCGCCACTTCTGGTTCCAGCCCGGGCGCCCGCCCGAATTGCATCCGCAATCCGTCTGCCAGCGGCCGACGCCGTGGCTGCAACTCCAGGCCGTGTTCTCCAGAACCTCCACGACCTGTCGTGGCGGAAACAGTTCGAGAAACTGGCCATAGTTGGTCAGCTTAGCCAGCTTGTGTGTCTGAATGTGATTCAGCGCGTAGGTCAGCGCCATCTCGCCAAAGTGATGGTGATGCCCGTACGATTCGCCGTCCGTGGCCACGTGCATGAGCTGCGGGCGCTTGCGCCCGTCGGCAAATGCGCCGGTCAGTCGCTGGGCGTAACCGATGCCGTTGGACAGCACACCTTCAAAAGCAATGGATCGCGAAATCGGGCCGTCGTAAAAGAAGACGGCGATTTCCTTTCCGGATGGCAATACGCAGCGATAAGGCTGCGTTGGGTCGATGCGTCCGCCCACCACGTCGCGCCATGCGGGATCGTCGTCTCCTCGAACCCGCATGGCCTGGTAGGGAGAAAGGATCGTGAATTTGATGCCGTTCTCCGCCAGGATTTCCAATGTTTCGGTGTCCACGGCGGTTTCCGGCAGCCACATTCCCTCGGGCTTCCGGCCGAAACGCTTCTCGAAGTCTGCCAAACCCCACAGCACCTGCGTCTGCTTGTCGCGGCGATTGGCCAGCGGCATGATGACGTGGTTATAACACTGCGCGATGGCCGAGCCGTGGCCGCCGAAGTTCTTCCGGCTCTGCGCATCTGCTTCCACGATGCTCTCCAGCAGATCCGGTTGTGCCGTCTCGAACCAGGAGAGCAGCGTGGGGCCGAAATTGAAGCTGATCTGGGAATAGTTATTAATGATTTTCTGGATGCGTCCGCGGTCGTCGAGGATGCGGGACGCCGAGTTTGGCGCGTAGCACTCCGCGGTGATGCGCTCGTTCCAGTCGTGATAGGGGTAGGCCGAGTCCTGAAGCTCGATGGCCTCAAGCCACGGGTTTTCCCGGGGGGGCTGGTAAAAATGCCCGTGTATACAGACGTAACGTTCCATGCACGGCCAAAGCTCAGACCGTGTTGGGGCTAAATAAAGAAGAAACTTAGTGTGGAGAAATAGGGGCACGCGCCCGCGGGTGCGGGCGCGTGCTCAAAAAGCACCATTCGAGATTACTGATACATCTCCCAATCCTGCGCAGCGGTGAGCGGCGCCGGCTTAACGATGAGCAGGTTGGTGGCCTGGGCGAAACCGGGGGCGTAGCCGCTCACATAGAGGCGCGCGGTGGAGCCTGTCGCGGCGGGGGCAAAGGTCTTTGCCGGGTCGTCGAAACGGACTGTGCTGAGGTACGGGGAATTCGTGCGCATGAAGAGCGTGGGCGCGCCGGTTCCCGTCAGCAGGTTTCCCGGCAGCGGAAACGCGCGCACGTCGCCGGAGTTCTCCGTCAGGAAGACCTCGTTCTCCTTAGACACGGCAACGTCCGCGAGACCGAGATCCAGTGTGGCCTCGCCAACGAGGATGTTGGACTCGCCGGAGTCAATGGTTTGGTTGGCGTTTGAGTTGACGAGGGCGTGGACGTTTCCGGAGCTGGTGAAGTTCAGGAAGTTGAACTTCCCCTCGCCCATGATGACGTGGCCTGTGTTGCTGAAGGCGACACCGCCGTTAAACTGGAACCCGGTGAAGAACGCGCCGGACACGGGGCGATAAACCGGAGTCGTGGTGGGGCTGTCCACCACGAGGAGTTTGGATGCCGTGGTGCCGTCGGCGGTCTGCACGACGAGGGCCCCCGCGGGGATTCCCGCGGCGTTACCCGCCGGGGCTATGGCTACCTGTGAGCCGGTGAAACCGCCGGGCGGGTTGGGGCCGATAAGCACCGTGATCTCCCCGGCATCGAGGAAATCGCCGTCGGCGGTCAGGTCGCGGGCGCGGATGATGGTCTGGGAGCTGAAATTCTCGGTGATGGCTAGGTCGCCGTTCGCCAGTGCAGCGATGCCGCCGATATTGCCGAAGCCGGTGGCAACGGTGGTGGTTGTTCCCGCGAGGGTATTGGCGGCGAGAATGGACTGCGCGCCGAATACGCCGACGGAGACAAAGACTTTGTTGGCGTTGGTAGGATCCTGGGCAATGGCCCCGGCAAAGGGCGCGCCAAGCTGGACGGAGGTCGCCTGGTACCCATTGCGCAGGTAGGTCGTCTGGATCTGCGCTCCGGCCGGATCGGCCGACATGGCCCCAAGGAACATCGCGGCATAAAGCAGCGCGATCCTCCCGTTGGAATGCCTCTTCCTGCCTCTTCTGCGTAAATCGGTGTAATCCATGGATAAGCTGTTCATGTTGCTCAATTCCTTCAAGAATGATGGGCCTGATCCGAGGCCCTCGTTTTCGTGCCGTGGGTGAAGATGGTTCCGGCGCATGGCGCGACGGGACGGCGGCGCCCCGCCACGGCAAACCGGGCGGCCCGCGCGTGTGGCAGGCTTCACCTCCTCCTTCTTGCGACCGAAGGGAGTCGCGACGTTGCCACAGGGCCGGTCTTCTGACTCGCGGATCGTCCTACTCGTCCGGGCCTTCCCGGCTGGCCGGCTTTTCAACCGGTTTGCCAGTGGCCATCACTTCCGGACTTTCGTCCCCGCATACAGCGGCGGGCCCGTGCCGGATTTTCACCGGCTTCCCACACCGCGCCACCCCTGCGCACGGCGTCCCAGGCGCTACGGCCTGATGTTTGCCCTATGGAGTGAGACGATGGTCGGCCCGCGGGCGGCTTCCTGGCAACTGAATTGTTGGGTGAAGGAAGCCGGCAATCGGCCCCCCCGCAGGGGGGGGGAGGGGGGAGGGGGGGGGTAATTTTCATTTCTGCGCGTATTTTCCTCCAAGTGCAGTGATTGGAATCTTTGACGGTTCCCCAAAAATCGCGCGGATTTTTTGCGATTTATCGTTTTTAGGGGCGGTTTGGGGGATTGGCGCGGATGTTTGGGGCTGTTTGCGCAGGGCGTCCGCGGGGACGCCGGGTAAGGGGGTGTCATGTTGAAGCTCCTTTTCCAGTAAGATGAAAGGATGATGGCACAGGAGGGTGGGGCTTGCATATTCCCTTACAGACGCTTGTGACCCCTTAGCGACCCATGAAGTGCCAACGCAATGACGCAAAGGTGCAAAGACGCAAAGGGGTCGCAAAGAAAAGCGAGATTCAAATCGTGGGGCGGCGGATGGGGGTGCTTCGGAGGGGGATTCGTAACAAATATACAACTCCTAGTCTTCCACATCCCAGTTTCCCACCTCTCGGACCACATTCGTTCGACAGCGTCGAGCAAATTGACCAATTGGAAACGAGCAACATCGTCGTCGGAAACAAGTGTTTCGGAGAAGAATCACACGCATGCGAGATTCTACGCGTCCCGGCTTTTCAGCTTTCTGTTTGAGGGACTGCGGCGGGGAGGGTTCGTGATCTAGCCCTACGGGCTCAATAATAAATTGGGAAAATGTCAATGGTCGCCTTTTTGTCTAAGCAGAAGCCAGCAGACGTTTCTTCTCAACGCAGATCTCAGATATTCCCCGGCGAATTGCCTTCATCCCGGAGCGGTGTTCGTGTTCTTCCAGCCGGCTCAGATAATGGTTTAGGGCCTTTGAATCCATGACGTCAGCAAGGACAACTGAGTCGTCATCTGACGCATTGAAGAGGCAGTAAATACGGCCAATCTCAGTCAGAAATGCATTGGGACTTCTTTCTGGAGTTGGCTCTGCGGAGCTCCAAAGATCGAAAGCAAAGCCTAAATGGGGTGGATGGGTGCTTTCGTCCGCTTTCCCACTGCCCAAAGCAAGATACGTAATCCAAGACATCATGGCAAGCGCAATACCATAGACAACCTTTCCAACCATGGGTAATCCGGGAAAGTCCCTGAGGTTTATTACCAGAATGACAAAGATGACGGCAGGGACCGCTGCGCAGCCGCTGAATATCCCGCGGGATGAGAAGGTCGATCTCGGACTCGCGACCAGCTCGTTCTTCATGTTCATTGCCGTATTTTGCATTACCTTGATGGCATAGGCCGCTTCCACGGTGGAGGATGCCGTTGCATTCACAAACTCCAGCGGGAGAGTTGGGCTGTAAGGAGAAAGCTTTAACCACCAGCCCCAATAATAAGTAGCCCAGTCCCAATGGAACTTGCGTTTGTCGCTGGCCGAGACAGAAGCTGCTCTGAATCGATAAGTAGTGGGCACCACCTTTATGGCTTTCATCTGCATTTTTAGTACCTTAGCCATAGCCATCAAAGCAGATCTAAGCGGGCTGTCCTCCAACTCGAATGGAATTCCCGGTAGAATGCGTCGCGAATTCCTGTTTTTCAGGAGGCCAATACCACCCAATACAGCGGCAAGTGTTAGCGCAGGCCATTGTGCAGGAGGATTCAATTCAATGGCCAGAAACCATGCCCATGCTGGAAACAACCCAAAAGCCTGAAGGAAAGTCATGGCTCCGGGGGCGCGTATCCGTCCCGAATCCAAGAATTTACTTTGCGCCAGCCTTTCGTAAAGAACAGGGCAAATGGACCACGGAAGAGCAAAGGCGATGAGTGTCTGCTTGTAGACTTCGGGGCCGGCATTTCTTGCCAGTAGTGGGTTCCAGAACCGTGCAATTAGAAAGCACCAGATAAACAGAGCGCTGTGAATGGTGAGCATGGCTCGAGAGTTACGGGGCACGGCGTCTGGGTGACCAAATGGGTCGCGGAACCGAAGGGCCCGGTAGTGTGGCAGGTTAAGCAGACCAAACAGCCAGTAAATCGCTACAATACCGAATCCGGTAAGATAAATACTATTCACTAAAGTCAGTGTCGACGGACACTTCCCCCAACCTATCCGATTTTATTGTAATCATTGTATAAGTTCCCCCTATCACCCACCAGCCCGCGAAGAAAACAAGAACTTATCCACCGAACCCGACCGTTGCAAACAAGTGAAACTTTTGGGCATCCCAAGATCAATCTCACCAGATCCGTTCTCCCCATGAAATCTCCACATTTACCGAATCAGTGTCCCCGTCGGCCAAATACTGATGGCATGGCGAATCGGAAGCGATGAACGATTCCAGCAATTGCCGCACGGTTTCCCAGCCAGACGCGTTGGCTCCCCAAAGGTACTCGCCGGGACGCACCTCACGCACAACGCCGAGATTCTCGTTGTAGTTTCCGCTCTCGCGGCTCCTCAGTTGAATCACCCTTACATCCTCGGTGAACGTGTACACGGGGCCTTGGACCAGCTCGGCAGACGCGCTCTCGCCTTTGGCTAGAGCGGAAGCCACCTCGAAAAGGGCTTGGAAGTCCTCCGGTGCGCGTCCGGCAAACGAAAGGGTCGGATCCGTATTACCCCACAAATAGAATCCGACCTGTATCAGGGCGTCGGTCATGATTGCTCGCGCGAAAGGCGCTGAACTTCAGGATTGTCCATAACCTGCTGCGCGATGCCAATTCGAGGATCCCTCTGCAGCGCCACCTTGGCAGAGCGCAATGCACCCGCAAAGTCTCCCAATTCCAGCTGAACCGAGGCCAACAGCGCCGGAGCCTTTGCCCCGCCGTGTAAGAAGGATGCAGCGGCCAAAGAGACGACGGCATCGGCGAGAAGACCCAGGTTCATTTGACAAACTCCAATGCGAAGCAACAGCGCCCCGTCGCAAGAGCCAGGAGTCGCTTTGCGAAACAGGTCCAATGCCTCACGGAAATTGCCAGACTTCAGCGCAGCCTCTGCGGGCGTACTGTCGTCGCGCTCTTGATTATGGGGGGCGTCACCAATCATGGGAGTTACCATCAAGTGGAAGTTGGAAAAGCCAAGATTTTTGCGACGGCTTAATTTGGTGCTAAGGTTTTAGCTGTCCTGACTTTTCCCAGGGCAATCGCCGGGCGCATCACTTCGTGAGCCATTTCACCGCGGTCGCAGCCGCCAATGCCAAGCAGGCTATCCCTCCTATCGCAATCGGTGGCATACGCCACCACACCCACACACTGCCTACCGCGAACAATCCTAACGCGACCCAGCGCGGGGAGAGTCTTATCATCGGCGCCATCCGCCGATGCCCAACAATACGGCGAACACCATCAGAACCGCAGCTCCCGGCTCACTTGGCGAGCCGCGCCATAACATCCAAGTCGCTGCAAGCACGAATAGCACCAACGCAACCCATCTCGTAGCGCGCAGACTCATCCCGTCATCCACAGCGCGATACCCACAAGCGCCATCAATGAGGCGCGAATCGCAGTTTGATTCATGGCTCCACGGCACATCAGGGCGGTACCAGTATCAACCATTTACATCAGAAAATTGAAATTGAGGAAACTCAGGACAGGCACGCCTTAATCTCCACTGGTGCCCGGGTGCTGAGGTTTCCTTTGGGAAAAGCGTGCGTAAGTCAACTCGACGAGCCTGATGAGGCATCCGCAGGAGAGGACACATAAGGCACCGCCAATGGTGTTGATAATGGAATTACTGGCGAACCGGTGCCAGTAAGCCTGGTTCTGGGGCACTGCGTTGTATTCCATGAGCTTTCCAAAAGCGACAAACAGCAGGGCGGTGCCAATGCAGCCGGATTCATAAATCAGCAGACGGCGGAACCAGGAAGCGGATCTGCGGCCTTGCGCTGGATCATAGTGCTGCCATTCCCAGTCCTTCTTGCTGGAGCGTTCCCATTCAGGAGTGAGGATGCAAAGGCCTATGGAGACGGCAATGAGAGCCGCCACGGGGCCACTGGGTTCGAGAAAGAAGAGAAGGAGAACCAGGCCCGTGATCAATCCCCAAGCAAGGTTACGAAGGGATACGGTGGTGTCGGCCGGGCTGGCTTCGGCTACGCGCGGTTCGGCGGGGTTGTCGCCTACGGGCGGTTCTGGCATTAACTGTTTCCCTGCCCCTTAAGATGCAGCATGTAACAGAACAGTGCGGACGGGATACCTAAAAAGATCGCAGTAAAAGCGATTCCCCAAATCAAGTTCTGGGTGGCTGCGGAGAAGAGCAGGAATAACAGAGTCAAGACAGCCATTAACGCCAGGAAAAGATAGAGTGTGGTTTCGCTAACCTGTTGGGCCTGTTGGACGTAGAATGCCCTGAGGGGCATTCGCGCGGGGGCGCGTTCCAGACCGGCAAGCAATTTCCGAAACAAGAGAAGCTGGATAACCCAGCCCACCGTGCATGCGATGGCAACGGTCATAGCCAGCCACAAGGCCTCGGGGATTCCATCTGGCCTGTGCCTGAAGGCGAAATATGGCGCCAGGGTTACGATTACGATAATCATGACCGATAACCATTTCTGCCGCTGTAACAGCCGCAGTTCGGTTACCTCGTCCTTTACGATGTAGGGCCGCGACAATGGGCCGCCGGTGTAAAAGCACCGGTCTCCGTTGGGGAGTGTTTTGAAAACCAATTGTGGCGGCCACATGGTCCATTCACCTTTGATTAGGAGTTTGTTTTAGGCGGCTGCTGTGTCAAGCAAGGATAACGAAAAATGGTGACAGTCAAGAATGGCACTAAGTTAAGGTGTTTTGCAACTCGTTTGGCCGTGTAATGTCAAAAGAATCAGGCGTTTGATTCCAAACCGTTAACGCCGCCAATGCTCGTCCTGCTGAGGAGATCGAATGCCATGTCC
>JAIBAT010000022.1 GCA_019695055.1 Candidatus Sumerlaeaceae bacterium | reverse complement strand
GATCCGGCTTGTAGGGGCCTTCCACCGGCACGCCGATGTAGTCGGCCTGCTTCTTGGTGAGCTTGGTGAGCTTGGCGCCGACCTGGTCGAGGTGCAGGCGCGCCACCTTCTCGTCGAGATGCTTGGGCAGCACATAAACCTGATTCTTGTATTTGCCGGTGTCCTTGTTGGTCCACAGCTCAATCTGCGCGATGGTTTGGTTCGTGAAGCTGGCGCTCATGACGAAGCTCGGGTGACCCGTGGCGCAGCCGAGGTTCACGAGACGGCCCTTGGCCAGCACGGTGATGCGCTTGCCGTTGGGCCATTCGATCTGGTCCACCTGCGGCTTGATCTCGTGCACCTTGAGCTTCTTGTCGGTGTAGAGGCCGTTGACCTGGATTTCCGAATCGAAGTGGCCGATGTTGCAGACGATGGCCTCGTTCTTCATCTGGTCCATGTGCTCGCGTGTGATGACGTCCACGTTGCCGGTTGTCGTGACGAAGATGTCGCCGTACTTGCAGGCGTCGTCCATCGTGACGACCTGGTAGCCTTCCATGGCCGCCTGGAGCGCGTTGATGGGGTCGATCTCGGTGACGAAGACGGTGGCGCCGAGGCCCTTGAAGGCTTGGACGCAGCCCTTGCCCACGTCGCCGTAACCCAGCACAACGCACTTCTTGCCGGCGATCATGACGTCGGTGGCGCGTTTGATGCCGTCCACGAGGCTCTCGCGGCAGCCGTACAGGTTGTCGAACTTGCTCTTGGTGACGCTGTCGTTCACATTGATGGCGGGGAAGAGCAGCTTGCCAGCCTTTGCCATTTCGTACAGGCGGTGAACACCGGTGGTGGTTTCCTCGCTGACGCCGACGATCCCCGCGGCGACGGTGCGCCACATCCTGGGGTTCTCGTCGAGGGTCTTGTTCAGCAGTGTATCAATGATTTCGATTTCTTCGTTGTCCTTGCAGATGGCCGGCTTCTTGCCCGTCTTCTCGAACTCGATTTCGCGTTCGGCGCCACGGTGGATCAGCAGCGTGACGTCGCCGCCGTCGTCCACGATCATGTTCGGGCCGCCTTCGTGAGCCAGGGCGAGCTTGGTGAACTCCCAGTACTCTTCCAGCGTCTCGCCCTTGTGCGCGAACACGGGAACACCCGCTGCCGCGATGGCGGAGGCCGCGTGATCCTGTGTCGAGTAAATGTTGCAGCTTGCCCAACGCACGTCGGCGCCCAACTCAACGAGCGTCTCAATGAGAACCGCAGTCTGGATCGTCATGTGGAGGCTGCCCGTGATGCGCGTGCCTGCCAGCGGCTTGGACGCGCCGTACTCCTTGCGGACGGCCATCAGGCCCGGCATTTCGTGCTCGGCAATGCGGATCTCGTTGCGGCCCCAGTCGGCCAGCGTGATGTCCTTCACCTTGTAGTCGTTTGCTGCGATTGCGGTGCTCATGATGTTGCCTTTCGTTTTGTTGTCTCTTTATAGGGCTTATAAGGCCTATGGGGCTTATACGCCCTTTGCCCCGATAGCCCCGTAAAGCCGGGGTAGCGGCGCAAGCTCGTGCTCGGGACGGGCGATTCGCACGACGTCCCAGAAATTGATGTTACCGAGGCCCGCCTCGGCCATCCAGCCGCGCAGCGTCTCGGGCGCGATGCCGGGGCGACGGTCGCCCATGGCCACGCGGAAGGCCTCGTTCTCGTGCGGATGGATCTCCACGACGAGAAGTTTGCCGCCGGGCTTGAGGGCGCGGGCGGCTTCGCGAACGGCCGAACCCACGTCCGCGAGATGGTGAAAGATCAGGAGCGCAACAGCGAGATCCGCTTCGCCGTCAGCCAGGGGCAGGTGCTCGAGGTCGCCGCGGCGAAGCTCGATATTGCCGAGGCCTGCCTCGCCGGCGCGCCGCTCGGCCAGTTCGATCATGCGTTCGCTGGCATCCACGCCAATGACCCGACGGAAGTGCCCGGCAAGAACCGGGAGCAAATAGCCGGTGCCAGTGCCGAGATCGGCTACGGTCCAGTCGGCGGGCAGAAGTTTCAGGAAGGCTTCGAGATGAAAGGTCGCTCCGAAACATTCCTCGCGAAGGATGTCCCAGCGCGCGCCTAGGCGGTCGAAGAAGCCTTCGCCCTCCGTGTTTCGCGCGGTAAGGACACGCTCAAGGCCGGCACGATCGGCCGGAGGCAAATCGGCGCCCTGCATGAGCTCGGCAAGCGCGTCGCGCAGCGCCGTTTCGCCGTTGCCGAGGTCGGCCTCGACTGCCGCGCGGTAAAAGGTGGCCGTACCGGCAGGGCGATCGGCGACAAGCCCGTGGTCCTTCAGGGCCTTCAGGTGGCGGCTCACCGTGGATTGGGGAAGCTCCACGATTCGGACCAGTTCGCCCACGGACAGTTCCTCGGCGCACAGCAAATGCAGGAGCCGCAACCGGACAGGTTCGCCGATGGCCTTGAAGAGTGTGCTGAGTGACAGAATGTCCAAAATCGCTTTATCCGAATTTAAGGATGAATGCAGATATGCCTGCTCTGGAATCCTATTCACCAGGGATTTGTCGAAAGCGGGCACGGCGAATGCTCCCTTGAGGTTGACATCCCAACTTGGGGCACTTTTATGGCGAAAATGGTACGACTTTCACGGGCGGTTGCCCAAAACGTTGCCGCAGCCTGCGCTTCGGCATGGATTGCCGTGGCTGGATTGGGGCCGGGTTGCTTCGCCCAACCGCCGGGTGCCCCTCCAGGGCCCGGCCTTCAGGGTGTCCAAGGCGGGCCCGAAGCGGCCCAGCGGCCACAGCCCTTTAATCAGGGCGATCGGCGCGGTGACCGCCCGGGGGACCAGCCGGGGGGGCGTCGGTTTCGGAACAATCCTGGAGATCAGGATGGCGTGGCGGGACCCCAGGCGTTTGATTCGGGCAACCCGCAGCGTCGCGAGGATATGGGGGAGGAACCTCTTCCTCCCGAGGGCCAGATTCGGCGTGGCATGGGAGCCGGCAATGGCCGCGAGTTTTTCACGAGTGCCACCCGGTCCAACATGCGGCGGGATTTCTTTGAGGAGCTGAAAAACGTGCCGACCCTTGAGCGGCACCTGCGCCCCATGATGGCCCTGCAGGAGGAGCGCATCAAGATCCAGCGTGAACGCCAGCGGTGGGCGTCGGACCCCAAGGGTTTGGAGAAATTCCACAGCGCCCTGGGGCGTGAAGACGACTTGACGAGCCGGCAGGAGGAACTTTTTCGCGCGTTCATGAACGACCTGGATACGATTCGCGCGGAAGTCGAGGCGCGACGCGAGGATATCCGCAAGCGCTACGAGGAGGCGCGCAAGAATGACTCTCCCAACCAGCCGATGCCGTCCACCGACGAGGCCAGGGCGCTTTATCGCAACGGGAAGTTTTACGAACTTTTCTCCGATCGTCTGGCAGCGCTGAAGGATAACCCGCGGCCTAATGAATTCATGCGCGTGATCATGCGGGGTTCCCTGGAATCCAACGACATGGATCCGCAGATGGTGGAGCGCGCTCGCAAGCGCATCCAGGAATTGCAGCAGGAGCAGGATGACCTGCGCCAGCGCATGAAGGACCTTGAGGACAAGCTTGCCGAGGTTCAGGACATATTGAACATCAGTGGCCGCCAGGGATCCCGGGGCCCGGTTCGCGAGGGCGCAGTCCGGGGAGCGCCGCCGCGCGAAAGGGTCCCGAATCCCGCGCCATTCCCGCCCAACCCGCCAGCGGGCAATGACAATTTTATGCCGCCACCCGGCGCGCCGGGGTCTTTTCCCGGGGCAAATTCGCCACCGCCGCAGTAAATTCTGCGCCGCGGGTGGGGGCGAGCGCTTTTAATCGCCGAGGAAAGGCTCAAACAATGTCCGCTGTTCCGGCGTGAGACGAATCGGCCGGCCAGATTCGAGTTCCATGAACAGCCCTTTCTGGCTCGCCGATGCCGCGAGGTCATTGTTCTGGTTGTAGAACCGGAACTCCATGACGGCTGAGGCGCGGGCGAGGTCGGATATCCAGACTTCGATGCGGACCTTGTCGCCGAGAAAGAGGGGTTTCTTGTAGGCGATGCTTGTCTCCACCAGGACCGGCACGATGCCACCGGCACCCAGGTCGTGGGCGGCCATTCCTGCTGCTTCGATCAGCTTGAGGCGCGCAATCTCCATCCACTGGATGTAAATGACATTACTGACATGGCGGGAGTAGTCGATTTGGAAGGTGTAGATTTCCTGATGAACGACAAATTTGGCCACGAAGAGAACCCTTTCCCACGGCGTGGGCGTTTAATGCCACATGACTATGGCATTCGAGGTTGAATGTTCCCGCGGTGCGACAGAAATAGATTGGCATGTGGCGCAATGGCCGGATAGAGAGGCGCTCATGATCGCAAAGCGACCCCTTGCAACACTGTTGGTTTGCTGCGTTCCGGCATTGATCTGCGTGGCAGTGGGAGCTCCCAAGTCTGTATCGAAGACTCGCAATCGCATCCCATCGCAAGCAACCACCGCAACAGGGGAGATCGTGCTGACGGAGGAATTGAGAAGAGATCTCGACGCGCTGTGCAACACCATTGGCGAGCGGAATGTCGCTCGTCCGGAGAACCTCGCCCGCGCGGCCGACTACATCACCACTTCCTTGGCGGCGACGGGTCTTAAGATCCAGGAACAGACGTACGTGGTTGAGGGCGTAAGCTGCAAGAACTTGTGGGTTGAATTGGTGGGCACCACGAAGCCCGACGAGATTGTTATTATTGGTGCCCATTATGATTCCGCGCTCGGCTCGCCGGGGGCCAATGACAATGGCACAGGCGCGGTTTCCGTCCTTGCCTTGGTGCGGCGCTTTGCCAAATCGCGTTTTCCCCGCACCGTGCGGTTTGTGGAATTCACAAACGAGGAACCACCGTGGTTCCAGACCGCCCAGATGGGGAGCCTTGTCTATGCGAAAGCCTGCCGTGAGCGTAAGGAGAAAATCGTGGCCATGGTGAGCCTTGAGACGATGGGTTACTACAGTGGGACAAAGAATTCACAGCGCTACCCGTCGCCAGCCTTTAACATGATTTATCCATCCACGGGGAATTTTCTGTCATTTATTGGCAACAGCGCCTCGCGCAAGTTGGTGGATCAGGCTCATGAAGCCTTCCGCCGCGCGACGGATTTCCCGGCCCAGCACGCGGCGGTTCCCGGCGCGATCGAAGGCGTCGGCTTCTCAGACCATTGGTCGTTCTGGAAACAAGGTTTTCCGGCCATCATGGTTACCGACACGGCTTATTTCCGCTATCCCTATTACCACACCCCGAGGGACAAGCCGGAGATGGTGCAGGTGGATAATCTGGCGCGGGTGGTCCTGGGGTTGGAGTCGGTGGTGGAGAGCTTGGGGACGACAGAACCATAAACATCGGGTCCATCTTCGCCGTTGAGTTGTCCTTTCTGAGTGGTGATCTATCCCACCCATGAATCCCATTGAACAGGCTCGCGAGCTTGCGCTGTCCGGACAAATCCCCGAAGCCATTGCCTTGCTGTCACGCCATGTGAATGCGGGCGGTGAATTGGCCATGGGAGCCCTTGGCCACCGCGCTTGGTTTCTGCGCGTTAGCGGACGGCTGGCTGAGGCTGAGGCGGATTACTCCGACATGATATCACGCTGGCCGGATTTGGCGGAAGCGCGGGTGCGTCGCGCGGAGATCTGGCGCATGCGCGGCGAATGGGACAGGGCAGTGGAGGAAGTACTGGACGTCCTGAGGAGCCATCCCCGGGAACCCACGGCTTTTGCCTTCTTTGCAGATTGCAGGGATCTTTTGAAGCCAGACACAAATGTGCCGGAGGTCCTTAACCATCTGCCGGTTTCAGTGCCGGCGCCATCGGAGGTGGTTGGCCTTCTCGAACAACAGCCTGTGACCCTGCCAACTTCTGTGCATCCGGCGCTTGGGCGCATGCTCTACTTGCTGGCGCGCTCTGTTCGTCCGGCTCTTGTCCTGGAGATTGGGTGCTACATTGGTTATTCCACCTGTAATCTCGCACAGGCATTGGAGGATTCGGGACGTGGCCACCTTCATGCATTTGATATTTTTATGGAGCTGAAGGATTACGAATCCCCCGTCCTCGGTCCATGTGCCAATTGTTACGATGCGACATCCGGCCACCTTGCCCGGGCTGGCCTGGCGCATCGCGTTACCCTGCACAAGGGCGACTCCTCGGTCACAATTCCAGCTCTGCTGAGTGGACAGGAAGAGTCGTTTCAGATGGCTTTCATTGACGGGGACCACAGCGCCCAGGGTTGCCTGAGGGATTTTGTCAACGTTGCCAGACTGTTGTGCCCGGGAGGGATAGCTGTGTTTCACGATTCGATCGTGGACGGAAGCGGGTATGTGGGGCCACGAAGCGTGCTGGAAAGAATCGACGAAGAAACGCAGGGACAATTTGCCTGGATCAACCTGCCGACACCCGACGATTTTGGCCTTGCGATAGCTCAAAAGCGTTTTTCTGGAATCACGCCAAAATGGCGGCCTTCCCTCAACGACCTTGCCGCCGAACTTGCAATTCGGGGAAGGCAATATCTCCAACGGCGGACACGGTAACAAAGAATCCAACGCGTCTTGGTATACGCCTCGACTCTTAGGGGTACAGCCCCCGCAACTCGCTCGCTGTGGCGATAGTCTTTACACCCAGCAACATCGCCGCCGTGCGCATGTCACACTTCTCCTTTTGCGCGAGATCCCACACGCGGCGGAAGGCTTTGGTCATAATGGTTTTGAGTTGGGCGTTGATATGTTCTTCGCTCCAGAAAAACGACTGCAAGTCCTGGACCCATTCAAAATAGGAGACCGTAACGCCGCCGGCGTTGGCGAGAATGTCGGGGAGCACCAGGATGCCGCGGTCGGCCAGGATCTTGTCGGCCTCCGGGGTGGTGGGGCCGTTGGCGCCCTCGCAGACGATTTTAGCGCGGACCGCGGGGGCGTTCATGCGCGTGATTTGTTCGGCGGTGGCGGCGGGAAGAAGCACATCGCATTCCAGGGCCAGCAGCTGGTCCGCGGTGATGATCTCCGCCCCGGCAAAGCCTGCAATGGTGCCGTGCTCGGCGGCATGGACGGCGAGGCGCTCCACATCGATGCCCTTGGCATTGTAAAGGGATTCGCGGTAGTCGCCGATGCCGATGACCTTCATGCCGTATTCGCTGGCGGCCAGAAGGGCGGCGTGCATCCCGACGTTTCCAAACCCCTGGATAACGATGGAGGCGCCGCGGGTCTTGATGCCAAGCTTTTCCATGGCCTCCGCGGCCACGAACAGGCAGCCGCGCGCCGTGGCCTGGCGGCGACCCTGGCTGCCGCCGAGGGTCAGGGGCTTGCCGGTCACCACGCCCAGCACCGTGCGCCCCGCGCCCATGCTGTAGGTGTCCATCATCCACGCCATGACCTGCTCGTTGGTGTTCATGTCGGGAGCGGGAATATCCTGCGTCGGGCCGATGACGGGGCTGATCTCAAAGGTGAAACGGCGGGTGAGTTGCTCGATTTCGTTTCGCGACATCTTCTTCGGGTCGCATCGCACGCCGCCCTTGGCGCCGCCAAAGGGAATGTCCACCACGGCGCACTTCCAGGTCATCCACATGGCCAGCGCGCTCACCTCGTTCACGTTCACGTCGGGTGAGTAGCGAATCCCCCCCTTGCCGGGGCCGCGAAGGGTGTTGTGCAAAACCCTGTACCCATCAAAAATTTCAATGTGCCCATTGTCCATCCGGATCGGGATGGTGACGGCGAACACGCGCTCGAAGCGGCGCAACATGTTGAAGGAATCCTGCGAGAGGTTCATGCGCTCGCAGACTTCGAGCAGCTGGAGGTTCGCCATTTCCAGCAGGTCAAAGGTGCCGGGAGGCCCCTGCCACCCCGAGCCGGGATCGTGTGTAAGCCGAGACGAGCGAATCGCCGAATTAACAGGTGTCATGTGACGTTACCCCCCTGTCATCATAAACAGGCAACTCTCCGGGTTATGCAAGCCGGCCGGAATCATCAGATTTAAGGAACAAAGGGCGGGGCAATTCTCTTGACGTGGATTGCTGGGTGGGGGCGTTTGGACCGGTTCGATACATACTAACGCTTACGGATTTGAAGGCCCATGAGACCCAACATCATTCGTTTCTCCCGCTATCTCCCGGTGTTGTTGGCCGGTTCTTTTTCACCGGTCTGGGCATTCGGGCAACCCGCCGCCGCGCCCCCGGCAAAGGTTGTGATTCATTACCATCGCTCGGACGGCGACTATGATCAGGCCGGGCTTTGGACATGGGATGGGCGCGAGCAGAAATCACCGAAGGATCAGGAAATCATGGCTACCGGTAAGGACGAATTCGGCGTAACTTTCGAGTTGGACCCGTCCAAATACGGCAACGACGACAGTCCGAAGGAAAAGATCGGGCTTATTCCACGGCGTCAGAAGGATTGGAATAAGAAGGACGGCGGGGACCGCTTCTGGACGCCGGACAAGGGTGCCGAGGTATGGCTCGTGGGCAATGATCCCGGATTATACACCACCAAGCCCGACATCAGCCCCCGCATTCAGCATGCATTTATTGATGGAAATCGCCTGATCACGGTGTCACTATCCCACCCCATAAAAGCTGGAGAGGGGAGTCCGGCCGGTGGTTTTCGCGTAAAACGACAGGATGGACGCAATGTACCAGTTGAGCAGGTGGCGCAGGCC
The DNA here is from genome assembly GCA_019695055.1 of Candidatus Sumerlaeaceae bacterium. Taxonomy (GTDB): domain Bacteria; phylum Sumerlaeota; class Sumerlaeia; order Sumerlaeales; family Sumerlaeaceae; genus JAIBAT01. The sequence goes on along the minus strand of JAIBAT010000022.1, from coordinate 603 downwards.
AGGGGCCGGAACGGTTCCGGCGCGGATTGGAGATTGGTGGAGTTGAGCTTAGGCGCCGATCTCGACATCGCCGAGGATGGGTATGAGGTCTCGCGGGATGGCTATCGCGCGGCCATTGCCACACCGCGCAATATCCTTTTTGACGCGTCCAATTTCAAACCGGGCGCGCCGCTTGGAGCGATTTACACTCCCACAGAAACCACCTTCCGTGTTTTCACTCCCCTTGCGGAAAGTGTGGCTGTGGTTCTTTATGACCAGCCCACCGGCACCGCGGGGCGACGCGAAGTTCCCATGAAAAAGGTGTCGCCCGGTGTCTGGGAGGCTGCGGTCAAGGGCGACCTCGAGGGCAGGCACTACCACCTGAAGGTGAAGACCCACAAGTATGGCGAGAAGGAACTGAACGACCCCTACGCCACCAACACCACCGGCCACGACAGCGCGGCGCGCATCACGGATCTGCGCAAGCAGGATCCGGTCGGCTTCCGCCCCATCAAGCGCCCGACTTTCGGCACAGCGCTTCCCGATGCCGTCATCTACCAGCTCCATGTGCGCGATTTCACCATCGATAAGAATTCCGGGGTTTCCGAAAAGAATCGCAGATCG
>JAIBAT010000124.1 GCA_019695055.1 Candidatus Sumerlaeaceae bacterium | reverse complement strand
GCTACCTCATTCTTCGCGACGGGGTAATTTCCGATTGTAGTCCGGCTGCGCTGCACATGCTGCGCGCGCGGGGCAAGGAAGAGGTCATCGGCCGTACCCTGGCGGGCTTGTCCCCGGATTACCAACCCGATGGGCGTCGTTCCCCGGAGAAGATTGCAGAACTCCTTCACAAATCGGCAGAGAAGGGGGCATTGTCTTTTGAGTGGATCCATCGCCGCCTGACCGGGGAGCATTTCCCAGTGGAGATTTCGCTGAACCCCGTCGTGATCAACGAGCAGGAGGTGGTCCTCGCCATCTGGCGCGAGATTACCGAACGGAAACGCATGGAGGACGAGGCCACGGCGCTTCGCAACAGTCTGGAGCAACGCATTAGCCTCGAACGCCGCATCAACCAGATACTCCACACCAGCAATGACGAGGAACTGTACTCCGACGTGCTGACCGTCGTGCAGGAGGAGTTGTCGAGCCCCGTCGTGCTTGTGGGGTACATGAACGACGACGGAGCCCTTGTGTGCGCTGCCACGACCTTTGACATGTGGCCCGATGGACGCTTCCCCGAGCAGGAGCCGGTACTTCCACCGTCACTATGGGGCGTGGCGCTGCGTCACATCATGGCGGAAGTGCACACCGTAATCCAGGGGCAGCCGCACCTGTTGTTCGATGGACCGGTTCTCTTCAAGCGCTCCCTCGGAACGCCCATTGTTTATCAGGGAAACACAATAGGCGCCATTGTTGTGGCTAACCGCGGTTCTGCCTATGAGAAGAAGGATTCCGACGTTCTGGAGACCATCGTCTCGCTTATCGCGCCCCTTCTGGCGGCACGCCTGGAGATTGCCAAGCGCCAGAAGGCTGAAGCCCAACTTGCCGCCGCACGTGACCAGGCCGAGGCCGCCGCCCGCGCCAAGAGCGAGTTCCTTGCGACAATGAGCCATGAAATCCGCACTCCAATGAACGGCGTAATCGGTATGACCAGCCTTTTAATGGGTACACGCCTGACTGCCGAACAGCGGGACTTTACGGAAACCATTCGCACCTCGGCCGATGCTCTCCTGACCATTATCAACGACATCCTGGATTTTTCAAAGATTGAGGCGGGCAAGATGAATATCGAGCCCATTCCCTTTGATCTTCGCACGGCCATCGAGGAGGTCGCGGACCTACTTCAATCCAAGGCCTCCGAAAAGAAGCTCGAGATTATCATCCGTTACCCTCCGGCCTTGGCGTCGCGATTTGTGGGGGATCCAGGACGAATCAGGCAGGTGCTGGTCAATCTCATGGGCAACGCCATCAAATTCTCGGAGCGCGGCTACGTTCTGGTGGACGTGTCCGATGTCACGAAGACAGGGGATTCCGCGCAGGTGCGAATCAATGTCCACGATACTGGGCTTGGCATTCCCGAGGACAAGATCGGGCTTCTCTTCAAGGAGTTTTCCCAGGCCGATTCCTCGACGACCCGTCGCTTCGGCGGAACCGGACTTGGTCTCGCCATCAGCAAACGCCTTGTGGAGCTTATGGGCGGTGACATTGGCGTTGTGAGCGAAGTGGACAAAGGGTCGACATTCTGGTTTACGCTAAGTGTGCAGGTGGATCAGGCCGGGCCTCCACCGCCAGCCGCCTACGCGAATCTTCAGAACCTGCACACTTTGGTTGTCGATGATCTCGACGTTAATCGCCGTGTTCTGGTCGAGATGCTGTCGGCCTGGGCAATGAGGGTGGATGAAGCCGACAATGGGGACACTGCTTTGGATATGCTGCGGCGCGCTGCCGCCGAGGGCGATCCTTATGTCATTGCGCTTCTTGATCGCTTTCTGCCGGGTATGGACGGGGAAACGCTTGGCCGCGAGATTCGGGCCGACAAGGCACTCGCCTCCACCAACCTGTTTCTGCTGACCTCCGCCCCCCAGCGCGGTGACGGCCAGAAATTTCAGAAAATCGGGTTTGCGGGGTACCTGGCAAAGCCCATTCGCATGGGCCTGCTTCGCGACGGGCTCTGTATGCTGGCCGGGCGTATCCTTGGCTCCGAGGACAATCGCATGATCACCCGCCATATGATCATGGAGCACCGCACCGAGTTTCGCGAGGAGCGCCCGGTGGATGGGACCGGCGACGAATTGCGAGTGCTGTTGGCGGAGGATAATGTGGTGAACCAGAAAGTGGCGGTACGGATGCTGCAGAAGGTTGGTTGCGTTGTCGAGGTGGCCGCCAACGGGCGCGAAGCCGTGCAGATGGCTCGCCAGTTTCCCTTCGACATCATATTCATGGATTGCCAGATGCCGGATCTCGACGGCTACGAGGCCACGCGCGCCATCCGCCTCGACGAGGCGGGAATGCGCCACATTCCCATCGTAGCGATGACAGCCAATGCCCTCGAAGGGGACAGGGAGAAGTGCATCGAGGCGGGCATGGACGATTACATTAGCAAACCCGTCAAGACTGAGGACATCCAAGTCATTCTGGAGCGCTGGATCACGTCGAGGGTTGGGCAAACCGTGCACTTCGCAAACCGAGGGCCGGCACAAATCAAATAGGCCCAATGACTTGGCAGGTGGAGGCGGTGGGAGCATGCCCCCTCCGCTGGCGGAATCCTGGCAAATCTACCTAGGGGAAATTACACAAGTTGTGTAATTTCAATGTTCCGTGGATGAAGCCGGTGGGAGAGTCTCCCACACCTGGCAGAATCCTGGCAATTGCCCGGACGGGCCGTTGCGTAAGTCGAATAAAACCAATGATCAAAATTGGTGGAGGCGGTGGGAGTCGAACCCACGTCCGAAGAACTTGCCAGAGCCGCATCTACAAGCTTAGCCAAACCATTTAAGAGTTCCTGCTTTTAAGGCGGCGAGCCGCCTTACAGCCGTGACCTCGTGTCTCGCCAACAATAAGCACGCCGTTTGGCGGGCGCGCCGTGCTGACCAGCCCTATTTTTAGTCGGGGTGCGCGGGCCACGCATCCCAACGAGCCTGCAGGATGACGCCCGACCCGCAACGCGCAGGCAGCGTTGCGGCGGACGTCGCTAACCTAAGCTAAGCTTAGGCAGCGAGAGCAAGATTGTTGTCTGCAGTTACTTTTGCAGTGCACGCGGATTAACGAGGTAACGTGCGCCTCGGCTTGCAGCCTCTCCCACAACGATCCCCGTCGAAACCGGTACGCCCCCGTTTCGAAGGTTGGAAGTGCTTATACTGCGTACATCGGCGGGGCCCAGTCCATTCCGGGCCCCGTAAAGCCAGGGAGAATGAGGCTTTAGTCGTTAAGCCGAAGTACCCGCCCGTTTCGTTGCCCCGTCTGCCCGCCATCGTGCACCGTTAGCGTCCCGTTCACGATAATGGCGTCAATTCCAGTGCAGTAATGATGCGGGTCGGCGAATTGCGACTTGTCCTCGTAATCGGCGAAATTGATCACGAGTACGTCGGCAAAGTAATCCTTCGCGATGCGCCCGCGGTTCTTGAATCCAAATGTTTCGCAAGGAAGGGCCGTCACCTTTGCTACGGCTTTCTCCAACGTTAGCAGTGGACGCTCCTTTACGTAATCACGGAAAAACTTGGCGAAGGTCCCGTATGCGCGCGGGTGCGGACAATCGTGGGACAGCGCCCCATACGGCGCACGGCAGGCCGCATCGCTGCATACCATTCCCAATGGATGCAAAATGGCGAGGTCTGTGTCGTCCTGGCTCATGGTGAAGTTGCAGATGGATGTCGTGAGGTGCGACTTTGTCAGGAGTTCCGCAAACATCTCACCGGCATCCGCGCCCAGGATCCTCGCGATGTCCCCGACGCTCTTTCCCTGAAACTTCTCATACTCCGGGGCGCCGGCCTCGCAGATCAGGACGGAATTCCAACCGTCCTTCCCCTCGTTGATCTCGGCCGATTCCGCGATGAGCTGCTTGCGCAGCTTTGTGTCGTTTAGCCGTTCAAGGCTTTTCTCCCGGCCTCCATTACGTGCCCAGCGTGGTAACAGCGAGGCGAGTTCCGTGCTGGAGGCGATGTACGGGTACTTGTCGAAGCGCACATTGCCCCCCTTGTCGTTGATCTCCTCTATCTGCTCGATGACACGCTTCACTTTTCCCCAGTTCTTTGGTCCCGATGCCTTCAAGTGGCTGAATTGCCCCTGGCAATTCGATCCATTGATCACATCGAAGAATTCATCGGCTGCTTCGAGCAGTGTATCACCCTCGCCTCGTACGTGGCTCGTGTAAATGCCGCCCCGCTTTGTCGCGGCATTTTGCAGGGCTACAATTTCTGGTGTTTCCGCGAAAATTCCCGGCGAGTAGATCAACCCCGTGGAAAGTCCGATTGCGCCGCTGTCCACGGCTTCCTCGACCTCGCGCACCATGGCGCGCAGTTCGTCCTCCGTAGGCGGGCGGTCGTCGTGACCCATAACGCACCCGCGCACGTTGCCATGGCCAACGTAGGTCGCCAGATTGAAGGCGGGTTTCGCAGCTTCCAATTTCTTGAAGTATTCGGACGCGCTGCTCCAGTCCACCTTAAAGCCCAACTTGGCGTAGGTCTCGCCCTCTTCCTCATAGGGTATGCCACGCAGGGGAAACGCACTGAAGCCGCAATTGCCCACGACCTCAGTCGTGATGCCCTGCCGCAGCTTCGATTCGCCGTTGGGATTGATGAGAATGTTGAAATCACTGTGGGAATGCACATCCACAAACCCCGGCGTCACGATCCGGTCCGTGGCGTCTATAGTTTTGATGCCGTTTGGGGGGATACCTTCAGGTTGCTGATCCAGGCGGACAATCTCAGAAATCCGGTCCCCCTTGATGGCAATGTCAGCACGATATCCCGGCGTCCCGGTCCCGTCGATGATGGTCCCATTTTTGATCAGCAAATCCATGGTAAGCCCGCCCTCATTACGATTGATGAAACCCGAACCTGCCCGCCCCGTTTCAAAACGAAAGAGAAAAAGGGGTTAAACCTGGCCGTCGAAAGGCACGAGTTTGCCGTTTGCGATGGTCAGCATTGGGACTCCGGTGTTCTCCACCAATGGGTCATGTGTCACGATGACGATAGCTGTCCCATGATTCTCATTATAGCGTCGCAGCAGGGCGTAGATATCGAGGCTGGTTTCCGTGTCCAGATTGCCCGTGGGCTCGTCCGCCAGCAGGAGTCGAGGTTGATTAACCACCGCCCGCGCAATCGCCACGCGTTGGCGCTGCCCGCCGGATAGCTCGCGAACGGGTTTGTGTGCCAATTCATCGAGGCCCACCTCTTTCAATGCCTCAACCGCCCTGTCCCGGGCATCAGCGAGGGAGACCGAATCAAACAGTAGCGGGACAATGACATTGTCCGCGGCGGTTTGCATGGGGCGCAGAAAGAAGTTCTGGAATATGAAGCCGACCGTTCTGTTTCGGAATCGGCTTAGTTCCTCATCATCGAGGGACTCGAGGTGGCGTCCCTCGAATACAATTTCGCCGGAATTCGGCCGGTCCAGGCCCCCAAGCAGATTCAGCACTGTGCTCTTTCCGCATCCACTTCGGCCCACCAACGCCGTCATCTGACCGGCGCCGAGTTCAAAATCGGCATTTTCCAGCACACGAACGGTGCGCCCGGAAGCCTCGTAGGTTTTGGAAATGCTTTTCGCCGACAACATCGCCGTTAAGATTCACCCCGACGGGCCGTCATGCAACACCGATTTCGCGAAGTCCCAAAACCCAATACAGAACCTTGACGCGGCCCGGGAATCGCGATTCAGTATCTTCAACTAATATTGAATCGTGATGGGTACGGCAGACGGCTTGGGAAACTTCGTTCGACAAATTCTTGATGTGCCTGAAAAGGTGGATACCCGCTCCTATCTCCAGTTTCTTTTCTTCAAGCACATCCTGCGTGTAAATACCCGTGTACCCTGGCCGGTGCATTTCACATCGCGCGTCGTGGCCCCTGAGAAGATAAGACTGGGTCGCGCGACCTACCCCGGCGACATGCCGGGGTGCTACATTCAGGGTAACAATGGCATCGAGGTTGGAGACTACGCTATTTTTGGCCCCAATGTCGGCATCATCAGCGCCAATCACGACCCCGCAAATCTGGATCAACATCTTCCCGCCGAGCCGATTCGGATTGGCCGCCACTGCTGGGTGGGAATGAATGCTGTTATTTTGCCCGGAGTTCAGCTTGGGGACCACACCCATGTCGGAGCGGGGAGTGTCGTGACGCACAGTTTTCCCGAAGGCCATTGCGTCATCGCCGGCAATCCAGCGCGGCTGATTCGCCCGGTGGCTCCGCCTACTTCAGCAAATCCCTGACCGATTTCCCAATGCGGATCAATGGATTCGCGCAGTACTCGGCCTGGAAGTGGATCTGGAGCTTGGGGTTGAATCCCTCCTTGAAGCGCGCAATGCTCGGGATGTTGGCCCCCACGAAATCCAGAGTGTTCCACTCAACGCAGGCGTGGGTCTTGATGACTTCCCAGATGAGCAGCGAACTCACGCCCGACGCGAGGAACTCAGGATCTGTTGCCGCGAGTTGATAGTAGATGGTTTGCTGGTGCTTCAGCAGCACAATAAATGACGCCAGCCTCCCGTCAAGATGAGCGCAAAAAATCTGCCGGGCATCGCGCAGATGTTCGTTTTCCACCATCTCCAGAAATACGGTTTCCGGAACAGGGCAGTCCTCACCATGACGGACAAACGTTTCGTTTAGCAGGCGGTAGCCTTCCGCAGGGTCAAGATTATCGGTAATATCGTAACCGGCTTTTTCTGCTTTCTTGATCTGCCGACGCACATTGCCATCGAACCGCTGCCAAAGTTCTTCGGCCGGTAGTTTCAGGTTGATCAGGTACGTGAAGCGCGGCGTCAGCTGATACCCGGCCTGCTGCAAGGCCCGGGTGTCTTCGAGGCGCGGCGGATTGACGAGGTTCTGGTAGGGGAAGTGGGACGCCAGCCAGGTCGCCAATGTAGCGAGCACTTCGGCATCGCGGGAAACTTGGTCTGACATCTTCTCGCCCGGTGGCGTATCGAGCAGGAACCCAACGTAGGGGGTGACCAGCGGCGTCACTGCCGTGCGCTGGCCCATCTTGTCCTTATCCAGCGCCACGCATCCACCCACAATATGGGTGTCGTCAAAGCAGCCAATCAACGTAAGCCGCGCCGGTTCAAACGCAATGTCAGCAATACGCTTCCAGGCCGAAGTATGAAACAGTGTCCCCTGCGGCGAATCGGCTACAAATTCGTCCCACGTGTCAAACTCGTGGGCCTCGATGGGCCGTACATGAAACGCAGCCATGGGCCTAATTCCTGTCCATTAACGTTTCGTAGAGTTTCACATAGTCATTCACCATTCGGCTCGCCGTAAATTTCTCCATCACACGCTGCCGGCCACGTTCACCCATCTCGATCCGCCTAGGCTTGTCGCCTGCCAATTCGAGAACAGCCCGAGCGAATTCGGTGGGGTTGTCGGGCGAGATTAGGAGTCCGGTCACATTTTCCTCCACAATCTCCTGTAGCCCGCCGACGCGGGTGGCCAACACGGGCAAACCGCAACACATCGCCTCCACAGCCGCCAGACCAAAGGCTTCCTGGTGCGAGGGCTGTACGAACAGATCACAGGCAGCCAGGGCGGCCGGAATGTTGGTGGTGCCTCCGGGCAGTTGGCACACGCCGCCAAGGCCTTCCCGATTCACTAGTGATTCCAGTGATCGTCGTTCGGGGCCTTCACCCCAAATCACAAATCGCAGCTCGTTTCGTTTCTTTCGCGCTAAGGCCGCAGCCTGAACCAGGGTGCGATGACCCTTTACCGGCCTCAGATTTCCAACAGCACCGACTATCAGGAGTGAATCCGCCTCTTTCTCGCCAAACAGTTCCGTACGAAGCTGCTGGCGCGATTTGGCGAGAGAGTCGTTGCAGGTTCTGGTCGGAAACAACTCCGTTTCGATGCCATTGTGGATCGTCTGCAGCTTCGCTGAATCAATTCCAGCGCTTGCGAGGTCTGCCCTCGTCGCATCCGACACCGCCACAATGGCGCTTGCTCGTCCCGCAGCGGCGCGAAATAACCGCGGAACAAACAGGTTTACCAGCGTCCCGCACTCTTGCCATTCGTGCACACCGTTTTGTGTAATGACAATTCGATCCAATCCGCACTTTCGCGCGACAGGGACACCCACCAGTGTTGGGCGAATCAGAGTCGTTTGAAAAATATCAGGCCTGAAGTCCGCTATGAGATTCTTCAGCTGGCTGGTTGAGTGCCAGACGGCCCGCCCCGTCATATTCAGGAGCGCTGTAGGGATTCCCCGTTGCCTCAAATCATCCTCAAGAGGACCCGGGCGCATGAGCGCACCGACCATAATATCATGCCCTGCTTCCCTTGCGCCAAAGGCCACCTGGGCCATCATGCGACTCGGGGCGTCGCGCTCGAATGCATTGATCAGCAGGAGAACTCGCAACTTTACGTCGTCCTCAGTATGGGCTCGGTTGGAATCACCATGGCAACCGAGTGGAAATCAGGGCACCACCAATGACAATCAATAAATCTATAACCGCGGGGCTACGCGTCCACCGTCGTGACGCTTCGCTCGATAATGACCCCGTACTTTTTGACCCGCTTTCGGAGTGTATTGCGGGTGATGCCAAGAAAGTTCGCCGCCTTGGACTGGTTCCCTTTGCAGAACTCCAGTGCTCGCAGCACCAGCTTGTGCTCGATAATGTCAAAGGCATCGGCCCCCCGCGGTAGTGGCTGGCGCCGTGCAATCTCCTCGAACAGCGTGTCGAACACAGTATCATCCATCCGAATCTCAATCGGGAGCTGAGCCTTGGGGGTGTCAGCTTCCCCAATATTCAGGTCGTCGGCGTGAATCTGGTTTCCTTTGAGCCGCACCAGGCAGTTGCGCAGGATATTCTCCAACTCGCGTACGTTCCCCGGGTATTGGTAACGCGTCAGAACCTCCATCGCATCTTTTTCAACAGTCACCTTGTTCTGGCCGAATTCCGGGGCGTGCCGGTTGACGAAGTACTTGACCAACCCCGGAATGTCCTCGGGGCGGTCACTCAGTCTCGGCATTGGGATTTCCACCACCCGGAGCCGGTAGTAGAGGTCGGCACGAAACTGCCCCCCGTCGATGCGCACGCGAAGGTCTCGATTTGTTGCAGCGATAACACGCACATCAACTTTTACGGGTCGGGGACTGCCAAGTTTCTCGATTTCACCGGTTTCCAGAACCCGAAGCAATTTCCCCTGTGTCGAAGCGGGCATCTCCGCAATCTCGTCGAGGAATATCGTTCCCTCGTGGCACACCTCAAATTTGCCCGGCTTTCCCGCCGTGGCCCCGGTGAAAGCC
>JAIBAT010000049.1 GCA_019695055.1 Candidatus Sumerlaeaceae bacterium | reverse complement strand
CGATGGCCCCTTCGAGGACGTTCTTCAGCTCGCGCACATTTCCCGGCCAATCGAAATTCTGAAGCGCAGTCATGGCACGCGGATGAATCTTTGGTTTAGGTTTGCCATAGTAGCGAGAAAACTCATCGAGGAAGAAATCCACCAGCAGCGGAATATCCTCGCGCCTCTCCCGGAGCGGCGGAAGCACGATTTCCACAACCTTTAGACGGTAGTATAGATCCTCGCGAAACTTTCCCTCCTTCACGGCCTCGTCGAGCCGCTTATTAGAGGCCGCAATAACTCGCACGTCCGTCTTGAGGGTTTCCGTTCCCCCCACGCGCTCGAACTCCCCCTCCTGCAATACCCGCAGCAGCTTGACCTGAAACTCCGGTGCTGTTTCGGAAATCTCGTCGAGAAAGATCGTTCCCCCATCGGCCAGTTCAAATCTCCCCTGCCGTTGCTTGATCGCGTTGGTGAATGCCCCCTTCTCGTGCCCAAACAGCTCGCTTTCAAGCAAGGTCAGCGGCAGGGCTCCGCAGTTCACCTTGACCAGCGGCCTGTGCCTCCGCGGCGAATTGGTGTGAATAGCGTTCGCAATCAGTTCCTTGCCGGTGCCACTTTCGCCATAAACCAGCACGTTGGCTCTGGAAGTTGCCACGGTTCGCACCTTGGCAAACACTGAAGCCATGACATCGCTCTTGCCGATTATCTGGTCAAACCCGAACTTTCTATCCAGATTTTCCTTTAACTGACGGTTTTCATCCGCCATGGCCCGGTTGGAAAGGATCCTGTCCACCATCAGGTTCAGTTCATCGATATTGATGGGTTTGATGAGGTAGTCGTAGGCACCCCGCTTCATCGCATCCACCGCAGATTCCACAGTCCCGTGTCCCGTCAGAATCACCACAGACGTGGTGGGAGATTCCTCCATGACCCGCGCCAGCACCCCCAATCCATCCAACTTTGGCATTTTCAGATCGGTGATCAGCAAATCTACAGGAGTCATTCGAATCTGGCGAAGAGCATCTTCGCCGTCTGCAGCAAGAAGTATGTCCAGATTCTTGCGTTCAAGTGCCCACCGGAGACCCTCACGGGTGTTCTTCTCGTCATCAGCAATAAGGATCGTGCGCTTCGCAGTCATGGGCCGGTCTGGCTTAGAAGAACTTCCGCGGAGCCGCCGACGCCGGAGTCGCATCTGCACTCGGCGCAGTGGATGCCGCAGTTGACTGGGGCCTGCCAAAGGTCTTGAGAAGGTCTACAACTTTTGCCGGATCGCGCGTCGGCGCTGCACAGGTTTGCGCAGTGCAGACGTAAACCAGAGGGCTTCCATCGTCCGAAGGTTTGTATTCTGTGTCCTTCGCCTCCTCGGGCGTCATGACTTCGACCAGTTTGCCCATCCGGAATACCGGCAACGCCGTTTCACGCAGCTTGTCGACTTCCCCATCGCCCTCTTTCCCGATGATCAGGGCTTTGGGCGCACCATTGACGAGCAATTCGGCAACACGTGCAAAAGTCCCAACAGTGGGACCTTCAAAATTCTTTTGCCCAAGCACAGCCGAAACCATTCGCTTGGCACGCTCCAGATAGACGTCCTTGGAGGTCGCCTGGTAAAAATTGTACCAAGTCATGGCCGCAACCGCATTTGGCGAGGGAATCGGGTTGCAGAACACCCCAATCTGCTTTGTCCGTGCCAGTCCGATGTCGTCCCCAGCGGCACGGTCGTAATAGAGTCCGGTCTGCGAGTCCAGAAACCGCGACTCCACGAAATCCATCAGGGACATGGCCGTTTCAAGGTACTCTTTCTTTCCCGATACTTGAAAGCAGTTCACCAGCGCGTTGGCCAGCAGTGCCTGGTCCTCCAGAAGTCCGTAAACGGATGCCTGTCCCTTCGAGAAGGCGTGTGCCACGCCTTCCTTTTCCGACACCATGTTCGCGAGGATAAAGTCCGCTGACTTAAGCGCAAAATCCCGTGCCTCCGAGTCACCTACATATTTATAGGCTTCCAGATAAGCGTTGATCATCAAGGCATTCCACGATGCATAGACAGTCTTGTCCACATAGGGAATCACATCCCGGTTCGAACGTTCCTCGTGAAGTTTGGTACTCGCCTCGTCCAGGGCCTTTTGGGCCGCGGTTGGATCAATCTTCAGTGCATCCGCCGTATCACGCAGCGATGCTGTGGCATAGGCGACACTTCGATCTGCCGACCCCGGTTTGATATTCAAGTAACGCGCAAAAACCTGTGAAGCATTCCCGGACCCAACAATCTTCTCAATTTCCTCCATCGTGAATGTGAAATAGGACCCATCGTCCCCACTCCCCGCATCCGCCGATTGCGATGCGTAAAATCCACCATCGGGGTTCTCCAGCGTTTCCCGGGTGAATTTCAGGATATCACGCGCCGCCTCCTTCATGAGTGAATTATTCGAAGCCGCGTAGGCCAGACTGTATGCCGACAGAAGCTCAGCCTGCGTGTGCAATTTCTTCTCAAAATGTGGTTGGGTCATTTTTGCATCCACCGTGTAGCGAAAGAATCCTCCCATCACGTGGTCCCGCATTCCCCCGACATAGTAAGCCCGCAACGACTTTACCACCATGTCCAAGGCGCCCTTTTCCCCATAATCAGAATAATATTGCAGCAGGAACAGCAGAGCGGGGACCTCGGGGAACCTTGGGCCACCGGTTGGCCCAAATCCACCATTGCCGCCATCATAGGCCTTGGAAATACTGGAATAGATGGCTTTGACGGTCTCTTCCCGGGCATCTGCTTTTTGAGAGGCCACCAAGGGAGATCGGTTTACGCCCTGCTCCACCAGTTGGGCCTGTCGCTCCACATCCGACCGCTTATTCGTGTACACATCCTTGACCTGCTTCAGAACCTCGCGCATCCCCACCTGCTTGTCGCGCGTCTCAGGGGGAACAAAAGTAAGACCTTCAAAAGCCCGTCCGTCGGGAAGTGTGAACATTGTTAGAGGCCATGCGCCGGGCTTGCGATTGATAAGTTGGTAAGCGGTCTGGAATCGGTTGTTCAGGTCCGGACGCTCATCGGTGTCCACCTTGATAGCCACAAAATTATTGTTCAAGAGATCAATGACTTCCGAGTCCTTGTACGTCGTATCATCCATAACCAGGCACCAATGGCACCAGCGCGCACCAATATCGACCAGCACCGGTCGATCCAGGGACTTCGCAAGGGCAAAGGCCTCAGGCCCCCACTGTTGCCAGTTGATCGCCGACTTCGAAGACAATCTCAGATATGGGCTTCGCGCCTCTCCCAAGTTGTTAGCCTGCGCCGCCGGCGGCACATCGGCTTTTGCCGCCCCAGCGCCGGCCTCTGGCACTAACGTGGGAGCGGGAGTCGGATTACTCCTTCCCTCTCCATAGACCTGTCGCACAGCCGTAGTCGAGGCCCCCGTATCACCCAGAACCAATTCTGTCTTCTCGGGCTCACTTGGGCTGGTCGGAGTACCATCAGCCACAGGACTCGGCGATGGTGACGGGGTGGAAACATGGGTTCCAACAGCATTATCCGACTTTGCTCTTAAATCCACCGCTCCCTGAGTCTTGCCGGGTCCAGCCTTGGCCTCCGGCTCTTTGGAATCGCTGGACTTGCTGCAACCTGTCAGGATTCCCAACACCACCAGGCCTGCACACCATAGAATTTTAGAACGCAGGTTTCGTTTCACGTAAAAAAGCGATCCTCCCAACGAATGGCTCATACCGAAAACTTCGACCCTCAATCTGTAATGTACTGCTCGAAAGCGAAATTATTAAGTCCAAATAAATCAACAGTTAATAAACCGTGTTGGTCCGGAAGAAACTCCGTTGTCCCCCAGAGGTGTTATACCTCATCTTAATCCGACAGCACATAGTAATCGAGGTTTCAAGCTGGGTCAAAATAACCCGCCCAAGTTGAAATGAGCTGTCAGCAAATGCTGAGCCTATTGCGTCAACTAACTCTCCAGCTGGCGTGCATCAGTAGCGGCCGATTTGCGCTCCTCGGAGTCCGCCGGGGCAATTCGTGCAATATGGTTAAGGAGGACCCGCGTGTCGTCCAGATAGCCTGTCTGGCGATAATATCGCGCCAAAGCCAGCCAGTACTGGAAGTTTTCCGGGTCATGGCTGATCGCGGAGATCAGGTTGTCTACCACCGCATCATTCACCTTGTCTCCGGTCTTAAGGATCATTTTCTGGGCCTCGTCAGCCAGAACCTTGGCCTGTTGCCTGTCCTCCTCGCTGGACGGGGTATTGGCGGAGAACTTCAATTCCAGCAACTTGATGAAGGAATCACCATTGTAGGGCTTCTGCATCCCCTTATAAAGGTCCTGAGCCCCCAGAAGGTAGGCATGGGCCAGCCGTGGGTTGACGTTATAGTAGGCCATGCCACGTGTGTGCCGCCGCTGTGCCAGCAGTTCCCGATTAGCCACCGGTAACTGAGCCGTCAGCCAGTCAATACGGGCCGCCACCGATTCTTTTTGATAATCCGGGTTTCTTCGCTGGAAATCGTTCCAAAGTTGCAAAGCATCCTCGATCTTCTTCTGCCCGACAAGTTCGTCCGTCTGCTTTCGCAGTTCCGTCAGCGCAATATAAACTTTGTCATCAGTTGGCATGCCGTTGCCATTGGGAACCGGCACCGGGCCGCCATTTCCCCAAATCGCAAACGCCAGCCCACAGGCCACGAGAAGTGCAGCCACCCCGGCCGGCCAGAATCGCTTCACCAATCCGCCCAGCCCTCTCCCATCAGAGGGGTGCACCGCAGGCAGGCGAGTTTCCGTCGCCGGTGCCGCCGTTCCACTGAGCACCGCGTAAACATTGGTGGTGTTGCTCGGTAAATCGCCCAGAATTTCGGGCTCCTGCATATTCACGATCCTGCGAATCCCCGAAGGGGTTTCCGGCAGCGTTTCAAGGTTATCAGACGAGACATAGACGTCTCTCTCCCTCCCGTCGCTTGACGGCTGCAAATCCTTCGCTGCCATACGCTTCGTGGCACCTTCCGGCACCAAATCCTGCCCCACCGCACTCAACAGAATTTGCGATTTGGATTGGAGAGTTCCTTCCAAGGCTTTCGCCATCGCCTCGCCCGTCTCAAAACGCGCGGATTTGCTTTTCTCCAGGGACTGCATGACGACCGTATCCAGCGCGTGCGATATGGCTGGATTTAGTGTCGCCACCGGGTCCGGGGCCTCATACAAGTGCTTCGTGGCAATGGAAATCGGATTCTCGCCGTCAAAGGGTGTCTGTCCGGTCAGGCAGTAGTAGAGGCAAATCCCCAGCGAATAGAGGTCAGACTGCCCATCCACATTCTTGCCCGTAACCTGCTCCGGTGACATGAACTTTGGTGTTCCCATGCAGATACCCGTCTGGGTCTTGAACTTCGACTCCATGAACCGGGCAATGCCGAAATCCGTGATTTTGGCCACCCCATCAGCCGTCACGAGGATATTATCGGGCTTAACATCCCGATGGATCACTTTCATCGCATGGGCATAGTCCAGCGCCCGCGCAATCTGCGCCCCTATGGAAACCACAGCCTGCTCAGACACCCCTGCCTTCTGGTCAATCAGCGACTGCAGGCTCTTACCTTCCACGTACTCCATGATGATGCAGAAAGTATGCCCGTGGGGCTCAATGTCATAGACTTGCACGATGTTCGGGTGGTTCATGCGCGCCACCACCGTGGCCTCCTGCTGGAAACGCGCCCGAAACTCGATATCTGATGCCAGTTCCTCGCTCAGCATCTTGATGGCCACTACGCGGTTAAGGCTCTGCTGGACCGCCTTAAAGACCGTCCCCATGCCACCCCGCCCCACGAGTTCCACCACCTCGTATTTGCCCGCTATGATATCGGGCATCTTCGTGGTCATTGCAATCCCCAGGCTTTGGGGAGAGCCGCGCCTACGGGGCGGCCTATGAAACCTTCAGACATGACTCCCCCAAACCAACTCCAGCCCCCCCCCCACCGTCAATTCAGAATTGAGATCTTGGAATTCAGAATTAAGCCGTTTCCGCCCTGTACTCAAAAAAACCCGTGCCCGGTTCGTCTAGCGGTTTAGGACATCGCCCTCTCACGGCGAAGATCACGGGTTCGAATCCCGTACCGGGTACCAACTACTTCCTTTTTCACCTCGGTGGAGCGAAAAGATCTGCAAAATCTCGACGCCCCGCATCCAAATACAGATCACTACCGAAACACAATTGGCACCCCAAGACCAGCAGGGTGGTACCCACGCATCCCGAATTTACCCCTGGACGCGGCGATGAGGAAGAACCAATTGACAACGCTCCCATCGAAGCGGCCCATCGCGGACCATGACAATACTCAGTCTCCAATTCAAAGCATATGCCTCCTCACCTCTGCTGCGTTTAGTCGGATGCAGTTACCGGGCTGTCCGACAAATGCAAAATCATATTCCATCTCTGCTGGTGCTGAGCCTGATCTCCATGGTTCATACTTCCGCCAGAGCGGAGGTGCGTGCGATCACGGCCAATCCGGCAGAGGATTGTTCGACGCAGATGAACATAGGCTGGCATGCCGATCTGGACGACACCAGTTGCAGTCTCGTCTACACGCGAAAGTCGGATGCAACCTGGGCAAAATCAAAGAAGGTCGCTGGGAAATTCCAACGATCCGAAGTTTTCGCCGGCATAGATTCCAAGTCGTCGGATGGGAAGGATTGGAAGGAAGAGGCGAGGTTTCTCGACTATGGCGTGACGCTCACAGGCCTCAAGCCAGATACCGAGTACATGTACAAGGTTGCCGTCGGCGACGCCGTAAGTACGGACTCGGCGCGGTATTTCAAGACCGCCGGGGCCAGCAAGTTCACATTCCTATGGTTCAGTGACGCCCACGCATACACGCCAATCCCCAATCGTGTGAGGAACATGAACACCGTGATCGATGCGGCACTAAAGATTGAGCCGAGCGTCGACTTTGTGTTCTCCACCGGCGACGTGGTGGCATGGGGCGGGAGCTACTCATTCTGGACCAAACTGTTCGAGCAGCCGTTCGCACTTAATTACATGTTCGCCGATGTGATCGGCAATCACGACTGGATGATGCGACGCAACGGCGGCAATAACAAATTCTTCGCCGTGGCGCACAACAACCCGACGAACGGCTACGCCGGCCAGGAGGGTGTCTGCTATTGGTTCATCTACGGCGATGTCCTGTTCCTGACGTTCAACAATGAACAGATGAAGACCAGTCCCCAAGCGGAAACCGAGGCGAAAACCTGGGCGGCGGGCGTCATAAAGAAGCAAAAGGGCAAGTATAAGCGCATCTTCATTGCCGAACATTACCAATGGTTCGACGGACGCAATGGCAAGTCGAGCTGGTATGACCACTGGAAGGATTTTTGCGACGAGCACCACGTGACGCTGGCCCTGTCCGGCAACAATCACATTTACGAGCGCACGCATACTCTTTGGGACGATCAGGTCGTCTCGGACAGCTTGGGAACGGTCTACATGGAAGCCCCATCATGTGATGGCGAGCGCGGCGTGGAAGCAGGACCCCTGACCATGAACGCTGACAAACTCGCGTTTACCTATTCAAGCCACGTCCCCTCGAGTGGAGGCCAGGTGAAAACGATCGGCTGCGTGCTGGTGGACGTCGGCCCCAAAAGCATCAAGACCCGCCTGGTCTACATTGACGACAACGGCCAGGTGCAAACCGCGGACGAGCACACCTTCGCGACGCTCCCAAGCAACGCACCCCGGCCAAACCTCCCAAAGAAACGACCGCCGATTCCGAAGCCAACCGAGACGACCGCGACGCAAATCACATCCGGGACAATGACCGAGTAGTCAGGCGCAAGGTTGCACACCACCCAGCCGAACTCTGCGAGAAGTCTGTGCTTGTTACCACGGCTTTTTCAAAGACAATGTTCTGGAATTTAGCCCGCTCCCATTTTACTTGCTTTAAGATTTACTGACACGGACTGCGAGCAACTTGCACAATGTTCTGGGCGCTAACTGCAGGAGACCTTAACGATCCCAATGAGACAAACCGCTCCCGGAAACTCTCTCCATGGAAGGAAAACCGGGTTAAATGCCGTCACAACCCAATCGGGCCCTTGACAAACCCAGCCAGCAAAAATAACATAACGGTATGAACAACGTTAATAAGAAGAAACTTTCATCAGATGAGCGTGATAAGTTGCTCAGCTCACTGAAAGCTCGATTTGAAGAGAACATGGGCCGCCACAAGGGCTTGGAGTGGGCCAAGGTACTGGCAAGGCTGGAAGCCAATGCCGACAAACTTTGGTCGCTCAATGAGATGGACCGCACCGGCGGTGAACCCGACGTCGTGGGTCATGACAAAAAGACTGGCGAATATATCTTCTTTGACTGTTCCCCAGAAACCCCTGAGGGCCGCAGAAGTCTCTGCTACGACCGCGAAGGATGGTTGTCCCGCAAGGAGCATCGCCCAGAGAACACTGCCGTAGATGTGGCCACCGCCATGGGTATTGACCTACTGACGGAGGAGCAGTACCGGGAATTGCAAAAGCTGGGAGAGTTCGACCTGAAGACATCAAGTTGGGTAAAGACACCGCCGGAAATACGGAAGAATGGCGGTGCCTTGTTCTGTGACCGCCGCTACGACCACGTCTTTCTCTACCACAACGGCGCTCAATCTTACTATGCTGCCCGGGCGTTCCGTGGCTCGCTACGAGTCTGAGTTTCGAGCAGCACTGCAGTGAGATGCTACAATTTCTGATGGGAAGGGATTTTGTCGATGAGTGAAGCCACCAAACGCACCATTGCCCGCTGGATCCACATTATCTTTGGCCTGCCGATAATCGGCTACATATACGGACCGCCCTCGGAAGTCTTGCAATACCGCGACATGTTCAGGTTCGTGTTTGTTCCCGTATTGCTCTTGTCCGGCCTATGGATGTGGAAGGGCCATGTCGTGAAACGGCTTCTCTCAAAGTCCGCCAACTAAACAACGCAGAGGCAAACCGTTTTCAGCTTTTCCCTTCGAGACAGGCATGGGCCGTCGCCGCAAGCCGCTTCAGCCCTTCCACCATGGGCTCCTCGTCAATATACCCATAGCAAAGGCGAAGCTGGTTATCTGGTTTCGCCCGGTCCTTCTCCTGCGCGTAGCAGTAGCGCCCCGGCACATACAGCACGTGGCGCCGCAGGGCCTCGCGAAAGAAATGACTGTCCGGCCCGCTCGACACTCCCTCCGGAAGAGTCGCCCAAACATAAAGGCCACCTTTCGGCTCGATAACACTCACTGCCTTCGGAAACTCCTCCCGGATTACCCGCAGCATTACGTCGCGTTTGGCACGATA
>JAIBAT010000032.1 GCA_019695055.1 Candidatus Sumerlaeaceae bacterium | reverse complement strand
CCAAGGGCCGTAAAGAAGCGTTCCAAGAATTATCAGCTGCTCAACAAACCGCGCCACGAATTCCAGGAAATCCCACACCGCAACAAGTACAAAAAGAGCTTATCTTAGTGCCATTCGGGCCTGTCCCCTTGTTTGTCAATAATTAGGAGTCGGCAAATGAGCAATCGACACAGGTATTCGAGTCTTTATTGCTTCATTATGGCGTTAGTTTGCATCTCGCAGCTTGCGGTGTCGGATGACCGCGTGCGAGATATTCGAATAGTTGGCTCTGTAACAGACACAACGAGTGCTCCACTTTCTGCCGTGGAATGCAGTGTGGTGATTATTCATGGAGGGAGGTTTCGCGAGTCGGCGGAAGAAAGAACTTTCACTCTAGATGGAGTATTAGAGTTTACAACAGACAATGCCGCATCAGTTGGCATGGCGTTTCGCAAGAAAGGCTTTTACGAAGAAGTGCGAAGATTCAAGACAAGCGAAATAACAGCAGAAACGAGCGAGGCCGGAACCCTAAACGTGCAGTGCAATATTAAAATGGAAGCAATTCCGACAACGTTGCCACTTATTTACAACTGCTCTGCTGTTGTTGGCAGCATTAATAGCAACGTCTCAAAGATTGCAAAACTGTGGGAATTGAAGAGGGCAAATATCGCATCTGAGGCAAAGATTACTTCGTACACCCAGCTTGTGCCTTATTCGGAGTTGTCGCATATTATTGGGGTAACTTCTCCAGCATTGGCGATTCGTTGCGAATGGGGCCCGGATTATGTGACATCTGCACCAAATTTGATTCCCTGGCGAGGACGAAAGCCTAAAGGTCTGCAATGTTATCTGTGCCTGGTTTCTTCCGACGAAGGGGATGGTTTGATTCTTGCAGACGACATAGTGACATCAGATAGCGAGTATTTTCCGGTGTCTTCAGCAGAAGCTCCAAGTAGTGGATATGTTCATGAGTTAAGGGTTCCTGATGAGCTGTTCTATGGGGACTCAAAGAGCGGATGTGTGTTCTACTGGAAAGTCATGGGATTATATGGGAAAGGGAGCGTTTCGGGAGCCTCCTATCAGAGGTACGGCGCTTGGTTGGACTTAAATATGGTTTACAATCCATCGGGACAGCGAGATTTGACAACATTGGCAAGGCGAGAGTCGATTGTCGGGATCCCGGATTAGGGGGGATTCTTGAATAGTTCTGCAAAAAAAGATGCTTCGAAAGTGCAAGGCTGCGGTCTTCTGCAATTGTCTGTATGTGGGCTCTTTGCTGTAGTCGCGATATTTCTGCTTCCTGGCATATGTATTGGTGAGCAGGCCGTCTGCGCGAAGATCCGTGTTGCGGTCTCTCAGGCAGCTGTTCTCACTCGATCCAGTATTAAGGTGTCATGCGAAATCCAGAATAACATGGATGACGAAGTTCTCGCCAATGTTGGGATGTCACTGTCAATCGCTTCCGACTCCGCCAGTTCAAGTGGCACAAGCAATAACTTATTCGCAGGTGTCACCTCGCCTACTACCTCCGGACTGACAGACGAGGGCGCTCTCTCTGCGTCTTCGGCCGGCCGTTTCGTATGGACCCTCATTCCGACCACGGAAACCGCTGAATCCGGACCGACCACTTATTGGATAGGCGGCACGGTCAGTTTTGACCGCAACAGTTCCACCGTGGTTACCACCATGGAGCCGGTCCAAATCACCGTTTATCCTGATGCTTCGCTGACCCTCGATTACTTCTTCCAGCGGGACGTCGCGGCCGATGACCCGGTGACCGCTGATGTCGTCGAGCCAAAGGAGCCATTTACGATTGCCGTTCAGGCGAAGAACACGGGTTTAGGGGCAGCCAAAAGCCTGAAGCTTGTCTCCTCACAGCCCAAGATCGTTGAGAACGAAAAAGGATTGCTCGCGGAATTCAAGCTTGTGGGGACGGAGGTGGCGTGGCAGCCTGTGCATCCCTCCCTCACCGTGACTTTGAATGACATTGAGCCCGGGCAGACGAAGACGGCTCGCTGGCTGCTGGAATGCAACGTTCCGGGCCGGTTCTCGGATTTCTCGACGACGTTTACCCATGTGAGCCCCTGGGCGGCGGAATTGTCCCGAAGTCAGGATGAGGAAACAACCCATTTGTCCCTGATTGATGGAGTGAACATCCATGAGTTGGTTCATGTGATTCAGACGGATGATAGCGGTTCGGATGATCTGCCTGATTTCCTCGTGAACGATGAGACGGTAGAAGACGAACTGCCGGACTGGATCTATGACAGCAGTCGTTCCAAGTTTCCCATCCGTCCCGTGGTTAATCTTCCCGGCGGTGAGTCTGATTCTGTAGCTGCCACATCGAGTTGGAGCGACCATGGGGTGACGGTCACCGTGGTGGCCGATGTGGGGCAGTCAGGGTGGGTTTATGTCCGGACGGACGATGTGGCCGCCACCTCCACCTTAAAGCTGTCCAGGGTCGTACGGTCCGACGGCAAGGAAATCCCTGTGCCGACCAATGCATGGACGACCTATCGCCTTCGCCACGAAGCGGGGAACAATCGGGTAGAAGCCTACGCTCATCTGGTGGATTATTGTGCCGACTCCTCACCCAAGACTTATTACCTCATCTATGGCCAGCCGAACACCCAACCGCAACTCGCGGTGAACAAGAAAGTCATGGAGTTTGAGAATCATATTGTTTCTCGGACTCCCCTTGAATTCCAGTCATTCCGGGTGACCAACACGGGGAATGGCGAACTGGCGTTTCTTGGAAGTGGCCTCACGCTTCTTGGGTCGGGGAGTTCCTCCTTCCGGTTTACTTCCGCTCCGCTTGACCTGTCGGCGATTGCGGCTGGCCAGAGCCGGGATTTTGGCATTGAGTTTGACCCTGACGCACAAGGATCCAAGCGAGCCCTGGCGCGAATCGTAACGAATTCAACCCGGGGCGCGGTGGCAACGATCCAATTGTCGGGGGAGGGTGAGGAGTTTGTGGCTTCTCCCTCCTGGTGGGCAGGAATGCCCACTCTCCTTTAGGAATGCCCTTCCTCCTTTGAAGGGCCTGCACCACGGGGGGGATGGTATAGGGGCTGAGCGCCGGCAACAGCGAATAGCCGACGGGGGCGTCGGCGAAGCAGAAGTTTCACGCTAAAGCGTGAACTCCAACGAGGCGGATGATCGCAAAATTCACCGTACGGGGCAGAGTGTGCAGAGAAAAATAAAAGCAAAAGGCCGACGGGGGCGTCGGCGCTCCCAGGAAAGCAGAAGTTTCACGCTAAAGCGTGAACTCCAACGGGGCGCCGGTTGCGTGGTTCGGCTTGACTGGCAGGAGGGGAGGCTGGGTTGATGGGGGGCATGAGTTCCTTGAAGGAGATACTGGAGGCGGTTGCCGGAGGCAGACTGTCGGCTGTGCAGGGGGAGCGGGCCATCGCGGAGCAGGCGGGGTACGCGAGCCTGGGACACGCGAAGGTGGATCTGGCGCGGCGGAAGCGGCGCGGGGTGGCCGAGGCGGTGTTTGCGGCGGGCAAGACGCCGCAGCAGGTGCTGGAGATTGCCTCGCGGTTGGATGCGGCGGGGCAGAATGTGCTGTGCACGCGGGTGGACGCGGCGATGGCGAAGTGGATTCGGCGCAAGAGGCCGGACTTTGCGTATCATGAGCAGGCACGGGCACTGGTAAAGCAGAACGAGATATTCAAGAACCCGGCGGGGCTGGTGCTGGTTCTGAGCGCGGGAACGTCTGACATCCCAGTGGCGGAGGAGGCGGCGCTGAGCGCGGAGCTTATGGGAAGCCGTGTGGACCGGATTTACGACGTGGGTGTTGCCGGGATTCACCGGCTTTTGGGTTCGGCAGCGGAAAAAATGGCCGAGGCCCGGGTGATCATCGTTGCGGCCGGGATGGAAGGTGCGTTGCCGAGTGTTGTGGCGGGGTTGGTGAGCGCTCCGGTGGTGGCTGTGCCAACGAGTGTGGGCTACGGGGCATCACTGGGTGGCATTACGGCGCTTCTGGCGATGTTGAACTCGTGCAGCGGGGGTGTGGGCGTGATGAACATCGACAATGGTTTTGGCGCGGGGTTGCTGGCGCATATGATCAATGTGCTGCCGGATAGAGTTGCGGGAGCGAAATCTCCCACGCCTGCGAATAAGAATGCCAAGGGAAGTCGGAAAAAGAAATGACCTCTGCCTACTTTGACTGCTACAATGGCATCGGCGGGGATATGGTGCTGGGGGCGTTGCTGGATTTGGGACTGCCGCTGGAGGATTTGCGGGCGGCGCTGGGGGCGCTGGGTGTGGAGGGATGGAGCATTGCGGCGGAGCCGGTGCAGCGGTGTGGAATCGGTGCGACGCTGGCAAAAGTTTCGACGACGGAGCATCATCACCATCGCGGCTTTGGGACGATCCAGAAGATCATCGAGGCGAGTGGTTTTGCGGAGGGTGTGAAGGCGCGGGCCATTGAGGCGTTTCACAAGATCGCCGTGGCGGAGGCGGCCGTTCACCAGATTCCCATTGAGAAGGTTCACTTCCACGAGGTGGGTGCGCTGGACGCGATTGTGGACATCGTGGGAGCCATGTGGGGGCTGGATGCGCTCGGGATTGATGGGGTATTCGCTTCGCCGGTGGCGGTTGGATATGGCACCGTGAAGGCGGCGCATGGGGAGATGCCGATTCCGGCGCCGGCCACAGCGCGCATTTTGGAGACGGTGCCGGTGTTTACGGGGCCGCTGGCGGGGGAATCCACGACGCCGACGGGGGCTGCGATCCTGACGACGATTGCGTCGAGTTTCGGGCCGCTGCGGGATTTCAAAATTTCGAAGACGGGCTATGGGGCCGGATCGCGGGAGACGAAGGGGCACACGAATTACCTGCGGGTTTTCCTGGGTGAGTCGTCGTTCGCGGGCGGCGGGCTGATATTGCAGTCGTTGGCCCTGATTGAGACGGATATCGATGACATGAGCGGCGAGCTGTTTGGCCACGTGTTGGACAAGCTTTTTGCGGCGGGATGCCTGGATGCGCACCTGGTTCCGATCCAAATGAAAAAGAACCGGCCGGGAGTTTCACTGCGAGTGCTGGCAGACACGGCGAAGGTGCAGGAATTGGTGGGGCTAGTATTGAGGGAGACAACGACGTTTGGGGTGCGGGTATTGCCCTGCGACCGGTACAGCCTGCATCGGAAGAAGGAGACGTTGTCCACGGTTTATGGGGACGTATCGGTCAAGGTGGGATTGGATGGCGGGCGCATTATGCAGGTCTCGCCGGAGTTTGAAGATTGCCGGCGCGTGGCTGCTGAAAAGGGTGTTGCGCTGAAGGATGTGTTTGCCGCAGTTCATGCGGCCATTGAGCAGTATCGCAAGGAAAGTGAGAGAAACGACGGGTGAAGATTTTTCGCTTTGAAGCACGCGGAGTAACGAGGTTGGGGTTCGAGGTTGGGCCGTTGATTTATGACATTGCCCAAACGCTGGTGAAACTGGGCAAACCTGTGCCGCAGGCGCTGCTTGACGCGGACCTGAAAGGATTGCTGACGCGGGAAGGAACGGGATTTTTCGAGAAGATCGAAGCTGAACTGGAAGACATGACACTGGCGCGTCGCGCAGACGAAACGAGTTGTTTTGAGGTGCCGTCGGTCAAGATTCTGGCGCCGATCGGGGACCCTGGGAAAATCATCTGCATTGGGCTGAATTACAAAGATCATTGCACGGAACAGAACAAGGAAGCCCCTCCGTATCCGATGTTGTTCTCGAAGTTCGCGAACACGGTGCGGGCAACGGATGAAACCATTCCGATGCCAACCACAACGGAGAAACTGGACTTTGAGGGTGAACTGGGCGTGGTGATTGGCAAACGGGGTTTCCGAGTGAAAGCAGAGAATGCGCTGAGCCACGTTTTCGGCTATACGGTGATTCACGATGTGAGTGCGCGGGATTTGCAAAAGTCTGATGGGCAATGGCTGCGCGCGAAGGGGCAGGATGGGTTTGCGCCGATGGGGCCGTGCATTGTCACGGCGGATGAGATTGGCGATCCCCAGACGCTGGGAATCCGGACCAAGCTGAATGGGCAGGTCATGCAGGACTCAAACACGGGGCAGATGATTTTCCCGGTGACTGAACTGATTCGGTTCATTACGGAGGGGATAACTTTGGAACCGGGCGACATTATCTCGACCGGGACGCCAAGCGGCGTGGGTGCGCACCGAAAGCCGCCGGTTTTCCTGAAGGTGGGGGATCGGGTCGAGGTTGAAGTGGAGAAAATCGGGCGAATTGTGAACACTGTGGCTGCGTCCTGATTGCAGGGTGCTTTTTTTGTGGCAGACACGGCGTTGCGGTATGTAGGTTCATATTAAAGCTATCTTGAAGGAGGCCAACGATGTCCGAATCAGACGGGTTGCATGAGCAGGGCGAACTGGGAAACATCAACGTCAACGAGGACGTGGTTGCCCACCACGCGAGCCTGGCGATTTTGGAAGTCGAGGGCGTGGCCAGCATTAGTGGCAAGGGGAGTTTCAGTGACTATGTGGGCGTGAAGAGCAAGGACGTCGACAAGGGTGTTTCGGTGAAGATCGACGAGAAGACGAACCTTTGCTCGGTGAACGTCGAGGTCAATATTGAGTACGGAACCAATGTGTACGATGCAGCCCGCAAGCTGCAGCGGGCGGTGAAGAATTCCATCGAGAACCTGGTGGGTTTGCAGGTGAGCTCGGTGAATGTGGCCATACGCGGGTTGGTCATCAGCGAAGTGCCCCGCTCCGCGGCGAAGAACCGCGCGGCCTGAGTTGGCCGGGTTCGGGGCTGAGATGAGCGGCACATTTAACCGACGAATGGGGGAGGAGCTGCCGTGAAATTTTTGCGGGATTTGATCGTGGTTTTCCTGTTGGTGCTGGTGGCGTGCGTCAGCGTGGTGGGTATCATGGTGGAGTTTCCCTTCACAATGGGCGCATTGAAACGCATACCGGACATGGGTAACGCCATTGTGGCGGCTTGGCGGACAGGGCATGGGCTCTTCTGGATGTGGACGGGAGCATTTACGGGGATCCTGGTTTTGATTGGGATCAACCTATCGCTGACGCGGCGCCATACGAGCATCGACATTGAGACGGAAGAGGGGCGGGTCAGCATCATGGACACCGCCATCAAGCGCTATGTAGTGCGGGCACTGGGCGAGGTGCCGGGGGTAACTACGCGCCGAGTGACATTGCGGCAGGGCAGGGGAGGATTGCGGGTGGACCTGCTTTGCCAGGTGAAATCCCATGATCGGCTGCCTGACATCAAGAACCGGATGACGGAACGAGTGCGTGCGGCACTGACTGAGGATTTGGGAATTACCTCGATCGCGGCGATTGATGTTGTGATTCAGGAATTTGAAGTCAGGGCAAAGAGTGAGCCGGTTTCTGCATCGCCGTCGGGTGCGGTGGTGGCCGATTCGAAGGATCTGGATTTACCGACGGAACCGACTGCGCCGGGCGATGGTTCGACGGCTTACGGGGTTGGTCGGTCGCTGGATTCTGAGAAGTTTGTCATTCATGAGCAGGACGATGGGTCTGTTTCGAGTACAGGAGTTGAGACGGTTGGATCGCCGGATACACCGGGTTCGGGGGAGAAGTCTTGACCCAGGGTGTGGATCCTGCTGTTCGCGTCCTGCCGCAAGCCGAATTGGCGGTGCTGCTGGAATCGCGCCGCAGCAAGGGCCAGAAGATTGTCTTTACCAATGGGGTCTTTGATCTGATCCATACGGGGCACCTTCGTTATCTGGCCGAAGCCCGGGCTTTGGGAGATTTGCTGGTGGTGGCGGTCAATTCCGATGACTCGGTGCGGCGCCTGAAGGGGCCGAAACGGCCGATTATTTCGGAGCGGGAACGGGCCAAGATTCTTGCGGCACTGGAGGTGGTGGATTACGTCACCTCGTTTAATGA
Source organism: Candidatus Sumerlaeaceae bacterium (assembly GCA_019695055.1). GTDB lineage: Bacteria > Sumerlaeota > Sumerlaeia > Sumerlaeales > Sumerlaeaceae > JAIBAT01. The sequence goes on along the minus strand of JAIBAT010000032.1, from coordinate 1,504 downwards.
AGATACGCCGTTTAATGTGATTAACCTGCTCCAGCCCGACGTGCTGGTGAAAGGCGGCGATTACACTCCGGATACGGTGGTAGGGAAGGACATCGTTGAGGCCCGCGGCGGGCGGGTGGTTTGTATCCCGCTTGTGGTGGGGAAGTCTTCCTCCAATGTCATCCAGCGGGTGCTGGATGCCGACGAAGTTGCGAAGAAATTCAAGGAATCACAACAAGGAGAATCACGTGGAGCAAGTTGAACAGGTGGAAGTCGGTGACAAGGTCAAGCACCTGAAGTTTGGTCAGGGTACTGTGACGCAGAAGAGCGGCGAAGGTGAAACGACGAAGGTTACAGTAAAGTTTGCCGCTCCTGTCGGTGAGAAACGACTTGTGGTTAAGTATGCCAAGTTGAAGAAAATCAATGAACGGCCAGCATTGGCTCCTGCCGAAGGGGAAGTGGTTGCGGCCGCAGCCGGGCCGGCAGAGGTTCCCAAGGACGCCAAGGAGTAGTCAGGCGTGGCAGAACTGTCCGAAGAGCAGGTTCGCGACGTTGCGATGCTTTCCCGTCTGGAACTAACGGACGATGAGATACGGCATTATACCAAGGATCTGGGTAGCATTCTGGGTTACGTGGAACAACTTAACGAGCTCGATACGAGTAGTGTGCTGCCTACGTCCCATTCCTTTCATGTGGAGAATGTGTTTCGGGAAGACATCGTGCGGCCCTCCCTGAGCAATGAGGAGGCACTGGCGAACGCTCCGGATCACGAAGATGAGTGTTTCAAGGTTCCAGCCGTGCTGCAAGATGGCGGCGGAGCTTAGGTTTGGAGTTTGTCTCAAAACTCTAATCAATTGAGTCAATTACAGCCGACGTCGGGCGCAAGCAGGCGCATAAAGTAAAACATGAAGATCGCCTTGTGCCAGCTTAACTCCATCACGGGTAATGTTGATTACAACACCCGGCAGATTTGTGCCATGATTCGTGAGGCTGCCGATGCGGGGGCGCGGCTGGCGATCTTCCCGGAGATGTCGGTGACTGGGTACCCCCCCAAGGACTTGCTGGAGTATCCAGACTTTGTGGACTCGGCGGGGGACGCACTGACGACTATTCAAGATACTTGCGTTAAAGCGAGGGTGGATTGCCTTGTGGGTACGGTCCAGACCAATATGTTCGGCGGGAAGAAGGAGTTGCTGAACGCGGCGGCTTACCTTTCGGCGTCGGGGGGCGTGCAGTTCGGGTTTAAGAAACTTCTACCAACTTACGATGTTTTTGACGAGCAGCGCTATTTCCACCCTTGTCCGCCGGATAGTCCGCCGCTGGTGATCGGGTATTCTGGCGTGCGGGACATGCCGGGTGGGATTCTAAGGATTGGCGTTTCGATCTGCGAGGATATTTGGAACGACAGCCAGTTTTGGAAGGATGACCGACTTTACGAATTTGATCCGGTGGAGCGGATTGCGAAAAGCGGGGCGAACCTGATTGTGAACATTAGTGCGTCGCCATTTGTGGTGGGTAAACCCGC
>JAIBAT010000024.1 GCA_019695055.1 Candidatus Sumerlaeaceae bacterium | reverse complement strand
AATGCCACTGTATGCAAAACGCACGTAGTAGTCTTCCTCCCCCGGCTGTGGGCGGCCAAAGTGGCGGCGGGTGCAGAAGGAGACATTGGCCTCCTGAAGGGCCGCCTTCCGGAACTCATCGTAGTCCGTGAAGCCCTTCCGCTTCATGGCGGCGGTGACGTTCGGGAATACGTAGAACGTGGCCCTGGGTTTGAGGCACTTCACCCCATCAATACCATTGAGAAGATCGACGAGCCGGTCGCGGCGCTCCTTGAGGATATTCAGGATGTTCTGCGGGCCGGACTGGTCGCCGGTCAGCCCCTCGATGGCACCATACTGAATGAAGTGATTGGGGCAGGACTCATCGTTCACGTTAAGCTTGATGATTGCATCGATGACGTCCCTGGGCCCGACAGCCGCACCGAGACGCCAGCCGGTCATGGCAAATTTCTTCGAGAAGGTGTAAAGCAGCACGCACCTCTCCTGCATGCCGGGCAGCGTGGCCAGCGAGGTGGATTTCCCTTCGTAGCGTATGTCGTAGTAGGCTTCGTCGCAGAGCACATAAAGGTTGTGCTTCAGGACCAGTTCCGCAAGGCGCTGGCGTTCTGCGGGGCTGGCCTCGGTGCTCGTGGGGTTGTGCCAGTCGTTGAAGATGAGCAGGCGCGTGCGGGGCGTTATCGCCTTCTCGATTTGATCGAGACGGAGTTCGAAGCTGTCTGAGCCCTCGCGATAGGCATAGGGAACGGCCGTTCCGCCGTGGAACTCAATCTGCGATTCGTAGATGGGGTAACCGGGGTTGGGATAGAGAACTTCGTCGCCCGGATTCATCATGGCGAGGATGAACTTTCCGATCACGGGTTTTCCACCGGGCTGGATGGCGACGTTTTCCATGGCGTAGGGAATGCCATGGGAACGGCTGATGTCCTCGGCGAGGACTTCGCGAAGTTTCGGCACGCCCGAGTTCGGGCAGTAGCCCGTCTTGCCGTCGCGAATGGCGCGGAGGCTGGCCTCGACGATATTGGCGGGTGTGGGCAGGTTCATGTCCCCAAGATGGAACGGGAACACCCGGTTTCCCTTTGCCGCGTGGGCGGCGGCTTCGGCGGACACGGCAAAGGCCGTTTCGGTGCCGAGTCTGGCAAGTCTTTCTGCGAGTTTCATGGTTCTACTCTCCTCCCCAGGAGCGGAATTGGCGCTCCGTCAGTTCACGACGTTGGTTGGTTTGCCGTCGATAAAGGCGGCAATGTTTTCCGCTGTGGTTTTCATCAGGCGTTTTCGCGCGGCCAGCGTTGCCCACGCGATGTGGGGGGTCACCAGGATATTCTTTGCATGGAGGAGGGGGTTTTCGGGGGAAATGGGTTCGGCGGAGACGACGTCGCAGGCAGCGCCGGCGATGACTCCGGAATTCGCGGCGTCGGCGAGGTCGCGCTCGTTCACGAGGCCCCCGCGGGCTGTGTTGACAAAGAAAGCCGTGGGTTTCATCTTCGCGAGAAGCTCGCGATTGACCATTCCGCCGTTGTCGGGGGTTTGGGGGCAGTGAAGGGTCACAACGTCGGACTCCGCAAAGAGATCGGGTATCTCGCGCCATTCAAAGGGATAGGCGGGCGGATTCCCGCGGTAGGTATCGGCCGCAAGCACCTTCATCCCGAAGGCACGGGCGACCTCGCCGACGCGCTGGCCAATGCGTCCAAAGCCGACGATGCCGATGGTCTTGCCGGCAAGCTCGATCAGGGGTGTGTCCCAAAAGCAGAACTGGCCGGCAGCGGCCCAGCGGCCGTTGTGAACCGCATGATTGTGATGGCCCACATGGTGGCACATCTCGAGGATCAGCGCAAAGGTGAACTGCGCCACGGAGTCGGTGCCGTACACAGGAACGTTTGACACCGGGATGCCGCGCTCGCGGGCCGCCTTGATGTCGACGATATTGTAACCCGTGGCCAGCACGCCAATGAACTTGAGATTGGGAAGAGCGGCGATGGTGTCGGCGCTCAGGGGTGTCTTGTTGGTGAGGATAATGTCGGCATTCCTCGACCGGGATACTATGTCGGGACCGGCTGTCTTGTCATGAACCGTGAGTTCGCCGAGGCTGGCTACGTCATCCCAAGGATTATCCGACGGATTCAAGGTGAACCCATCGAGGACCACAATTCGCATCTTGTGACCACCTTTCTCAGGGGCAATATCCAAGTCGAGTGGGGACAAAAGTTATTGCAACTGAAAACGTGCGGGTATGGCAGACGCGGCGGAACAGGCTGATCAGGAAAGGCGGAGTCGCGGAATGGAATCCACTAGGGCAGCCATGACGTTGGCCGCGGTTTCTGTGAGAAGGGCCGGTGTCTGGCGAAGGGCCTCATCGAGGGAAATGGGACCTCGAACCAACGGAAACGCTGCTGTGACACCCCTGCGGCGGAGTTCACGAATTCCGAGGTTAATGCTTCCTCCAATGAGGACGAGGGGTTTGCGGTGCTTGCGGGCGAGGCGGGCCACTTCGTCGGGGACCTTGCCCATGAAGGATTGGGAATCGACGGCGCCTTCGCCGGAGATTACCAGATTGCAGGAAGCGATTTGCTTTTCGAGGGCGATGAGATCGGCAACAAGGCGTGCGCCGGGACGGATGGCCGCGCCGCAACCGACTAGAAGGCCAAAAGCTAGGCCGCCGGACGCGCCGGTGCCTGCAACTGTGCTGAGCGCACGGGGATTCTTCCCTGCGGCCTGGCAGAGGACCTTCGAGAAGGTGGCAAGGTTGCCTTCCAGTGTTCGTACATCAGCCGGAGTCGCACCTTTTTGTGGCCCAAAGACGCGCGCTGCCCCGAATGCGCCGAGCAGAGGGTTGGATACGTCGCAAACAACTTCCAGTTTGGCGCGGCTTACGGTCTCACGAAGGCGGGAAAGGTCGGCATGATGAATCGAGGAGAGTTTTCCGCCGGTCAGCGGGTCGGCGATCAGGCGGCCCCGCTTGTCGTGAAATTGGGCACCCAATGCCTGAAGCGCTCCGGCGCCGCCATCCACAGTGGCTGAGCCGCCGACAGCGATCAATATGCGACGGGCGCCTTGACCAAGGGCATGGGCGATGAGTTCACCGGTGCCGTGGGAGGTGGTGTGCAGGGGTTTGCGCCCGGAAAGCTTCAACAGTGCCAGGCCGGACGCGAGAGCCATTTCGATGATGGCTGTCCTGGTTCCCGGGCACCAGGCGTATCGGGAAGTGATCGATTTGCCACGAGGCCCGCGAACAATTGCGCGAAGCCATTTTCCATTGAGTGCGGTTCGCAGGACATCGGCAGTGCCATCGCCGCCATCCGCCATGGGCAAGGATACTACCCGGACGGGCGCGGACAGGCCACGAGCGGCCCGCTCGATACAGCGGCAGACCTCGGCGGCACTGGCACTTCCCTTGAAGGCGTTTGGGGCTGCAACTATGGTCAGCATTGGTTTTCTAATGGAATATGGGTGGCCGTCGGGACGATTCTGCAAGATAGGATTTGCGCCAAACGAGCGCGAGTGCCGGACGCAGCGGATTGTATAGATATTAGACGGACCACGCGAAGGGGAACGATGGAATGTATGGGAATCGTGTTGATGCTGGACGACGACTGGCGAGGGAACTGCAATGCTATGCCGGGCGCGGGGACGTAACTATACTGGCGCTGCCGCGGGGCGGCGTACCTGTGGGTTTTGAAGTGGCACAGGCGCTGGGAGCTCCCCTGGACGTCATGGTGGTGCGGAAGCTGGGGGTTCCGGGGCAGGAAGAATTGGCCTTGGGAGCGATTGCGTCCGGCGGAGTAACATTGCTGGAATGGGACCGGGCCGAGTATTTGCGGGTTCCGCCGTCGGCGGTGGAAGCGGTAATAGAGCGGGAACAGCGCGAGCTGGCGAGAAGGGAGAAGAGATTTCGCGGTGATCGTCCGCCGCCGGTTTTGGAAGGCAGGACGGTGATCCTGGTGGACGACGGATTGGCGACGGGGGCAACCATGACGGCGGCGGCGAGGGCGGTGCGGCAGCTCAATCCGGCGCGAGTGGTGATTGCGGTCCCGGTTGGGGCGGCAGAAACCTGCGAGGCACTGGCGCGGGAAGCCGATGAGGTGGTTTGTCCCCTGAAACCAATGATGTTATACGCGGTGGGTAACTGGTATGACGATTTCGAGCAAACCACCGATGGCGAGGTGATGGAGCTTTTGGGACGGAACTTGGAGTCATCTGCGCGGGCAAATTGAGCCATTTCAATGATTTGAGGACGAATATTTAAGGCTGGGGAGTGCAGGGGACTTAGGTGCTGCTGGACTCAACCAATCACCCGATTTTCGTGTCTGAATTGGGACCTGCTGACCTTTCGTTTAGACCCCGTTACGGGCAATCCGGCGATTTGAGATTCGTCTGAATTTCGCTGTTTCCGAGTCGTTCTGGGGGCTTGCCGAATAAAGCCTGCCGGGGCGTTTATATGCGCTCGGCGTTTTTTTTTGAACTATTTGGAGGACTTTTCGTGCTCATGAACAGCACTTATTACCCCCGGGCAAAGGATGCCCAGGAGAAGTGGTACATCGTGGATGCCAAGGGCGAAGTGGTTGGTCGTCTGGCGTCGCGCGTGGCGGCCATTCTCCGGGGGAAGACCCGCCCGACGTTTCATCCGGCGGTTAACTCGCAAGCCCATGTGGTTGTGATCAATGCAGACAAGGCCATTTTGACGGGGCGTAAGCTGAAGCAGAAGAAGTATGAGTCGCACAGCGGCTACCCGGGCGGTTTCAAGAGCAAGACTGCGGAAGAGTTGCACCGCGAGAAGCCGGGCGACATTCTGCGCCGGGCGATCAATGGCATGCTGCCGCACACGAGCCTCGGCTCGGCGCTCAAGACCAATCTTCGCATTTACGCGGGCGAAAGCCACCCCCACTCGGCACAGCAGCCGGAGGCCATCACGGTGACCAAGCCGCGGGCCAAGAAAGCTTAACGGAGAGCAACTACTTAAATGGCAATGGAACAATATTACGGAACAGGCCGCCGCAAGACCTCGACGGCCCGTGTTTACCTTCGCCCCGGCAAGGGACGCATCATCGTCAACGGCGATGTCTGGGAGAAGCATTTTGGTGATCGCCCGCTGGTTGAGCAGATTATCAAGACTCCCCTTCGCGAAACCCACACGGTTACCAAGTATGACGTGGTCGTGAACGTCCAGGGCGGCGGCGTGGTCGGACAGGCCGGCGCAATTCGTCATGGCATTTCGCGCGCGTTGATCGCGGCGAACCCGGCTCTGCGGCCGGCACTGAAGAAGGCAGGCCTGCTGACGCGCGATCCGCGCATGAAGGAACGCAAGAAGTACGGCCAGAAGGGCGCGCGCAAGAGGTTCCAGTTCTCGAAGCGCTAGTCGGACTGTAGTTCACCCAACGAAGTTTTCAGCCGGCTTTGGACCCATGGTCCGAGGCCGGTTTTTCTTTTTGACGCGGTGGCAGTACTAACGGGTTATGGAAGGCCACAACTGATCATGGCTGGGAAGAAGAAGAAACGGTTCAAGCCGCTACTGCGCTGGTTGGCACTCCATATCGGCGTGCCGGCGGGCTATGTCTGCATTCGGATCGTGATGCAGACCATACGCATTCGCGCCTTGGGGCGTGAAGTATCGCGCGTCAAACCAATGTTGTTTGCCGTCCATCACGGCGATTTCATCGGGGCCTGCATGGAAGGCAGGCATCATGTTCCCGATGTGGACGTTCTCATGAGTCGAAGCAGAGACGGTGAAATATTGGACCGGCTTGTGCGGATGTTTGGCGCAGGCACAATCCGGGGTGGCAGTTCCAGTGGTCAACTGGAGGCCCTGCGTGAGATGCAACGCAGTTTGTCGGTGGGGCGGTCGGTGGTGGTTGCCGTGGACGGCCCCCGCGGCCCGGCGGGCGTGGTGAAACCAGGGATTGTGCTGACGGCGCAATACTCCGGGGTTCCCATCGTACCCTGCGCGGTGATCGCTGAACGCGCATGGCATGTCCGCTCTTGGGACCGTACGGCGATCCCCAAACCGTTTAGCAGGATCGTCATGCAATACGGGCAGCCCATCCACGTGCCGCGTAATGCCTCGAGAGAGGAACTGGAACGGATAACCGCGGGCCTTGAGGTTCAATTGAGGGAGTTGCGCAAGATTGCGCCATTGTAATACTATTTCACGAGTGCCGCCTGCATGAAAATGAAGCATCGCGCAGGACACAACAAGGTAACCGTTGGTCAAACGGCAGCGGGGGCGGCCTCTGTGATGCGCATCGCCCTGGGAATCCTCGCGGCCTGGTCCGTTGTGGCAGTGTTTTATCTGTTTCGTGGCCGTTATGTGAACGACGAGGGATGGTACTGCCTGATAAGCCGTGAAATGTGGCGGGGTCGAAGCCTTTATGGCGAGGTGCGGTTCAGTCAGATGCCGCTGCTGCCGTGGTTTTATGGATTCTGGCTCCAGTTTCTGCCTTCCCGAATTGAGAGCGGTCGGATAATAAGTCTGCTGGTGGGATTCTCGGGGCTTATTGCGGTTTGGCGAACGGGAGCGCTTCGGTACGGAGCCCAGGCAGGCCTTGCGGGACTGGTGGTCCTTTGCCTGAGCAGGGCACTGCCCTACGACCTTACGAATGTGAAGACCCAGAGCATGAGCTTTGCCCTGGGTGCCTGGACCTTTTATGCGGCAGCGCGAGTCTTTGCCGGAGACCCACGACGCTTGATGTGGGCGGCACTGGCGGGTATCCTTGCAGGATTGGGAGTGGCGTGTCGCCTTTCCCTCCTGCCGCTGTCTGTGTTCCTGCCGGTGGCGATCCTATTATCGAGTTCAGCCAAACGGTTCTGCTGGCGCGGAGCCTTGGTTTCAGCAGTGGGATCGGTTGGGCTACCGATGGCTGTCAGTCTTGGTTACTACCTGAAGGCAGGCGATGCTTTTGTATTCGGGGTATACAAGATCCATGATTTCATCGGCGAGGGAATGCCAAAAGCCCTGATCTTCCGGGAATTTGTTACGGGAACACTTTCCAACAATGCGACTTGGTGGATGGTCATGGCAGTTGCGGCCGGATTGCTAATTCGTTTAATGCCGTCGAAATCAAATGGTGGGTTTGCCTTTGAATTGCTGGTGCTCTGCGCCTGGTTGTGTTGTACAATTATCCACATGTCGCGGGTTCCCTCTTACTATGTTTACCAGATGTCCATCGCGTGGGGGCCGCCGCTGCTGGGGGCTTGGCTATGGAAACAGTTGGAGGGTAAATCGCCACAATTCCGACGTGGGATGGCCGGGTGCACGGTTCTGCTGGGGTTGATTACGATGCCCTTGCAGGATGGATGGTTGGAGTTTAAGGAGCCGCGATCGCCTGCGGATATTTTTGATGCAGCCCGTACCTTTCGTGAGAATCCTGGGAAGGCTCTGGCGACACTGGAGGTGGGTCTGGCCTTCTGTGCCCCCGAAATCAAGCTGCTTCCCGGGTACGAGATGAGTGAGTTTTCCTTTGTGCCATTTTCCGATCCGGAACTCAGCCTAAAGTACCGGGGACTGACACCGGAGCGGGTCATATCAGATTTGCGGACCAAAGCGGATTTCACGGCCCTAAGGGCGATGGATCTTGAGATTCTGGATCCAGCACGGCGTGACCCGGATATGCGGGCAGCCATGGCTCAAATTCAACCACTGGCGCAGATTCAGAACTTTGGCCAATTGGGAGACCTGCTCCTTATCGGGGCCAAAAAACGCTGAGGAAAAGCCTTGCACCGTCCCGCGCCGGGCCATAGGTTGATGCCAATATTGGGCTTGCAAGGCTCTGGTTTTGGCGCTGTGCATACAGTGGTTCAAAGCTGGTTATTAGGGCTTTGTGGCAATACGATTTGGGAACAGAGGCATTAATGGGTCCTATGTGGAAATGGATGGCTTTGGTGGCGATTGCGGTTTCCGGGTCGTCGGTGGCATTTGGAGCCAGCGCCGCAGGTGATGAGGGTGCCGGTGGGGTGCCCGTTGCCCCGGCCCCAAATGTTCAGCCTTTTAATCAGCCAGCGGGTCTTCCCGCACTTCCAGGATTTCCCGGCGCCGCCCCGGCCGGCAATGCGGGAACTTTTGGCGGTGCGCTGGGCCAACCTCCCGCGCCCGCGGGATTTGCACTGCCCGGAGCCGCACCCGGTGGATTTCCCGGATCATTGCCAAGCACAGCCCCAGGCTTGCCGATTCCCAATCTGGCCGCTGCATTGGATACAGCGACAACTGCTGCTGCGTTGACGACGGCCACCGCGTCCACTGGACCAGTGGAAAGCTACGCCTTCCTTTTCCGTTCGGATGAGGAAGAGGGTATCATGCGCGACAAGTATAGTCAGGACGAGGCCGACCGGATCAGCAACGCGGAAATCAATCGACTTGCCCAAAAGTATCAGCAGCCGGGCGCGCAACAGCAGGCTGTGGGCCCCAACGGCCAGCAGCAGGGGCAGGATCCCCGGGCTGGCGGCGCTTGGGACTTTTACTATGAGCAACTTGAAATGTACACCCGTTACGTTAAAGAAAAGGTTCTGAAGAACGTTGAGAATCCGGATGAGTTGCCGGATTCGGATTATAATCCGCAGAACTTCCTTCAGGATCGGGCCAATTTGAAATCGTCGTATGATCAGGCCGCTGCGGAACTGGTTACAAAGCAATCCAACGAGAATGTGGATTTCTACGAGCGCCTGCAGGTGCGGGAGGATCGGCGCAAAGCTTACTACGAGTGGCTGACGGAACAGAAGGAAAACCTGGATGAGTGGGCGCGCCTGTGGGAAAGATCAAAGAACGGGACGATTTGGTCCACGAATGATCGCCCAACCCGCCTCGATGATTGGTATTATGGTGTCAACTTTGCCGCCAATGCCCCGACCACGGTCAAGGTTGGTCGGCAGAGTTACCTGTTGTCGCGCAGTCCTGAAAAATACGTTCCGGAGAATCAGGTAAACGTTCTTTCGACAAACCTGACGCCCTATGACGTCTTGTACCCGGATGGCAGTCAGAAGTCGGCGGTACGCGAGCGTATCAAGGCGCGGGGTGCCTCGGCAACGGGCGCAGCGCGGACCGGGACGATTGAAATCGCGCCGTAATGCAATAAATGTTTATTGGTGCTGGTATAGACCCTAAAATCTGTTCTTTATCAGAGTAGTGCAAAAAGGCGTTGAAGAGGAGTAGTAGGGACCTCCGCAGACCTTGAGAGAGCCGCTGGAGTGGTGAGAGGCGGTGGTTGCGGTTCCTGAACTCACCTCGGAGCTGGTTGGGTGAATCCGGTTGAACGGGCTGAACCCAATCCGACGGAAGCCGGGCGCAACACGGCAAAAGAAGGCGGTTCTCCAAAAGCGAATCGCAAAGCTGGGTGGTACCACGAAACAAGTTTCGTCCCCGCGACCGAAAGGTCGCGGGGATTTTTGTTTTTATAAGGAAAAAATGATCAT
>JAIBAT010000039.1 GCA_019695055.1 Candidatus Sumerlaeaceae bacterium | reverse complement strand
CTGAAACCCGCAAGTTCGAGGAATCGGATCTCGACTACCTGCAAATCGTTGCCAACCATGTGGCCGTGGCCATTACGGGCCACCGACTTTACGAGGAACTGGACCAGGACCACCAGCGCCTGAAGGATAACATCTCCCGCCGGGAGCGGGCGGAGAACCAGCTTTACTTCAACACCATGCACGACCTGCTGACGGGGCTTCCCAATCGCCGTCAGTTCCTCAAGCACCTCAACCACACCCTTGCGGTGACCAGGAAGCGCGGGCAAAACGTGGCCGTGCTTTTCCTCGATCTCAATCGCTTCAAGTTAATCAATGAATCCTTTGGACACAACGTTGGTGACGAGTTCCTCGTTGCCCTCTCGCGCAAACTTGACAGCATCCTGCGCCCCGGCGACATCCTGGCCCGTGTCAGCGGGGATGAATTTGCCATTTTAATAGAAGACGCCAAGTCCCCGGCTGAGGTGGAATACCTGGTCGCTGACATCCGCGAATCCCTGGCCCAACCTGCCCTCATCGAGGGCCACGAGGTCTTCACCCACGTCAGCATGGGCATTGTGATGTCCGCGGCCGAGCACGGTGATGCGGAAACGGCCCTGCGGGACGCCGAAACCGCCATGTACCGCGCCAAGCAGGAGGGCAAGGGGCGCCACGCCGTCTTCACGCCGGAAATGCACTCGGCGGTGAAGAGCCAGCTTTCCCTGGAGTCGGACCTTCACAAGGCCATCCAGCGTCGGGAATTGCTCGTCTATTTCCAACCCATATTCGATATGTCCGCCAACTCAATCGCCGGATTCGAGGCGCTCACGAGGTGGAACCACCCGGTGCGCGGTTCCATACCTCCGTCGGAGTTCATCCCCCTCGCGGAGGAGTCGCCGCTGATCCACGAGTTGGGCACCTATGTGCTGGCGGAGAGTTGCCGGCAACTCATGGAGTGGAGGAACCGCGGCGTTTGCAGCCCGGACCTGTTTGTCACTGTCAATGTGTCGCCCCGACAGTTGGAAGGCACCGGGCTTGCCACGGAGATCACTGCCATACTGGACAACACTGGTCTTCCGGCGGGGAACCTGCGCCTGGAGATCACGGAATCGGTATTGATGGTGCAAAGCGAGAGCACGGTGGCGATGCTGTCCGCTTTGCGGGAGCGGGGCATCGGCATCTGGATGGACGATTTTGGCACGGGTTATTCCTCTCTGCAGAACCTGGAACATCTTCCCATAAGCGTGCTGAAGATTGACCGCACCTTTGTGCAACGCATGGAGCGGGCGTATGGCACCAAGCTTATTTCTGGTATCCTGAACCTGGCCCGGACCCTGGATTTGGAGGTCGTGGTGGAGGGCGTGGAGTCCGACCGCCAGTTTCACCCGCTTCTGGCCATGGGGTGCCGTTTCCTGCAGGGGCACTATCTTGCGAGCCCCCTTCCTGCGTCGCTGGCCGGGGATTTTCTCTCGTCGCCCCTGGCCGTTCCCGGAACCGCCGGGGATATCTGACGGAAACCAACCGCAGTGCCACGGACACACCAGTCCGCGTAACCCACCCACCAACGGGTCCCGAATCCGCGCGCGAGCCACCCATGGGGGGGGGAGGGGGAGGGGGGGGTAAATTTCATTTTTGCGGGTATTTTCCTTTAAGTGCTGTGATTGGAATCATTGGCGACCCTGAAAAAATCGCACGGATTTTTGCCATTTTTCGTTATTTCGGGGCGGTGGTGGTGATTGGCGCGGGTGTTTGGGCCTGTTTGCGTGGTCGTCCGCGGGGACGCCGGGGCGGGATTTGCATCTTGCGACGCAGGGCTGCGTCCACCTGGTGGAGCCGGAATAGCTGGGTGAGGGCATGGACAGCCGCGGAGGTGTCGTCGAGGCGACTGCGAAGCGACCGGAAGTCTGCGGAACTGACCGGATGATCGTCGAAAGCACGCAGGAGGTGCCGGTATTGCGAGGCCGCGCAGGCGATGGCCTCGTTGAGGATGTCGTGAACGGGTTCACGGTTGACGCTGGACGGCGGGTAAGGGGGTGTCATGTTGAAGCTCCTTTTCTAGTAAGATGAAAAGGATCATGGCACAGGCGGGTGGGTCTTGCATATTCCCTTACGGCCTCTAAAAACCCCTTGTAGACCCATGAAATGAAGTCGCTGGAATTGAAAGCGGGCGAAATTGGGCGAGTAGCAAGCGACGCATTGCATGACAGCCTCCACCCCCGTTTGCGGCCGCCGTTGTTTCCACTATTTATGATTAAATATCAAATAGTTATAGAAGTGAATAGTGTGGTGCCGTCGCTGTAGAAGGGTTTCTTAAAGAAACCCTTCTACAGCGACGGCACCACAGGGGCCAATGCATTTTTTTATTGCAAAAATGAAGTGTGCTTGCCGCCATGCGCTATAATTAACTTGAAAAGTGTCTCCACGCCTTATGGCGGTGGACGTGGCTTCTGGCCCCGTGAGCCGATTTAAATCACGGGGCATTTTTATTGGCTCCAGATCTTGCGACTGCCTTTTTTATATCTTTCAATGTCGTTGGGATGTGCCGAGTACGCACTCTCAAATTTGAATCCTCCGCCATACTTTGGGGTCAGCCAGACTAGGTAATTATAGCTGGCCGCAATGTAAAGCCGGTTTGGCGGAAACCTGCGCCCCGAAGAACTCCAAGCCTCCCAACATGCGGTGTTCGGCACGCGACCTTCCACCACATGTAATATCCACCAAATCCGTTCAATTCTTTCACGAGCAACAACATCCTTCCAATCAGAATGCCTCGCACGATTGCTGGAAGTAAAAAATGCGTGGTCATACCTGTCTTGCCAAAACTGCAGGAGCTGCCCATCGTGGGTTTGAAAAATCCCCAGTTTGCCCTTGTTTAAGTAAATGTTCGCATAAAGCGAACGTCCCAGTTCCACGGCCTGGTCATCTTTCAGCCCACAAAGGCATATCCGCCATTGCTCAAGATTCACGGTGACTGCGGCTCAATCTTAAAAACGTTAAACTTGCATTTAGCGGGACTGGGACTGGACGTAACCAAAGACTTAAAACCGGCACGTTGCGCAATGTACGCAGCAAGTTCGGCTTTGCCGTCCCTTGATTTACCGCAATAGGCCGCAGCCACCGCGCCGGTCAACAGATCAGCAACCTGGGCCAGACGCGACTGCGACGAATCAATAATCGTGAGGTCTTTGATCCAGGCTTTTCCCAGGCAGGCCCGCTCCAAAATCCGCTTCAGCGTGGTGTAACGCCCGGCCTCGCGATTCTTTTGAAAATCCAACAGCACGGTGTACTCATTGTCTGCCTCAATCCACTTTCGAAGCATAAGGTAATAAAACTTATAGAACCCAAGCTCCCGGTCCTTGCCGTCGACAAATTTGAGTTTCTCCTGCTCTACTACAATGACGCGAAAAGCCAGTGAAGGGTGGTTGAAGAAGAAATCGACGATGGACTTATAGGCCTCAAGTCGCCTGGCACTGACCTTGTTCCACTTAACCTCTGAGTTAAGGTTTGCGGCCCGACAAAGGGCCTGCAACTCCCTGTTTAACGTCAGCTTGTATTCTTTCTCAACCCACAGGCCACCAATAGCCATGAACGGGTGGCATAACCCACCATCGTGGCGGCTTTCATCACAGTAAATTGTAAATTCCATAGTTGGGCACCCAAGTTTCCGTGTTAGCCTAAACTTCGGATTAAAATTCTAATCAGGCTGGCCATCTACTAATATCGTTTAAGCGGTGTCTTTCATCGCTCAGGCCTCCGCTGATGCATCTTCGCCCCAGATGCGGGCGAGGGTGGCTTGGATTTTCTTCTCGAAGCGTGTGATCAGTTCGCGGTTGGCGGCCACCAGCGCTTGCTCGGCTTCGATCTCGGCCACGATGGCCTGCTGCATGGCGAGGGGTGGGAGGGGGATTTTGATTGTCTTGATATCGACGAGGTGGAGATTCGTGACAGTTCCCGATTTGGAGCGCGCTGTTGCTTGCGCATAGGCATCATCCGATTTGAGAAAGCATGTCAGATAGTGCGGGTCCAAGACGTCCTTCTTGGGCTTGATCAAACACAGGCTGACAAAAATACTAAACTCCCAATCCCAATCGATCAGCTTTGCGATACCGATCGTTCCGTTCTTGGAGTAGAGCACATCACCCTTTTCAGGCCGACAACGTTTGATCAACTCGGTGTGCTCTTCCTGCGGAATAAATTTCTTGGATGCATTGCTTTCCGTGATGTCGGTCACCCGAAGGAATGGCACGCCCGAATCCACATAGGTTGGAGTGAAGTGCGCGCCGTCAGTAATCTTGGTCGTGACTTCACTGAGTTCGCTAATCGGCCAGTCGGGGTGGATGGGAATGTGGGGGCGGTAGTGGTCGAGGACGGCGCGGGCGCCGTTGATGACTTTCTGGTAGCCCTCGATCTCCGCCGCGATCTCCTTCTGCACCTCCAGCGGCGGCAGGGGGATTTGGAGTGATTCGACGTCTGTCTGATTGATGCTTGGGTATGCTCCTTTCCCAGCCATTCCAATCATCTGATCAACCGACCTGTCGTCCCGCAGCACATTGATGAGAAAGCCTGGAAGCAAACGATCCGGCTTGGCGCGCAGCACAGCAAAACCGGTTGAAGCAACAGCCCTGTCGGGAACTTCGGTCAGCAAAGCAAAGGCTTTCAGGTTTGGGCGGACCGTAGACATCAGGACGTCACCTTGTTTCACCGATCTGCGGGCACGGCTTGGAGCTTCGGCTGTGGCAGTCTTGTTCGGGCCGAGGAACTTGCCCGACTCGTTTTCAACGCAGGAGATGTCGATGTAGTTGAAGTGAGAATTGGGAAATAATTCCGTCGGATTCGCGGTGTCTGGATTGA
The DNA here is from genome assembly GCA_019695055.1 of Candidatus Sumerlaeaceae bacterium. Taxonomy (GTDB): domain Bacteria; phylum Sumerlaeota; class Sumerlaeia; order Sumerlaeales; family Sumerlaeaceae; genus JAIBAT01. The sequence continues at coordinate 4,640 of JAIBAT010000039.1, read as the reverse complement.
TCTCGCAGACTTCCTTTAGCGTGACGTGTGGAAATTCAGAGAGCGTCGCTCCCCCCTCCCGATACCGCTCGCCGCTGAGGTTGTAGTCGCCATTGGCTGCGATCTTTCCTTTGGGGACGATGAGGCCGGTGGTAACGCTGAGCGTATCGGTCGGAGTCTTGGCGCGTAGTGATTGCAGGTAGGCGGCGAGTTCGGCCTGCACCTGCGGGAGGTCGTTTTTCTCGATGGCGCGGCGCTGGGCACCGAGGCCGAAGCCGTCGTTCTCCACTTTGAAGAAGGCGATGGTCTGCGCCTGCTTGGCGAGGCTCTTGTCGAGGATGAGGATGCTGGTCTTCACCCCGGAGTAGGGATTGAAACAACCGGCGGGCAGGGAGATGACGGCGACAAGGCAGGTGTCCACGAGCATCTTCCGCAGTTCGGTGTAGGCGGTCTGGCTCTGGAAGATGATGCCCTCTGGCACGATGATGCCGGCGCGGCCACCGGGCGTGAGGTGCTCAGCCATGTAGTCCACAAAGAGGACTTCGCTACGCTTGGCCTGAATGGAGAAGCGCTTGTGCGGCTTGATGCCGCCCTTCGGGGACATGAAAGGCGGGTTGGCGAGGATGACGTCGGCGAATTCGTTCCAGCGCTCCTCGGAGGTGAGGGTGTCGTATTCGTAGATGTGGGGATCGGTGAAGCCGTGGAGGTAGAGGTTGACCAGGGAGAGGCGCACCATGTCGGGTGAGATGTCGTAACCTTTGAAGTTCTTGGCGAGGCGACCGCGGTCATCGGGGGTGAGCTTACTGTGGCCCTTGGCGTCGGTGTTGGCGCGCAGGATGTGCTTGTAGGCGGAGATGAGAAAACCCGCCGTGCCGCAAGCGGGATCGAGAACTGTCTCATTCTTTCGCGGGGCGAGAACCTCCACCATGAAATCGATGATGTGCCGCGGGGTACGGAACTGACCAGCGTCACCCTGTGAACCCAGAACGCTAAGTAGATACTCGAACGCGTCGCCGAGGCGCTCGCTGTGGTCGTAGCTGAACTCGTCGATGATTTTGAGAAAGGCCTTAAGTGTCTCCGGATCTCGATAGGGGAGATACGCATTCTTGAAAATGTCGCGGAAGAGTGGTGGGATGCCGGGGTTCTCGGGCATCTTGGAAATGCCCTCGCTGTAGAGGCCAAGCATCTCGTGGCCGCCAAGCGACGGCGCCATGAGCTTTGCCCAACCGTAACGGGCAAACTCCTTCGTAAAGAACTTCCGCTTCCCTCCAAGCTCTTCCGACTCGGCATCCATGTCGTCCATGAACTTGTAGATGAGGGCGATGGTGATCTGTTCGACTTGGGATTTCGGGTCGGGGACTTTGCCCACGAGGATGTCGCGAGCGGTGTCGATGCGGCGTTTGGTATCGGTATCAAGCAATGGCGTTTCCTATAGGGCGAACTGGTTCAGGGACACGTAGTCCTTGATGTACTCAGGTATGAGCTTTCGGTAGCGGGTGGGGACAGCTTTGAAATCCTTGGTGGAGAATGCCGGGGTTGTGGCGAGGCCGGTTAGCTCACCGGACTCTATGATGTGGCGGATGCTGTCGCTGGTGAGGTAGGCTTTGAAGTAGTTTCTCAACGCTGGAATGGCGTCGGCTTCTTCGGGTTTGTAGTCCGCCACAAATTTGGAAAACTCCTCTTCGAGCAACTCGTCCCGGGTCTTGAATCCTGGGATGAGTCCAAAAATCTTTTCGAGGATTTCGCGCAGGGTGATGCGACGGTCCACCCCTGCCGCCTTGCGCAGCTTCTCAAGGGTGTAATAGTCTTCGGGTTTGTCGAAAACCTCGCGATTCACGTAATCAATAACGCGATCCCATTGCCCGGCCTCGACGCTGGCGGCAATGGATTGGTCTTTGCGGATGGTATCCTCGAAACGGTTAAAGAACATCCGGTCAATCTTCATGCCGTCGTGGCCGATGTGGACCTCTTTGATAGCCGAGAGGATATCCTCGCCGAGGTGTTCGTAGCGGCGGCCTCGCACAACACCGGTGCCACCAGTCTCTGGGGGAGTGCCCTTGGGTTTGGGAAGTTTCAGGACCTGGTCGTAGTTGAACTTCTTCTCGAAATACTCGCAGTTGGCGAAGAAGTCGAAGAGCTTGAAAGTGGTCTTCAACGGTTCCTTCACACCCTCTTTAAGGGACAGGTCAAAGAGCTGTTCCCGGAAGTCGTGCTTTCGGGTGCCGCGTCCCTTGATTTGGATGAAATCTGTGGGAGAGAAAATGGGGCGGAAGAGGCCAAGGTTAAGGATGTCGGTGCAATCGTAGCCGGTGGTCATCATGCCAACGGTGACGCAGACGCGGGCTTTGCTGGTCTTGTAGTCGGGGATAAAGTTCCCGGAGCCCAGCAGCTTGTTGTTCGTGAAGTTGATGGTCATCTGCTGGGCAAACAAGACTTGGGACGTTACCTGCACCGCGAAATCTGACTGATACTTGCCGGGATACATGCGGTCGGCGATCTGGTTAAGGATTTCCGTGAGCTTCGAGGCGTGGTTCTGGCTGACCGCGAAGATGATGGATTTGCCCACTTCGTTGCTAATGGGGTCCCTCAGTGCGTTTTCGAGAAAGGTTTTGCAGAAGAGTTGATTGGTCGCTTTTGAGAAAAAGCGTCTCTCGAATTCGCGTTGTTTGTAGGTTTCCTTGTTGTCGTCGGTCTGGTCATCCTTGAACTCCACGACGAAACCCTGATCAGACAGGAGCTTTGTTGTTACCTGGCTGCGGGCATCCACGACGGTGGGGTTGACGAGAAATCCGTCTTTCACACCATCAAGCAGCGAGTATCGAAATGTGGGCTGGCTGTCCCCGCAGCCGAAGGTGCGGTATGTGTCGAGCAGCAGACGGCGCTCAAGTTCACGCGGGTCGCGGCCTGTCGCGGACGTCTCGTCAAACTTCTTGAGGTAGTCGCGAGGTGTGGCCGTGAGGCCCAATTTGTAACCGACGAAATAATCAAATACCGCCCGCGCATTGCCACCGATGGAGCGGTGGGCTTCGTCCGAGATGACAAGATCGAAATCGGTGGGGGAGAAGAGCCGCTGGAACTTGTTATTGAAGAGCAGCGACTGAACCGTGGTGACGACGATTTCGGCGCGGTTCCACTCGTCCCGGTTCTCTTTGTATATGACGGCTTTGAAGTCGTTGGAGAGGACTCGCTTGAAGGCTTTAACGGCCTGGTCCTCCAATTCGAGGCGATCCACGAGAAACAGAACACGCTGTGCGTTGCTGGTGCGAAGGAAGAGCTTGATGAGGGCTGCGGCGACAAGGGTTTTGCCGGTCCCGGTGGCCATTTCGAGAAGAAAGCGATCCCGGCCGTCCTTGACGGCGCGCTGGACGGCGGTGACTGCGCGAAGCTGGTAAGGGCGGAGGAAGCGGAGGCTGTTTACTTGAACGAATTGTGGCCGTTCGTCGGGATTCTTCCACGCGGCTTCCGATGCGTAACCGGGGCGTTGAGAGAGAACAACGTAGTCGTCGCCAACGGTTTCAGCGACAAGGCTCGCCGGGTTCGGCAGGACTTTTTGATATCCGGTAACGGACTCGGGTGACGGAAACGAGGTGATGAGGTAGGGATTGCCGCGTTCAAGATCCCAAAAGTAGTGAAGGTTGCCGTTGGATAGAATTACAAAGCGGCAATTGTGGGCTCGCGCGTAAGTCCGGGCCTGCTCCTTGCCGACCAAGGGGTTCTTGTCCTCGGACTTGGCCTCGAGGACGATGAAGGGGAAGCCCTTCTCGTTAAGGAGTAGGAAATCGATGAAGCCCTTCTTCGCCTTCTCGAAGTTCTCACCGAGGGCATCGATTTCGTGAGATTTCAGAGTGACGCTGGGTTCGAGGCGGATATTGGCCGGTCCCTTGGTGTCCGCAAAAAAACGCCAGCCTGCGGTTTCGAGGAGCTTGTTGATTTTTATGCGCGCGGCAGCTTCTTTCATGCGAAAACCATGCGGGCGGCCGGATGCAGGGGCGTCTGGTTGTGCGGCGGCATTGTCAAAGGCGATTGCGCCGGATGGGTGCGGGGGTGTCAAGGGGTTTGGAGTGTGGAAGTCGCATCGGAGTGCTCCTCTGGGTGGGTGCGGCAACGGAGTGCTCGCACCAGCAGAAATGAGGGGGGAAGCTCGATGAATTGCGTAGAGCCGGGACAGGCACGCGTTCAATCCGACTGGCAGGACTCCATGGTGTGTAACGGCGTTCGCCGTTCATGGGTCTGGAAGGGTTTATAAGAGGCTGTAAGGGAATATGCAAGCCGGTTGGCCTTGTGGTAGTGTCTTTTCATCATGATCGCCAAACCGGTTAAACCCCCTGACCCCCTGAACCCCCTGGTCCCCGCTGCGCAGCCGGGATTCCTGCAAATCGCATGGGCCTGTCCATGCGCTACCCTTGACAAAAAGGAGGAAATAAAACCTATTTAATCCGTACGGTTTATTGAAAACGGCCAACTTAAAAAATCACCCTGAAAAATTTCCCGCGGGATAAAACGTTTGACAGCGTTAAAAGCAGGATCTCACCGCAGAGCGGCGAGAAGCAATTCTGAATTCTCAATTCTCAATTCTGAATCAAAGACAAAAGATTAACCGCGGAGAACGCAGAGGGGAGGGAGGGGCAGTTCTCGATTCTCAACGGTCCTGCTGCCGCCGT
>JAIBAT010000106.1 GCA_019695055.1 Candidatus Sumerlaeaceae bacterium | reverse complement strand
TCAGCCGTCCATACACGTCGATCTGGTGCTGTAACACCTTCACAAAATCAAACTGAGCCTCCACCCGACGCCGGCCCGAACGGCCCAACTCGCGGGCCTTTTCCCTGTTCTGGAGCAACCACTGGATTCTGTCGCCCAACTGCTCCGCGTCACGCGTCGGCACCAGCCATCCGGTTTCGCCATCCACCACTTCTTCGCGACACCCCCGGATGTTGGTGGCCACCGCGGGTAATTCCATGGCCATGGCCTCGAGGAGTGAGACAGGCATCCCCTCGCGATAGGAGGGCAAGGCGAAAACATCCATGGCGGCAAGGTACGGGGCCGTATCGGGTACCAGACCGGCAAAGGCAGTTCTTTCTGTCAGGCCAAGTCGCTGGATATGCGCCAACATATCGGCCTTGTCCGCATCGTAATCGCTCGGAAGCACGTCCCCTACAATCAGAAGTCTTGCCTCTGGAATATGCGGGATAATGCGCGCCATGGCGTCAAACAACTCGTAGAAACCCTTCTCGCGGACCAAGCGCCCGACAATTCCCACAACCGGGGCGGCCGCAGGAATTTGCAGCTTCTGGCGAATGGCATCCCGCGCCGCAGAATCAAAATTCGATGGATTGAACCGCGCCAGGTCCACGCCGTTGTAAATCGTCTCCACGCGCCCGGACTGGGCAATACCAAGCCGCTGCGCTGCCTGCTCATCCTCCTTGCTGACCGTGAAAAGGAAATCCCCGCAGGCAGCTCCCAGCCGTTCCAGCGCAACGTGAAAGCGGCGTTTGCCAGGAGACATTTCGTCGTGAAAGTAGAACCCATGGGCCGTATAGATCTTGACCCGCACACCCGCCAAACGGGCTGCAATACGTCCCACCAGCGCCGCAATGGGCGTATGAACGTGCACCACATCAAACTTCTCCCGGCGCAGCAGCTTCCATGTGCGCAGAATGGCCCCGGTATGGCTAAGCACATTCATGCTGCGGGAAATTGGATTCTCGCGGATATCAAAACCGGCCGCGCGAATTTCGTCGAAGTACGGTCCGCGGCTGCAGGCAATGGTCACGTCGTACCCTGTCGCTTTGAGCGCAGCAGCCAGGGGCAGCAGGAATTGCCGCACCGTAAAATCCACGGCGCACATCAGCAGCACTCTTGTGGGGCGATTATCGGGCATTTCTGTCACGAAGGCCCCCAAACATGCCCTCCAAATCCATGGCCGCAACTGCAACCTTTTGCAAAAAATGAATAGAGGGGGTGGCAAGACATGATAAAACCTGAGGCCGCTCAGCGGCCACTTTTTCCATGCCAATAAGCGAATCCTCGAAACCACTCATTCACGTCCAGGACCTTACCAAGGTCTTCCGCGCCCAAAAGCTGAAAGAGGGTATGCTCGGAGCACTTAAGAACCTGATACGGCGCGAGACCTATGATGTCGTGGCCGTCGACAAGATGAGCTTCGACATCGCCGAAGGTGAACTCATCGGTTACATCGGAGCCAACGGCGCAGGAAAATCTACAACCATCAAAATGCTCACGGGTATTCTGCTGCCAACCTCCGGGGATGTCGAAGTGGCCGGATACATTCCGTTCAAACAGCGGCGAAAATACGTCCGTAATATCGGCGTCGTGTTTGGCCAGCGCACTCAATTGTGGTGGGATTTGGCAGTCATTGAGTCGTTCAAACTGTTGGGGCGAATTTACGAGGTTCCTGACAACGACTTTAAGAAACGCCTCACGGAACTCACAGAATTACTGGCCCTTGAGGAATTCCTTAACACCCCCGTGCGAAAGTTGTCCCTGGGCCAGCGTATGCGCGCGGATTTGACCGCGTCGCTGTTGCATCGCCCCAAGATCCTGTTTCTCGACGAGCCCACAATTGGCCTCGACATCATTGGCAAGGCGCGCGTTCGCGATTTCCTGCGACAAATCAACGAGCGGGAGAAGGTCACCATCCTGCTAACCACCCACGACCTCGACGAGATTGAGCGCCTTTGCGAGCGCATCGTCATCATTGACCACGGGAGGAAGGTTTTCGACGGAGAGCTTGCCCGGCTTCTGGAACTCAACGTCCCAACCAAGAAGATGCTTGTCGATTTTGTGACGGATCCGGCAGAAGGCGATTACGCAAATCTCGGGCCCCGTGGAATAACCTTTCGCCGCACCGACGAGTATCGCGGCGAGTTCACCTATGAACGGGCCAGAATCGAAACCGGAGAATTGATCCAGCTCATTACGCAACTCCACGCAATTCGTGACTTGCACATCGAGGAACCCGGCATCGAGGACGTCGTGAAAGATATCTACGCAGGAAGCTCCTAAGAAAGAGGGCGGGTTTTCCAACCCTCCCACAGTCCAGCCCCTTCCACTCACCCGCGACAGCAGGCTAAACCTTAATTCGCGTCCGGTCCGGCGGGTCCGCGACCTGTGGCGTTCCGGTCCCAATCACCAGTCATATAGTTGCCGCCAAAACGGTAAATGTCACCATTGGAAATGGTCCCATTGGTGGGATCATAATCCTCATAGAACGTCACGGGCGATGTTCCGTCGGTATTTGTCACCGGTTTGAACGGAAAGCACTTGTAGCTCATGCGATTGCGAATTTTGTCCGGCCCCGGCGTCAGCATGACCCATGCGAGAACCTTGCCCTTGGCTTTGAATGTGGTATTGGAGTTCTGGGAATCGGCCGGGGCCTCGCTGCCACCACCGGGCTCGTTTGTCCCGTAAGACCACGTGCCGGAACCGATGCGATACCCCACCGCCGCCCCATAGGAGGCGCTAGCCGCAACTCCAACGGCAAAAGGATCGCTCAACAAGCTGCTCAGGTAGGCAATCGGCGTGGTGAGTTGGCAGGCACCATTGGCCTTCTGCTCAAACGTTAATCCCGATAGCGCGGGCTCGCGATCAAGATCCGAATCGCTATCCCGGGGCAGGGTGTTCCAATCCACGGCGTAGGCTTCCAATGCGGTGGCCTGGCTGCGGATATCCGCCTTTGCGCGGGATACCTTGGACCGCGTTTGAGCCTCCAGGAAATTCGGTACAGCGATTGCCGCCAGAATCGCAATGATGGCTACAACAATCAGCAACTCAATCAGCGTGAAAGCCTTTTGGGTGCGCTCCATGACACTTCTCCTCTATCCTCGATTTGTCTGCTACGTAGGAAGGAGTACCAAACCCATGTGGCACGGTCATGACGCAGAAATGACTTGGTGGTGGCTTGTTGGTGGCACACTTGTGGCGCCAATTTGGCCATTGACGGTAAGGGTGCCCGTGGCAAACCTCGCGCGACTCCGTGGGACGCACCGCCAAAAACACTGCGATTTTCTCCGCACTGACGCTGCTGAGCCGTTTGAGCGGCGTGCTGCGCGTGATGATGTTTGCCTACATTCTCGGCGGAGGCCGCCTTAACGACGCCTACCAGCTCGCCAACACCATTCCCAACATCATCTATGAGTTTATTATGGGCGGGCTGCTCAGTGCAATCTTCATCCCGGTGCTGGTGCGTGCCCAGGAGGAAAAAGGAAAATCCTCGGCCGAGGCCTGGCGCGTCGCCAATCTGCTGGTGGGTTATGTTGGCGCCATTCTCGCCGTTGTTTCGCTCATCGGAGTATTGCTCTCCCCTGTCATTATCGACGGAATGACCTTCCTGGCCCGCGAGCCGGGAGCGGTGGCCAGCCGCGACCAGGCCACTACCTTCTTCCGGTACTTTGCGCCCCAGATGCTTTTCTACGGGCTGAACGCGGTCTTCATGGCCATCCTGAATTCCCATGAAATCTTTGCCATCACCGCCGCCGCGCCCATCCTGAACAATGTCGTGGTGATTGTCACACTTTGGGCCTTTGGCCACGGGTGGATCGGCCCCACTGGCCTTGCCATCGGCACGACTGCGGGAATCGCAGCCATGGCATTGGTTCAGATGCCGTGGCTCGTCAAGATTCGCATGCCAATTCGGCCGTTGTTTGATTTTCGTGATCCGCTGTTCCGGGCCATTGGCGCCCTGGGGGTTCCGGTTGTGGCTGTCAGCATCGCCAATCTCATCAGCACGGCCGTTCGCGCCAATTTGCTTTATACGGAGGCTGGAGGATTCACCGCCTATTCCTTCTGTTTCATCCTGATCATGATGCCCTACGGCATCTTCGCTGTGAGCATTGCTACGGTGCTCTACCCTCAACTGGCGCGCCAAAGCGCCGACGGCAATCAACCCGCTTTCCGCGAAACCATGGCTCGCGGGCTTCGACATACCGCCTTTATCATGCTTCCCATCGCGCTGGGCATGAGCCTGCTGGCCGAGCCAATGACCCGGGTGCTGTTCGAACGCGGGAATTTCAGTCCGGCCCATTCAGCATACACAGCGCGGTTCCTCGCCCTGTATGCATTGTCGATCCTTCCCTACGCGCTTTTGATGTTTGGAAGTCGCGCCTTTTACGCCACCAAGGACACACTCACACCCGCGTGGATAAACGTGGGAGGAGTCGTGCTGAACGTTTGTCTGAATTTTGCTTTGATGCATTTCATGGGAGTCGCTGGCATCGCCCTCGCTTCTACGATCACGTATCTGTGCACGATGGGCGTGTCCATTTGCCTCCTGCGACGCCAGCACGGCCCCTTGGGCGGAACTCCCCTTCTCGTCGCGATCGGCAAGATGTTTGCGGCGGCGGCTTGCATGGGGTTGGTCCTCTCGGCAGGTTTGCGAATGACCGAGCCGGAAGTCACTTCACTCCACCGGGGAGCCCGCACCAAGCTCATCCTGCCGGCGTTTGACACCAAGGGGCACGTCATTCCCATCACGAAGGCGCAAGACTGGCGCGAACTCTGGACGCGCCTCGGTGAGGATTATCGGATTCCCGAAGTCGACTTCTCACGGCAAACCGTCATCGCAATCTTTGGCCCCCGTTCCGAAACCACGAGTTCCCTGGACCTTCGACGCAAGGAGATTGCCGGCGATGGAACGGTTCTATTTCATGTGGATGTTCGCGAGTCGACCTCAAAACCCACCGCGACCGATAAGCCGGACACGCGACCGCCATTCCTGCTCGTTAAGGTCAATTCCACCGTAACGGCCGCCAACGCCGAGTTCACGCCAGTGACATCTGCAAGTCGGGGCGCTTTTTCCAGGATGATTCAGGCGCCAGAACTCGGAAGGCTGTTACTGCTGGTGGCACTGGGCAGCGCAATCTATCTCGGACTCGCATGGCTGCTGCGCGTGGAGGAAGTGCGCGCAGTGTTCCTGCGATTTACGAAAACAGTGATCTGACAAACTGTCCCATTGCGGCAACGTAACCCCGCAATCGTCGACGATGAATGACAGCCTTGGGCCTGAGAATCGCCGCCACGGAGAAAATCGGAATTCGGATGAGCATGTCGAGAATGATCGAGATTTCAACCAGGTGTCGCCGCCACGGTGGGTATCTCAGCTTTAGAAACGTCTGAAATCCGTCATAGTAGCGCCCAATGGACGTGTCCCGGTTCTGCACGGAAGGCTCTCCCTGGGTATGGATAATCGACACCCAGGGTGCCAGATAGACCTCGTACCCCGCCTCATGAATGCGCCAGCAAAGATCCGTATCCTCGCTGTAAAGGAAATATTGGTCTGAAAAACCGCCAATCTGTTCCCACACGTCGCGGGGAATCAGCATGGCAGCACCCATTACCCAATCCGCCCTTTGGATGGCACCGGAAGAGTCGGAGCCAAGGGCCACGGACTTTCGAAATCTCTTCATCAGGCCTGCAAAGATGGAATGATAAACCCAGTACGTCAGCGGCCCGATAAAGTGGTAGGCGGAACGCTGCGGCGTCCCGTTGTCATTTAGCAGGCGGGGGGCAATCAGGCCGGCATCGGGTACCTGTTGAAAGACTTCCACCCACGCCGCCAATGTTCCACCGGGGAGTTCCGTATCCGGGTTCAGGATGCAAACAAACCGGCCCGTGCCGGCTGCCGCCCCGCTATTGCATGCCAGGCCATAACCAATATTTTCCGGGTTCCGCACCACCTTCACGCCGAGATCATCCAGGTTCGCCGCATCATTCGCGGCGGAGGGATTGTCCACTACGATGATTTCGGGAACAGGGTCCTGCTGCCGCAGTGAAGCCACACACCGGCGCACCATGGCGCTGGTTTCGTAATTCACGATGACCACCGAGACCGTGGGCATCTCAGCCATGACGCCGCCTCGCAACAAGTCCGGCCCATTCGAGGTTGTCTGAGTGGTGAACCGTTTCAAACCCAGCCACTTTCACGGCCGATTCCACCTCGGGTTGTTCTTCCTTCAGAAAACCGGACAGCACAAGAACTCCGTTGCGGGCCAACACATCGGGAAACTTGGGCAACAACGGCAGAAATTCCCGCGAAAGCATATTGCAGACAATGACATCAAAGGGGCCCGCAGTTTCGTCCCATTCTGATTTCACCTGCAGTTCCGCCTGGTCGATGCCCACACTGTTAAGGCGCAGGTTGTCGCCAAAGTTCTCCTCGACGTCGGGATCGTTATCAACGCCGACGACATCTTTTGCGCCAAGCTTGATACAAGCAATGGCAAGAATACCGCTGCCTGTCCCCACATCCAGAACGGAGCGACCCGCCAGATCCACCGTCTCCAGCAAACTGAGGCATAACTGGGTGGTAGCGTGAGTGCCCGTTCCAAAAGCCATACCCGGTTCGATGACCAGAACCACAGTATCCGCCACCTTATGGATGGATTCTGTCTCCCAGGGCGGCGCAACCCAGATGCGCCGGCTCACCTGCACAGGTTTGAAGTACTGCCGCCACCCGTCATGCCAGTTTTCACGTTCCACCGTTTCGGTCGTAATGTCCCGAAAGGGTGCCAGCCCGGCCTCGCGCGCGCGGTTCTGAAGCAGCTGGGGCGCTTCGGGGGGGATTTCACCCTCCTCGAAATAGAGTTGCCATTCCCGCCCCTCATGCGTGTCTGTCTCGGCCAGCCCGCATCCCTCAAACTGGGCCACAAAGGCCGCAAGCAGCTCTTCGTGGGCCTCCGTGGGGCCCTTCGGGGCGCAAATCCGCAGTTTTGTCCAGCGATCAGTGGTCACGGTCGCAAACTCTGGGGTCAGGACCAGGGCGGGCGCAAGTACCGATGTGAAAAATCGCCCGCTCAGATGCTCCAGATTCCTATTGAACACCCACCCTTCGCCCCGACTAATCACCTCTGAATTCGCCACCAAGGAAGAGTTAGGGACCCGAACCAAAATGGCTGAAAAACCGGAGAAAAAGAAGTCTGCCGCGACCGCCGCGTCGGACGATGCACCGCTGAGCGTGAGCCTCGGCGACATCAAGAGTGTTTTTGAGCTGATGAAGGCCAACGACATTGCCGAGTTGGACATTGAGCAGCACGGTGCAAAGCTGCGTGTGGTAAGCATCCACGCCCATTCCGCTTCGGCGCCCCAGCACTATGTAACGATGGCCCCCCATGCTGCACCAGTAGCAGCACCTGCGGCGGCCCCCGCCCAGCCTGCCGCGTCGGCCACAGGCCCTGCACCGGTTGCAGAAGCGCCGAAAGCGACCAATATCAAGACGATCCTCTCCCCGATGGTGGGCACGTTCTATCGCTCCCCAGCGCCGGATGCCGACTCATTTGTAAAAGTTGGCGACCATATCAGCGAGGAGTCGGTTATCTGCATCATTGAAGCCATGAAGCTCTTCAACGAGATCAAGGCCGAGATGCGCGGCAAGATTGTGCGCGTTCACGTCGAGAATGGCGTACCGGTCGAGTATAACCAGCCCCTGTTTGACGTGGAGCCGGACTAACAACGAATGTTTAAGAAGATCCTGATTGCCAACCGCGGCGAAATTGCGCTGCGCGTAATCCGTGCCTGCAAGGAGCTCGGCATACGCACGGTTGCCGTGTACTCCGAGGCCGATGCCAATTCCCTGCATGTGAAATTTGCGGATGAAGACGTGTGCATTGGTCCCGGCCCATCCGGACAAAGCTACCTGAACGTAGCGCGCATCATGAGCGCCGCGGAAATCACCGACGCCGACGCCATTCACCCAGGCTATGGGTTTCTCGCCGAGAATGCCGATTTCGCCGAGCTTTGCCAGCGCTGCAAGATCAAGTTTATCGGCCCGCGCCCCGACGCCATCAGCCGCATGGGCGACAAGGCCGAGGCCAAGAAAACCATGCGCGCAGCTGGCGTGCCGGTAATCCCCGGCAGCCCTGATCTGGTCACCGACTTGGACGAGGCCCGCAAGTATGCCGAGGAGATTGGCTTTCCGGTCATCATCAAGGCCGCAGCAGGTGGCGGCGGGCGCGGTATGCGAATTGCCCATTCCGCCATAGCACTTTCGACGGCGTTTGTGACGGCTCAGACGGAAGCCGAAAAAGCCTTTGGCAACCCGGGCGTTTACATCGAGAAATACATCGAGAACCCCAAGCACGTCGAGGTGCAGATCATCGCCGATGAACACGGGAACATCGTCCACCTCGGTGAGCGCGACTGCTCTGTTCAGCGGCGCCACCAGAAACTCATCGAGGAATGCCCCTGCCCCATCATGGACCCGGAAACACGGGCGAAAATCGGAGCTACGGCCGTTAAGGCTGCCAAGGCCGTGGATTACTGGAACGCCGGCACCATCGAGTTTCTAATGGATGAGAAAAAGAACTTCTACTTCATGGAAATGAACACCCGCATCCAGGTGGAACACCCGGTGACCGAGGTGGTGACTCTTACGGATCTCGTGAAACTTCAGATTCGCGTGTCAGCGGGAGAGAAGTTGCCCATCACACAGGACGATGTGCGCTTCAGTGGCCACGCCATCGAGTGCCGAATCAATGCGGAGGACCCCAATCACAACTTCCGGCCCTCGCCTGGAAAGATTACAACATACCATGTACCCGGCGGAAATGGTGTGCGTGTAGATTCGCACTGTTACGAGGAATATGTGATCCCGCCCTACTATGATTCGATGATTGCCAAACTGATCACCCGCGCCGCCACCCGCGATGAATGCATCCGCCGCATGGAACGCGCCTTGGGAGAATTTGTCATCGAGGGCATCGCAACGACGATCCCCTTCCACCTTGAAGTCATGCGCAGTGACGAATTCAAAAAGGGGACGTTTGGCACCGGATTCATTGATAACTTCTGGAAACGGTAGGCAAGTCAGAGACCACAAATAGTGGTCCATAGGAATCAAATAAAAGACCCCGACAGGCTTTGGCCTGTCGGGGTCTTTGATTCTTTGCTGGCAGTTCGTACGGACTACTTCTTCTCAGTAATATCCAGTCCCGCGATCTTATCAGATATGGCCTTGGGAACCTTCTCATAGTGGCTGAACTGCATCGAATAGGTCGCCCTGCCCTGGGAGAAGCTGCGGAGGTCGGTGGCGTACCCAAACATCTCGCTCAGCGGGACGTTGGCGCGCACGACCTGCGAGTTCGCTCGTCGGCCGGACTCCTCGATCTTGCCACGGCGTGAGCTGAGGTCGCCCAGTACTTCACCGAAATAGTCCTCGGGTGTCACAACCTCGACAGCCATAATCGGTTCAAGCAGCGTCGGGCCGCACTTGCGCGCGCCTTCCTTGAAGCCGATGGACCCGGCGAACTCAAAAGCCA
>JAIBAT010000035.1 GCA_019695055.1 Candidatus Sumerlaeaceae bacterium | reverse complement strand
AAATCCGTCCTGCTGGTCGTGGACGGCACACTGGGTGCCGCGGGCCATTCGAAGGAGATGTTGTGGACCCTTCAGCCCCAAGGGTTTGTTTTAGGGTTAGATAGGGACCCGCAGGTTGCTGAACTTGCGGCGCGGGAGCTGATAAACGCTGGATTCACCCGCGGAAAGCAGTTCGAAGTCGAGGTGCGGCGGTTTTCGGAGTTTGACCTGGCGCTGGCCAACCGCTCGCTCCCCGGCTTTGACCGTCTCCTGTTGGATCTGGGTGTCTGTAGTCTGCACCTGGATACGCCGGAGAGGGGCTTTAGTCTAAAGCGCGAAGGCTTGCTGGACATGAGGTTAAACCCCCAGGAGCCCGGAAGCCAAAGCGCGGCGGACGTGGTAAACGAGGCGGACGAGAGGGATCTTGCCAGGATTTTCTGGACTTACGGCGAGGAAAGGTTCGGCCGTCAGGTTGCCAGGGCGATAGTAGCAAGGCGCCGGGCTGGAGCAATTCGCACCACCCACGAGCTTCGCGAGGTCGTCGCGGGGGCAATACCCCGCCGGGCGTGGCCCCCGCAGGTGGATGTGGCCACGAGGGTGTTTCAGGCTCTTCGGATCGAGGTGAACCGGGAGCTGGAGGAACTGGAGGTTCTGCTGGGAAAGCTTCCCGGGCTCATGAAGCCCGGAAGCCGCGCGGGGATCATCAGTTTCCACAGTCTCGAGGACCGGAGGGTCAAGGAGGCATTCCGCGACATGGCTCGCGAGTGCATCTGTCCGCCGGAGCAGCCGGTTTGTAACTGCGGACGAAAAAAGCAGTTCCGAGTCCTCACCGCCAAGCCGGCGGTGGCCGACGAGGCGGAGGTAAACGAGAACCCGCGGTCTCGAAGCGCGAAACTCCGGGTGATCGAAAGGCTGGAGACAGCCGAAAGTTGAACAAGTTTTGGCCCGAGCCCTGAAAAATGGACCGGGCAGGGAAAGGAAAGCAGGAAAATGGCGCGCAAATCTTCGCTCCCGATACTGTCGGACTGTTTCGATACAGCTCCCCGCTCCGCGTCGCTCAGTGACCATCGCATTACGTCGGCGATCTTCGTCTTCGTTGTCATTGCAGGTCTGGCGCTTGCGCACATTCACCTGCGTTTCGCCATCAACGATCTTCGCGTGCAGCATCGCGAGCTTCAGGGTGACTACCAGGATCTCGTACGCCGCCAGCAAGCCATCCAGCTCCAGAACGAGCGCCTGGCCGACACGGACACACTGATTGCGATGGCTCGTTCCCGCGGCATGGAACGCGTAGCCCCCAGTATGGCTGAGCCGCGCGCGTTGCCCGGGGACCTCGCTGCCAAGTATTCCAGTTCGGATGGCTCCGTTGTGGCTGGCCTGGCTCCTGTGCTGGACACGGCCGGCGCGTCGGTGAAGGACGTGCTGATCAAGTTGGTGGAAACCCGCAGCGCGAGCGCCGCGGGGACGAAGGACTAAACAGGGTTCGGCGGTTCGAGTTGCGGCCCGGCCCGCCTATTACAAGGATTTTCAAGGCGATAGGAAAGGAGAAAACCCTTATCGGCTGAAACAAGATTGACCAGATCGGCAGCGACGAGACGGATCAAGTTAAAGCGCCAGCTCCATGCTCCCCGTTACAAGTTGCTTAGAGACACGCAGAGAATACGGCTCAGTTCGAGTTCCCCGTTGACGCCGGCCGCGAGGCCGGTACTGCTCCCCGAAGAATTGAGACAAGTTACCGTAGCCGTACGGAAAGTTCGAGCGCCCAAGTTGCCTGTTGCCCGCGACCGCGTCCCGAGTCCCGATGCCTGCCGAGAGAAGAAGCTCATGGGTCCCCGTTGACACAAAAAAAGAGCGAAGTTGCCGCTTCGCCCTTTTGTTCCCGCTCCAGACCCCTGTTGATAGGTTCGTGAGAAGTTGCCCTGCTTACGAGTGCCTTATGTTGCCGATCTGGTCTTTTTTAAGCTTTGTAATAGACAAGACGTATGAAGGCCGCGCGGTATAGTCAAATATAAAGTACATGCTCTGCGGAACCAGGGTTCCGCAACGTGGTTTTTGCGACCTGTAGAAGGACTGTAGGATGTTACGTAAGACGTACCGGCCCAGGCTTTTGCTTCTCTACCTGGTCCCCTTTGTCTTGATGGGGGCCTTGGTCGCCCGTCTCTATTACATCCAAGTCGTGCGGTTTGAGCACTATACGAAGCTCGCCGCCGACCAGCAACACACATACATCTCCGTTAACCCCAGTCGTGGCAAGATTCTGGAGGCTAATGGCCGTGAATTGGCCAGCAGCACCATGCTCCAGAGCGTTTATGTCTTTCCCCGCCAAATTAAGGACGAATTCGCCCGAAACTACGCCACCTCGGTTTCCCAGGCACTCCACCTCGATTTCGACACCGTTTATAAGAAAATTACCGCCGAACGCAGCTCCCCGCTGCTGAAAATGGTCAACGAATCCACGGTTCAGTCTCTGCAGGACGTCATTTCCTACTTCCGAAAGAAGGTTGATCCCAATGCGCTCTCCATTGTCTACGAGGGAAAGCGATTCTATCCGGCAGGCTCCCTGGCATCTCACATTATTGGCTATACGGAGGCCGACGATACGGGGGACAACCTCGGCAGGGAAGGAATTGAGCGCCAGTACGACAGCGAACTCCGCGGCCGGGTGGAGAAGCTGAGGGTCAAGCGTTCCGCTTCTGCAAAACCCCTTGAACCTATAGACTCCGACGCGCTGGCCGCCACCTACGGGAATTCAGTGGTACTGACCATCAATGAAACCATCCAGCGAACCGCAGAGTCAGCCCTGGCTCGCACCGTGGAGGAGAATCGTGCCGATTCCGGCATTGCCATTATAATGGGAGTGAAGACGGGCGAGGTTTTGGCCATGACTTCCTATCCCACGTACGATCTGAACAGCATCGTCGGCACTACGTTTACCCAGCGCCGCAATCGCATCCTGACCGATGCGGTCGAGCCGGGATCCGTCATGAAAATCTTCACCTACGCGAGCCTTTTCGAGCACAACAAACTTACGGCCAACGAAACCGTGGATTGCGGTGGCCCGTCTTGGAATTACAACGGGCGCACCATAACCGATGCGCACAGCGTCGGGTCGGTCAGTGCACGCATGGCTTTTGCCAAGTCCAGCAATATTGGCGCGGTGAAACTCGCCGTGACCCGCCTGACCAAGGAACAGCACTACGACCAATTGCGCGCTTTCGGATTTGGCCGCAAGACCGGGATCGACCTTCCCGGCGAAAGCCCCGGTGTGCTCCATCGGCTGGATAAGTGGTCAGGCCAGAGCCTTCCCTCGGTCGCATTCGGATACGAATTGCAGGTTAACGCGGTGCAAATATGCGCCGGTGCCGCCGCCATAGCCAACAACGGCGTCTACATGCAGCCCCACGTCGTAAAGGAAATCCGCAACTACCGCGGAGAAACCGTAAAAAAGATTGAGCCCCACGCTTTGCGTTCCGTGTGCAGCGCAGCCACGAGCCGCAAGATGCTGGACTTCATGGAGGCTGTCGTCGTCGAGGGAACCGGTAAGAAGGCGGCCCTCGATGACTACGAAGTCGGTGGCAAGACGGGAACAGCCCGCACCCTGGACGAAGGCGGCGGTTACCATGAATCCTATATTGCGTCCTTCTGTGGTGTCGCCCCACTCAGCGATCCGGAAGTATGCTGCTACGTTTACGTGCACAATCCCGACAAGTCGGTGCATTATTACGGCGGCGACGTGGCTGCACCGGCTTTCAAGGCCATAACCGAGGTGGCACTCAAGACCCTGAAAATTCCGCCGTCCCCGAAGAAGATCCTCGAAAAAGAAAAGAACCAAAACCTGATGCTCGTGAAAGCAGCCAAGGGCGGCAAGGGCGGAACCGCTGTTGCAAAGGAAGAGACCCGCGATGGCGGCGGAGCGCCAAAGGAGGAGTACACGCCTCTCGCCGGGACGATGCCGGTGCTGACGGGTCTCACTATGACCGAAGTTTCCCAGGCTTTGGAACCACTCCACATTAAGGTGGGGTCCTTTGTGGGCACAGGCCGGGTGGTGGACCAGATTCCCAGGCCCTACGAAACGGTGGAAGCCGGCGATTCCGCAGTCATTACCTTTGGCACGGATGACCAGTTGTTCCGTGCCATCCAGGGACTAAACGCCGCGGCAGGTCGCGCGGGCGGAACATCAAACACGGCCCTGCTCAAGCTGGAACGTTCTGGACATGAGGCCCCATTGCCCGGGACCTCTCCCACAATTGTACCCACCACCGCCACTTCCCGCCTGGCACGAATGAACAGCCAACCAAGGCCGACGCCGCTTCCCGACCTCGACGAGAACGCGAAACGCCAGCCTGACCGTAGTGTCGGTAAGTCCCTCTGGGGAGACTACGAAAAGGAAAAGCAACGCGAGAAGCAGGACGGAGGCGGCCAGCCGGATCCCACATCTGGTGGCAAGGCTTCTTCGGGGCCGAAAGCCTCAAAAAGTACCAAAGATTCCAACAAGTCCAGAACCATGGCGGCACCGACGACCGAGGTTCCCATGTATAATCTGGGGCAATGAGACGCCCGGAACATTGACCATCCTTAATTCCATCCGCCAGGGCCCGCAGGGATGAAATCCATCCTCCTTGGAGACCTCTTTGCCCGTGCCGGCCTGGCTCCGCCTTCCCAGGGCGCAGACCTTGCAATAACCGGCATCACCGACAATTCCCGAAAGACGGAACCCGGAAATATCTTCGTGGCCGTCCAGGGTACGGTTGCCGATGGTCACGCCTTCATTTCCGATGCCGTGGAACGCGGAGCGTCGGTGGTTGTTGTGGAAAAGGATATTCCGGATTACCGCAATGCCGTGGTTGTCCACGTCAGCCGCTCGGCCGATGCACTGGGGCGCCTTGCCCATGCTTTTCACGGGAACCCATCCGCCGGCATGAAGGTGTTCGGAGTCACGGGCACCAATGGCAAGACCACCACCGCGTACCTTCTCGAATCCATCCTCCGCGAAGCCGGTTACAATCCCGGTGTCATCGGGACCATCGAGTATCGCTACGCGGGCCGCAAACTCAAGGCCGGCAATACCACGCCCAGCGCCATGCAGCTCGCCCAGCTCTTCGCCGAAATGCGCGACGCGGGCGTCAATGCCGTGGCCATGGAAGCCTCCTCCCATGCCATCGACCAGGCTCGCATTTCCGGAATTGAGTTTGATGTCTGTGTCTTTACAAACCTGACCCAGGATCACCTCGATTACCACAAGACCATGGAGGATTACGCCGCGGCCAAGCGAAACCTCTTCACGGATTACCTCCTGCGCCCCCATACGCCAGGCAAGTCGGCGGTGCCCGGTGCCAGCTTCAACAATGATGACCCTTGGGGGCGCGAGTTTGCCGCAGCCTTTTCAGCCAACAAATTGGCTTGGGGAATGGAACCCGGCGCCGACCTCCTTGCGCAGGACATCCAGTTCGACGCCCGCGGCACACGATTCCACATTGCACACGCCGGCCAGCAGCACACGATTCAGACGAACCTGTTGTGCCTTTTCAACGTTCAGAACATTCTCGGTGCTTGCGGCGCGGCGCTGCTGGCGGGTATGGACTGGCCCACCATCCGGCGCGGCATCGACAAGCTCCCCATAGTGCCCGGCCGCTTCGAGCCGGTTCACGCCGGGCAGGATTTCCTCGTCGTGGTGGATTACGCGCACACCCCCGACGCGTTGGAACGGGTCTTGTTGAATGCCCGTACCATGACCAGCTCGCGGATTATCACGGTCTTTGGCTGCGGCGGCGACCGCGACAACACCAAGCGACCCAAGATGGGCGCCATCGCCGGCAATCTCAGCAATCATGTGATCCTCACCAACGACAATCCACGCACCGAGGATCCGGCCTCAATCGCTGCCATGGCGCTCGACGGAATCAAGGCGTCGAGCATTGCGCCTGAACAGGTTGAGGTGGTCCTGGATCGCCGGGACGCCATTGGCCGCGCCATTGCGCTTGCCTCCACCGGCGACTGTGTTGTCATCGCCGGCAAGGGCCATGAAGACTATCAGGAAATCGGCAAGGAGCGCTTCCATTTCGACGACCGTGAGGTCGCCGCTGAAATGATCCGTGATACCCTTGCCGGAAAAGCGGGCAAGCAGTGACCGGAATTCCGACACTTCCACCGGGAGGCCCTCGTGGATATTTCTGTTAACGATGCCATTACGGCAACGGGCGGCAAGCTGTTCTCGGGTAACCTGAACGCGTCCATTCGCAGCGTCTCCACCGACACCCGCACCATCGAGCCCGGCCAGTGTTTCGTAGCCCTCAAGGGCGAGAACTTCGACGGCCACGACTACCTGGCGGAGGCCGTCGTTCGCGGAGCCGCGACCGTGGTAGCGGCTCACTCATACCCCGATCTTCCTAATGTAAACCAAATTATTGTACCCGATACTCTCAAGGCGCTCGGGGACATGGCGGCGTTTTGCCGCAATCGCCACAAGCGCACCCCCCTCGCCGCCATCGTCGGCTCCAGCGGCAAAACCACCGCCAAGGAAATGGCCGCGCGCATCGTGGGCCCCAGCCACAGTCTGCTGGTCACCCGTGGCAATCTGAACAACCTCATCGGCGTGCCCCACATGCTGTTCGAGCTTTCGCCCCGAAACAACGCCGTAATCCTGGAACTTGGCATGAACCAAGCCGGGGAGTTGCAGCGACTGACTGAGATTTCCAGCCCGGATTGCCTGATACTATTAAATATTTTGAATGCCCACGTCGGCAACTTCGGTTCGCAGGAAGGTCTTTACCAGGCCAAGTGCGACAGCCTCCGCGATTTGCGTCCGGACACCCAGCTCATCATGAACGCCGACGACCCGCTCTCCATCCGCGCGCGCAAGGAGTTTGCCGGTGACCGCAAGGTTACCACCTTCGGCCTTGGCCCCGATGCCGAGATCACCGCTCGAAACATCGAACCACTCGAGCCTTACGGCTATCGTTTCACCCTCTCGGTGGCGAACGACGAAACAGCGTTGCCGGTCGAGATGCGCATGTTTGGCCGCCACAACATTTACAATGCCCTTGCGGCCGCGGCCATCGGGCGTTTCTTCGGTGTTTCCGCGGCGGCCATTGCCCTGCACTTGTGCGAGTTTCGCCCCGGCAGCAGCCGCAGCGAAGTGGAGGAACTCCACGGCTGGCATATTATCAAAGATTATTACAATGCCAGTCCCGCCGCAGTTGAGTCCGCCCTGCGATCTCTTCGCGAATTTCATGTCCCCGGAAAGCGCTACGCAGTCCTTGCTGATATGCTCGAACTCGGTCCCGACGAGGCCATGTACCACAAGCGCGCCGGCGAAGCCGCCGCCGAAGCCGGCCTCGACCTGCTCATCACCCTTGGCCAGCGCGGCCTGATGATAGCTGACGCCGCGAAGGCCAACGGCGCCAGGGTGGAAAGCCTCGGCACCGCCGAAGAAGCAGTGGCCCGCCTGCGCGAAATTCTCCATCCCGGTGACCTGCTTCTGATCAAGGGATCGCGCCTGATGAAACTGGAACGGATCTACGACCTCCTGAAGGGAGGCTCGCCGACACCGCATTCATGATTTATCATCTTCTCGACTTCCTGCACGGCCACAAAATCCTTTATATCAATCCGTTCCAGTACGAAACGGTTCGCGCCGGCGCCGCGCTGGTATTCTCCCTGCTGTTTTCCCTGGCCATTGGCAACCGCGTCATCGCGATGCTGCGCGCGCTGAAGGCCGGCCAGCCAATCCGCAAAATCACCATCGCCGTCGCGCCCGACCTCGCCGAGATGCACGGCAAGAAAGCCGGCACGCCCACCATGGGCGGCATTCTGATCATCGCCTCGCTGCTCGGGGCGGTCTTCCTGTTCTGCGATCTGACCAACCCGCTCGTGTGGCTGCTTATCCTGGTCACTTTCGGTTTCGGCACATTGGGCTTCCTCGACGACTACCTGAAGATCACGAAGAAAAACGCCGACGGCCTTTCCGCGAAGAAGAAGATCATCGGGCAGGTGGTGCTTGGCCTTTTCGTGGGCGCCTATCTCTACTTCATGGGTGGGACTTCCGTCATGAAGGTGGAGTACACCTACCTCGAAGGCGGTCAGCGCTTCGGCCCGTTCGAGGGTTACGGCTATGTGCTGGTGCCATTCTTCAAATGGATTTATCCCAAGATTGGAATATTTTTCATTCTCTATACCATCCTGCTGCTGGTGGCCACGTCGAACGCCGTGAACCTGACCGACGGCCTCGATGGGCTTTGCATCGGCATCATGACCATTGTGGCGCTGTCCTTCACGATACTCACCTACATCGCCGCCAGCGCCAGCCTGTCCACCTACCTGATGCTGCCCCACGTGCCGAAGGCCGACGACGTGGTGGTGTTCATGGGGGCGCTTATCGGCGCCTGTCTTGGTTTTTTCTGGTTTAATGCCTACCCTGCGGACATGTTCATGGGCGACACCGGATCGCTGAGCCTGGGCGGCATCATCGGCACCGTGGCCCTCATCTGCAAGCAGGAGGTCCTGCTCGGCATCATCGGCGGCATTTTCGTCATCGAGTGTCTCTCCGTCATCATCCAGGTCACCAGTTTCAAGCTGTTCAAGCGGCGCGTGTTTCTCATGTCGCCGCTTCACCATCATTACGAAAAGAAGGGCATGACCGAGGCCAAGATCATCGCCCGCTTCTGGATCGTCAGCATCCTCATGGCGCTCATCGGCCTCAGCACCCTCAAACTGCGTTAGGCAGGATTCCCGTGAACGAACCCAACAGCAACCAGCCGATTCCCCTTGGTGAACCCCCAAGATTCAAGGTTCACCCCATTACCATCCTCCTCTTTGTGATCGCGGTGATCCTGTTTGCCCTCGCTGGCTTCAAGGGTCTGCTGCAACACCACTCCACGTTCGTCGCCTACCTCGCCAGCAGCTTCTTCGGGGCGCTCATTGCGGGCCTGATCATGGGCTGGGCCGCACGGAGGGTCGCCAGAAATTCCAGCGCCGTTGGGAACATCGCCTTCTGCCTCGTCTTTGCCGCCGCCACGGGAAACGTGCTGGTCCCGATTTACCTGAGCCCCACCGGCTACATGCGCCGGGACACTTCCGCGAACCGCGCCACCGGCGATGCCCTTGCCTCGACCGTGAAAAAGGTTAACACCATGCGCGAACGCGCCGTGGCCGATTATCGGACCTCCGGCACTGCCAACACAACGCTCCTCGACGACATGGAGGCGGCCTACGAGAAGGCCGCCGCCGAGAGCAAGTCCAAGGACGACGCCGATGTGGCACGCCTGCTGGTCGACCTGACCCGAATGATGAAGGTCGCCGTGCAACCCGTGACGTCCGCCACCGGCGAACTTGCCGCCGCTGGCGGCCTCGATGTCACCAGCGCCACCCGCGAAAACCTGGCGATGCGCGTCAAGCTGTTCGGGGAATTCAAGGCTGCCAATGAGAAGTGCCTCGCGGACATCCTTGCCATACCCGATGCCCTTGCCAAACGCGCCGAATCCCTCGGCGTGGGCCGCGATGCCACCGAGCGCCGCCAGTTTGTAAATCTGTTGTCCGCCAATCTCTACATTCCGCTCCAGAAAACCCACCGCAAGGCCGCCGCGGAATTTGCCGATGCCGCCATGACCTACTTCTCCTTTCTGGAATCCCACTTTGGGACCTGGCATGTCGACGAAGCTGCGCA
>JAIBAT010000043.1 GCA_019695055.1 Candidatus Sumerlaeaceae bacterium | reverse complement strand
TTGAGCTTCCGGTGCAGGCGGCGGGACCAGCGCATTGTCTTCTTCAAGGTCGAGTACAACCGGGCAATTCCTGATGGACCGGACACCACCATTGGAATGACGATTGATGCGACCGAGGAGTGGAGATCCGAGTTGGAGCAGAAGGTCATTGCAGAATTGGGTACTAAATTCTCCGGATTCCGAACACTTGACGAGGTTGCAGCCGCCCTTCGGGAATCTACCGAAGGCCTGTGGAGTTGGGACGCGTTCACCCTGAGTGTCTTTACAAAGCGCCCCGCACTATTTCATCATGTGCTGGCAGTGGATACGATTAACGGCAAGAAAACGGTCTCCCATCCCGCTGAGTATACCATTCAAGACTTGGAACGGATTCAGCCCTCGCTCGTTGAATCCGCAACTCTGATTAACCGGCCAAAGGACGAGGCGGCAACGCCAATTGGGAAGCCTTGGGGTGATTCAAATCGCCTTTCCGCCAGTCTTATGTTTGCACCTGTAAGGGTTTCGGGCGAGCTTTTTGGTCATGTCAGTGTGCAAAGTTACACCCATGACCGATTTGATGAAACCGATTTGCGACTGCTGGCGAGAATTGCCGAGGCGGCAGGCCCCGCCGTGGAACGCAGCCTGGCAGAATCGGAGCGCAATCGGCTGACCGCCGCCGTGGAGCAGGCCCACGACGGAATTGCGATTGTAGATACGAACTGGGTGATCCAATATGTGAACCCGGCTTTCGAGAAACTCCTCGGTTGCAGCAAGGCTGAAGCGATGGGCCGGGACGGGCATCCCGTCCCCCACCCGTCAGGCGATGGCGCTTCCCAGTTGGACAAGATGCCGGATACTCTGGCGCAGGGTGAAAGCTGGCGGGGCCGAATGGCAACCCAGAGGCCCGACGGTCAGCGCTTGCTGGAGGAGATTAGTGTAACGCCGGTGCGCGATGCCGGGGGCCGTCTAACCCACTATGCCATTCTTCGCAGGGATATCACCCGCGAGACGGCCATGGAGGATGAACTGAGGCAGTCCCAGAAGATGGAGTCCTTCGGCATGCTGGCAGGCGGAATGGCCCATGATTTCAACAACCTGCTCCAAATACTGTTGGGGCACGCCCAGGTGGTCCAACTTCGCCTCCCACGGGAGAATCCGCTACGTGGCGATGTGGATGCGCTTGTCAGGGCCATCAAGGGCGGCGGGACGCTTACACAGCGGCTGTTAGCCTTCAGCCGCAAGCAAGCCCTCCAGCCACAACGCTTTGATCTAAACGAACTCGTGGAATCGGCCTCACGAATGCTTCACCATCTTGTGGGGGAACTGGTGCAGATCAAACTGGATTTGGGCGAGGGCCTGAACCCGGTTTACGCGGATCCCGACCAGGTGAACTCGGTCATCGTGAACCTTGTGGTCAATGCCCGCGATGCCATGCCGGACGGTGGTGAGATTCTCCTGGGTACACGGGAGCAATCCATCGCCGACCCTGACGGAGGTGGCTGGGTTGGAGCCGCTCCGGGTCGTTATATCACGCTCGCAATTCAGGATCAGGGTCAGGGTATGGACGAGGAGACTCGCAGCCGGATCTTTGAGCCCTTTTTCACGACAAAAACCAAAGGCGCGGGGACCGGGCTGGGACTCGCGACCGTTTACGGCATCATCAAGCAGAGCGGCGGGCACATCCGTGTGGAAAGCCGGCTTGGTGCCGGAACGCTTTTTGAAATCCTTCTCCCGGTGGCGGAAGGGAGAAAGAAGAAGCGTGACTCCGCCCCGCTGGTGAATCCGACCTTTGGCGGACTGGAAGTCGTCCTGCTCGTGGAAGATAATGACACTGTCCGCGAATTGACGGCCAAGAACCTCGAAATACTGGGTTACAGGACACTAAAAGCCCGTGACGGCCGGGAAGGCCTGGATATCGCAAGCCGCAATCGCGAAAGCCTGAAACTTGTGATTACGGACGTTATCATGCCGGAAATGGACGGGCCGGAAATGGTTCGCAATATCCACCAGTTGCTGCCTGCTTTGCCGGTAATCTATATCTCCGGTTATACCGGTCAGGAGCCAGCAGCCCAAGAGCTACTGGAGAACAACATTGGATACCTACAGAAACCATTCAGTCCAGAGGAGTTAGCCCGCAAAATCCGGGTGATTCTGGATCAAGCTTCCAAGGAGAAATCATCAAGGGTTCCGATCCCATGAGCCGCGTGAAATAGGACAACCTGAATAAATCCAAAATCCCATGGTTGACCCGTCACTGGCACATTGAAACGTCTTTAATTACGCATCGAAGGGCCCCTTTGAAGGGGCAAGCATAGAGGAGATTCATGCCTACGATTAATCAGTTGGTACGCAAGGAGCGCCGGGCTGTAAAGCGCAAGAAGACCACGCCGGCGTTGCAGGCCTGCCCGTTCAAGCGTGGCGTTTGCACCCGCGTGAACACGGCAACCCCCAAGAAGCCGAATTCAGCACTTCGCAAGGTCGCCCGTGTACGCCTGACGAACGGCGTCGAAGTGACGGCCTACATCCCAGGCGAAGGGCACAACCTGCAGGAACACTCCATCGTGATGATCCGCGGCGGCCGTGTGAAGGATCTGCCTGGCGTGCGTTACCACATCGTGCGCGGCGTGCTCGATACCCAGGGCGTGGCGAATCGCAAGAAGAGCCGCTCGAAGTATGGCGCCAAGCGCCCCAAGTAGTTTCTTGTTTCTGATTCCCCAATAAGAGAATTTCCTTCACCCTTCTTCCCGCAGCGGAAGAAGGGTGAAACTTTTTAGATGACCGACAAGAACGCCATTACTTTCCACGCGACGACCATCGTCGGGATTCGCCATAAGGGCCAGGTGGCCGTGGCGGGTGACGGGCAGGTCACGCTGGGCACCACCGTCATGAAAGGCAGCGCGCGCAAGGTGCGCCGTCTTTATAACAATGAGATCATTTGCGGTTTTGCCGGCGCCACTGGGGATGCGTTCACGTTGTTTGACCGCCTCGAGGCCAAGATCCAGGAATACCACGGGAACCTGCTACGCGCGGCCGTGGAACTGAGCAAGGACTGGCGCACGGACAAGTATCTGCGCAATCTGGAGGCACTGCTTATCGCCGCAAACAAGGATACGCTGCTGGTGCTCAGCGGTAATGGGGACGTGATTGAGCCGGACGATGGAATTGCGGCCATAGGTTCAGGCGGGGCCTACGCGCTCGCAGCAGCGAGGGCCCTGAAAGCTCACACCGATTTGTCGGCCGCGGACGTGGCAAAGGAAGCCCTTCAGATCGCCGCTGGCATTTGCATTTACACCAACGACAACATCATCCTCGAAACTCTTTAGTCGGTCGCCTGCGTCAGGTTTCGGCGCATTGCCGCAAGCGCAAGCAGGGCAATCACATAGCAGACGACCCCGCAGAAGTAAGCGGCGGAAATCCGGAATCCAATGGCGATGACGACCGCCAGCACACTGGCGAGAACGGACGTGGCTCCGTTAATTCCCCAAAGCCAGGGTGAAAGATCCGGGCGCGTGGCCAACGCGATGCGCATTCCCAACGGAAACGCCATTCCCAGAGATAGGCCCAGTGGCACCAGAAGGAGGACCGCCAACCCGATGCGCGTGACGGTGTCAGCTGATTCAAATCGCTGAATGAACGGGTGCCCGCCAAGGCCGATAAGCAAGGCCACAACGGGGATCATTGCAACGGCCACCACAACACCCTTCCCATCCACGTTCTTCAGAACGGACTGACTGAGCTGGCTTCCGGCGCCGGTCGCCAGCAGTATCGTAAACAGCAATACAGACAAACTGTAGGTGGGGTGGCCAAGGAAGATGGTCAGGCGCTGCATGAGGGAGATTTCAATGAGCATGAAGCCGAGTCCTATGGCTGCGAAATAAGCCAGGTACCCACCAGCCCCACGGACGGGCGCCGATTTAGCGGTCAGAGCCAGCGGCAGCAGGATGCAAAGGGCCGTCAATACGGTCACGACAGCCAGCAGCAGCGCGAGAATGACCATGGCCTTCACGTTAAAAGTCATTGCTCCCTGGTTCGGGCGCTGGAGCCGCAATGCGTCACCCATGCGCAGCATGTGAAAGAAGAAGGGATTGTCATCCGTCGGCGGCGAAATGTTGAGAGAAAATGTGCGTTCCAACTCGGCCAGGTCGCGCCCGTTTGCAATGCGTGCGAACATCTCATCGGAGGCCTCGGAAGGCATCAGCATCCGCTGAAACTTCATCTCGCTGGTCACACGGTCAAAAGTGGCGATATCCGCCGCGGAAAATGGCTTCTTGCTAAGAATCAACGTCCCCACCCCATCCGGAGTGTCGGAGTCCGTCTGTCCATACATGCGCCGGGCGATGAGAAGATGCTGGCGGGGATCCTTTACGCCGGCGTCCAGCAGCGCCTGGGTGGCCAGGACCGTGAGGCGATACATCTCGGCGGGGCGGTCCCGGAAATACCAGCGGGAAAAAGTCAGGATCCCATTGTCGCTGAGTCGACTCAGGAAGATGCGCCAGCCCTCGAGTGTGTAGAGCGGGTTTTCCGACAGTACGAACGCGCCCGACGAAGTCGCCGCCCAAGTATCAATCAGTGATACCTGCAGGATATCGCAAGAATCCTTGCTCCGCGAAATGTAACTGCGCGCTTCGTCATTTATGAAGTTCACCCCTGGAATGCGATCAAGATGCCCGGTGAAATCCCCGAAAACCTTTGTGCCTGTTTCGATGATGTTGCCATTGATCTCAATGGCTGTGACGCTCTTTTGCTTGAACGCCAGGGCGGACAGAACATCGCGCCCGCCGCCAGCGCCAACCACAAACACGTTTGAGTTCGGCCGCATGTGGTGGCCAAGGTTCACGATGTCGTATTTGAGAAAATCCAGCTTGTTGACGTCGCCGTCGAATCCCGTGAGTACCGTAAGTGCACTCGCGTCGATGCGCAACTTGAGTTGGTTCACTTTGGTCTCCGCCGGGCAGGTCTCGCTAAGTCCCCAACCAAATGGCCCAACGAGTTCCTTCGGATCACCATGAACGGCAATGCGTGAAAAAGAGTTCCACTTTTCATATAGGGGCTTGACCTCGGGGGAGCCCTTGGTACGGATAAGGCGCAGCGGCGCTGCCTGGTCCGACGCGAGATAGGCGTTGTTGGCTGCAAATCCTCCAAGTCCCAAAACCAGCAGCACACCAAGCGCCTGAACACCCCGTGCATCGCATGCACCCGCATAAAACACCGCGCTGGCCGCCCCCAGAGCGGCAACAATGAAAACCACCGAGGGCGCATCTGCAACTCTCAATGCCAGCACAAGCAGAATGCACCCAAGGGCCGCACCCACAAGGTCCGCCGCATACAACCTGCCGACCTGTGACGGAAAGCGGGTAAGCGAGAGACACACGCATATACCGCTAAGCACAAAAGGCAGGGAAATCACTGTGTAGTTGAGTGCCAGTGGAAGGACGCCAGACCACTTGAGATCCGGATGAAACGGTATGGCAAGGTGCCCAAGGAAACTGAGCACAGACGTCACGGAGAATCCCATTGCGGACAGTGCCATGAGACGGGGTGTGCGATCAGCGGAGAAAAATGCCGGCCTCAGATAGACAACCACCGCTCCCACCGTCATCCCAAACAGCGCGATGGAGATCGCCATGAATGCAAAGTGGTACCACATCGTCACGCTGAAGATGCGCGTCAAAAGAATTTCATACATAAGTGTCGCCAGGGCCACGAGGAACAAACCGGCAAAAGTTCC
Organism: Candidatus Sumerlaeaceae bacterium; assembly: GCA_019695055.1. Lineage (GTDB taxonomy): Bacteria > Sumerlaeota > Sumerlaeia > Sumerlaeales > Sumerlaeaceae > JAIBAT01. The sequence continues at coordinate 3,975 of JAIBAT010000043.1, read as the reverse complement.
CCGGGTGGCGAGTTGTGGTTCGCTCGTCACGGTGTCAGACCTGCCATCATACGCATGGCGACAGGTTAGGCTTTGTGGGGCGGTGGGTAGTCAATTGCAAAGCCATACCAAGCGTGGGTTTCAAGGTTCAATCAGAACCTTGGGTTCCACGGCTGCAGCCTCGATGGCCTTGGCCGTGTCTTCAAGACCGAACCTTGCGGTTACCCAGCTTTCGTTGGGGATTCCGTGCTGACGCATGAATCGGATGGCCTTGTCGAACGGCCCGCAGCGGGAACCCTGGAACGTGATTTCATCCACCGTGGCCAGCGTGGTATCGAATTCCTGCACCGGGACACCGGAGGTGGACTTCATAGCCACAATGCCCTGTGGGCGCACAAGTCGGCGCGCAAGAAGGAGATTCGCATTAACACCGGTGGCCTCCACCGCAATGTCGGCGCCGAGCCCACGGGTCAAATCCAGGACAATGGTTCGAATTTCCTCGGCGGACTTCGCGGTGAGGATGCGTCCGCGAGGCCTGATTTCTGCACCACTCCCCTTTTGCAGGGCAATGCGTTTCCATGCAAACGGGGCAATAAGGTCAAGATGGGTGGCTGAACGCCCAACGGCAATAACACGGGCACCGGACTTCGCGGCAACCAGCGCGACGAGACGTCCGAGACGCCCACAGCCAAGCACTACAACCGTTTTGCCGTCCCGAACCGGGCTCAATTCAAAGGTGCGTATTGCTGCCGCCAAGGGCTCCACCAGTGATGCAGCAACCGTGTCGATGGTTCGGGGGACAACATGCAGATTCCCCGCAGGCACAACCAGATACTCGGCAAAAGCACCCGGATGGGCGATGATTCCCGTGACGGTGCGGACCATGCAATGATTGGACAGGCCTCTACGGCAGGCCTCGCAGCATTTCGATCGGCCATAAGCCGTACAGGAATTGTTGATTTCACAGACGACACGCCTGCCCACCAGGCTCCTCGCCACTGAACCGGCAGGGGCGTCGGCCACCTCCGCCACCATCTCGTGGCCAAGGATCAGTGGCAATGGGACCGGATAGTCTCCGCGGTAAATCGACAGGTCCGTTCCGCACACACCCGAAGCCAGGATCTTCAGCAGAACTTCGCCTCGCCCCAGTCGGCTGGCAATCCTTTGTTCCTGAAGCTCGATGCGATTTGGAGAAGTCAGTACCGCCGCCAGGTATTTCATGGTCAACTACGCGCGCGCGGTGCGCGCAAAAGTCCCCTTCAGGTCGGTGTAAAGTTCGCGGAACAACCTGTAGGCCCGTTCGTACGCATCGGCGGACCGCTGGTTGGGTTTGACGACCCCCGTTACACGAATAACACGGCGCGTGGCCTCGTCAAAACTTGGGAACACCCCCGTGCCGACCCCGGCTATGATGGCCGCACCGAAGGCCGGTCCCTCCTCCACGTTGATCGTGACGACCTGCTGTCGAAACACATCCGCCTGGATCTGGCGCCACAAAGGGCTCCGCGCACCTCCGCCCGTAAGGCGGATCTCCCCGATAGGAATCTTGAGTCCGCGAATGATTTCCAACCCGTCGCGCAGTCCAAATACCACACCTTCAAGAATCGCCCGAGCTACGTGTGCACGCGTGTGCCGCGGAGTGATACCGTACAGCACACCACGCGCATTTGCATCAAGGTGCGGGGTTCGCTCCCCGTTGAGATAAGGCAGCCAGATCAACCCCTCCGCGCCGGGCGGAACGTCGGCAGCACCCGCAGTCAGGAACTCATAGGCGTCAATGCCGGTCTGGGAAGCCATAGCTCGCTCCAACCCACCAAACGTATCGCGCAGCCATTTGAGCGAGAGCCCCGCGGCCTGCATGCACCCCATCGCGTACCACAGGCCCGGCACTGAATGGTTGAAGGTGTGAACGCGGCCCAGCTTGTCGCGAACCGCCCGTTCTGTCGGTGCCACAACGGTGCCACTGGTGCCGATGGATACGGCCACGATTCCCTCGCGAATGACCCCGTTTCCCACAGCGGCACATGTGTTGTCCGCCCCGCCAAATGCGACCGGCAGGCCCACCGGCAGCCCGGTTTCAGCCGCGGCCTGCGGAGTGACACTTCCAGCGATATCCGGTGACTCGGCCAAAAGTGGCAGGATTGCCGAATCAATTTCCAATCCTGCCAGAATCTCCCGCGACCAGCGCTTGCGGCGCACATCCAGCATGAGTGTCCCCGCCGCGTCGGACATGTCCATGCCAAGCGCCCCGGTGAGCCGAAATCGCACATAATCCTTTGGCAACATAATATGGCAAATCTTGCGATAAGTGGCCGGCTCATTCCGACGCACCCAGAGCAACTTGGGCAGTGTGAAGCCCTCCAACGCGGGATTCGACGCGAGGGATATGAGCTTCGCGCGTCCGCCGAGTTTCTGCTCGATCAGGCGACACTCCGCCGTGGTACGCGTATCGCACCAGAGGATGGCCGGGCGCAACACCCGGAATCCATCATCCAGGCAAACAAGGCCATGCATCTGGCCGCTGAACGAAATCCCTTCGAGAGAGCGGGCCGATACGCCACTCTTCGCGAGCAAATTGCGAAGCGACACAACTGTGGCTGCCCACCAATCCTCCGGGTTTTGTTCGGCCCAGCCGGGTTTGGGCAGCGAAAGTGGATACTCGCGAAAGTCGGAGGCAAGCACCTTGCCACGCTCGTTTATCAGAACGCTCTTCGCACCTGTGGTCCCAATATCCACGCCAATGAGATTTTTCATGAGCCACACTCCCATTGCTTCCCACAAAAAAGGAGGGCGGGCATTCCTGCCCGCCTCATTCTCAAATTAACTCTCTGTCCGCCAAGAACCTCTAAATCAGGCGCTGGATTCGTTTCCATTAGTCGTCAAGGCGGGTTGGAAAACCCGCCCTCCTGTCAACTACATGGAACCACGGATGAATTTCGTGACCAGCTCTGCCGCACCCGTTTCGTCCGCCGGTTGATTGCCGCCTGTCAGCTTCTCTTTGAGCTTTGGGTTGGTGCCACGCTTCATCTCGATGCCGGCTGTCTCAACGGAGAGCTTCTCCGGACTTTCGATCTTCTTGTGTCCCTTAAGGCGCATCATTTTCTCCTTTAGTGTCCGCCACAATGCCCGCCGCAGCAGCCACCGCCGCCTCCGCTGGGCATCTTGAATTCACCGCCGCCGCCCGAACCACCGGCCACGACAGCCGCCCCGGACATCAGCTTTGCCACGTTACCCGAGCCGCAGGATTTGCACACGACTGCCAGCTGATCAGCCTTGCTGAAGACCAGTTCCTCGAAGGCAACCCCGCAGTCCTCGCATTTGTATTCATAAATCGGCATGGGATGCCTCCGTTACTTGCCTGAAGTTGTCTTGTCGTCCGCAGCCTTGGCGGCCGATTTGGCGTCGGCTTTCTTCTCACCACCATCCTTGCCGGGCAAGGTGTCGACAATTTCCACGGAAATCAGCTTCACTGGCTCAAGGGCTTTACCAGAACCGGGGGCACTCGGCTTGTTTACAATCTTGTTGACCACATCCATGCCACTCACGCACTGGCCGAAAATGGTGTAACCATTGTTCAGACTCGGTGTAGGCGCCACCGTGACAAAAAACTGGCTGCCGTTGGTGGGAGTCCGGGGACCGCGATTTGCCATGGCCAGCACACCGGGCTTGGAGAAATCCAAATCGTTGCCTTCATACTCAAAGGCGTAACCAGGGCCGCCGGTACCGGTCCCCAGGGGGTCTCCACCCTGGATCATAAAACCTGGCATCGTGCGGTGAAAAACGGTACCATTATAGTAAGGGGTGCCTTCCATCTTCTTCTGGCTTCCGGGGTGGGTCCAAGCCTTCTTGCCGGTCGCAAGGCCAACAAAATTCTCCACTGTCTTCGGAGCCTTGGCCGGGTAAAGCTCACAGACAAACTCGCCCTCGGCGGTCTTGAATACGGCGTAGGGGCCGCCCGCGGCGACGCCCTGCGACGCAACTCCCGCCATTCCCAGC
>JAIBAT010000084.1 GCA_019695055.1 Candidatus Sumerlaeaceae bacterium | reverse complement strand
TTGCCGATCACCTTGCCGACATCATCGGCCGCCACTTTGAGTTCGAGAATAATGGAATTCTCGCCCTCGAGTACGTTCACCTTGACCTCGGCGGGCTTATCCACCAGCGCCTCGGAGATGTACTGTACCAAATCCTTCATCTGCTGACCTTCGGACAGCGGCTGACTTGTCATAGCCATTCAACTCCAACAGAACGTAGATTACTTGAACACAATAGTCGCGCGAACAACGCCCATCAACTATCTATGGGGCGAAAAGTGAAGGAAATCAGAAGGCGAGGTCAAGCAGAAGCTTGCTTGGGGGCCGGCTTTCTTTGGATATGGAACTGCTTGAGGATACCCAGCTTGCGGAAAATGGAGCGAACCGTATCGGACGGCACAGCGCCCTGGCTCATCCACTTCAGGGCACGCTCGGCATCCACCTTTACCTGGGATTCCGTCGCGAGGGGCTGGTAATGGCCAAGGATCTCGATGAAACGCCCATTGCGGGCCTTGTGGGAATCCGCCACCACTACGCGGTATGTAGGTGCACTCTTGCGCCCAAACCTTGCCAAACGAATGCGAACTGCCATCTAAAACTCTCCTTTGAGTATCAACCGCAAAGCACCGACAAGTGCTTAAAAATCAGTATTTCACATGAATTGCCCGCCAACGCGGCAGAGCACAGGCACGCTCCGGGCCGGCCAACAACGGGGCCCAAGTGGAATTAAAACAGGGCCTCGCAGAAGTTATTCGATGAAGGTCACCTTAATCGACCTTGCCAGCAAAGGCCCAATCCAACCTGCCACCAAAGAAAAGGCCCCCGGTTTTCACCGGGGGCCTAATCTTGAGGTTAGGAGGTTATGGAAACTGTCTTTCGACAGTCGCTGGATTCGATTTTAGGGTACTTTTTTTGTGCTGTCTGCTTTTTGCTCTGCGATTAGGACAAGGGTTCCCAAAACCGGTTCCATTTTTTTTTGCTTTTTTTACGGCTGCAGGATTTTTTCGTCAGCGGGTTCCAGACGGTCCTTTCCGTCCGCCCCGATCTCCACGACCTGGTCCCCAATTTTGACCCGAATCCGGTCACCAAGGGCCAGAATCTCCCGTAAATTGGGCGTTAGGCGGGAAACTGCGAACCAAGCCTCGCTAAGGTACTTGATTCTAAGGGTCGGCTTATCAGCATTTGATAAATCAGTATCAATCCAAACGCCGTCGGCCAATTGGAAAGATTTCCCTCCAGCTTGCCTGTACCCGCTTTTCGCTTCATCCACGGCTTTCTCAGCGTCTTTCATCTGCCGGATGGCCTTTGATGCTGCTACAGCTTCCTTGCCACTCGTTGCCGCCAATACGCTCGCCGGGGCTTTCTGGCCATTTGAGTCCGCCAGGCTCGAAACCCGGCCCGAGGCCTCTTCAGCCCGGTTTGCCGTTAATGAACCACTGAAGGACGCATCGGCATCCATGGGCTGCCCCTGCGGGGCTGCCATCCTTCGGACACCTCCAGAGGCCCCCGCCGCTGGGGCTGAAGACGCAATCCGATTTCGCACGGAGACATCACCCCGCAAAACAGGACCGATGGGAGGCCTTGGAACCGGATTTCGATCGGCCACCAATTGGTCCTCCGCCACAAGGTAGGATGTGTAAGGAGTCACAACCCCGTACTTCTTCGCGAGCCGTACTGTTTCCTCCTTCAATTCCGACGACTCCCCATGGGCTCGGATTTCATCCAGCAGGTAGGCAATCTTCCGCGTGCCCCAGAGTTTCTCCACAAAGTCGTTACCAGGCTCCTTTTCAGGAAGCGTCTTCTCGAAGGTGAACTCCGTCGGTTTCCCTGCCGCCACTCCCGAAAGACGAATAGCGGTCGGACCGGATTTCTTGAATCTCCCGAAAACTGTAAGTTGGGTCCCATAGAACAAGTCCGGAAGTTCCTTGGGATAAAGATCGTACACGTCGGCCGCCGTCATCTCGAGTTTCAGGCCGGTGAGTACCGGGCGATTGATCTTGTCGAAGAACTTCCCAATGGGGACCTCCATGTCCTCGCCCGGGCGGATATACTCCGCGGACGCCCGAGTCTCATCTGCCACGCGATCCAGCAGCTTCGTGTTCACGTCGTTCCCGACGCCAAAGGTAAAAATGCGGATCGTCTTCTGGTTCCGGGATTTCACAGTGCGCAGTATCTCATCGGCATTGGTCACCCCAACCGTCGGCAGGCCATCAGTAATGAAAACAATTGAGTATACCCTGCCGGTATCCGTGGTGGAACCGTCGCGGGAAGGCATGAGTTCCAATGCCTCGCCCAGTGCCCCGCTGATGTTGGTTCCGCCCGTGGCGTTCAGCTTGCCAATCCATCCCTTCGCCTCGTCAAGGTTCTCGCGGGAAGCCTCCTGCAGATTCGGCCGGTACTTCTCCACATCCGTGGAGAATCGGACTATGTTGAACCTGTCAGCTGGCCTCAACTGACTTACACAGTAGGTCAGGGCCTTTCGAGCCTGCTCGATCTTATTGTCATCAAGCATGGAGCCGCTCGTATCGACAACAAAGGTCACGTCCTTCGGGTTGATCCTGGATTCGTCATACTGAATCTGGGGGCTCAACATAAGCGAGAAGTACCCGTCATCGCGCCCCGGGCGGGTGGCGAGCAAACTCAGTGCGATGTCCTTGCGCGAGTACTCATAGAACAGCACGAAGTCCCCGGTAATGGCGAGGTTCCCCCTGGTGAGGGTCACCTTCGCCCGCTTGGGATCTTTCACATCAGTATCAATGGTATGCGAAGGCGAGTAGATGTTACGCACTGGCTCGTCGGATACCACATCAACGGTGAATTTGACGTTGGGGTTCGGTCGGTCGCCACGTTCCAGGAATTTCTTCGGCGTCTTCAACGGGAATAGGTACTTGAACATTCCCTGGTCCGCCTGCAGCGGCTGGGCAAATTCGAGCTCGATCTTTTGCGTGCCATTGGGAGGAACCGGAAAGACACGCACCTTAAAGAGGTTGGAATCCACCCATTCCAGCAACCCCGGATCCTGCATACGCCGGACAATTCCCTCGTAGATCTCCCGCGCCTTTTCCTTCTCGAGCACCTCGCCCTTGACCGGCTTCCCGTTCATGTAGAGCACGAAATCGGTGACGTCCGCACCCTTGGGCACCGGGAAATAGAAATCCGCCTCCAACTGCCGGGAATTCGGATTGAAGAATTCCTGGATGACGCGCGTTTTGGCCACGTTGTTGTTGATTTCAACCCGTACCTCCGCATCCCCGAGCTGAATGGCGCTGAACTCAGGCTGGCGGGGTATCATGATCCCGATGGACCACGCCATCGGGGCAGCAACCATTAGCAGAATCCAAAGCAGGATCATCCGCCCGTGGATTGCGGTCTGGGTCGGAACTTTGAAGCGGTTCATTGGCATTTCTCCGGGTTTAGCTTGAGCCTTCTGGGGAATTAGATTCATGTTCTGCCCCGAAGGTTTGGTCCAGAGGAGGAGTTTTGATGAAACTTGCCGTGAGAACCCACAAAGGACAGGCGGCTCCAGGCGCACCGCCGATTGTATTTCTGCACGCATTCCCGACGCAATCCGCCATGTGGGACAGCCAGCTGAGTGGGCTGTCGGGATTGGCTGACCTGCACGCGGTGGATTTCCGCGGCTATGGCAAAACCAATGCCCCAGAAGGAGAACCTTTCTCCTTTGGCGCCTATGCAGACGATGTCCGGGAGACTTTGGAGCACCTCGGCGTCAATAAAGCCGTCCTCTGCGGATGCTCCATGGGCGGATACACGATGTTCGAGATTTGGCGCAGGAATCCGGCCACGGTTGCTGGAATGATCCTCTGCGACACCCGAGCCGAAGCAGATACACCCGAGGGTCGGGCAAAAAGAACCGCACAGGTCGAGCAAATCCGCATGGAAGGAGGTGCTTTCATGGCCGACGCGACCGTGCAGAACCTGTTATGCGACCTGACCCGCGCCACCAGGCCCCAAGTCGTGGCCAAGGTTCGCCAATGGGCCCTGAACACGCCTGACAGCGTCTACATCAGAACCCTTGAGGCTCTCGCAAATCGCACAGATTTCACGGCCACGTTATCCACCATCACAGTACCGACTCTCGTTCTTGTCGGGGCCGAGGACCAGGTAACGCCACTCGCGTCAGCACAGATTATTACTGAGGGAATTCCCGGTTCGAAGCTGGAGATCATTCCTGATGCCGGCCATCTGTCTCCCTTGGAAAACCCGGAGCCGGTCAATGCGGCAATTCGTATGTTTCTCAGGAGCAGGGTGAATTCCTAACCGACCCACCCAACGGTGATTACGCGATTTTCGGAACCTTTGTCGCAGCCTTGGTACCGGCGGGCACCCTTGCGGTACTTTCCGCCTTTTCGATGGCTGCGCGAACCCGACCCGCAATCTTCTCCGGTGAAATCCCCGCGATATCGTGCTGGGTGGCTTGGTCGCCGTGCTCTATGTAAACATCCGGCACGCCCAGAATCAAGCATTGGGCATCGAGACCCATTTCGACAAAAGCCTCATTTACCGCACTGCCAAAGCCACCAGCAATGGCACCATCCTCCACGGACACAATAACCGGATAACGAGCCGCAACCGACTTGAGCATTTCCAAATCGAGCGGTTTGACAAATCGCGCGTTCACTATGCCGACTTCAATTCCGTCGCGCTCCAGGATCTCGGCTGCTTTCTTCACGTTCGCAAAAACATGCCCGTAGCTGAGAATGACCGCCGGCGCAGAGCCTTCCCGAATCACCTCGGCTTTGCCGATGGGAACCTCGACAGGCTCCCGGGTCACATCGGCCCCGGTCACCCCCGCCCGCGGATAGCGGAACGCGATGGGCCCGCTCGTGTGATTCTTCGCGGTCAGCATCATGTCGCGAAGTTCCGCCTCATCCTTGGGCGCCATAACCACCATGTTGGGGATGATTCGCATATACCCAATGTCCAGCAGCCCGTGGTGCGTGGGACCGTCGTTGCCAACCAGGCCGGCGCGATCCATGGCAAAAATCACGGGCAGATTCTGAAGCGCGCAATCATGCATGATGGAATCGTAGCCGCGCTGCAGGAACGTGCTATAAATCGTCACGAATGGCCTGATTCCCTCCGACGCCATACCCGCCGCGGAGGTCACTGCGTGCGCTTCGGCAATGCCCACATCGAAATATCGATCGGGGAACGTCTCGGCAAACTTTACCAGGCCCGTTCCCGTCGCCATGGCAGCCGTTAGCGCCACAACCTTTGGATCTTCCTTGGCCAGCTTAATCAGCGTGTCGCCATAAACATGGGTGTAGGTGACCGCCGTGGACTGTTTGTACTCGCCGGAGTCGACTTTGAAGTTCGGCGGTGAATGCCAGAATATCGCATCCCCTTCCGCAAGTTCGTAGCCCTTCCCCTTCTGGGTAATCGCATGAAGCAGAACTGGCCCCTTGAAACCCCGAACGCGCTGAAGAGTCGGGACAAGTTCGTCAAGATCATGACCGTCCACCGGGCCGATGTAACGGAACCCAAGGTCCTCAAAAAAGATCGAAGGAACAATCAGTCCCTTCGTGCTTTCCTCCAGCTTATGAATCACCTTGATAAGGCGCTCCCCCATGGGGGTGCGCTTGACCAATTGTCGGGCTTCCTTCTTGGACACATTGTACAGATTGGACTGGACCAGCCAGTTCAAATATTTCGATAGCGCACCAACGTTTTCGCTGATGGACATTTCGTTGTCATTCAGGACAACCAACAGGTCGGTCTCGGTATGCCCCGCATTATTCAGGCCCTCGAATGGCAGTCCACAAGTCATGGACCCGTCGCCAATGATGGCCACCACCTTGAAATCTTCCTTGTTCAAGTCGCGGGCCTGGGCAATTCCCAAAGCGGCACTGATGGAGGTGCCTGCGTGGCCGGCACCAATGACATCGTACTCGCTCTCGTTTCGACGCAGAAAACCGCTGATGCCATGGGTCTTGCGCAGCGTGTGAAATTCAGGATAGCGACCGGTCAAAAGTTTGTGGGGATACCCCTGATGCCCCACATCCCAAACAAGTTTGTCCTTGGGTGTTTGAAACACGTTGTGTAGCGCAACCGAAAGCTCCACTGCACCCAGCGACGACGCCAGATGACCACCATTGATGGAGACTGTGTGGAGGATTGTTTCGCGGATCTCACGGGCCAAATCCTTGAGTTGGTCCATGGTAAAACTGCGTATTTGCGATGGTTCCCGAATTTCGGAAAGTTTGGTCATTAGGCAGCCTGATTCTTGGGTTTAAATACAGCCGCGGCAATAATCTGATCAAGTGAGTACCAATAAGTAAGACGCAAAATCACTGCTCGTTGCCCTCTTCAAAATCTTCCAGTCGCGTCTCGCCTTTTGCGGTTTCAACGATGACCTTGATCTTCTTCTCTATGGACGAAAGCTCACGCGAACATCGCTGGCTGAGTTTCATACCCCGCTCGAACAGCTTGAGAGAATCCTCCAAGGATGTGGCCTGGCTTTCCAAGGCGGAAACAATGCCTTCCAGCTCCTCGAAACACTTCTCGATGGGCCAGCTGTCGATGCTGTCCGACCCCTTGCTGGATGAGGACCGGCTGCCCTTGGTCTGCGTTTTTTCGCTCATAAATTCCTGGTCTTTTTTGCCCAGCGACAGGATTACGGAATCACCGGACTTTGATTCACTCCAAGCGAATGGACTCAATGATGACACCGAGTCGACCGCCACTATGACCTGTTACGGGTGGTCTGATGGAGTGAAAGTACAATGTGCTGTCGGGCTGAATCTTCGCACTTTCGATCTCGCATGTATAATCCTGCCAATCCGGCCCAATGGTCCACTCCCCGGGGACTCCGCCGGGGGGATTTTTGAAGTTATCCAGCCGCGCTTCCACCTTGATGGGAGTCGAAAAGTCTGGGCGACCACTGTTCATCCGCACGACCATTCTGACCCGCGGTTTGGAAATGGGACGATTGAGCAACTCGCCGATAAACACCGTGCCGGCCCCGTCCGTCCACCGGTAAGCCTTTCCGTCCGGCAATGACGTGGGGGCGTAGAAACGCCGCAAGTACCCCTCGTACTTTCCGTCCATCGTTATCGTCATGGGTAAATCGGACGGAGGTACAACTGTGTCCGGCTTCGACTCGACCGCCGGATACCAGCCCGCTGGGAGCCAATCCGGATTCACCTCGTAAATATGCGCCGTAAAACTGTCGCGTGTAACCGTCGGCACCAGTGTACGCACGTTTTCCGTGACCGTCGTATAATCGAGATCCACCGTCGCTAATTCCTTGAGAAAGGGACGTACAGATTGCGGTGCTGAAAGTGGCGAATCTGTAACATAGACAACCCGTGGCGGCACAGCAGGGCGGGAAAATATTAGCTGGCGAAGTCCTTCCCAACCCTCTGTTGTGGCCGGGAGAGTATAGAGATCCACATCAAAGCGTGCCTTGATGTAGGAAGCCAACTGGGCGATTCGATACGTTGGCTGAATGACCACAAAATCGTCGGTTTTGAGCTTCTCAGCAACCTTGTCCGCCGCAGGAATGGCTCCGCGGAAATTCCGGATAAAAAAATACTGCGGCGCAGCCGTGGACGAAAGTGCGATCACAACGCACGACAGAGCCACGGAGACAGACCGCGCCATCGCATTCTTGCGTTCCCACAGCAAGCCGGGAAGATATGCAATGCCCGCGCAAAACATTGGAATCAGGACGATCAACCAGCGGCGCGACGCCCAGGGATGGATGGCATCGATATTCCGCCGAAAAAGGAAAATCGCAGCTGCGGCCGTCAGCAAACAGACAATGCCAAGAGCCGGCTGCTTTCTCCGCGACAGCATCGCAAGCAATCCAGCGGTCCCGACCAGGAAAAGCCCCGGCGTGAAGTACATGGCGTATTCGGCGAGGTTTGTGTTCTCTGCCCACAATTCATGCCTCAACGCATCCGACCTGAGCTGTAAGTTCTGGTGAACAAGCACGGCCGTTACAGCCAGCAATATCGCCCCGCCACCAGCGACCATGCCAGCCTTCCTGCGACGCAGGTATTCTCCCGCCTCTTTCAGAGGGGCGGAAAACAGGGTTCCTGCGGAAAGCGCAGCCAATGTCAGCGCAACGAAAAGCACGGGGTAGGAATCGAACGAAATCCCCACTCGCTTCAGCGTAAACGTCCACGACCCATACATATAATCATTGGCAAACAGCAGCGCGTGGAGTACTGAAACCATGGCCACTACTGCAAATACCAACCACAACCGTGCCACCCGCAAGTTGAGTTGCCCCCTGGCGCGCCGCAACCCGGCGTCAAAAGCCGCCACGATCAGATAGCCCCAAGCCGCAAACTTCGCAAGCGTCGCGACACCCAACAGGAGCAATCCCAGATAAAACCCAGCGGCGTTTCCCCGCCTATCCTCACGGCCATTTTGGCCACCATCACCGCGATCCACCAGACTTCCTGTGTAGAACAGCAGGAATCCCCAAACCAGCGCCTGGATATAGGGCTCATTACTGGGATAACGTGAAAACCAGATGGTCGCCGGATTGACGGCAAGCAGCGCCGACGCCACCACGGCCACTGGACCGCCAAAGATGCGGCGAATGGTGCAGAAGAAGGCCAGCAACCCGAAAGCCGCAAACACCCCGTTTGCGCATTGAGTTGCCTGGGGCCCAGCAAACCCATAGGCAATTCCCAACCATACCTCGTAGGCGTGTAGAAACTGCGGCCAAACCTGTCCGTCTGCGCCAAGGTAGAACCCCGGAAACCGCTCATGGTCGGGGTGCCCGTCAAAAAATCCACCCCAGCAAACCATCAAAAGGCGAAGCATCTCCGTCGGACTGAAAGACCCAATCCTCCAATCCCACCAACCGAAATCCCCCGTGCGGCTCAACTCAATTCCCGCGGCTGTGTAGACTCCCGGGTCGCGCATGCCGTCAATCATATCAAAGCGTTGGACAATCGCAAACGCACACAACCCCGCTGCTATCAGAACTGCCAGAATCCCCGAAACCTCCGGGCGGCGCACACCAATCCGCACATCCGGATTCTGGCCCCATCGCCAAAGAATCAGCAAGGACAACCCCAGAAACACAAACAGCGCAGGTGTGCTGAATCTGTGTGCATAGGCCAGACCAAGTCCCAGAATGGTGACAATCGCCACTCCAAGGAGCGCGCACTTGACCAGGACCTCCACCAGGTCCCCGATTTCCGGAGCATCGGCCTTCCGGTATGCCGTTCGCAGAAGCATCCAACCCGTCGCGAGCGTCATCACCGCAAATACGAGACTTCCCATGGCACCCGCGAGGTGCTCAGACATCAGTAGACCTTGTCCCCGGCAATGAAGGTCGCCGATACCTGGGCGGCCGGCTCCATCAGCAAATCCCGCAAGTCCCGCACGGGTGGCCCGGGAATCTCAATCGCCGTAAAATCCGCCGCCGCACCGCGCTGGATGATTCCAAGGGGCAATGGCGCCTTCTCCAGAACTGACGCCCTGGCAGGATTTGTCGTCACCATATCCAGCAACTGTGGCCCTGCAAGGCAGGGGAATTCCCCTCCCATGATCCTGAGCATGTCAAACATTCCAAGGGAATCGCTGCTGGCCAGGCTGTCGGTGCCAAGCGCAAGGTTTGCGCCTGAGGCAAGAATCTGGCACAGCGGGAAGGGATCGCGCGCAAAGAAGCTGTGCGTACCCGGACAATGAACCACCAACCGCGGCGCTGCAAAAAATGCCCCTCCATCCGGCCCCGGGAAATTGAGATGGTAGCCCACATCACAGTGATCCAGGAGTCCTTCATTCGCCAGAAAATCCGTGGGTGCGCATCCCGGGGCATCCTGAAA
>JAIBAT010000098.1 GCA_019695055.1 Candidatus Sumerlaeaceae bacterium | reverse complement strand
GATTGTCGTCGGGTTTGCGCTCCTCAACCTCGTTGGTCTCTGGGTTTTCGCCAGCCACGGGCGCAATGTCCACCGGCGACGGCATGTAGTCGAGAACGGCATCGAGCAGCGGCTGCACACCCTTGTTCTTGAACGACGACCCGCACATTACGGGCGTAATCTTGGCGCCCAGCACGCTCTTGCGAATCAAGACCTTCAGGTCCGCCGGCGGAAAATCGTGGTCCTCGGTCTCAATGTACTTGGCCATGAACTCCTCGTCGTACTCGGCGAGGGCCTCCAGCATCGTCGAGTGCCACTGCTTGGCCTCGGCCTGCATGCCTTCGGGAATCTCTTCCGTTTCGTAGGACATGCCTTTGGTCTCGTCCGTGCCTTCCGGCCACACCAGGGCCTTCATCTCAACGAGGTCAACAACACCGCGGAACTTGTCCTCGGCACCAATGGGAATCTGCAGGGGCACAGGATGGCAACCCAGGCGGTCGCGCATCATGGCAACAGTGCCAAAGTAGTCCGCGCCGACGCGGTCCATCTTATTGATAAAGGCGATACGGGGAACGTGATACTTGTCGGCCTGGCGCCAGACAGTCTCGCTCTGGGGCTCCACACCGCCCACGGAACAGAACAGGGCGATGGCCCCGTCCAGCACGCGGATTGAGCGCTCCACCTCGACCGTGAAGTCCACGTGGCCAGGGGTATCGATAATGTTAATGGCGTAATTCTTCCAGCTGCAGTGAGTCGCCGCGCTGGTAATCGTGATTCCGCGCTCCTTCTCCTGTTCCATCCAGTCCATTTCGGCGGCGCCATCGTGAACCTCGCCAATCTTGTGCGAACGGCCGGTATAAAAGAGAATACGCTCGGTCGTCGTCGTCTTGCCGGCGTCGATGTGCGCCATAATGCCGATATTACGGACCCTGTTAAGGGGAGTCTTGCGTGCCACGGAATTCATTGTCCTTTCGGGCCTGTGCCCACTTGTCTGCGATAAAAAAGGGCCTGAAAAGGCCCTGTCTCGGTACATAAAGCCCCCGGTTTCATTCGCGAAGAGGCAGGGCTCAGGGTTCTGCGGGGGTGGGGGACGCCTTCGGGGTGCGGGGCGCCTTGCCAATTACAAGATTCTCCAGGAGCTTGTGGAGGTTCGTATCCTTCTCCCGGGCCAGCATTTCCCGCAAGAAAGTGCCATTATACTCCAGATCCATCGACAGCGCCATGTAGCACTGGGAGCGGGAATCAGGCTCGTCAAAAACCTGTGCCGCGATTTGGATGTGTTCGTACAGCTTTTGGGCCTCTGCCGTATCCAGCAATTGGGAATCGCTGCTTCGAATTCGGAGCAAACAGGCCGCAGCGTTCAACTTCTCCAGAGGATCAACATTCTCATCCAAGTAGGCCCCCCGCAGGGTTTCCACGGATTTGGATGTGGCCAACTCACCAAGGACATCCTGAATCTCAATCCGGTCCTCCACCTCGGCACGCCCCTTGTACATGGGGGTCAGCCTGTCTATGATCTCATCCGCCAGGGCATCGCGCTGGTCACACCATACAAGGGCCCCCAGCAGCGCCTTGCGGGTCTCATCATCCGGGTCGGACTCCAACCAATTGAGAAGCTGGCGCACGGCCTCCGCAGTTGGCAGTTGTGAGACTTCCAGGATCAGTTCATTGCGGCGATCGAAGTCCGTAAACTTGGCATATTCCGCGACAATATCGTTGAGGGTGCGCGTCTTCGTGGAGGACGATAACGCGTCCCGTCTGGGAAGGCGACGCTGACGGAGGTTGGTATCCGCTTTGACGATTGTTGGCTGTGGAAGCGAGGCGGAATCCCCGGTGACCTTTGCCGCCGGTTTGACGACGTCTGGATCTTCCCGTACTACGGTTTCCGGGGCCGTGGTTGGCCGGGATTGCCGCAAACCCGACTTGCGCAAAACCACCACCGCCGCCACGACGGACGCCACGATAAGGGAAACGACTAAAACCTGCCTGGGGTACATGGGGTGCCGATGGTCCTTCAAAGCATCAAATGAAGTTCCAGCGTCCAAAGTCTTTGGTTGCAACGCAACCGGAATGTGGATTGCCATGCATCCATGTCACTTCCCATGATCGGCACGAAACGTGGACAAGTCTTGAGCGTGAATGAGGTGCGAATTCACGAGCAAACGCTGCTGATTATCCACTACACTCTGGAGGCCGACGGCCCCCAGGCCGTATATGAAGGTCGCTTGGGGCCCGAAGCCACCTACCCGGGCATCGCCGGCGGCGACACAGTGGACATCACGTTTGCCATGCGGATTCCTACACGTATTCACAAAGTTTAGGAAAACCGCAGGAAATTTTCAAGGGTGAAGGCTTTCCCAATTGAAAATGTGAGTAACCCTGTGCATAAACTGTGAACGGATGTTGGGAAACACCGGGCATTTTGACCGTTTTGGCTTAATCGACATCCTCCCGGCGATTCCAGTTTACACCCGATGCTCGCGTCCAAATACACGCACATTAGTTTTGTGGAACGAAGTTTAGCCCATTCTCCGGTTGATCGACACATGAGTACTCCAGGAAAAGTTATAGACGCTGCGCTCCCGTCGAACGTTGACGCAGAAAAGACCGTTCTCGGCTCCATGATTTTGGACCCGGACGCCATTGATATTGTGGCCGGCATCCTGCGCCCGAATTTCTTCTACCAGGAACGCCACCAGCAAGTTTACACCGCGATCCTCGACCTGCACGAGCGCCACACGATGGTGGACTTCACGACCGTCATCGATGAGTTGAAGCGGCGCAAGCAGCTCGATGCCGTGGGTGGCCCGGCCTACATCACCTCCCTCGAGCAGTACGTTTACTCGACCCAGAACGTCACGCACCACGCAAACATCGTGCTGCGCAAGCACCAGCTTCGCGAGCTGATCCGCGTGACCCACGAGATCCAGGAAGACGCCTACCATGAACGCGACGACCTGGAGCAGATCCTCGACCACGCGGAAAAGCGAATCTTTGACCTGAGCGAGCAGCGCATTACCCGGGAATTCCAGGAGATCGGTACGCTGACCCTGGAAACCATGGACGAAATCGACAAGCGCAGCTCCCAGGCCCACGAAGTAACCGGGGTCGCGACAGGCTACACGATGCTCGACGACTGGACGGGCGGTTTTCAGCCCAGCGATCTGATCATCCTGGCGGCGCGCCCATCGGTGGGAAAGACCGCGCTGGCACTTAACATCGCACTGAACGTCGGCGCGGGGTTCCGCAGCCGCCAACTGCACCCGGAACTGGCACGGGGCGTCGGAATTTTCTCGCTGGAAATGAGCGCTTCGCAGATCAACCAGCGTCTCCTAAGCTCACTGTCGGAAGTTTCCATGCACCAGATGCGAACTGGCAAGCTTCCCGCCGGAAACAAGGAAAAGCTTCACCGATTTGCCAGGCAATTACACGGTGTTCCCATTTATATTGACGACACACCCGGCCTTTCCATTCTGGAATTGCGCGCCAAGGCCCGTCGCCTTGCGGCAATGCACGACATTTCCCTCATCATCATCGACTACCTCCAGCTCATGCGCGGCGGCGGGAGGGTCGAAAACCGCCAGCAGGAAATCTCCGAAATCACCCGCTCGCTCAAGGCGCTGGCCCGCGAACTGCACGTACCCATTATCGCGCTCAGCCAGCTCAGCCGCATGATTGAGCAGCGCAAGGGCAAGCAGGCGCGCCCCATGCTCAGCGACCTCCGCGAGTCGGGCGCCATCGAACAGGACGCCGACGTCGTCATGTTCATCCACCGCGAGCGAAACCAGGACTCGGCCGACGACGAGGACGACGACAAACCCCAGGGCCCGGGCCGCAAGACGGCGGAGAAAGCATTGCTCGTCATCGGCAAACAGCGCAACGGCCCCACAGGTGATATTCCGCTGGTGTTCTTCGGCGAAACGGCGACGTTCCACAACATGATCAATTACGGCGACGATAATCCCGGCTTCTAAGGATAATAGACCATGGCCAAACTCATAGGACGCGTGCTGGTGCTCGAGCGCCACGCCGACGGTTCCTCACGACAATTCACCCTCACGCGTATTTTTGACAGCACCGCCACCATCGCCGAAGTCATGGCCTGGCGCGACAAGAAAGTCCACGACCCCGTAAACGGCGAATTCGCGAGCCGCGAAGTCATCCTGACTCCGGATGACGCGGATAACGATTAGGACTAACTGGTTGGGTGTTTACGTTGCAACGCCAGCCAAGCTTCCTGCGCTTCATTTAAGCTGAGATGGTTGGCTCCCCCTGCCAAGGTCGGATCTGCGAACTGAGAAGGATCGTCCTCCCAATGACAAACTTCGCAGATCTCGTAGAGGCCGAATTGATCAAGCGTACGCGCCCCGCAGCACGGACAGGGTAAACGCGAATCTTGCGACTTTCCGGCACTCATTGGCGGTTCCAATATCGCATGCCGTCCGAAGGACGGAACATGGTTCTTGGCGCACCATCTGCCGCTCTCACCCCAAAGGTCCTGGTTGCAGGATCAAAGTATAAAACATCGCCATCGGGACGGACTTTTGACAAGATTCCTCTCGGTGGTGACTGAAAAAAGGTTTTAGCGGCTGCCACGTACTCGTTTACGTCCTTTAACTCGGGAAACTCGGAACGGTGCTTCCTCCAATGTGACTCGGCATTCTCCCAGGCTGACAATTCCTGCGTTGCTGTCCACACGGGTGTGGCGGAGCCATTTCCCCCACCAGCGCTGGCTGAATCTTCGATTTGTATCTCAGTGGGGCGCTGGGAATAGGTATAAATCCCATACGAAGCAATCGCGAGACCCGTCGCGACGGCCAGGATTGCGGCTATTTTCTTAGCGATTCCCACTGTGCGAACTTAACATAGATTTGCGATGGGTTAATGGGTCAATCGCAATCGCCCCGTTACAAATTGAACCATACGTGCGGATCAACGTGACGCGCTTTTACGGGCGGTTAGGTAAGTGGCAGTCCTATCTCTTCCAGAGAACCTTTCGGTCGCTTCCAAACTGTATCTCTCTGGTATCGTCCTTGATGGGGACATCAATGCTGAAACTCGCGCCGCTAGGACCTTGAAGGCTTCCTGGGGTCGAGACGGGGGTAAGTTTCTTCACACACCCCACAAGTATAACTGGTCCCTGATCAATTACCACAGTGCGATCAATGGACAAGGCGCTGTCACCGTTCTGTCCTTCAACACATACTCTCCGGTTGGAACCTTTTGAAATTGAATGTGCCCGCAGATTCTGAAATGAGGTGGAGGAAGACAGGTCTTCCGGGGTGGCTGCAACGTAACTGAATGTTGAGAAGTAGGCCCCTCCGACGCACCCCGCAAGGGCCAAGCAAGCCACGGATATCAGCACCCCATGTGTAAATGATCTCATGGTTGAATATCATTTACGAATAGTGCTCAAAGCTTGGATGATTCATCGCTCATTCGCCGTCCATCGATTAACAGGCAAAAACTAAAGACACATATATCCCCTAAACACCAGCCGCGCGCTGCCCTGCAGCGTAACATTCTTCGCCCCCCCAGCCGTGGGTTCGAAACCAATGGTCAGGATCTCCCCGCTGGCTGTCTTGACGCGAACTGGGGCCTCCGCAAGCCCGTTGCGGACAGCGATGATAGCTGCGGCAATGGACCCTGTCCCGCAGGCCAGTGTCTCATTCTCCACACCGCGCTCATAGGTCCGGACCTCAATGTTCCGCGGATCGCGAACCCGCACGAAATTCACATTCGCCCCAGCGGGCTGAAACTCGGCGTGCCGACGCAGGTGCCTCCCGACATTAAACACGTCTACCCCGTCCACATCGTCCACAAACACCACAACATGAGGAACACCGGTGTTCAGGAAGTGAACCTCCCCCTCAAACACATCATCCATAATCTTGATGCCTTCGCGAATCCCAAAGGCATCCGTCATACTGACGCGGATCTCGTTCTCCACCGCGACAGCCTCATACGGCCCGGCCATCGTCTCAAACCGGGTTTCCGATCTGGCTATCCCCTGCTGCATGGCAAACCGCGCTATGCAGCGGCTCCCGTTTCCGCAGGTCTCCCCCTCGCTCCCGTCAGCGTTGTAGTACCGCATGCGGAAATCAAATCCGTCACCCGCGGGCGGCTCGATAAGCAGAACCCCATCCGCGCCCACCGACATCCCCCGGCGGCACCAATCGGCCACCCGCTCCCGTCGGCCCGCCTCTGGAATACGGCCGTCCATATTGTTAATGGCGATAAAGTCGTTTCCGGCGCCGCTATATTTGTAGAATTCGAGTTCCATGGAGCCCTTCAGAGGATTTTGAAACCTGTTACCGCGAATCGGGGAATTGTTCAGGCCACGGTTTAAGGAACCTGGGTCGCCGGAGGACTAATTCTTCGTGACAGCATTTGAAAATGAAAGAAGTCTCACGAGCTTGGTAATGGAAACAGCCCCACTATGAACTCCCGCCCCATAAAGCACGTGTCGCGAGTGGTTTTGAGTAGCACAGCCCGTATTTTGGCCGTGCTGGTGGCCGCAGCATTCCTGGCGTCCTGCGCCACCATGAACGACCCGGCCCAGCGCCGGGAAATGCGCCAGAACTTCGTAGCCAGCACCGACACAAACGTTCCCCTGGCGGCGGGCCACGAACGCGTTGATATCAACCTTTCCCCTTCCTCTAAAAAGGATCCTCTCGTATTCCTGACGATTTCGGGCGGTGGCAGCCGGTCGGCCTATTACGCCGCCTGCGTGATGGAACAGCTTTCCCAGATTCAGGCCCCGGGCAGCGGCCGCTCTCTCTTGGAAAATGTACGGGTGATCTCGACCGTCTCAGCCGGTGGCCTGGCGGCCTCATGGTACCTGGCCCACTACGACCAGCGTCACGCACCGGGTTTCTACGACGATTTCAAGAAGGCCATGGCTGTAAACCTGCAATGGCGCGCCTACGGCCACATGGTCTGGTTTCCGCCCCTGGCGCTTCAACTGTTGGGATCCTCGCTCACGCGCACTGATTTGTTGGCCAATGAAATTGAAAAGCTGATCTGGAAGCGCCCCGAAACCTTCGACGACCTCCGCCAGAAGGAAATGCGGGCCAGCGACCCCGCCCCTGTGCTGATCCTGAATGGCACCGTGTACAATTCCGGTCAGCGCCTGGTGATGACAAACCTTCCGGCCCGCCGATTCCCGACTCTGGTAAACGAGAACGCCAAGAACATAGCAATCTCGCCCAAGGACGAGGTCATTTTCCGCAGCCTCGTCACACCGCTCACATTCGAGGACTTCGGCAGCGACATCGGCCAATTCCGCGTGTCACAGGCCGTGGCCGCCAGCGCGGCCTACCCCATCCTGCTGGCGCCGTTCCGCCTCAAGGTTTACAAGGATTGCGTACCTGCCGATCTCGCGGGCCGCGCCACACCGGAACTACTCAACTCCCCATGGCTCCACGTGGCCGACGGTGGCCTCTACGAAAACCTCGGCATCGACCCCATCCTCAATATGATGAAGACCGTGGATAGGAACCAGCCGGTCATGATGATTGTCATCGAAGCCGATCAGCGGATGGAAACCTACTCCGTAGAGCGTAACAAAAGCTGGGGGCCGTTCGCCGTGCTGATGCGGATCTATGACATCGGCACCCTGCGCCCGCTGCTGCTCTACGGCGATTACCTGCGCCGCATCCACAACGAGGACAAGCTGAAGACCGTCATCGTGCGCCTGGAAGGCTACGACGACCACACGGACAACCTGCTGAAGAAGATCCCGACAGCCTTCAAACTCTCAAAGAGCCACCAGGAGGCGCTGGACGAGGCGGCACGCGAAAACGTGCAACACGCCTCAGATGCCTTGGTTGGCTACTACCGCCAGTTGATCGGCGGCGGCAAAGCAACCAAGCCAGCCAAAAAGTACGCCGAGACCCACTAAGCCAACGTTTTTGCGGCTTTCGTGGCCAGGCGCAGGCTGAAGAAGAAATCCGATCCCTGCCCCAACGTACTGGAAACGCGGATTTCGCCACCCAGCTGCTGTATGATGTGCTTGCTGATGGCCAACCCCAGCCCACTCCCTTGAACGCGCCCACTCAGCGCGCCCTTGGTGCGGTAGAACCGTTCGAAAACCCGCGGCAGTTCCTCCGGGGCAATTCCCGGTCCCTGATCCGAAACATGGGTCCAGATGCAGTCGCCTTCGATCTCCGTGGAGATGATAATCGGCGCGTTGGGCGTGCTGTACTTGATCGCATTATCCAACAAATTCACGAGAACGCGCTCAAGGTGCTCTGAGTTGGCCAGGACGCGCAAATCCTCGGCCGGCGGACGGATTTCCACCGTAAGGTTCTTCATCCGCGCCAGCGGAGCCGTCGCCTCGACAGCGTCCTCCAATTCTTCCAGCAACGAAATCGGGGTCAATTCAATCACTGTATTCGGATTCTCCAGCCGCGACAGGCTCAGCAAATCGAGCATCAGGTTGTGCAGCCGCTCGGTGTGCTCAAATATGACAGGCAGGAACTCCCGCACACGCTCGATGGTGAGAAACTTCGGGTCCATGAGCGTCTCCACGTACCCGCGCACGGCGGTAAGCGGTGTGCGAAGCTCATGGGACACGTTCGCGATGAAATCCTTCCGCATCTGCTCCACGCGACGCACCTCCGTCTCGTCGCGCAGCAGGAAGAAATAGAGGTCCGGGTGCTCGGGCACCTGCGAAACCTGAAGATGTCGGTAATTCTGCAGGTCGAGGGGAATATCGGCGAACCGAATGTCGCTGTCCGGCGCGAGGGACATCATGGTGCGCGCCAGGGCGCTCACATCCACATTGAGGCGCGAAATATCCGACAGGCGTGACATCTCGCCAATGCGTTCCTTCCAGAAGCGGTTGGGGATCAGCAGGTCGCTATTCCACAGGTAGAGGGCGGTGCTTTCGGGGATCGCCTCGATCATCTCGCAGGCGAAGGATATGGGGTTTGCGACCAGCATGGCCCGCCTCCGTTATTGATCTGTACCGGTGCTGAGGAACGCTTCCTCGGGGGGAGAGTCAACCCATCGATACCCCACGCCACGAACCGTTTCCAGGTACGGCGACGCGGCGCCCAGCTTCTGCCGAAGGCGCTTAACGTGGGTATCCACTGTGCGCTCGGTGACATTGGGCATGAATCCCCACGCGCTTTGGAGAATCTGGTTTCTGGAAAGAACCCTTCCGCGCGAGCGCATAAGCTCCACCAACAGTTTCATCTCCGTTGCGGAAATCTCAATGGGTGAGCCATCCACGACGACCCGGAACTTATCCTCGTCAATCTCCAGGCAGCCAAACACCGTGGGCACCGAGGCCGTTTCCACTGTTTCACGTGAAGCAATCAGCTTCTGGACGCGCAACATCAGTTCCCGCGGCGAGAAGGGCTTGGTCACATAATCGTCGGCGCCGACCTCAAGGCCAAGCACCCGGTCCCCTTCCTCGGCGCGGGCCGTCAACAGGATCACCGGCAGCCGCTGGCAGGCCGGCATCGCCCGCAGGCGCTTCAGGACCTCGATTCCGTCAATATCCGGCAGCATAAGGTCGAGAATGACGAGTGACGGGACACGCTTCTCAAGCAAACCCAGCGCGCGGCGCCCCTCGGAGGCAACGACCGGCTCATAGCCATTCTGTTCGAGGTGAAAGGAAACGAGGTTGGAGATGGCCTGTTCGTCTTCGACGACCAGCACGGAGCGAATGGGACTCATGGTTGCGTCCTTCTCTTGCGCCCCACTGAC
Organism: Candidatus Sumerlaeaceae bacterium; assembly: GCA_019695055.1. Taxonomy (GTDB): domain Bacteria; phylum Sumerlaeota; class Sumerlaeia; order Sumerlaeales; family Sumerlaeaceae; genus JAIBAT01. The sequence continues at coordinate 36,053 of JAIBAT010000098.1, read as the reverse complement.
GGGGCACGGATTTTTCCGACGCCTGCCGTCGTGATAACCGCCCTGCAGCCAAGGCAAGCATCACATGCTGAGAACACGTGATTCAGACCCCAAATTCATGGCAAAAAGATGGCAAAAAACCGTTCCAACAGGGCCAATCGGGCCGCAGCCTTTTGGCTGTTGATTTTAGTGGTCGGGAGCCTTAGCGCCAGAGTCCATGAAAACTGACTTGAATGCCATAGCCCCCGAGATTCGGGAGGAATTTGAGGCCCTCGCCGGCAGCGCCGTGGAGGTGCTGCCCGGCGCCGAGTTCGCCGCCAAGCTGGCGAAATCACGCAAGGACAAGAAACCCCTGCGTATCAAGTACGGCGCCGACCCGTCCGCGCCGGACATCCACCTTGGCCACAGCGTCCCCATTCGCAAACTGAAGCAGTTCCAGGAGTGGGGCCATCAGGTGGTATTCATCATCGGCGACTACACGGCCCGCATCGGCGACCCCAGCGGGAAGAATGCGGCCCGCCCCCGCCTGACAAAGGAGGATGTGGACGCCAACGCAAAGACCTACCTGGACCAGATCTTCCGCATCCTGGACAAGGAAAAGACGGAGGTCGTTTACAACTCTGAGTGGCTGGAGAAGATGAGCGTCACCGACACCATCGAGCTCATGAGCAAGTACACCGTGTCCCAGATGTTGGAGCGCGAGGACTTCCACAACCGCTTCGACAAGGAATCCCCCATCTTCATCCACGAGTTCATCTATCCACTGCTCCAGGGCTACGACTCCATCGCTGTCCGGGCCGACCTTGAACTGGGTGGCACCGACCAGAAGTTCAACCTCCTGGTGGGACGTGAACTCCAACGACAGGCTGGCATGAGCAGCCAGTGCATTATGACGATGCCTCTACTGGTAGGTCTCGACGGCGCCAACAAGATGAGCAAGAGCCTCGGCAACTACATCGGCGTATCGGAACCCAGCCAGGCGATGTTCGGCAAAGCCATGAGCATCCCCGACGAGATCATGTGGGATTACTACGTCCTGGCGGCCGGAGCAACACCATCCGAGGTGGAGGACTTGAAAACGGGATTGGCGAATGGATCCCGGCACCCGCGGGACCTGAAGGAGGATTTGGCGAAGCGCATCGTTACCCTGTACTACGGCGCCGATGCCGCCGCGCGCGAAGCAGCCGATTTCCGCTCCCGCTTTACGCTCGGGGAATTCCCGGAGGAAACCGCCGAGCGCGTGGAGCTCAACCTCGCCGATGCAACGACGCCAGTTAAACTATTGGTTCAACTCGGCGCCGTTAAGTCAGCCCGCGAAGCCCAACGACTCGTCGAACAGGGAGCGTTCAAAGTGATCGAGGAACCCGATTCCAAACCCATTTCCAGCCATCCCACCGACGACAAAGCCGGACTGGCCCGAGTGTCCCTGGCCGCCGGGGTCTATAAGCTGAAGATCGGCAAAACGCGCTTTGCGGTGGTGACGCTGAAGGCTTAGGCCGCCACACTCCAAGATTCCCCCTGCAATTTCGAGTCGACCTTCTAATTACAGAACGCAAATTTGGAGTGCGGTGCCCATGGCACCGCTTTCTTCCCGCGCGGAGCGCGCCAATTGCAGCCCAACCCGTGTACCCCGCCAAAAATCCATCGTTCGAACCCCACGCACCACCGCTTAATGTAACAAAAACCGCTCTAGCGTTGAGGTCCTACCATTTTCCCGAAACAGTTCCCTCCCTGCAATTTCGAGTAGACCTGCAAACTCCCGAGCGCAAATTTGGAGTGCGGTGCCCATGGCACCGCTTTCTTCCCGCGCGGAGCGCGCCAATTGAGCCCTACCCGTGTACCCCGCCAAAAATCCATCGTTCGAACCCCACGCACCACCGCCCAACGTAACCAGTGCCCCCCCAGACAAACCCGACTACTTCGCCCGCTGCCTTACCCGAATAGCCTCCGCGTGAGCAGACAGCCCCTCCGTCTCCGCCAACGTAATAACGTGCCCCGCTGCGCGATCAAAACCGGCGCGGTCGAATTCCAGCACATTGCTCGCCTTCAGGAAATCATCCACCCCCAGCGGCGAAAAGAACCGCGCCGTCCCCCCCGTGGGCAACACGTGGTTTGGCCCCGCCACATAGTCCCCGATGGGCTCCGGCGTATAGGGCCCCAGAAACACAGCCCCCACATTGTCCACCTTGTCGGCGATCTTGGCAGGGACCTTCGTCAGGATTTCCATGTGCTCGGGCGCCTTGAGGTTGGCCACCTCGGCGGCCTCGTCGCGGGTGCGCACGCGGATAAAGATGCCGCCATTGCGGAGGGACTTCGATGCCTGCGCGCGACGCGGAGCCGTCTTAAGCTGCGCGGCCAGTTCCTTCCCCACCGCCTCAAAATCAAACCGCGCCCCAATCCCCACCAGCACAACCGTTTCGCCCCCCGTATGCTCGGCCTGGGCCAGCAAATCGGCAGCAATAAAATCCGGACGCGCCGTATCATCCGCAATGATGAGGACTTCGCTCTCCCCCGCCACCGAATCGATATCAATGGTGCCGTACAGCAGGCGCTTCGCCGCCGCCACAAACGCGTTGCCCGGCCCCACAACCTTGTCCACCTTGGGAACCGATTTCGTCCCGAAGGCCATCGCCGCCACAGCCTGCGCGCCGCCCATCTGGTAGATTCTGTCCGAAACACCCAGCAAATGCGCCGCCGCAAAAGGCGCAAAATCCTCCGGCTTCCCCTGAACCGGCGGCGTCGCCACAATAATCTCGCGCACCCCGGCCACCTGCGCCGGGATCACGTTCATCAGCATCGTGGACGGATAAGCCGCGCGCCCCCCCGGCACATAAACCCCCACTCGCCGCAGCGGCCGAATACGCTGCTCCAGCCGCGCCCCCGCCGACTTCAGCACAAACCCGTTCCTCAATTGTCGGCGGTGAAAGTTCTCAATGCCATCACAGGCAAACTCCAGCGCCGCCTTCGTCTCCGAAGGCAGCCGCCTCCACGCCGCCGCGCAAACCTTCGGGTCCACGCGCAGTTTCGCGGCAAGTATGCGCTTGCCGTCAAACTTCGCGGTATATTCCTGCAAGGCGGCATCCCCCCGCCGCCTCACGGCAGAGATGACACCCGCCACAATCTTCTCCACTTTCGGGTCGCCACCTTCACTGCGGCTGAAAGCCTTCTCGATGGCGCGAAGGTCCTGTGGGTAATTGAGAATTTTCATGTTATTGGGCCAAAGCGACTTATGCCCGTCAAAGGCGTGAAATTCATCGGGCTAACCTGCCCCCATTGTGAGGGCAGGTTACGACATCTCTACTCTATTGGGCACACTCTAAATAGGATTCAAGGAGCGATTGAGTTGCCCCGTAGCATGGATTTGTGATAATCTCACCGCCGAGTAAGAGACCCAGCCGTAAGCGGCACCACCATGTCTCCGGGGCTTTCAGAACCTTTGGTGGGATCAAATAGAATTTGCCCCCTGTCGTCAACCTTGTCTGGCCCGACGCTATAGACGCTCTTTCCATCGGGGGTCAGGCGGAATGGTTGTCCGTCGAAAGGATCTTTGGGCTCATCCCCCAGCGACTGGGTCACGCGTTCCTGCAGACTTTTGCTGGTTTGACCATCCTCTAGGGAAACGATCCGGTTGGCCAGGACAATGCGCGCCATATCATACTGGGCCTTCGCGTCTTTCTCCCGAAGGAATGAATCGTCCAAATTCGGGACATTAGTAGAGAGGAGATAGTACTCGCTCACCCAAGCGCTGAGTTTGCGAAAAGCTGCAACTGGCGGCGGGAGCGGTTCGTATTGAGCATCCTTGCAAAACTTTTCCAGTCCGACACGAACAGGATCGCCCTCGGGGAGATGTGCGATCTTCCAATGGTAGAAACCGGTGACCATATCCGTAATGGGACGCGCAAGGACCACTGCTGAGCGGTTGAGGTCAATGTGGACGGGGTACCCCTCACGACCATACTGGCGCAAAGTTCCAATGACATCGATCAGGTGACAGTCGGGCATGCTCGCAAGATTGACCGAAGTTGCCAGGTCATTCATCGTGGTCAGGGCGAATTTCAGCGTGGGCAAATCCTGGCAGTTCAAGGCGACCCGGGCAATGACCCGGGAGGTGGAGTTAACGATGGCCAAGGAAATCAAATGGGTAATCAGGGTTGAGGCCGGATGGCGAACGGCCAGGCGTAGCGAGGTAACGGCCATTTCCATGGCGGCAGTGGATTGACCATCCAAAGCCAGCACTAACGCTTTCGTGCCCCAAATGCGGTGCAATCCGGTAAGTACCCCAAAACCGGCCACCATGTCCGGTGGGTACGGGCGATCAAAAAGTCCGGCATCGTATTCGGGATCCTGTATCAGGATTAATCCCGTGCTTGAGGCAGATTCCCACGCGGCAAGCGCAAGAGTCGTGGAGGTCACGAGAGCCGGATCAGGATTACCCTGAAGAAGGGTCCCGACAGGAAGTTCCGAGGGCATTTGCTCCGCTGCCGGGAAACCTTGGGCTTTTAGTTTTTCCCCACCTTCCTCGATCCTGGACTTTATGAGGTTGCTCAAATCCGTCAGACGCCGTGGCAGGGGCGCAATAGTCTCCCAGGAATGGGGAAATCGCGAAAGGGACTTCTCGTAGTCGGCCATAATGGCTTTTTCGCGGGGCGACAACGTTGGGTAACGATAGTAATAGTAAAAAGCGGTTCCGCCTACGCGGGCGATGCAGAGGAGCAATACGGGAAACAGTAGCAGACCAAGGAAGATAAGGAAAGTGCGGAGCAGAATGGAGTTTGAGCGTTTCATAGTTTGGCTTCTGTACTGGATGCTTTATGTTCGCCATTCAACTCGCGCAAATTGGTAACAGCCAAGACTTAAGATGAACTCGACCATCCACCAGGAAAAGTACCTCTGCAACAAGACCCCACCCATTCATCTCATGGGTCTACAAGGGGTTGCAAGAGGCTGCATGGGAATAGGCAAGCCCATATCCGCCATGCTATACCTGCTTTCATCATGTTCATCCAAAAACCATCCCGCGCCATCCGGCCAGGCTCCCGTTCATCCTGCAATCCTTTCCCCGTGCCTCTCACCTCCAATCATGTCGTAAACGCTTTTAGCAGGCCACTTTTGAATTTTCACCGAAAAGTGCCTCACAACCCAAGTCCCGCCAACAATCCATGGCTCCTAATTCAGCAAGTAATTGTTTCGGAAAAGTGCCGCCCAAACCCAACCAAATCAAAGCGAAAGGACCGCCTAATTTTTCACCCCAAGAAACCGCGTTGCGCCAGGCCCTGTGACAATTTCGTGGCGCCCATTTCCCGCTTGCGGGAGGCCCCTGAAATCGGACTCTTTCGCACCACAATAACATCATGAGGACGATATCCGTGGGAATGAGATTCAAACTGGCCGCCCTTTTGGCACCAGCATTAGTTTTGACAGGATGCGGCGGCGAAATGCAGGGCCCCGTGGGAACCAAATCGGACAAATCCGATGCCTCGCCCGCCCAGGCGGCATCGCCCCAATCCGGCGCCGCGAAAATCAACGGAGCCGGGTCCACCTTCGTCTATCCCTGTATGACGAAATGGGCCTCCGAGTACAACAAGAAGACCGGCCTGCAGGTGAACTACCAGTCCATCGGGTCCAGCGGCGGCATCAACCAGGTCCGCCAGAACACAACCGATTTCGGCGCCACGGACACCCCAATGAACGCCGAACAGATGAAGGAAACTAACAACGAGATCCTCCACATCCCCGTGGTCATGGGCGCAGTGGCGGTCACCTACAATGTAGCCGGCGTGGACAAGCCCCTGAAACTTTCCGGGCAAACCATCGCCGACATCTACCTCGGCAAGATCAAGAAGTGGAACGACGCAGCCATCGCCAAAACCAATGACGGTGTGAAGCTCCCCGAAACGGACATCGTGACGGTCCAGCGCGCCGATGGCTCCGGAACCACCGGCGTCTTCTCCGACTTTCTCAGCAAGGTCAGCCCCGAGTGGAAGGAAAAGGTTGGAACCGGTCTCAGCCTGAAATGGCCCACCCAGGGCGTGGCCAGCAAGGGCAACGAGGGTGTGGCCGGCAGCGTCCAGCGCACTGCCAACTCCATCGGTTATGTTGAAGTCGTCTACGCCCAGCAGAACAAGATGGCCGTCGCGGAAATCCAAAACGCGGCCGGCGAATTCGTAACGCCATCCGTGGATTCCGTCAGCAAGGCAGCCGCAGATCTAAAGGAGATTCCCGACGACCTGCGCCTCAGCATCACTAACGCAGCCGCACCCGGTGCCTATCCCATTGCGGGAATCACCTGGGCCCTGGCACGCAGAAAGATTGCCAATCCCGAATCCGCGAAAGCCGTCAAAGACTTTCTCGCCTTCGCTCTGGGTGACGAAGCCCAGGGCATGGTCGCCACGCTCAACTACTCGAAGCTGGGCGGCGATCTCCTGAAGAAGGCCCGCGACAAGGCAGCACTGATCGAATAGTAATTTGGATAACCTGATCCCAAAGAGCATGGAGAAGAAACCAGGCAGTCCGGTGCGTCTGTTCAGCACTTACGCGAGGTCCTCAACGCGCCGCGTGCGGCTGATGGACGGCATCGCCGGAAAAGGCACCATGGCCGCCGGCCTGCTGATTGTCGCCCTGTTGGTTCTCCTGCTGAACGAAATGTTCCGGCTATCGCTGCCCGCGATCTGTCATTTCGGGATCGGGTTCTTCACAAGCTCGGATTGGGACCCGCAGGGTGAGCGATTCGGCGTGCTCCCGTTCCTGTACGGCACGCTGGTTTCCAGCGCCATAGCGCTGGTCATCGCCATTCCGTTTGGAATCGGCACAGCCTTGTTCCTCACAGAGTTGGCGCCCCAGAGGCTGCGGGGGGCGGTGGCTTTCGTGGTGGATATGCTGGCGGCCATCCCCAGCGTAGTGTACGGCCTGTGGGGCGTCTTTGTCCTTGCCCCGCTCATGCAGTCTCATGTCGGGCCGTTCCTGGAAAAGACGTTGGGATTTCTACCACTTTTCCGGGGTCCGTTTTACGGTGGAGTTTCGATGCTGACCGCGGGGCTCATCCTCGCTGTCATGGTGGTGCCCTTCATCGTGGCCATCGCCCGCGAGGTCCTGCTCACGGTTCCCGTGGACCTGAAGGCCGCGTCCTATGCGCTGGGCGCGACGCAATGGGAGACCATCTGGAAGGTGGTGCTCCCCTACTCGCGCGTCGGCATCGGGGGCGGAGTGGTGCTGGCCTTGGGCCGCGCGCTGGGCGAGACAATGGCCGTCACCATGGTCATAGGAAACCAGCCGCGGATCAATGCTTCAATCCTGCAGCCAGGTTACTCCATGGCCGCCGTTCTCGCCAACGAGTTCAACGAAGCTTCTTCCAAGCTATACCTGTCTGTTCTGGTCGAGGTTGGACTGACGCTTTTCCTCGTCACATTCCTGATCAACATCGCGGCCCGCGTGCTGCTGTGGAGGATGCGAAGTGTCCACCCCCATTAAACTGGAACTTGGCGGCGCGGCCTCGGGAAGCCTCCGTCGGATGCAGAACCGGATGTTTCTGTGCCTGACCGGCGCGGCGGCCCTGACGCTTCTGGTTCCGCTCTTTGGAATACTGGGCTACTTGGTCACGCGCGGTATTGGCGCCATAAACCTGGATTTCTTCATCAGCCTGCCAAAGCCCGTCGGAGAAACCGGGGGCGGTGTGGCAAACGCCATAGTCGGGTCGCTCATGGTCATTGTGATGGCCGGTGCAGCCGCCATTCCGTGCGGAGTGCTGGCATCCGTTTACATCTGCGAATTCGCGCCCGGGTCCCGCTTTTCCAGCATCATTCGGTTCGTCTGCGACATGCTCAATTCCACCCCGAGCATCATCCTCGGGATATTTGCCTACGGAATGGTAGTGCTCCGCATGGGCCACTTTTCGGCTTTGGCAGGGGCCTTTGCCTTGTTCGTGATGATGACCCCGGTCGTTGTGCGTGCCACAGAGGAAATCCTGCGGACAGTACCCAATTCCATCCGTGAGGCGTCCGTGGGCCTGGGTGGGACCCGCTGGCAGACAGTCTGGCATGTGGTCCTGCCCGCCGCCCGTAGCGGAATCGTAACGGGGGTCTTCCTTGCCCTGGCCAGGGTGGGAGGGGAAACGGCCCCTCTCCTTTTCACGGCTTTCGGGAACCAGTTCTGGAACCTCGACCCGCGCCAGCCAATCAACACCCTGCCGGTCCAGATCTACAAGTTCGCCACCTCGCCCTACGCCGACTGGCACCGCCAGGCCTGGGCCGCGGCGTTGTTACTGGTTATAATGATTGCGGTTATCAGCAGCACCGTTCGGGCTCTGACAGCTCGCCGATAATTCCCACCTTTGCACAAAAGTTGGGCTTGATTTACCCGATAAGCCATATAAGTTACAAAGTTTGATTCTGTCGGCAGAGCATCAGGATTTCCGCAATTCCTAAGGTTTTCGCCTACCGGATTTCATCGGCAACACCCAGTGGTTCCACACCCCAAAAGGAGTCGTTGTACATGTCCTTAGTATTTCCATCCCGTTGGCGCATGGCGGCCATAATGGCAACCATCCTTACAACACTTATCGCCCCGACCCAAGCCGCCAAGGCTTACCGCAGCCCCGGTTCCAGCCACAAAGTGAAGGTGCAGGCCGGCGGGGCCAGCGATAAAGCTCTTTCCGCTGCCTCCGCCAGCCTGATTGCAGACTATGGAAGCTATAAGGTCTATTCGGCATCTGATCCAGACGCCCTATTCGGCCTCGGCAACGCGTTGGTGGAACTCCATGACGATTACAACGTCATCGAGCTCAACGCCCGGCGAATTGATACAACGACTCCGGATGCCATAGCGATGCGCACGGCCCTTGCCCAGTTTACAGGCAGGAAACTTCATCTCGTGCAGTTTGCTGCTCCCGTGAAATCGGAGTGGCTGGACGAGCTCAAGAAGGCCGGTTGTGACATTGTCACCTACATCCCGAACAACGCTTATCTGGTTTACGCCGACCGAACCGCACTGACCCAGGTTCAGGCCCTTGCGAAATCCAACGCACTGATCCAGTGGGAGGGCGACTACACAGGAGACCTCAAGATTTCACCACTTCGGGCGCAGGGAAAGGCCAAGTCCGATTCGGACGAACTTCCCGAAGACCTTTACGCAGTGCAGATGGTTAACGACCCGGCAGGTAACATCGGGACCTTGCAGTTGATCGAAACCATGCGTAGCCAGGTGCCTCTGAAAGACGAACGCGTCCTGAACTACAGGAATATCATTGTTCGCCTGAGCGGCACGGCAGCGAGGCATGTCGCCGGGCGGCCGGACGTGGTTTCAGTGGCCAGTTACATTGTTCCCGAAAAGAACTGTGAGCGGCAGGACCAGATCATCTCGGGCAACCTTACCTCCCTCAATCAACCCTCCGGAGCGGGCTACCTCGCCTGGCTCGGCACCAAGGGCTTTAACCAAGCCCAGTTTACCACGTCCAACTTCGCCGTCGACGTCACCGACAGTGGGATCGACAACGGTTCGACCTCACCCAACCACTTCGGGTTGTACCTTGGTGGCGTCCTCCCGGGAACAAGCCGGGTCATTTATAACCGCTTGGAGGGTACACCCAACACTGGCAGCACCACCCAGGGTTGCGACGGGCACGGGACCCTGAATTCACATATTATCGCTGGTTACAATAATCTTAGCGGTTTTCCACACGCAGACTCGGCCGGTTACCGGTACGGTCTGGGTGTGGCGCCCTTTGTAAAGGTCGGCTCATCGGTTATTTTCGACCCGTCCAACTACACTTTTCCCGATTTTGAGAATCTGATTTCCAAGGCGTACAACGACGGCGCGAGGATAAGCAGCAACAGTTGGGGCTCGAATACCGCTGGCGGATATAACACAGATTCTCAGGCCTACGACGCGCTGGTGCGTGATGCACAGCCCACAGGTGCCACTTTTGCCGTGGCTGGGAACCAGGAAATGACCATCGTCTTTGCGGCCGGAAATGCGGGCGCGGGGGCGCAGACTGTTGGTTCCCCAGGCACAGGCAAGAACGTCATCTGCGTTGGGGCCTCGGAAAACGTTCAGGCGTTCGGTGGTGCTGACGCGTGCGGCACCGGGGACGACGAAGCCGACAGTGCGGATGATATCATCGGCTTTTCAAGCCGCGGGCCCTGCTCCGATGGTCGCGTCAAGCCGGACATCGTGGCACCAGGAACCCACGTGTCCGGTGGCGTCGCCCAGCAGGCAGTGCCTGGGGCCAATGGCCTTGCGCTTGCGTGTTTCAACGCCGAGGGAGTCTGCGCCGGGCCTTCTGCCAGCAACTTCTTCCCTCTGGGCCAGCAATTCTATTCAGCCTCTTCCGGAACAAGTCACTCCACCCCTGCAACCGCCGGGGCTTGCGCTCTTGTTCGCCAGTACTTCATCAATCAGATGCTTGGAATTCCCAGCCCCGCCATGACCAAGGCCTTCCTCATGAATTCCGCCCGCTACATGACCGGCCTTTATGCCAACGACAACCTCTACTCCAACAACCAGGGAATGGGCATGGTAAACATGGGCACTGCCTTTGACGGCACCGCGCGAATCATTCGCGATCAGGTCGGCGGAGACATCTTCACTGGTGCGGGACAACAACGAGTCTTCAATGTGAAGGTCTCGGATGTTTCCAAGCCTGTGCGCGTTACGCTGGCATGGACGGATGCACCGGGAGCGACTTCTGGAAATGCCTATAATAACAATCTCGATTTGGAAGTGATTGGAAACGGAAGCCTTTACCGCGGGAATGTATTCTCCGGCCCCTTTTCGATGGCTGGTGGCTCCTCCGACGCCAAGAACAACGTGGAAAGTGTATTCCTGCCTCCGGGAACTTCTGGAACCCTGATCATCAGGGTCAATTCGACGGCGGTTGCTTCTGACGGCGTACCGAATTCCGGCGGCGCCACGGATCAGGACTTTGCGCTTGTGGGCTACAACCTGGTTTCCGCCCCGGGGTCTGCGCAGATCATTTACACCGGGGCAACGTTGGTTTCTGAATCGTGCGCTCCCCCGAACGCTGCCATCGATCCCAATGAGACAGTCGGCCTGGACGTCACTCTAAACAATTTTGGCGGCTTGTCATCCGTGGGTACCGTCACTGCTAAATTGCTGCCTTCGGCAAATGTCGTTCCAGTGAACGGTTCAGTTTCTTACGGGACATTGGCCTCGGCAGCATCGGCCACACGGAATCACACCTTTATTGCTAACGGGAAGGCGGGAACCAAGGCCTATGCGACCCTTGAGATCCAGGACAATGGCGTTCCGATTGGCACTGTCAGTATTCCCTTTGATATCTGCAAGCCTACTGCGGGGGCAACGTTCAGCTACACGGGTCCGGCAGTTAACATCCCGGACGGCAATACCGCGGGTGTGAACACCACAGTCACAGTCAGCGGTGCGAACCCGATGATCTCAAAGCTTGTATTCCGTGTTGATGGCTCCAGTTGCAGCAATGCGTCGGGCGACCCCAATGCCGGCATATCACACACCTACGTCGGGGATTTGATCGTGAAACTTACATCCCCCAAGGGAACGGTGGTAACGATTATGAATCGTCCGGGTACTGGCAGCTTTGGAAGTTCCGGCAACAATTTCTGCCAGACAGTGCTTGATGACACCGGTGCCAATAGCATCCAGTCAATTGTATCTGGAGGTGCACCGTACACGGGCACGTTTGCCCCGGCCAATCCGCTCTCAGCTTTCATCGGTGAGAATCCGAACGGAATCTGGACACTTAATATATCTGACAACTTCAGCTCAGACATTGGTGTTGTGCGTGCTTACTCGTTGCTTATCTCCGGGTTTGATTGCTGCGGTACCATGGCAACTGTAAGTCAGGCCGACTCTTTCACCACAAATGTCGAGGCGGCCACCGCCAATGACCCCGGATGGTCCTACGCAAACCAGGGCATCGCTGGCACAACCCACGATGCCACGGGTGGCGCGCTTCGCATTGGTGTTCCCACGCGACCGGACGCTTCAAGCTATAGCGCGACGTACTGGATCACCAACCTGTCCGAGTGGCTGCCTTACGCGTATGTGGGGACCGGCAACATTGTCCGATCCAAAAACTATGTCTATGCTTCCGGCCAGGTGCCAAACTTGATCAATTCCATTCCGAATCTCCGCCTGAAACTACAGAACGCCTCGGCGGTAGCGAGCGTGTTCGAACTTCTGCCGACAAACAACAACGCGGTTGAGGATAAGCGCGGCGAGGAACTTGCACCTTCCCGTGATTCAGGAAAACCCTCGATTTACAGGGTGGACTATGATCCGGTGGACGTGCCCTACCTCGCCAGCAATGCCCAGAAGAATGGTTTTGGCGGTATTGCGCGCTCCTTTGAAAACTACTCATTCTTTCCCCAGATGAACGGCAACATCTTCCTCGCTGAGAGCAGCATCTTCGTCTATCCGGCCTCCCTGATCGCGGACGGCGCCGCATTGTCGGATCAGCCTTTCCGGTCCAAGAATTACGGGCCGACGGATCTTGCGGATTTTGACGGCACAACGAAACTCCAGCGCATAAGTGGCGGCGGCGCCGGAAGCTTTGGCACCGTGCTCACCACGCCACCACTGCCATCAGCAACCTTCGACGGCAGCGGTGCCACCATGTCCTCGGTTGGTTTTCCGACCACGGACTTGGGTGTGGTCGAGTTGAGTTTCAGCCCGGTCGCAAAAGCCGGGGCCAACTGGACCGCCAGTGATTACGCCAGTGTGCCACGCGTGGAGGAATTCAAGCAGTACAAGATTCGTTTCCACACCGTTTCCAGTCGCGCCTCCAACCTCCAAAGCCAGATCCGCTTCCGCGCCCGGACAGATCGGTTCCTGTGGGCCCAAAAGCTCGAAATTGGTGGTGCTTACCCAACGAATAACGCCATTAACATTGCCATTGCAGCCCAGACCCTTCCTGGAGTGGGCTGCCTGAATCCCGACACCGGAACGTTGCCGGGAGGCACGGGCGGCGGCTGGTACACGGTCATTCTCCACACCCCGCTCAGTCAGGAAATCCGGCCGGAAATCAACGGGCCCATTCAGCAGAAAATGCCCTACCTGAGCGTCCAGCCAGGGCCCGGTGACGCGACAATTGGCAACACCCGGCGCATGATCTTCACCGGGGCAGACCTGCTGGATACTCTCAGTCAGGGATCCAATGCATCGGCTGAAGCGGGGCTGTTCACGATCGACGCCATTCAGATTAAGTCTTACAGCCTCGTTCCAGACTGATAAGGCACGTTTTCGCGAGCTTTGTCCCGGCCCGGTTCCATTCGGAATCGGGCCGTTTTTTTTGGTGGAAAACTTTCCGCGTCACCCTGATGTATATGCCTGTTCGGTAATGCTTCTGTCCCACGAAAAGGGAGGGACGGCAGAATGCGTTGTCTGGAGTGCCATAGGACAATTTCGATTCCATCGCTCGTGATTGCGATGGAGCAGAGGGAGCACTTTTCCCTCGTCCGCCACACCGAGGTGTGCGCGGCCTGCACGGAAAAAATCTATTCCATTATCCACGAGCACTCAAAGGAAAGCCGGTTCCTTCACCAGTCGATGAACTGCGTGCTATGCAACTGCAACCTGCCCATCACCCGCCTGCGATTCGACCTAAAGGACCGGGCCCACCTGCATGTCTCGATTTGCGAGCCTTGTTACCGTAAAATGCGCGATGAACTCCTGGTGGCCGCACCCAATATGGTGAGCTTTATTGAAAAAGAATGGATTTCCCGCGGCATGAAATCCCATACACGTACCCCCTGGCCCATAAACGGAACTGTGAAGGTACGCCAGAACGTGGCGCGGTTTGGCGGCCACTTTGGCATTATTAAGAACTACCGCGGTCTTGTGCAGCCGTGGTACGGTTACGACGTGCGTCTCGACGACGGCCAAAGGCACTTCTTTCACGAACGGGATCTGGACCTGACAACCATGCCCAACGGGGAGCCGGCGCCGGATTCCCTCAAATACCCGCAACCCCCAACCACCGCCCCCGCGCCCCAGGAATAGCCTGATTGGGTTGCAATCAGGGCTTGAGAAGCTGCCTTGCCAGATAACAATTGGGATCCCGTGCAAGCGCAGCCTCAACATGGGCCGCCGCTTTGTCCTGTTCGCCTGCGTGCAAAAGGGCAAGGGCCGCAAAGGAATTGGCATTCGCCGAGCCAAAGCTTGATTGCAGTGCCCGCGTCACCTCCGCCAGGGCCGCGGCTTGGGTCTGCTTGTTATCCAATGCCTTGACGAACTGGTCGGGGTTCCACGGATTAAGGTACTTGAAGGCAAATTGCCCCGTGTAAGTGGCGGTTTCGGGCAACTCCGCAACAAAGATGGCCGTGCGATCATCGAAAAATAACAGCCTCATGTCCGGTCGTCGTGACAGGCGGTTTGCAATGTGAACGGGCAGGTCATAGCTGTCGTTGATGTCCACGATGAAGGTCTTGAGGCCATACTTTCGGATCACCTCATCGAGAGGTTTGCGATCCTCGTCCGCGTCGAGGTAATCGCGCCAGACCTGCGGAGTGTAAACATCCAGACGCCCATCTATAAACACTTTGAACGGAGGCGGGATATTATAGAGCAGGTATCCGCCGATTCCGTAGGTATTGAACACATTGGCGGGCGGCGGATTGTCGCGAAGAAAATCCGTCGCCGCGCAGGGCAGTGACATGCAGTTTCTGCCATTCGAGGGCCAGCCTGTCCCCTGCTCCAGCACGCCGCGGTATTGCAGCCCGCAGATAACCACCGACCCGGCGAGACCGATGGCGGGAATCGCAAACCGCCAGCGGGCTAATAATCTGTCCAGCGAATCTAAGCAGGGCAAGACAATGACGGGAACAACCACCGCGGCAAGACCCATCTGGCGTCGCTGCATAAGCGTGAAGATCACAAAGAACGCCATTACCGCCCAGTGCCAGGACGGCACCCTGCGGCGCTCGGGCCATGCGACAATAAGCGCCAGTCCCGCAAGGACCAGCGCGCCAACATACGTTGCCAGCGGAAGGTTGAGGCCGGATTTCCCTGGCATGTAAAACGGCATCCATTCAAAGACCTGAAAATCAAAACCGGGCATGGCCTTGATTTTCGCCGCGAGGGCAAAGATGCGAATTCCGTATGGATTCAATACCCACGTCAGACCGGCGACCCCGAGCGGGAGAATCATCTTCAATCGGACTTTTTCCCGCGTGCGCCACCAGTCCAATCCGTATCCGGCTACGACCAACATCAATGCGATAAGGCCCGCTGCAAAGCCAGCGTGGAGGTTGGCCCAAAATGCCATCACAACAGGAATTGTCCACAGACGCAAAGGGACCAACCCCCGCGATCGACGATTACTGTATTCGGCCGTAACAAGCGTCAATACAAGCACCGCCATGAAGAACTGGCTCCAGACGTCGGGCCGTGGATTGAATCTGGCCTGTGCCATGACCGCAGCAGCAAGCAGAGGGAAGAGCACTGTGCCGCGGTTGCCGAACGAGGTAACTGCGACATAGTAGATTGCGAGATAGGCCCCTGCGATAACCAGAAGCGTAAGTATCAACGGGCCACTGCCGGAGTCCTCGCCAAAGAATTTGAAAGACCACTCCAGCAGGACAGACGAAGCCCATCCCGAGGAGATCCACTCCCCACCAGGTGCCGTGAAGGCAAACATGTCCGCCCGCGGTATGGCACCTGTCTGAAGAAAGGCCCGGCCAAAGGCCATATGGAACCACACATCAGGATCTGAAATGGAACGAAACGAGAGGAAGAACAAAACTGTGAAAAGGAGCGCAGGGTAAAATACGTAAACGAGAAATCCTTCCACTGCGCGATGCGGCCCGAAATTGGAAGCGCCCGGCTGCTGGTCTCGGGCAGCCCGCGCTACCTTGCCCTTACTTCTTGCGGCCACGGGCAATTTCCAGGGTGACCTTGTCCCCTATCTTTAAGCCAAGTTTCTCGCGGGCGTTGCGATTCCGAACCGCAATCTCCAGAAATCCCGCAGACCCACGGCAGGCCAGTGAAGCGCCCTCAGCGACATCCCCGAAAGTGTGGACCAGTTTACCAATGTTGAGACCTCCGGCCCGGACGTTTTTCACATCCGCCGGGATGTCTGAATCCGCAATGTTGGTGATGGCATTCCCAAAATGATCAAAATGAATGATTATCCCACTGACGGCATTGGAACTGATTGCCACCCTGGGAAGGGAAAGACAAACGGGCGATTCGTGATCGGGAGCAAGCTTCTTCCAATCGACTCCACCGGCAATGTGGGCCGCGGACGGCGCGAAAATGTCGCGTCCGTGAAAGGTTGCGCTGGGGTTGGGCAACCAGTAGCGGGAATCCGAAAGCCTGCGACACTGGGCTTTGGGATCCTGACCGACAATAAAGGAAAACAGGCCGTTATTGGGCCCGATGAAATAGCAACCACGGGACCGAATCACCACCGGCGCGCGTGAAGTCCCAACGCCTGGGTCCACCACCGCGACAAACACCGTTCCCCTGGGAAAGTAGCTGTGGGCCGCATACAGCATCAATGCTCCTTCCATGATATTCCGGGGCTCCACAGCGTGGCAAATGTCCACAATTGTGGCTTTCGGACATAGCTGGCAGATGACTCCCTTCATTGTGCCAACGTACCAATCCCGCAGGCCGAAATCAGTCAGAAGCGCGATGGTTGGGCTCATTGGACTCATTTCGAGTTAACGGGATCCGTCGTCGTTGTCGCGGTGGTTGTCGTGACAGTCTCGATCTGCGTGCCCAGCGTCGTATGGGAGTCACTGGAGACGGAAGTCGTTGTCCCAGACGTTTCCGGCGCGGATCTCGTTGAACTGGTCATGGTTGATTCCGCACTGGAAGGAGTTGTCGTCGCATCCTGCTTCAATACTTGAATGGCAGAAGTCTCCTCTCCGGTTGCCGCAGGACCCAGCGCATCACCATGGAAGATTTCTATTCGCGGAACACCGTTCGCGGAAAAGATTTTTGCGGGCTTTGCCGAAAAATGAAGCGCGCGCTCGACACTGCCAAGAAATCCCTGCCGGACTTGAAGGATAAACCAATCGAACGGCGGTTTGGCTGGGCTGAAATCTATCTCCTTCTTCAGCAGTCCCCAATCCTGAAGATTCTTGAAGGCCAGTTCATTCAGGGCGAGCGTCTTCACCGTCTGCCCTGGCTTGACGTGCCCATTAAGGTATTCCAGAACTTGCTCATTCAAACCCTCGCCCCAATAGGTGGTCTCAAAACCTGACTCATAAGCCCCCGCGGGGCCCCCGACGAGCCGGTTGAAGTATCCCAACTCGTTCGGGTGGGACCGCACCAATTCAACCCCGGACCAGACGGATGCAACAATGAGCAGCAGGGCCGCGCTGCAATTCTTCCCGACGGCAACAGCCCGGGAGGAACCATAAGGTGGGAACATGCGGGCCAAAACTGCAAAGCCCCCCCCGGCAAGCAGCGACAGAAAACCAAACGAGGAAAAGAACAGACGCTCACCGTCATATTTTGGCGCGAAAGGCAGGGCGCTGATTCCCATCGGCAACAGTGCCATGAGGAGGAACAGAAAGGGAACCGGATTGGCGACCGACTGAAAGATGGCAGTCACGACTCCGATAACCAGCAGCGGTAACAGCCACTCCGGCAGGGACAGGCCCGTAATGACAAACGGGTAGTGCCACGGGGCCGGTGGGCCGTGGATGTAACCCCACTTGTTCCCAAGGTAAAATACGGCGGTGCTCTGGTGAGTGCGGTAGAAATCCAAATACTCGGCAAGGCGACCGATGCCGTCATGCCAAAGCAGCGGCCAGATCGCGAAGACAACGAGCGGCGCGATGAGCAGAATGAAAAGCAACTGCCAGAGGAGCTGGCGCCTGAAATAGACGAGCCCCCAAATCACGAAAACCAGCGGCCACACCAGTGCAGTCACCTTCGTGCTGACCGCGAAGGCGAATGCCAGGCCGGCCATCGGCAAAAGGTATCGGTTGGCAATGCCGGCGAGCCAGGCCCATACGAGGAATACTGCGCCAAAGGCCAGAATGGTTTCGGAGGCCGCAATATGGGCATGGCCAAACACCCGTGGCATTCCAATATAACATACGACAGTGGCAAATCCGCCAATGCGCCCGTAGGCACGCGTTCCCAGCAAGTATAACAGCACCACGGTAAGGCCAAAGAAAGCCGCCACAGGAACGCGTATGCCATTTACCGGCGAAATCGGGTTTCCGGAGAGAAAGAGGCTGCCAAGTCCGATGGCATACTTTGGAATCGGGGCCACCTCGGGGTGAAGGGAATCGTCGCCGTCAAATTTGCTGCCCCAATGGGCCGCAACCTTGTCCGGCGCCAACAACTCCCAGTGCCCTTCTATGACTCCAACAAGCCAATCGGTCGCCGAGGTTGCCGGCTTTAGATAAAGCGCCTCGTCCCACGAGTGGCCGATTCCCCGATAGCTCAGGACCACGCTTGCAAAGGCCATGACCCCGAGCACAACGGCAAGCAGGATGTCGAAAACCTTGTTTCGCCGCGCGAAGTAGGTCCCGGATTTGGGCCCGGATGGCGGCAGAGTTTCACCACGCGCTGGTTCCAGCCCCGGCGAAGGCATAAACTTCGGCATCGGCTTCAGGGGAAGCGGCTTCCGGCTGGCCTCCTGCAAAGGAGCCAAATCGCTCCCCTTGTAAACAGGACTTTCCACCCTCAAGTCGTCGGGTGTCAGCTTACGCGGCGTACGGGACTTACCGGTTCCTGTGCCTTCAGACTTCTTCTTTCGTCGTCGAGGCTTTGGGAGCGGCGGAAGATCATCCTCCCCGGGATCAATCACACTGTCTGAATCCATCAGGCGTCCGCACTCAACTTGAGATCTTTCAATTCCATTTCCACCCGCCCCTCGGAATAGTAGTCATTCAGCATCGGCACAAAAGCCGCATCGAGCCGCACATTCCCCTTCCCGGCAAGTTGCGACGCGTGCTCACCCATGCCAAAGCCAATGGCGGAGAAGTAGCGCCCTTCGGATGAAAGTGAGAGCTTCAGGTGGCGCCCCCCCACGCCCACAACCCGCGGCTGCTCGGCCAACCGCAATCCACGCATGGCAAAAAGCGGCGAGGGGTTCGACGGGCCAAACGGTTCGAGCATTTCAAGATCCTTGATGAAACCCGCATCCACTTCTTGCGGCTCCACAAGTGTATCAATGGTCAGTGACGGTATCAGCGCCTCCTCTGAAAGTCGTTCCCGGGCATAATCGTTGAGCGCATCGCGGAACGGCTTGATTCGCTCAGGCAGGAGTTGCAGGCCGGCGGCAAAGGGATGCCCACCGAAGGTCACGAGGTGGTCGGAACACGCATTCAGCGCATCGTGGATATTAAAACCCTTGATGCTTCGGGCCGACCCCTTGGCTCCACCATCGTGCTCGGAAATGATGATGACAGGGCGATCATAAACCTCCATGATTCGTGAGGCCACAATCCCGATCACACCGACATGCCAGTCACGTCCGCTGACCACGATCACGCGCTCGCGGTCGAGGTCCACCTGCTCGGCGATGAACTGCAGGGTCTGCTCAAAGATGCGGGTTTCCACGGCCCGACGATCACGATTGTACTGATCAAGCCGCGCCGCAATCTGGAAGGCCAGTTGCTCATCATCCGCCGTCAGCGATTCCACGCAAATTCTGGCATGGTCCGTGCGCCCGGCTGCATTGAGGCGCGGCGCCACCTGGAACCCAATCTTCTTTGTAGTTATGCGGACCCCCTCCATTTCCAGCATCCGGAGAAGCCCCAGGATTCCGGGGTTGGTCGTGCGAAGCATCTGTGCCAGCCCATGCTTAACGAGAATTCGGTTCTCACCCGACAGCGGTGCGACGTCCGCAATGGTCCCAATGGCCACAAGGTCAAGCAGCGAGCGAAGCAGGGGCTGGGCCTTGTCCTTTGGCACACGCAGGCGCTTGAGGAGTGCGTGGCAGAATTTGAACGCCACGCCCACGCCCGTCAGGTGCTTGTTTGGATAAGCGCAATCCCGGCGGTTGGGATTGATGACCGCGACAGCGGTGGGCAGTTCCTCGCCCGGCTGGTGGTGATCGGTAACAATCACGTCTACCCCGCGCGCCTGGGCGTGGGCCACCTGCGCCACGGCTGTGATACCGCAATCCACCGAAATCAGGACACGGGTACCGGCCTCGGCGAGCCCATCTATGGCTGCGACATTCAGGCCATATCCTTCGTCAACACGGTGCGGAATATAGTAGTTCACAGGCACGTTCAGGAAGTGAAAGACTTTCAGCATCAGGGCCGTGCTGGTGGCCCCGTCGGTGTCATAGTCGCCATAGATGGTGATCTTCTCGCGATTCTCTATGGCCTTCACGACACGGTCCAAGCCTTCGCTCATCCCTGAGAGAACCATGGGATCATGCAGCGCAGAGAGCGACGGGTTTACAAAATTGTCCACACCCGTGGCCGACTCGCCGTGACCCCGGTTGGCCAGAACCCGCGCCACCGCAGGGGAAATCCGCAACGAAGCCGCCAGATCGCGCGCATGATCCGGCCGTTCCTCGCGGAACTCCCAATGAAATAACTTTGCACCACGGCCAGCAGGCCGTGTCGATAAACTCATGGTAGTATTGGTCGTCTTTGGGGCCACTCACCGCGGCGGGCCCCCCGCCATTCGATTCTTGGGAAATCAGACCATGGCGGTGCTCCGATAATCAAGCGGGGAAATGCACCGGAAGAGCCCGCAGGCACCAGCCGGCTAAAAATTGACCTTTGTTTCCCCGTGAACCAGGGCCTTGCCCTGGTAACTCCCCCGACGCTCCAGTTCGCGCTCAATGTCCCTCAGCAGATGCACCTTCTCGCGGGACCACTGTGGGGCCAGGTGGAGCTTGGGAGACGCTTCCCCCGTCAACCTGTGAACCAGCACTCCCGGATCCAGAATCTCCAGCGCGTCGCAAACCCACGAGATGTATTCCTCCCGCTCGATCATCTGGATTTCTCCCCGCTGCCATTCCTCGGCCATCGGAGCATTGGCGTCAATATACAGGTTATGAATCTTGATACCCCGGCAACCGCACTCGTTCACAAGTCGCACCCCCTTCAGGCAATCCTCGCGTGTGTCGCCCGGAAGCCCGAAGATAAGGTGGGCCACCACATCCACGCCGGCCTTTCGCGCCGATTCGCATGCCTCGACGAAATCCTCGACCCGCTCGGCGCGGTTGATGCGGTCGAGGGTGGACTGGTTGACCGACTGAAGGCCCAGTTCCAGCCACACCGGCCCGCGCGACTTGTAACCCGCAATCAGCTCGCAGACCTCATCCGTTACGCAGTCGCCCCGGGTTCCAATACTCAGCCCGACGACATTGGGGTCGCAGAACGCCGCATCATAGATGTCCTTCAGCACCCGCACGGGCGCATACGTATTGGTGAAGGCTTGGAAATACGCGATAAATTTCTCCGCCCGGTAGCGCCTTCGGGCCGTCTGAATCTGCTGTTGCACCTGATGGCGAATGCCAAGGCTGGTCTCGATATGCCGGGCGCCGCTGCCGGCCAAATCGCAGAAAGTGCACCCCCCCGACGCCTTGCTGCCGTCGCGGTTGGGGCAGGTAAACCCAGCGTCGAGGCAGATCTTGAAGACCCGCTCGCCAAATCGCTTTAACAGCCAGTCATGAAACGGACGATACCTGCCCAGAATCATGCCGCTTGGTGGCCAACTCAATGAACCTGTTCCTTTGCTAATAAAGAAGTTAGGGGCAAAGGCGGGGTCCGCTCCCTGTCTCAGCACTCAAAATTCGTGTGGTGACCCTGACTAACGAAAAGTTGATTCGAAAGTGCCTTGTCACAATCCTTGCGTATTGGTGTATTATTCAGGCAAAACACGCACGAAACCGCGCTTTTCAAATTTAGACCGTTAGGAATTCGGACAAAACGCCATGTCACAGATGCATCCGGTCCTCAGGAAGTGGCTCATCATCTTTTCAGTGCTTTGTCTGGTCGGGGTCGCCGCTGCCGGGTTGTCCCTCGGCGCTCTCCTTGCCTACATCGACAACCTGCCCCCCCTCGATGTGCTGGAAAACTACCGCCCACCCGAAATCACCCGCGTTACCGACCGCACCGGAAACAACCAGATCGCAGAATTCGTGACAGGCAGCGAGCGCCGCGAACTGGTCCACTTTGAGGACGTGCCGGAGCACCTCGTAAATGCCTTCATTGCCATCGAGGACGAACGCTACTACAGCCATTTTGGCGTGGACCTTGAGGGCATCGGCCGCGCCATTGTCGAAAACTTCAAGGCCGGCGGAAAATCCCAGGGCGCCAGCACCATCACCATGCAGGTGGCCCGAAATGTCGTGCTGCTCGACAAGCGCAAGAAACTCTCCCGCAAGATTCGCGAAATCCTGACCTCCATGCAGATCGAGCGCAATTACTCGAAGAAACAGATTCTCGAATTCTACATGAACCAGATATTCTTTGGTTCCCAATCCTACGGAGTCCAGGCCGCGGCGCGCACCTACTTCAACAAGGACGTCAAGGACCTCACTGTCCCCGAGGGCGCCATGATCGCCGGACTTCCCAAGGCCCCCACCCAGCTTTCCCCCCTCAAGGACCCCGAGAAAGCCCGCGACCGCCGCAACCTGGTGCTTCGAAACATGCGCAAGCTGGGCTACATCAAGACCGACGAGGAACTGGAACGCTATATCAACACGCCCATCGAACTCAACCAGGCGCCGCGGGCCCAGACCCAGTCGCCTTATTTTGTGGATTATGTCCGTTCCTACTTTGCCAAGGAAGCCGCGGCAGACCCGGGCGCCGACATCAGTGGCAAGGGTTACACAGTGGTCTCGACGGTTGACCTGAACCTCCAGCGAATCCTCGAGGAGGAACTCAGCAAGGGCCTCCGCGAGGTGGAAAAGGAAATCGAGGAGCAAAAATCCGAGCGCTTCGGCAGCGAATCGTCACATCTCGGGGATGTTGCCCGAAAGCAAGCCCGCCTCGCGCGCATTGACGAGGTTCGCGACGACTCCATCTCGGTTTCCCTTCGCGGCTACAAGGCCACCATTCCCCTGCCAAAAAATCCGCCCTACTTCAACCCCCAGAATGTCATCAAGAAGGGCAACCTGATCGACATCTACATTGCCGACATCAAGGGCAACAAGCTCGAAGCCTATCTCTTTGACAAAACCCATGTGCAGGGCGGCGCCGTGCTTTTGGACGTCCACACCGGTGAAATCCTCGCCATCGCCGGCGGAGATGATTTCTACGATGCCACAAACAACGGCCAGTGGAACCGCGCCGTCCAGGGTGGCCGCCAGCCGGGATCCTGTTGGAAGCCACTCCTCTACGGGGCGTCCTTCGACGTGATGGATAAGAGCGGCTTCCCCAAGTTCACCCCCGGTTACGTCGAGGTGGATGAACCCTACAGCATCGGCGGGTATTCCCCAAAGAACTACGAAGGGCGCCACTTCGGCCCCACGGCACTTTACGAGGGCCTCGTCAAGTCCCGCAATATCCCCACCATAAAGCTTTTCATGGATATCGGGCCCAAGACCGCAACCGCACTCTACAACAAGTTCAACGTCGTGACCATACCGTCCGACTGGCAGCTCGACCCCGTACCCAGCATGTGCCTTGGAACCCCGAACATCACTCCCCTCGAGCTGGCCGCGGCCTACGCGGTGTTCCCCAACGGCGGAATCGGAATCACGCCGACTCCCATCAAGCGGATGTTTAATCCCAAGAACACCGGGGATAGCCGCTCCGTAAAACCTGTCCAAAGCAAAATCCTCAGCCCCGAAGCCGCCTATATGACCGTCAAGATCATGAGCGACGTCGTGGCCATGGGAACCGCCAAGACGACCATCGGCAAATGGATCATGGAGCAAACCGCCAAGGGTCGCAAACTGCCCCAGATTGCCGGCAAAACCGGCACCACAAACGACTGCTTCGTCGCATGGTTTTGCGGCTACACGCCGGATCTGGTTCTGGCCATCTACGTTGGTTACGACCAGCACCGCAGCATGGGCCCCAAGATGGTCGGTGGACGCACCATTGGTCCTATCTGGGTGCCAATGATGGACCGCATCCTGCAAACCCGCAGCGACTGGAAAATGAAATTCGACATACCACCGGGCGTTGATCTTTGCGACATCTGCGGCAAGAGCGGCAAGCGCGTCACCGACGCCTGCTACGCCAGCGGAGATGCCGTCTACAAGAACGCAGCCTTCAAGCGCGGCACGGCCCCCACAGAAAGCTGCGGCTATCACGGCTACGGTTACTCCTCCGGCGGCGAAAGCGGTGATGTCGAAGGTGGATACGTGACAGGCCAGGATGCGGTCATCGGAAATCCCGGCACCGGCGGATCCGGCGGCGGATTCTGGAACTAAAAGCCTTCGCGCTCACCGGCGCGGTTGGTTGATGCGGACAACATCATACTGTCAGTCTGAATCGCCGCCGCCAAATTTCTCCACATGCAGCACTTCGTAAACCGACCCGCCGGATTGAAGGGTGCTCTTGTACAGCGTAATGGAATCAACTTCAAACACACCCGCCTGCGTGCGGCGATGGCTCTCCAGCAGCCCACGCAAACCCTTGAACCCCTTGCGGCTCTTCAGCCGCGCAAGGGTCAGGTGAGGGTTGAAATCCCTCGACGCCACGGCGAAACCATTCGCGCGGCAGAAGCCGGAAAGGTTCCGGCCCAAATCCTGAACGGCGTCCACGTCCTTCTTGATCTGAAACGCAATGGTTCGCGGATCTTTCTCCGAAGGGAAAAAGCACAGCCCGGAAATGCTAAGCTTAAACGGCACGCGGCGTCGGCAGGTCGAGCGCATGGATTTGATCGCCGCGTCGATCCCCTCCTGATTCTGATCCCCCAGGAACGCCAGCGTGATGTGGACCCCCTCCGGTCGCACCCACGCAGGCGCCGCGCCCGTGAAGATGGCCCCCTTCTTGAGGCGTTCCTGCAGGCGCGTGACCTCCGCGTTCACATCCTCGGGCAGCGCGATGGCTATAAAAATGCGTGACGTGTCGGATGCGACCTTACCCGCATGCGAATCGGAATCAGGTTTCAAATCTCGGCCTTGATATCGGGCGGCAGCGGGGTCGCTTTGGGAATGGCATCCACGTCGCTCCCCTTCACGACCCGCATGTTGAAAATCCGGCTCATCCCGGTAATGTTCAGAATCCGAAGCAGCGCCCGCGACGGATTCTGGATGACAAACTCGCGTCCCTGGACCGTGACCGACTTCTTGATCTCGACCAGGAGCCCCAAGCCGATGGTATCGACAAAGGGGACCTGCCCCATGTCCAGGATAACCGTGGGGGCCTTGGAGCGCCCCAAGTGCTGCATCAAACTCTCCCGCGCCAGCGAGATGTTGTCTGCCGCGAGAATGTCCTGCACAAAAATCATGAACGCCTGTGGCGACACCACCGAAAGAGCATGGAATTCCGTCCGAGGGTTGGTGCGTCGGCGCTCCTCCTCAATGTCCGGATTCGTTTGATGGCGCCGGTCGGCCCGGCTCTGGCGTTTTGAGCTATCCATACTTATTGGGTAATCATTTCTGGCACCGCTCCACGGAAATCAAGGGGACAAATGGGGCCTCACAGCCCCCCTCAACCCAGCCATGGAATTTCGCGCCACCGAAAAATCCAAGGACCGCAAAATTTCCCGGGCCCACCAGAGTAATAAACATTGCAGCACAATGCATCGAGACAGCGGGAGGCCACGAGGCCTGTGAACGCTGGGCAACCGATCCGAATTGAGGACACGGTGCCAAGGCTCGCCCGGAAGTTTCGGGAGTCGATGTGGGTGGCCCGCAGGGGCGCATCAAACGTCGACCTCCTTGCCCCTTGGGGCACAGGAGGTTTTCGCTTTTCTCGGTGTCATCACTTTTGTCGTGAAGGAGACAAAACGATGAACACCGCACTACTCGAACCGGGGTTCACCCGGACAGGTCGGGGCACCATATCCCATGTCTTCGGCGAGTTCGCCTCGGGCGTGGCCCATTTGCTTCTGGATGACGCCTCCGTCATCCACCTGCACCACGGGGAACAACTGGATCGCCTGCGCCTCGAATACGGCTCGGTGAGCCGGGCCCGCGGCAAGGCCATCCGTTACGAAACGGATGCCTTGGGGATCGTGTTGAACCTCGAACTGGCGCGTTAACAGCTCGGGCCGCCTTTCCGCGAGGACTGCTTTTTTGCTTTCCTCGCGGGATGACCGCGCTCTAATGCCGCCATGACGACCATCAAGTATCCCAAACGCATCGCGTTGGCGCAAACGCCCACGCCCCTGGAGTTCATGCCGCGGCTTACCGAGTACTTCGGCGGGCCGAAAATCTACTTCAAGCGCGACGACCTGACCGGTTCCACGCTGAGCGGCAACAAGGTCCGCAAGATTGAGTTCTCGCTCGCCGAGGCGCTGGCCCGGAAGGCCGACGTCATCATCACCGTGGGTGGCATCCAGTCCAACCACTGCCGCGCCACGGCCCTGGCCTGCGCGCGCCTTGGGCTGGGTTGCCACCTCATCCTGCGCGGCGCCGGCGAGGGACCGCCGGACGGCAACCTGCTGCTCGATTATCTCGCCGGGGCCAGCTTCTCCTTTTTTCCGCGCGAGGTCTACTCCACCCAGCGCCCAAAGATCGTCGCCGACCTCACCGAGCAATACGCCCGCCAGGGCAAGAAGGCCTATTACATCCCCGTCGGCGCATCCAATGCCGTGGGCTCCTGGGGCTACGTCCGCGCCTACTCGGAAATCATGTCCCAAGCCGAAAAGTCCGGGTTAAAGATCAACCACATCGTCACGGCGACCGGCTCCGGCGGCACAAATGCCGGTCTCATCGTCGGGCGCGCGCTCCACGGCCACAAGAAACCCGAAGTCTGGGGCGTGAACGTCTGCGACGACGAGGAGACCTTCATCAAGGATATTTCCGTTGTTCTTGAGGAGATGAAGTCCAAGTACGGCCTTCGCTGGAAGGACTCGGCCGCGCCCATCCATACCCTCGATGGCTACGTCGGCGAAGGCTACGCCATCCCCTACCCGGAGGTCATGGACCTCATCGCCTGGTGCGGCCGCAACGAAGGCCAGATCTTCGATCCGGTTTACACCGGCAAGGCGCTCTACGGCCTCGGCCAGGAAATCCGCAAGGGGCGTTTCACCAAGCGCGACACGGTTGTGTTCATCCACACGGGCGGCATCTACGGCCTCTTCCCCCAGCGGGCTGAGTTTCGCTTTCCAGAAGGCAAAGGCAAGTGAGCCCCAAACGCCCCCCCGTAACCACCCACGTACTGGACCTGTCGCGGGGAACCGGTGCCGAGGGCATCCCGGTGGCACTGGAACATCTCGAGTCCAACCTGGAATGGCGCCAGGTAACCCGCGCTGAAACCGACCCCGATGGCCGCGTCATGGAATGGTTGCCACCCGACTTCGCCCTCGAAAAGGGAACCTACCGGCTGGCCTTTCGCCTGACGACCTATTTTCAATCGCAAGGCGTGATTCCGTTCTTTCCCCTAGCGGAGGTGACCTTTACGGTTTCCGAGCCGGAGGAGCATCATCACATTCCCCTGCTCCTCAGCCCCTACGGCTATTCCACCTACCGCGGCACGTAGTCGCGAACTTCAATTTCTGCTTCTGGGGGTGGTGAATTTAGAGAGATCAGGCAAAATGAAAATAAACCTGTCCCTATTTTCCTTGTGGTGGACGTCAACCGTCTCCGCAATTCAAATTTCGAACGTTTGGCAACGAATACTTGGTATTAAAGGAGGGCCGATGAGTCAGGCTCCAATTGATGCGCTATTCTGCTGGTTCTCGAACCATAAGCAGCGGCTCGCAAACACCGGAATTGAACTGGAATATAGCCGCCTCCCTGAAGCAACGGGTGCTACGTTAGACCTGTTTTCCAGTTCTTGGG
This sequence comes from Candidatus Sumerlaeaceae bacterium, assembly GCA_019695055.1. GTDB lineage: Bacteria > Sumerlaeota > Sumerlaeia > Sumerlaeales > Sumerlaeaceae > JAIBAT01. The sequence continues at coordinate 8,245 of JAIBAT010000098.1, read as the reverse complement.
TGGGACGCGCTACCGTTTGGGAAACCGGAGAATGCGATTGTGAGCTATTGTCTGAGGCTGGCGAACAACTCCTGTGGAAACACTATAACGGGGTTGAGGGCGATCGTCTTGAACCGCTTTTGGAACTGCTGGCCCATCAAATCAGTAATCAGACATTAGAATCCGCTGACTAAAGGTAACCGTCTCGCGGAGGGCTTCTTGCGCCGGTGCGTAGTTTCTGATGTGCGAGAGCATCTTATTTTCAGTGAGTGTTTCGCGTGTCGGAGAAATTCGGGGACGGTTGACGTTTTCCCCAATTAATTTTACAATACCCCAAAGCACCCATCCAAGCCCTCTCTCCCAACGCTTATCGCTCATCACCCACCACCCGCACAATTTTGCCCGCTACGATTTGATCAACTTCATTTTATGGGTCCAGAAGCAGTCCTAAGCGTCCGTAAGGGAATAGGCAAACCCATTTCCCCTGTGTTAGTGTCTTTTCAACATGATCGCCAACCCCCTGCCCACTGTACCGCCAGAATCCTGTCAGTCCTGTGATCCTGTCCAGGCTTTGCCCTGACAAAATGAAGGAAATAAAACCTATTTAATCCTTACCGTTCTTTGAAATCACGAAACTTAAAAAATCGCCCGCAAAAAAAGTTCTGGTCGAAAACCTTTGACAAGTGGCTGAAATCCGCCATCTTCGCATCCCTTGCCGTTGCTATTGACACCCCTTTCTCCCCATGGGTGTTTGGCAGCGCTTTTCCACCATCCTGAAATCGGGGACAGTCATCGAATGTCTCCGCACTTGTACTTTTGAGGTATCGCACTTATCGAGCAGCGTCTATTGCTCACTCCCTTCTACAATATGCCCACGGAAATTCCACTGAAATAAGTTCAGGAAAGTCGCATCGAATTGCTGAGTGAGTAATATCGTATGACTCCGGAAATCCTGCGATCAGTTCCGTCTCAACAACGGACATTGACTCACGGTCTGTGTCAGAAATCTCACCGTCGAAATAGCACATTAGATGAATATGGTTAGGCTCCGATTTAACCGAAACCACCCTAAGGCAGGGCCCAATCTCACCGAGTAAGGCTCTTTGAACTGCCAGTAAGACTAATTCAGGACGTTTATCGCCATCATGGTATTGCTGGGACAATGTGGCCTCCACCCTTCCCATCTTGATATTCGGGGACGCTTGACCTTTTTCCCATTTAATATTTAACAACCACCCGCCAGCACCGGCCTTCGCGTTGAATGCTTCCCCACTCGTTGTTAACCCTTGGCGCATTTGCCTCATAATGTTGCCGTTTCAGGAGAGCGCGCCCGACTCCAACTGAAAGACCATGTCCCACAGGCGGTCAATATGGCCGCGCTCGATGGCTTCCAGGGGGCTAAGATTGCCAAGACTTCTATTGGGCGACAGGAACCATTGCCTCGAATCCCTGGGGGAAAGCCGGGCAACCCTGGAAAGGCGGGCATAAAAACGTCGAAGTTCCGTGAGACGGCGATTCGCGGTCGGCACGGAGTCCTGGCCCCCGTTCTCCAGATCGGACAGGGACCGCACAGAAATGTCGAGGACACGAGCCATCTGATGCTGATCAAGACCCAGCTTAAGTCGCAGCGCGCGCGGCCCACCAGCCTCACGCTCTGTGCGAGAGGCTGACTTTAACCGCATGGGCGCAAGAGGCTTCGCGCCTTTCCCGCCTCGATCCCGCACCGATTTAATTTCCGCCGGCAATGCTCTCCTCCGATAATGTACACAACCATACATGATCGGATCTGAAAATATGCATGCAAAATTGCATGTCAACGAAAGGTGAGATCAGTATCCCGAATCGCCAATTTCCATTCGTGAACGCGCGGATAGGTTGGAGGGAAATACAATCAGGTTGAATTCCGACTTCGAGACAGCGGATGGCACAATTATCCCCTCAAACCCGGTTTCTGACGCCGCGCGGCCAATGGATTGCGTCAGCGCCTCCTGTCCTGCCTTTGGGCTCTGCCACCATGTATGGGACTTTAGTTGTCTGATGGTGACCTTTAGTTCCCGCAGAACGGCTGGGTGGCGCAGGTCCAGAACCCGGGAGAGTCGGACCCTGATAGCACGGGTTACCCTTGGGAGCTGCTGCTCGTCGGGAAAACCGCTTCGACGTCCCACGGCAAGGGCTTCGGATAATGCCAGTTCCGGGGATTCGCTTCCATGGACAGCTCGAAATACGCCCTTTGGGTTCCATCGCCCGGCGTGCTCGAAGGCACCGTTTCCGGAGAGCAAGTCAGGATCCTTCGCGTAATCCTTCGACACCGAACGAAATACGAGTCCCTCAAACGGGCCAACCAGCCTCTTTTCGAAGAGGGAACGCATTCCATCCAGCAAATCAAGAAGGTCGGGTTGGCGAGGTGATTGGCGCATATGTATAGTATTCTTGCCACCAGAAACCGGCACTGCATGAGTTATATTCTTATTTAATTAACTTATTAACAATGTGGGCCTTGAACAAGAACCGGAAGTTCGGGGACGCTTGGCCTTTGCTCTATTTAAAAACAACCTGCCGTCATCAGCCTCCGCACTGAATGCCCCCCCACTCCTTGCAGCCGGTCTCCCCGTTTATCTCCCTTTGTTTCGGCATTCGCTGCTCGACTATAGCCCGATGCCTTCAGCTTTGCAGCGAAATTCATAGAGCTGCCGAACGAGTGGGTGTTCCTCTTTCGCATTCAGGCTCTTCAAACGTCGTTTGCCGACCTTGCGATCGAGCATTGAGAGTGCGCGAAGCAGTGGATTCTCTGATTTCAGATTGTTCTCGACGGGGTTCATGAGAAAATCCTGAAACGCATTAACAGCATCTTGATTTGAGAAGACTGAGCGACTTGCGAGAATTGTTTTTACCGCGGTTTCAATATGTGGAGGGACTGTCCAAGGCACCCGTTGTGTTGGTTTTAGGTTCATCAAGCGGTGGGCTTCCTTGTCAAATTCTCCGCCTCCAGTCATCCAGGACATGTTAATGACTTGAGTCTTGTCGATTTCAATCCAAACGCGCGAGGCGCCCCACCAGAAGGTTCGGTACCTCGCATTGTGTATCGAGACGCGGCCCGCGATGGAATCGGCAAAGCGGTTTTCCACCTGGTGCCTGAGCTGTGACCATTTCATAATTGCCCCATCCAGAGACGAAAGGGTGCGCACTGTCAACGCTGGTAAACTGAATTGACACCCCTTTCTCCCCATGGGTGTTTGGCAGCGCTTTTCCACCATCTTGGAGTTAACTGATGAAGCTTCGCGACCAGATCAAGGCGGCAACGGATTACATCACCTCGCGCACCAAGACCGCGCCGGAGGTCGGCATCATTCTGGGCACCGGCATGGGCGCCCTGGCGGCCGAGGTGACGGACAAGACGGTCATCGAGTACGGCGATATCCCCCACTTCCCCGTCAGCACGGTGGAATCCCACGCCGGTAAACTCCACCTGGGCAAGTTCGCCGGGAAATCCGTCTTCATGATGCAGGGGCGCTTTCACTATTACGAAGGCTACACCATGCAGCAGATCACGTTTCCCGTGCGGGTCATGCGCGCGCTGGGCGCGAAGACGCTCATCGTGATGAACGCCGTTGGCAGCATGAACGCCCTCATTCCCCCGGGCTCGCTGGTGCTGGTGAACGACCACATCAACCTGATGGGCGACAACCCGCTCATTGGGCCCAACGATGACGAGCTGGGCCCGCGCTTTCCCGACATGAGCCAGCCCTACGACAAGGCCTTGATCGCCATCGCGCAGCAGGTCGCCATCGACCAGAAGATCGCAAACGTCCACCGCGGCATTATGGTGTCCGTCACCGGTCCGAACCTGGAGACGGCGGCAGAGTATCGCATGTTCCAGCGCATTGGCGCGGATATTGTCACCATGTCCACTGTCCCCGAGGTTATCGTCGCCGTTCACTCGGGTATGAGGATTCTGGGCATTTCAACTGTGACGGACGCGTGCCTGCCCGACGCTCTGCATCCAGCAAACCTGGAGGACATCATCCGCGTGGCCGGCGAGGCCGAACCCCGCCTCAAGACGCTGGTGAAGGGTGTTGTCGAACGGATGTAGATGCCTCTCGGTGCGCGCTTTTTCGGTGGAAATTGCCAAAAATCGCGCTAAGACCAACAACTGTAGTGCCTGAGATTTCACCGGAGAGACTGATGAAGAACGCTGTTCGTGCTGCCAAGGTTTGTGCCGTGATGCTGATCGCGGCGTTGTCTCTGACGGGCTGCATTCGAAAATCGGCCACGATTACCAGCGACCCGCCCGGCGCGAAGTGCTGGATTAACGGCGTTTACCGCGGCCAGACCCCCGTGGACGTTCCCTACAACTGGGATTGGTACTACGACATCAAGCTGGAGAAACCCGGCTACGAATCCATGACCACCCGCGAGCGCTTCTACGCGAAGCCGACCCAGATGGTTCCGGTGGACCTCATTACCGAAATCGCCCCGGTTTGCGACAAGGAAAGCCAGTGGCGCCACTACACGCTGAAGCCCAAGCAGGAGCTTTAGGAGTTCTGAGTTCCGAGCTCTGAGTTCTGAGTTAGAAAAACCGGGGCACCCAGGCAGTCTATTTGATGTGCATGGCGATGTCCACGGCAGGAGCCGAGTGCGTCAGCGCGCCGACGGAAATCCGATCGATGGGCAGGTTGCGGTAGATTCGCACATTTCCCAGGTTCACTCCCCCGCTGATTTCCACCTGCGGCATCCGCATCAGGGAAATTTCGGACGCCTTGCGCAGCCTTGCCACCGCGCGCCGAATCTCGGCAGGCGTCATATTGTCGAGCATGATGATGTTCGCCCCCGCGGCCAGCGCGGCCAGCGCTTCCCCCTCATCGCGCGCTTCGATACACAGCGGCAGCTTGGGGCGTCGCTTGAAGAATCCCCTGCCACGCAGGCGCTCCACCGCCGCAGCCACGCCGCCCGCGGCATCGATGTGGTTGTTCTTCAGCATCGCCATGTCATCCAGCGCGAGGCGATGGTTCCGCCCGCCACCATGAAGGACCGCCTGCTTCTCCAGCACCCTCAACAGCGGGGTGGTCTTGCGGGTGTCGTAAATTCCCATCCGGGCGTCCGCCCCCAGCGCCTTCACGAACTGGCAAGTCAGGGTCGCGATTCCGGACATCTGCTGCAGGATGTTCAGCGCCGTGCGTTCGCCGGTGAACAGTGCCGAAAGCTTCGCTTCCACCGTGGCAATGGTATCACCCGGGCGAAAGGCCTGTCCGTCCTTCATGTGCATCCGAACCCTGGCCTTGGGGTCAAGTTTGCCGAACACCACTGCGATGGCCCCTGCCCCGCTCAGGACTCCCGCCTGCTTCGCAAAGATCCGGGCCGATCCCCGTTCCCGCGGCCCAAAAATCGCCGAAGTCACATCCCCCGACCGGATATCCTCCCGGAGGGCGCCGACGGCGACTTGCCTCAGGCATTCCGCGTAGTCAGTGGCGGCCGTCCTGCCTTTCCTGTCCAATGTCTCCGTGACCTCTCTGGGGATTGGTATTGACTTCATGCTGCTGACACGAATAAACAGATTTCAGAAGAGAAAAGAAATGCACGCGAAAACTCTCAACAGGAAAGCAGCAAAGGGCTGATCAGGCTCGCGGCCCCCAAGGAGCTTCAACATGAGTGCTGATTCAATTCGAGTTATGGTGGTCGACGATGACCGCGACATTCTTGACTTGGTACAGATCAGCTTGTCTTCGCAGTACGAGGTTCTGGCCCTTACTGATCCCGCCCAGGCCCTGGAAATTTTCGAAGTTTTCGACCCGGATCTGGCCATTCTCGACATCATGATGCCGAAAATCACCGGCTACCAGATCTTGGAAACGATACGGAAGAACCCGAAATACAGCCACCTTCCCATTGTTTTTCTTTCCGCTAAGGAATCCACGCTGGACATCAAGTATGGGTATAAGTTGGGCGCGAACCTCTATGTGCCCAAACCGTTTCAACCCGATCGGCTCCTGAAGAATGTTTCGTCGCTGCTCGTCAACGTCCACCCGCGCCACCGCGAGTACTCCATGCGCGACGTGCAACTCCGGATGCAATTGAAGGCCAGCGGCGTGGCCACCGGCCCGGCGGAACCGCCTTCCGACGTCGAGGGCGCCCCCCCAAAGCCATCCAGTTCTGCGCGCCTTCGCCGTCCCCTTGCCCAGGAAAAGGCCGAGAACGAGAAGAAGAAGTGGGTGGGTTGACCCCGCCCGCCGCCGAGCCCGACTCCAAGCACGTTTACCTCGCCGGGGCCATCGAGTATGCCCCCGACGGCGGCAAGGGCTGGCGCAAGCGCGTCGAGGCATTCATCACCACCCACCTCGGCCTGCGCGTTTTCAATCCCTGCATCAACGAGGTCGCCATCCTGACCCCCGAGGAAAACCAGCACTTCCGCCGCTGGAAGTCCGAAGATCGTCCCAGGTTCCTGAACCCCATCCGCCGCATCATAGACCATGATCTGGACCAGGTTCTGAACCTGACCCATTTCATCGTTTGCTACTGGGACGAACACGCCATCCGCGGCGCCGGCACCGCCGGCGAGCTGACCCTCGCCTACCGCTTTGGAATCCCCAGCTATGTCGTCCTCGGCATGCCCGCCGCCCAGGTCAGCAGTTGGACCCTCGGCTGCGCCACCGAGGTGTTCGGCTCCTTTGACGAACTGGAAGCGTTCCTCCTGAAATCAGCGTGGGCCGGAAACGCAACAACACCGTAGCGCGACCCCGTCCCCACACCCCACCAGCACCCTTCTCCGATAAATCCATCCGTCCGATAACTCCAACCCGCCCCACCGCTCACCCCCATCCAATTTGACCCACCTAATGTTCGGTCGGGGAGATAGGTGACACTTATTCTAGGGACATAGGTAACACACTCACCCGCTCAATCAACCCATCTTTGCCACCACTGCCCACCTCCTCACAGCAAGATTTGCCCACCCTCATCAATCCAACACTGCGCGCCGCTGGGTTCACACGCCCCGTGACAAAGTCCAGCACCCCCACCACATAATCACCCAGGTAAATCCTCGCCCGAGGACTAAACTCATCCTCCTCCAACCCAATCGTCTCACCACTCAGCGCACCCGAAATATGATAAAGTCGGTCACCCCAATTGATCTGACCCGTGCTGTAAACACGGCGCTCCACCATGTGCGACGGGTAATCAAAACCCCACGCCTCCCGCCTGTACTCGCGCACCGACTTCTCGTACAACCGCCCCGGAGGCACCTGACCCAGCGTCTCATGCGGACGCAGCTCATTGTACTCACACCGAAACTCATCAAACCGCGTCTGCTGAAGCGCAGCCGTCATCGCCGCAGGCCGCGCCGTCTCCGCCTTCAGCGTCCGGTGAAATCGCTCCAGACGACCATTCTCCTGCGGACGACCCGGGAAAATCCGGTACGGCATGATGCCCAGCTTGATCCACCACACCGACAACTTCGTCAGGCCACCGGCTGACGTGCTAGCCCACGGGGAACCATTGTCGCTCAAAATCGCACCCGGCAAACCATACTCATCAAACAACCGCTCAAACACCTCGCGCACCTGCTCGGTTTTCGTTCCATCAAACAAACCGTGGCAACACACCAGAAACCGGCTCCACGAATCGAGCACCGTCAGGGGGTCGCACCGCAGTCCATTGCCCGTGCGAAACCAACCCTTGAAATCAATGCACCACACATCGTTGGGGCGCCTCGGCTCGATCAGGCTCTCCGACGGCACACCTTTAGCCCGCCGCCGCGCTGTCGGCCTGACCAACCCACGTCGCTTGAGCACCGCCGCAATCGTGCTGGGCGCCGGTCCCTCAAGCCCCTCACTCTCAAACACATACCGGATCTTCTTGGGCCCCCAGCTGTTGTGCCTGGCCCGAATCTCGACGATCTTGCTTTCGACCGCCGCCGGTGTGCGGTTTGGCGACCGATGCGGCCGACAACTCCAGTTCTCCAGCGCCGCCGTGCCACCCTCGCGGAAGCGCTTGAGGATCTTGTATCCGGTTTTGCGGCTGACGCCAAACCGGCGACACAACTCACCAAACGAAACCTCGTCCTTCATCCACTTCTCAACAAACTCCACACGCACATCCATGACAGAACTCACTTTCCAGGGCATCGGCCACCTCCTGGCCCAAAGCCCCTATCAAAATTCTGTCACCCACTCCCAAGACCGTTTTCCCAGGGAACCCAAACTGTTACCATGTCCCTGGAATATGGTGTTACCAGGGTCCCTGGATCATACCTCAACTTCATTTCATGGGT